>JBIQHE010000014.1:0-83951 GCA_044508875.1 Sphingomonadales bacterium | reverse complement strand
TGATCGACCTTTACTCCCGCCGAGTGGTGGGCTGGTCGATGCAGAACCGCCAGATCACCGATCTGGTCCTGCAGGCACTGCTGATGGCGGTGTGGCGCAGGAAGCCGAAGAACACCGTGCTGATCCACTCGGATCAAGGATCGCAGTTTACCAGCATGGACTGGGCCTCGTTCCTGAAGGCGCACAACCTGGAGCACTCGATGAGCCGGCGTGGCAACTGCCATGACAACGCCGTGGTCGAGAGCTTCTTCAACCTGCTCAAGCGCGAACGCATCCGGCGACGGACCTATCGCTCACGAGACGAGGCCAGGCAGGATGTGTTCGATTACATCGAGATGTTCTACAACCCGATACGCAAGCATGTGAGGAACGGGATGCTGTCACCCGTAGAGTTCGAACGGCAGCAGATGATGAGCACCGAGGGCGTCTAGACAACTCGGGGCTATTCACAGTTCCGGCAGGTGATAAGCAACATGGTCGAAATGGAAGCGACCAAGCTGGCGGTCATTCACGTTTTTTGGGCAACCTCCGCCATGCTCTTAATGGCCACGGCCCTCATCTGGCTCGCCCCGCGACCGACGAAATCGGGCGGCATGTCAATGGGGCATTGAATCGCGAAACGAGCTGCCGCGATAGTCATTTCGCCGACTTGGCCTCCACTAACGTGGCAATTGCCGCGGGAACAGAAGTGTCCTCAATTGTGGGAGGAATTTCAAAAGGCTCGCTGTTGACGATCTTGCGCAGCAAGTTGCGCAGAATCTTGCCGGAACGGGTTTTGGGCAATTGCGGCACAACATGGACTTTCTTCAGAGCCGCCAGCGGGCCGAGCTCGTCGCGCACGGCTTCAACTATGCGGCTTGCCAGAGCCTCGTCGCCGTCGTGCCCGGTGCGGGCAGAGACAAAGGCAATCGGAATCATGCCTTTGATCGGATCATCGGCGCCAATTACAGCACATTCGGCAACGCCGTCCTGGCTCGCGACGATCTGTTCCATCTGACCGGTCGAAAGCCGGTGACCAGCGACATTGATGATGTCGTCGGTGCGCCCCATGATGTGGAGAAAGCCGTCGAGGTCGCGATAGCCGGCATCGCCGGTTTCATAGAAACCGGGAAAAGTCGCAAAATTCTTCTCATAGCCCGCCTTGTTGTTCCAAAGGGTCCGGAAGGCCCCAGGCGCTAGCGGCGCACGAATGACGACATTGCCGCTGTCGCCTTCGGCAACGGGCTTTCCGTGATCGTCCAGGATCGCGAACTCATAGCCCGGCACCGCCAAGCCGGCGCTGCCGCGCTTGCGGCGTCGATCACCCAGGCCAATGCAGGTGGCGATGGCGGGCCAGCCCAGCTCTGTTTGCCACCAATGGTCGATCACGGGCAGGCCGCTGTTCTGTTCAAGCCAGTCTATCGTATCGGGATCGGCGCGTTCGCCAGCCAGAAAGATTGCCTGGCATCGTCCGGTGCCGATCTGCCCGAGCAACCTTCCGTCAGGGTCTTCCTTGCGGATGGCGCGGATTGCGGTCGGCGCGGTGAAGAACGACTTCACGTGGTGACGGGCGATGATCCGCCAGAATGTCCCGGGGTCGGGTGTCCCGACCGGCTTGCCTTCGAACAGGACGGTTGTCGCTCCGACGAGCAAGGGTCCATAGACAATATAGCTGTGACCGACCACCCAGCCGACATCGGAAGCCGCCCAGAACGTGTCACCGACTTCGATACCATAGATATTTTCCATGGACCAGGCCAGCGCCACAGCATTTCCGCCATTCTCGCGCACCACGCCTTTGGGCAGGCCAGTTGTTCCCGAAGTGTAGAGTACATACAGCGGATCGGTTGCCGCTACCGGAGCGCAGGGCGGTATTTCATCGCCAATGGTGCGTGTACGAAGTTCCATCCAATCGATATCGCGGTACGGGTTTAGCGTGGCGGCAACCTGTTCGCGCTGGAGGAGCACGACGTTCTGGACCGGGTGAGAGGTCAGCGCGATCGCCTCGTCCACCAATGGCTTGTAAGCGATCGTTCGTCCGCCTTCGATCCCACAAGAAGCGGTCAGGACAAGTTTCGGCGTGGCATCGTCGATGCGTTTGGCGAGTTCGAGTGGCGAAAAGCCGCCGAACACCACCGAATGAACCACACCGAGCCGGGCGCAGGCGAGCATGGCAAAGACGGTCTCCGGGACCATCGGCATGTAGATGACCACCCGATCTCCTTGCGCCACTCCCAGGTTCTTGAGCATTGCTGCCACCCGACCCGTTTGTTCGAGAAGTTCGGAATAGCTGTACCGCTTGATCGTCTTGGTGACCGGGCTGTCGTAAATCAGCGCAGTGGATCCGCCGCGACCTGCTGCCACATGCCGGTCGAGACAATTATGGCAGGTGTTCAGCTTGCCGTCCGGGAACCATCCCTCAATATCATCAAATGCCACATTCGGGGGCGTGAACCAGTCGATGGCTTGGGCTGCCCGCCCCCAGAATTCGGCTGCGTTCTCGCTGGCTTCTTGCTGTGCCCTCTCAAGGCGGCGTATTGCGCCCTGCGACGATGGGTTTCCGGTTGAACTCATTTTTTGACTTTCCTCGACAACAGGATCGACGCGATTATGATCAGCGATCCAAGTACATGATATTGCTCAAACCTCTCTCCCAGGAGCGGTACAGCCATCAATACGCCAAACACCGCCGGAAGGTTCATGTAGATGCCGGCCCGCATCGATCCAATGAGGGCAACCGCCCGGTTGAACAAGGCATAGGAAACGAGTGAAGGAAAGATGCCAATGAACACCAGCGCACTTGCCGAGGTTAGCGAGAGAGCGGACGCGCCTTCGAGCAACAGGTGCAATGCGTAGGGGATGGCAAGCGAGACGATACCCGCCGCAAACAACACCACCAGCAGGCTCAGGTGATGCAGCTGGGGTGCCTTGCGCAAGGACGTCGCATAGGCGGCGTAGAGAAACACCGCGGCCAACGCTAGCAGATCGCCAGTGTTGAGCGCCTCGAGGCGCAGGTTCGCCAATTGCCCCTTGGTCATGAACCATGCGACGCCCAAGATCGACAGTCCGGCGCAGGCAAAATGGAGCAAGGCCACGCGTTCGCGGAAAATCACTGCCGGCATGACCAGCGTCATGATCGGCATGGTGGATTGGAGCAGCAGATTGTTTGTTGCCGTAGTCAGCTGGAGACTACTGTAGACGAGCAAGGAAAAGACCCCGACACCAAAGAACCCCAGCAATCCCAGGAAGGGCCAGGACCGGCGAATAGCCGGAAGGTCATCGCGAAGATGCGGCCAGGCGAATGGCAGGACACATGCCGCGGCGATAAGCCATCGCCAGAAGCCTATCGTCACTGGGGTCAGGTCGTCTCGAATCGCCCGACCGACAATCGGGTTCAATGCCCAAAAGAAACTTGCCAGGCACAGCAGCAGCGTCGGAGTGTGCCAAAAACTGGACACAATTCCGTGCCTGAAACGTCGGACGTGATCGACTGTCGACATTGCACTCTCACCCGGCACCGGGGACCGAAAGATACGGCTTGCACCCCACAAGAGTATTGCATATCGTGCATCGCGTTGCATGTATAGCGCGAATCGCCTATGCAGTACTCAGACAAAAAAGCATGGGAGCGATGTGATGAATGGATCGTCGGCACTCGTCGACAACATCGGTGCGAGCCAGTCTCGCCGGGTGTTCTGGGATCAAGATGTCTATCAGCTGGAGCTGGAGCGGATATTCTCGCGGTGCTGGCTCATGATCGGACATGATTCGCTAGTTCCCAAACCGGGCGACTTCATTACGACGTACATGGCAGAAGACCGTGTCATCTTGTCGCGGCAGCCGGACGGTTCGCTGAAGGCGTTCATTAATTCCTGCACTCACCGCGGCAACCAGATCTGTCATGCCGACAGCGGCAGCGCCAAGGCGTTCGTGTGCAATTATCATGGTTGGGTTTTCGGTCAGGATGGTTCGCTCGTCGATGTTCCGATGGAAGAGCGGTGCTATCACAGCGATCTCGACAAATCCAAGCTGGGGCTCGCGCCGATCCGGGTCGAAACTTACAAGGGCTTCATCTTCGGCTGCCATGATCCCGAAGCGCCCTCGCTTGAGGACTATTTGGGGGACTTCTGCTGGTACCTCGATACGATCTGGGACGGTCCGGACGGTGGTCTGGAACTGCTCGGGCCGCCGTTGAAGAGCACCCTCGCCTGCAATTGGAAAGTCCCGACCGAGAACTTCGTCGGCGATGGGTATCACGTGGGCTGGACGCATGCCGCCGCTCTCCAGATGATCGGGGGCGAGCTGGCTGGCCTGTCGGGCAATCGCGCCGACATGCCGTTTGACGACCTTGGTCTGCAATTCACCATGCGGCATGGCCACGGGTTTGGCCTGATCGATAACGCGGCGACTGCGATCCACGTCAAGCGCGACGGGTACGTCAAATATCTCGAGGAGACGCGGGGCGGAATTCGCGAAAAATTCGGGCCGGAGCGCGAGCGGCTCTACGTCGGCCACTGGAACGCATCGATCTTTCCCAATTGTTCGTTCCTCTACGGCACCAACACCTTCAAGATCTGGCATCCGCGCGGGCCGCATGAAATCGAGGTCTGGACCTATACCATGGTGCCGAAGAATGCCGACACCGAAACTAAGCGGTCGATCCAGCGCGAAGCGATCCGTTCATTTGGTACGGCGGGAACGCTCGAAAGCGACGATGGCGAAAACATGTCGTCGGCCACCTACAACAACAACGGTATCATCACCCGCAAGGGGCGGATGAATTCGAGCATGGGCAAGGACCGCGAAGGGCCGCACCCCGTCTATCCAGGAATTGTCGGGGTCAGCTTCATCGGCGAAACCTCGTATCGAGGCTTTTATCGTTTCTGGCAAGAAATGCTCGATGCGCCAGATTGGGCCGCCATCCGGGCCAATGACGATACCTGGGATGCAATGTGGACCAACCGTAATTTCTGGCCTGAACGTCTGTCGGCGAAGCAAGCCGAGCCGCAAGACTGATCCCGACAGCAATCTGGACCGCAAGATGACCGAAACACGCAAGCCCGTAGGCATGGAACTGCACCATGCCATCGTCAGCCACTATTCCGCCGAAGCACGCATGCTGCAAAACCAGCAGTATCGCGAATGGTTCGATACCGTCATTGCCGAAGACATCCATTACTGGATGCCAGTTTACGAGCAGCGGTTCGTGCGGGACCGCCGTCCGGAGCCGACCCCCGGCGACGCGGCGATCTACAACGACGACTATGGCGAACTGAAGCAGCGGGTCGACCGGTTGCTGACGGGTCAGGTATGGATGGAAGATCCGCCATCACGTATCCGCTATTTCGTCACCAATGTCGAAGCATTCGAAATTGCACCGTTTGAATTCGAGGTCTTCTCTAATGTTCTGGTGCACCGCAATCGCCGACAGAGCGAAGTTTACGTGCACACGCTGGGACGCGAAGACAAGCTGCGGAAAACAGGCAGCGGCTTCAAGGTATTCAGCAGGAAGCTGAATATCGACGCGCGCGTCGTGCAGGACAAGAATCTCTATTTCTTTGTATAAGCAAATTCAATCAACTGGAAATCAGGAAAGGGGAGAGCAAAAATGGACGCATACGCGGCAATTATCGAGCGTCAAGGCGGCGAATTCGTTCTGGATAACGTCTCTATCGAGGATCCGCGCGACGGCGAAGTGCTGGTCAAGGTTGCCGCAGCTGGCATGTGTCATACCGACCTGACGGTTCGCGATCAATATTACCCGACGCCGCTGCCGGCGGTGCTGGGCCATGAAGGTTCGGGCGTTGTCGAAAAGGTCGGACGTGGCGTCACCACTGTCAAGCCAGGCGACAAGGTCGTGCTCTCCTTCAGCTATTGCGGCACCTGTCCATCGTGCCTCAAGGGGCATCAGGCCTATTGTCCGAGCCTGTTCCCGCTCAATTTCATGGGCCGCCGCCTGGATGGTTCGACGCCGATTACCCGCAACGGCCAAGAGGTCAACGCCTGCTTCTTCGGGCAATCCTCGTTCGCGACCTATTCGATCGCGTCGGAAAACAACTGCGTCAAGGTCGCGGACGATGCGCCGATCGAGCTGCTCGGTCCGCTGGGCTGCGGCATCCAGACCGGCGCCGGCACGATTCTCAATGCCCTTTGCCCCGAACCGGGCTCGTCCATCGCGATCTTCGGGGTCGGTTCGGTCGGGCTCAGCGCGGTCATGGCCGCCAAGGCTTCGGGCTGCCTCAAGATCATCGCAGTCGACCGCAACCCGGGCCGGCTTGAACTCGCTCGCGAACTGGGTGCGACCGACGTGATCGACGCGAACACCGTCAACGCCCAGGAAGCGATTGTCGCCATGACCGGCGGCGGCGCGGATTATGCCATGGATACCACCGCCATCCCGGCAGTGCTGCGCTCGGCGGTGGACAGCACCCACAACATGGGTGAAACCGCAGTTGTCGGCGGGGCCAAGCTTGGCACCGAGTTTGCGCTCGACATGAACAACATGCTGTTCGGCCGCAAGCTACGCGGGGTGGTCGAAGGGTCGAGCACCCCGCAGGTGTTCATCCCGCAGCTGATCGCAATGCAGAAGGCCGGGCTGTTCCCGTTCGAGAAGCTGTGCACCTACTACGATTTCGATCAGATCAACCAGGCCGTCGAGGATACCGAAAAGACCGGCACGGCGATCAAGGCCATCCTCAAGATGTAAAATCATATCCGGGGCGGCGCTGTCCACTTGTCGCGCCGCCCCCGACTTGGTTCTCAGGAATTCCCCATGACGAGCGTGTTCTCCTTCGGCTCGAGTGATGTGCCCGAGGGGCAGACCGGCTTGGACAAGCAAGTCTTGGGCGGGAAAGGTGCCAACCTCGCGGAGATGGCGCGGATCGGTCTGCCGGTCCCGCCCGGTTTCACCATTGCCACCCAAGAGTGCCTTGCCTACCTGGAAGGTGGCAGGTCATCGTTTGACAGAATTCGCGATGCGGTGGCGTCAGCCCTCGGGCAGATCGAGCGCGCGACGGGGAAAGCCTTCGGCGACGCATCCGACCCGTTGCTGGTCTCGGTGCGTTCGGGCGCGCGGGTGTCGATGCCCGGGATGATGGACACGATCCTCAACCTCGGGCTCAACAATGCGACCGTCGCGGGGCTGAGCCAGTCGTCGGGTGACGAACGCTTCGCGCTCGACAGCTATCGCCGCTTCATCCAGATGTACGCCAGCGTGGTGCTCGAAATCGAACATGCACTGTTCGAGGACGCGCTCGACCGGATCAAGGAAGACCGCGGCGTTGCCGAGGATGTCGATCTGCAGGCCGAAGATCTGCGTGAACTGATCCAGACGTTTCAAGGTCTCGTACTGGCCCATCACGGCAGCCCGTTTCCACAGGACGTGCAGGAACAGCTCTGGTCGGCGATCGAAGCCGTGTTCCGGTCGTGGGATTCGCCGCGGGCCAAGGTTTACCGGCGTTTGAACGATATCCCGGCCGACTGGGGCACGGCAGTCAATGTACAGGCGATGGTATTCGGCAACCTCGGCGATACCAGCGCCACCGGGGTTGCCTTCACCCGCAATCCCGCGACCGGCGACAGGGCCTATTATGGCGAATGGCTGGCCAATGCCCAGGGCGAGGATGTCGTCGCCGGGATTCGAACCCCGCAATATCTGACCAAGGCCGCCCGTGAGGCGGCCGGTGCACGGCTGCCATCGATGCAGGAAGCGATGCCGCAGGCCTATGGTGAACTCGCGGAGGTGTTCGAACTGCTCGAGCGGCACTATCGCGACATGCAGGACATCGAATTCACAGTCGAACGCGGCAGGCTCTACCTCCTTCAGACCCGTTCGGGCAAGCGCACCGCCAAGGCCGCGCTCAAGATTGCCGTCGACATGGTCGAAGAGAGCCTGGTCGACGAAGTGACCGCGCTGCTCCGCCTCGACCCGGCCTCGCTCGACCAGTTGCTTCACCCCTCGCTCGATCCGAATGCCCCACGGGTGCTGCTCGGAAAGGGTTTGCCTGCCTCGCCCGGGGCAGCCTCGGGAGGTGTGGTATTCGATGCGGAAACAGCGGCACGGTGGGCCGAATTGGGAGAGAAGGTCATCCTCGTCAGGCATGAGACGTCGCCTGACGACATCCATGGCATGCACGTCGCAACCGGCATCCTGACGGCGCGCGGCGGCATGACCAGCCACGCGGCCGTGGTCGCGCGGGGTATGGGCCGGCCATGCGTGGCGGGCACCGCGAGTCTCAAGATCGACCCGGTCGCGCGGGTCGCCGAGATCGGCGGCCAGCGGCTCGAAGAGGGCGCATTCATCACGATCGACGGTTCGACCGGCGAAGTGTTTCTCGGAGAGCTGCCCACGATCCTGCCCGAACTATCGGGCGACTTTGCGACCGTGATGGCCTGGGCCGATCAGCACCGCCGCCTCAAGATCCGGACCAACGCGGAAACTCCGGTCGATTGCGCGATGGCGCGCCGCTTCGGCGCCGAGGGGGTCGGGCTGTGCCGGACCGAGCACATGTTCTTCGACGAGAACCGGATCCTCGCCATGCGCCAGATGATCCTGGCTGACAGCGAGGAGGAACGGCGGACTGCGCTCGACAAACTCTTGCCCGAACAGCGCGCGGACTTCCGGCAAATCTTCGAGATCATGGAAGGCTTGCCGGTAACCATCCGCCTGCTCGATCCGCCGCTGCATGAATTCCTGCCGCACACCGACAGCGAGTTCGCCGAGCTTTCTCGCGCCATGGGGATCGGGGTCGAGCGGGTGCGCCATCGCGCGACCGAACTGGCCGAGGCCAATCCCATGCTGGGTCATCGCGGCTGTCGGCTGGGTGTGGTCTACCCCGAAATCTACGAGATGCAGGCTCGAGCGATTTTCGAAGCCGCGCTGGCTGTCACCGCTGAGGCAGGCAAGGCGGTCTTTCCCGAGATCATGATCCCACTGGTGGGTATGCCGCGCGAACTGGAGACGCTGAAGGACGCGCTGCACAAGGTCGCCGAGATCGTGTTCACGGAGCAGGGCAGGCGGATCGGCTTCAGCGTGGGCACGATGATCGAGTTGCCGCGGGCAGCACTGGTCGCCGACGAAATAGCCGTCAGCGGCGAATTCTTCTCGTTCGGGACCAACGATCTTACCCAGACCACGCTGGGGATCAGCCGCGATGATGCGGCGCGCTTCCTTGGGGCCTATGTCGACAAGGGCATCATCGCCAAGGATCCGTTTGTCAGCCTCGACATCGACGGTGTCGGGAGGCTGATCGAGATGGCCTCGCGCAAGGGTCGGGAAACCCGCCCCGATCTGAAACTGGGGATCTGCGGCGAGCATGGCGGCGATCCGGCATCGATTGCCTTCTGCGAGGAAATCGGGCTGGACTATGTCAGCGCCTCGCCGTTCCGCGTGCCGATCGCCCGACTGGCTGCCGCCCAAGCGGCGCTCACGGCTGCCTAGACCTGCACGGCAAACAACACTGTACCCGAACATCACCAAGACAAGGGAAAGCTGGACATGGACTACACTCGCAACGAAGCCAAGGCGTGGGCTACCAAGACGGTCAAAGGTTTCTATCAGTGTCCGATCACGCCGATGACCGCCGATTACAAGTTCGACGTGGACGGCATCCGTTACAACATCGACAAATATGTTGAAATGGGCGTCGATGGCCTGGCCGTGGGCGGGTTCATCGCCGAATGCTGGAACGTCTCCCCCTCCGACTGGTTTCGCTATCACGAGATCGTTGCGGAAGCGAACGCCGGGCGGCTCGACCTGTGGACCATCGTGCTCGATCCCAGCGTCTATACCGCGATCGAGAAGATGCAGTTCGTCGAGAAGCTGGGCTACAACGGGGCCGAGGTGATCAACCCGGTGGTCCAGCTCAAGCGCGACGATGAAATCTACGCCTGGTTCAAGTACCTGACCGACCACACCGATCTGGCGGTCTGCCTCTACCGCACCCCGGTTTCGGGCACGGTGCTGAGCTGGGACCTGATGCGCCGCCTGGCCGATATCGATACCGTGATCGGGGTCAAGCAGGGCGCGATGAGCCGCGCGGAGACCATCAAGATCCGCCAGCTGATGCCCGAAGGCTTCAACACGATGGAGCCGTTCGAATACTTCTTCCTCGACGATCTTCGTCTGGGCGGCACGGTCTGCTGGGGCGAGTTGTCCTACATGCTTTACGGCAAGAAGCGGCACTTCGCCAAGGAATACATCCGTCTGGCGCACGAAGGAAAATGGGAGGAAGCACGTGCCGCCTCCGATCAGCTCAGCGAAGTCCGCGAATTCTATCACGACAACTTCCTGTGGGATATTGCCCGCACCGCGACCTATGCCAGCGCACTTGCCAATGTGAAGGCCTGGTACGAGGCGATCGGCCTCAAGGCTGGTCCGATCCTGCCGCCGGTGGCCGATGTGACCCCGGAAAAGAAAGAGCAGATCAGGGCCAAGCTGGTCGAACTGGGCATTGCCTGAACCGAACGAACGGGAATCCCAAAGCATGTCCAAGCAATTGCATTTCTGTTTCCACGGCGCCGGCGGGCTGGGCTCGGTCATCGGCGGATTCCTGGCGCGCGGCGGCCACAAGGTAACGCTGATCGCGCGCAAGCCCCATGTCGAGGCGATCCGCCAGGATGGCCTGCAGATTTCCGGGGTGCGCGCCCAGTTCGTGCAGCGCGACAACCTCTTCGCGGTGGAGACACCCGAAGAGGTTGAAGGCGACATCGACTATTACATCCTGCTGACCAAGGCCAAAGGCACCGATCAGGCGCTGGCCGATGCGCAGGTGCTGGTCGATCGCACCGCTTGCGCGCTGACCTTGCAGAACGGCGTGGGCAAGGAAGACAAGCTCCAGGCTGCGTTCGGCAAGGACAAGGTGATCGGCGGCTCGATCATGGACGGAGCGACCCTGCTCGAGCCGGGCAAGGCGCTCAATCACATGGCGGTTCCGGTCACCGCCTATTTCGGCGAGCTGGAAGGCGGGGAGAGCGAGCGTACGCGGATCATGGCCGAAGCGCTCGACAAGGCGGGCATGGGTTCGCGCTCGACCCTCGACATTGTTCATGTCCATTGGGAAAAAGTGGTCCAGGTCGGCAGCGCCTCCTCGTGGAGCGCGAGCACATTGGGTGCGATTCCAAAGCTGGATTTCGTGGATGGCGTGGCGGTTCGCGAAGGCGCCGAACACTACGTCCATGTCGTCAAGGATCTGCTGGCGATCTACAAGGCGCTTGGCTACCAACCGCAAAATTACTTCGCGCCGGTATCCCGGTTGGTCGAGATCGAACGTGAAGGCTTTGAGGAAGCCGTTGCGGGGGTTATGGCCATGGGCACCCGGTTCAAACCGGAAAACCGCCCGGTTCGCACCTCGATGCACGACGATCTGGTGGCAGGTCGGCGGATGGAAGTGGACGAAGTCCTCGGCCCGCTTGCCGCCGCTGCTGAGCGTTTGGAGGTGTCCGCGCCGACCTTCCTCAGCGCCTATCGGGTTCTCAAGACCCTGAACAGTTACCTGTGAGCGGTGCTTGAGCGTGAAGCGCTATTCCATCGCCAGCATTCCAGGGGACGGGATTGGCCGCGAGGTAGTGCCTGCCGCAATCGAGGTGCTGACGGCGGCAGCGGCCAAGTGCGGTTTCGTGCTCGAATTCCGGCACTTCGACTGGAGCTGCCAGACCTACCTCGAAACCGGCAAGATGATGCCCGATGATGGGCTAGACCAGTTGCGCGATCATGATGCGGTGTTCCTCGGCGCGGTCGGCTTTCCCGGGGTACCCGATCATATCTCGCTGTGGGGGCTGCTGCTGCCGATCCGGCGCGAGTTCGAGCAGTACGTCAATCTGCGTCCGGTGCGGCTGCTGCCGGGCATCGCTTCGCCCCTGCGCGACAAGGCTCCCGGCGACATCGATTTCTGGGTGGTGCGCGAAAACTCGGAAGGCGAATATTCCCAGATCGGCGGTCGGACCGGGACCGGCGAGAACGAAATCGTCGTCCAGCAGGCGATCTTCAGCCGCCGGGGCACCGACCGCATCTTGCGCTATGCCTTCGACTTCGCTCGGCGGAGCGGGCGCAGGCATGTGACCAGCGCGACGAAGTCCAATGGACTCTATCATTCGATGCCGTTCTGGGACGAGCGCTTTGCCGCGATCGGCGCCGAATACCCCGATGTTGCCGCCGATCAGTATCATGTCGATATTCTCGCCGCACGCTTTGTGATGTCGCCCGAACGGTTCAATGTTGTGGTTGGTTCGAACCTGTTTGGTGATATCCTTTCCGATCTGGGGCCGGGAATCACTGGCACCATCGCTGTGGCGCCTTCTGCTAACCTCAACCCCGAACGGCGGTTCCCTTCGATGTTCGAGCCGGTCCACGGGTCTGCCCCGGACATCGCCGGGCAGGGCATCGCCAATCCGATCGGCCAGATTTGGTCGGGTGCAATGATGCTGGAACATCTCGGCGAAGCCGAGCCCGCCGCGCTGGTGATGCGCGCACTCGAAACGGCGCTCATTGCGCCCGATATTGCGAGGACCCCCGATCTTGGCGGAAACGGGACAACCGCGGGATTTGCGCAAGCTGTTCGCAGCACCTTGCTGGGGCTCTAGCCGGAAAGCTGGCGGTCCCGGCGCTGACCAAAGGAAACGGAGTGATGGCTGCCTATTTCATCGGATCGATCAAATCGCACGACGAAACCTGGGTGGCAGGCTATATGGCCGCAGTTCCGGCGCTGGTCGGACGCCACGGCGGGGAAATGGTCTGCCGTTCGCACGAGTTCGTCCGTTATGAGGGCGAGGGAGCCGCACCTGACTATGTCGTGGTGATCCGGTTTCCTTCGATGGAGGCGATCGACGCCTTCATGAACGATCCAGACTATGCGCCGCACAAGGATGCGCGCATCGCCTGCGCCACATCGGATATCTTCGCGATCGCCTGAGGAGGCCGCCATGAAGGTTCTGCGCATTTTCCTGATCGCCGTGGGGATCTGGTATCTCTGCAATCTCGTGCTGCTCTGGCCTCCGGTCTACGGCGGGGCGCTGCCGTTGATCTACCCTGGGATCGCGCTGGGGCAGGGGACGCCGATGTTCGGCCTGTTGCTCGACGCATGGCTGATCGTCGGCGTCCAGTTGGCCGCGATCGGCGTCGTGGCACTATGGGGTGCTCGCGACCCGATGCATTACCGCGCGCTCGTCCCGGTGATCGTGCTGACCGAGTTGGTCGGTTCGGCCTGGGACATCTATAGCATTGTCTGGAGCGGTGAGGCTTTGTGGGTCGGGTTGACGACCTTGGTAGCGCACGCAGTGATTGTCGCGGGCGCTTGGTTTGCCGTGCGCGCGGTTGAGCGGGAAACCGCCGGATCAGTCAAGGCGTAGTCCACGGGCGCGCAACCGCGCAATAACATCGTCTGCCGCAGGGCAGGGCAGCCCTGCCTGCCGGGCGAAACGAGGAATCGCGCCGGTGAGGTGAGCGAATTCCGAAGGTCTGCCGCTTTCGAGATCGCGCTGCAGCGAACTGGTGACGTCGGGTGGAAAGCGGCCGATGAAGTCCAGCTTCTCGTATATGCAATCGGGCGGCAATTCGATGCCCAACGCCGCTGCGATCCGTTCGACCTCGGCCATGGCCTCGCGCAAAAGCGCGCTGGCCTGGGGATGGCCCAGCACCTGACCGACCTTCAGGCCGAACGCCGGGGCCACCGCGCCGATCGTCGCGGCCATCAGGAACTTGTCCCACAACGCTGGGCGCATGTCGCCTGTCAGAGTGGTGGGGACCCCAGCGGCTATAAGGTCGCCCGCAAGGATTGCCGAGGCCTGTCCGGCAGCCGGGTCGGTTGCGCGATCGGCGACCGGGCCGGCCAGCAGCGTGGCGGGGACGCCGGTGTGGCGCACGATCCCGTCTTCAAGCTCGAAGAAGCCGTGCATGCGTGCGCCAAGCACGACAGCGCGGGGCAGGGCGGCCTGGGCGATGCCGGGTGCTTCGACCCCATTCTGCACCGTCAGCAGCGTGAAGCGGCTTCCGCGCAGTGGTTCGAGCAGGGCAAGCGCGGATTCGATCTGAAACGTCTTGGTTGCCAGGATGGCATGATCCGGCGGCGTTGCGGGATCGCATGCTGCGGACACCGGCACACGCACTTGCCGCTCGGCCCCGCCTTCGGACAGCAGCACGCCCGTGTTTCGCAAGACCTCGAGCCGCGCTCCTCGGGCGATCAGCAGAACTTCATGCCCGGCGTTGTGCAACCGCGTGCTCAGGAAACTGCCGATTGCCCCGGCGCCGATGATGACAAACCGGCTCACCGCATTAGGCGAAGAAGCGGTTGTCCGGGCGCGGCAGGCCTAGATGGTCGCGCAGCGTTTCGCCTTCGTATTCGGTGCGGAAGAGGCCGCGCGCCTGCAGTTCCGGCACGACCTTGCCGGTGAAGTCTTCCAGACCTTCGGGCAGATAAGGGAACATGGTGGTGAAGCCGTCGCAGGCGCCCTGCTCAAGCCAGTGCTGCATTTCATCGGCGATGGTCTTGGCGGTGCCGACAAAGGCCAGCCCGCCATAGCTGCCGGCCTTGGCGGCGAGTTGCCGGATCGTCAGATTCTCCGCCTGAGCCAGTTCGATCATGAACCGCCGCGAACTTTTGCTGGCGTTGGATTCGGGGATGTCGGGCAGGGGGCCATCGGGATCGAAGCTCGATACGTCGTGACCCAGCATGCCGGACAGTGAATGGATGCCGCTGTCGTAGTGGACCAGGCTGTCCAGTTTCGCGCGCTTCGCGTGGGCTTCCTCGACGGTGTCTCCAACAACCAGGAATACGGCCGGCATGATCTTGATGTGATTGGGATTGCGTCCTACCGTCGCCGCCCGCCCTTTGACGTCGTCGTAATAGGCTTTGCTGCCTTCCAGCGTCGATTCCGCAGCAAATACGGCTTCGGCGGTTTCGGCAGCGAGCTGGCGGCCCGGGTCCGAGGCACCGGCCTGGAAGATGACCGGCCAGCCTTGAACCGGACGGGCGATGTTAAGCGGCCCGGTGACCGAGAAATGCTCGCCCTTGTGGTTCAGCGCACGCATCCGGGCGGGGTCGAAATAGATGCCCTTTGCTGCGTCCATAACGAAGGCATCGTCGGCGAAACTGTCCCACAGCCCGGTCACCACGTCATGAAACTCGCGGGCGCGGTGATAGCGCGCGGCGTGATCTGGCTGGGTCTCTAGGCCGAAGTTGCGGCTGCTGTCCGGATTCGAAGTGGTCACCACGTTCCAGCCGGTCCGCCCGCCGCTGATGTGATCGAGAGAGGCAAAGCGGCGCGCGACATGGAACGGCTCTTCGTAAGTGGTCGAGGCCGTTGCGACGAGGCCGATTCGCTCAGTCACCCCGGCCAGTGCGGAAAGCAACGTGAATGGCTCGAACGAGGTCACAGTGTGGCTGCGCATCAGCGCCTGGCGTGGCAGGTTGAGCACGCCGAGGTGATCAGCCATGAAGAAATAATCGAACTTGGCAGCTTCCAGGCTGCGGATGAAGCGCTGGATCGCTTTGAGGCTGAAGTTCGCGTCGCGGATCGCCCCGGGATAACGCCATGCCCCGGTGTGAATGCTGACCGGACGCATGAACGCGCCGAGGTGAAGTTGCTTGGCCATCAGTGCGTTTCCCGGTCTGGAGGTACGGCCGGACCATACCGAACGGTCCGGCCGTTATTTCGTTAGGCAGGCCTTGCCTTGCCTTGCGCCTGGTCGAGTTCCCGGCGAACGGCGAAGTGTTCTTCGTAGTTTTCGGGCTTCAGGGCGAAGGCCTTCTGGCGCGGGATGCGGTTGGCGTTGATTTCATCATATTTGAGGTAATAGGCCTTGTGCATCCGGTAGAACGGGATTTCCGGCCAGAGGTGGTGGATCAGGTGGTAATTCTGATAAACCAGCAGCGGGTTGAGCAACCATTCCCAGCCGAACCGCATGGTTGTCGCCATGTAAGGGTCTTCGTCTTGCGCGATGATCGCGGGATGATGTGGCAGGATGACGAAGACGATGGCGATGATGAACAGCGTGATCCGTGACGGCACGAACCACAGCATGAACAGTTCCCAGCCGAAGCCGAAGTAAATTGCCGCAACGAACAGCAGAGCGAGCAGCGAGTAGAATACGACCAGTTCGGTGCCATGTTTCTTGCGCACGTTCTGACCATGCTTGATGAAATACCAGATGTAGGCACCGTCAAAGAAGGTCCAGCGGAATGGAACCTGCCACCAGGGCGATTCATGCTCGAACCGGTCGGGGTCTTTGGGGCCGTTGGTATGCGTGTGGTGCTTGTTGTGGACCCAGCGCAGCAGTACCATCGGGGCGTAGGGGAAGAGGAAGAAAAGGCCGATCGCACCGATCGTTTCATTGATCCAGGAAACACTCGACAAGGACTTGTGCGCGGCGTCGTGGATCACGCTGAAGAGCAGATAGGTGATCAGTCCGTTGGCGATTGCGCCGACCCAAAGCGGAAGCATCGAGTTCAGCGCCAGGTACCAGGTCGTTGCGATCCCTGCCATGGAAATGACAAACAGGAGAGCCGTCGGCAGGGCGAGAACGGGCGCCTTTCGCAGCTGTTCGAAATGCTCTTCGGACGATCTGGGAAACGCGATTGCAGCCATTACCCGGGTTCCTTTCCTCTCACTGGTTTAGAAGCGCCTAGTTGGGTTGACGCTTGGCCTCTTTGTCGTAATTGACCGAGGTCATACCCTTGCACAATTTTCCCGCCTACACTATTCGTTGGACATTATGCAACTCTTTTCCCGTCATCCAAGGGGACTTCGGGCCGGGGAATGCTGGTAATCGGAGTACCGAATGAATGCACGCAAGGCTATCCAGCTTGCAGCGAAAGGTGATGAAATGGAACATCAGGCTACCGAGCGCTTGCCTCCCAAAGATTTGAGTGCGAATGATTCGCCGCTCAAGGCTATCCAGTCCGTGGAAACTGGTGTTCGCGTCCTCAGGGCCTTGATGGATTGCCCAAGGGATGGCGCACATCTGCGTGATGTTGCCGAGAAATCGGGTCTGTCACGCAGCCAGGCACACCGTTACCTGCTGTCTTTTGTCAATACAGGCGTGGTCGAGCAGAAGGTCCAGAATGGCCGCTATGCACTAGGTGAGTTTTCAGTTCGTATTGGCATGGCCGCGCTGGCGCGGGTGGAGCCGGTACGGATCGCTGGCGATAATCTGGCGAGCGTGCTGGAAGAACTGCAAACGACAGGGTTGCTGTCGGTCTGGGGCGATTATGGGCCAACGGTGATTCGCTGGATCGATGGCGGTCTGCCCCTGTTTACCAGTTTGCACGTCGGCTCTGTTTTGCCCTTGCAGGCTTCGTCCAACGGCATCCTGTATTTGGCCCATTGTTCACGAGCTTTGACTCGGCCCGTCATCGCCCAGGAGCGCGCCAGCGGGCTGGTGGTTTCCGACGACGAACTGGAAAGGCAGATAGTCCAAGCGCGCGAGATGGGATACGCGACCACACAGGGTACGGTTGTGCCTGGTCTCTCTGCCTTGAGTGTACCTGTGCTTGGTTCCGGGAACAGGCTTGTTGCAACGATGAGCGTTCTCTCGCGAGTTCAGGAAAAGCATTTTTATTCAAAGCCGAAGATCGAAAAGATCCGTTCGGCGGCCATGGCAGCGAGTCGTGCGATCGGCTGGCAAGGATAGCTCCTGCGGTTTTCCATCAGAAGTGGACTGGCCTCCATATTGGTGGACCGGCTTCATGGCGGGGGCGCTGCCAAGGCCCGACCATCCGGAAGGTATCAACGTTGTCGCTGACCCATAAAGAGCCAATTGGCAAACGGGAGTTCATCGCCATGATGGCGATGATCCAGGCATTGCAGTCACTTGGGTTTACAACTTTGCTGCCGGCCTTGGGTGTCATGGCAAACGATCTGGGGGCAAGCGGTTCAAACCAGCGGCAATGGGTCATCGGCACATTCCTGATCTGCTCCGGCCTGTTTTCGCTCGTTCCGGGGACGATCTCCGACCGGCTTGGGCGGAAGCCGGTCCTGCTGGTTTGCATGGGCCTGTTCGCCCTGATCAATCTGCTTTGTGCTTTCGTGACTGACTTTTCCGTCCTGCTGGCGGCCCGCGCGCTGCTTGGCTGTGCCTCGTCCGCCCTGACCGTCCTTCCTCTGGCGATCATTCGCGACCGCTATCAAGGCGAAGACATGGCCAAGCTGCAAGCCTTTGTCGCGATGCTGTTTATGGCAGTCCCGACCCTTGCCCCAAGTTTGGGTTATGTGATCTTTACAGTGCTCGGCTGGCGTGCCGTCTTCATCGTCATCGGGGTGCTGTCGATGGGAGTGTCAGCATGGTATTTCTACCGCATGCAAGAAACGCTGCCGCTTTCCCGGCGGCAGTCCCATGGTGCCAGTGAATTGTTCGGCAACATCCGCCTCGTTCTGACAAACCGCCGGTCGATCGGTTACGTCATTGGCATGGCCCTGATTTTCGGCGCTCACTTCGGCTTCATCAACAGCTCGCAGCAATTGATCGGCGAACATTTCGGGGCCGGCGGGGCCTATTCGGTAATCTTTGGCTTGATGGCGGGCTCGATGATGCTGGCCAGCATTGCCAATTCCGCTATCGTACACCGTTTCGGAACCCGGCGGCTTGGGCATGCCGCGATCCTCTGCTACCTCATCGTCTCGGTCTGCCAGGTCTATCTGGCATCGCGCCCGGGCGAGACCTTGTTGCAATTTGTCTTGCTGATGTCCGCGAACATGTGCCTGCTGATCACGGTATTCATCAATTTCACCGCAATTTCACTGCAGCCGTTCGGTAAGCTCGCTGGCGCTGCCGCCTCGGTCCAGACCTTCTTTCGGTTGGTACTTGGTGCTGGGCTGGGTGCCTTGATCGGTCAGGCCTACGACGGTTCGCCACTGCCTTTGGCCTATTCGCTCGTTGGCGTGGCGACTGTGACTATTCTACTGGTACTGTTCAGCGAGGGGGGCAGACTGTTCGCAGCGAGTGTGGCGGTACGGACGAAAGGCTGATCGCCGGACTTATTCGACCTTGAAGGGCTGAGGTATGCCCGGTGCCGGTCGGTCCGAAACCATTCTCACACCGTCTATCACGATCGGGCTAGCGACACCCTTGTAGCCTTCCGGGGTTACCGCCAGACCCCTTGCAACGACATGCGGATCAGCGAACACTTCGTCGAGCTCGTTGATCGGTCCGGCGGGTACGCCCGCGTCCTCCAGCGCGTTGAACAGTTCCTGCCGGTTCCATCGGGCCGTAAGCGTCTCCACGGTTTCGATAAGTTCGGACCTGTTCGCAAGCCGTGCGGGGTTGGTGGTGAAGCGCGGATCGTCATGCAGCGAGCATTCGAGGATGCGGCAAAGGCTGGCGAACTGGCTGTCATTGCCCGCCGCAATCACCAAGGGCCCGTCAAGCGTGGGGAAGGCTTGATAG
This sequence comes from Sphingomonadales bacterium, assembly GCA_044508875.1. Taxonomy (GTDB): domain Bacteria; phylum Pseudomonadota; class Alphaproteobacteria; order Sphingomonadales; family Sphingomonadaceae; genus Sphingopyxis; species Sphingopyxis flava_A. Next base: position 64,597 of record JBIQHE010000014.1, on the reverse strand, counting down.
GGTGCCAGATTGGCATGACCGTTGCCGAACCGGCGCGGGACCTTGCCCGAAGTCATCCAGTTCATCGCCTGATTGGCCATGACCGCCACCTGGGTATCGAGCAGCGCCATGTCGATATGGGCGCCGCTGCCGGTGCGGTCCCGGCGGTTGAGCGCGGCGAGAATCGCCACAGTGCTGTACATGCCCGTGAACAGGTCGGCCACCGCGATGCCCGCCTTCTGTGGCTCGCGATCGGGTTCGCCGGTCATCGACATCATGCCGCCCATGGCCTGGGCGATGAAATCGTAGCCCGCGCGGTGGGCATAAGGCCCGGTCTGCCCGAACCCGGTGATCGAGCAAGTAATCAGGCGCGGGTTCAGTTCGGACAGCGCGGCATGGTCAAGCCCGTATTTCGCCAGCCCGCCGACCTTGTAGTTTTCGATCAGGATGTCGGCCCCGTTCGCCAGCTCGCGGATGATGGCCTGGCCTTCCGCGCTGGCGATGTCGATCGCGAAGGAGCGCTTGCCGCGATTGGTCGAATGGAAATAGGCCGCGCCCAGACTCGTACCGTCTTCTGCGGTGACGAACGGCGGCCCCCAATGCCGCGTGTCGTCGCCCGCACCGGGCCGCTCGATCTTGATCACTTCGGCGCCCAGGTCCGCCAGCAATTGCCCGCACCAGGGGCCGGCCAGAATGCGGGCGAGCTCAAGCACCCGCACCCCATCGAGCGGTTTGGACGGATCGCCGGTTACCGCGGCCCGCCAGGACGGTTTCGCCATGGTCAGTCTCCGCCCAGCGCGGCGATGCGTTCGCGCCAGCGGCGAAGCCCGTCGCCTGCACCTTTTGCCAAGGTGAAGCTGTCGATCCCGTTGGCGATGAAGCGGGCACCGCCATCGAGGAACTGCTGGACGAGCCGCTCGTCGCGCGAAAGGATCCCAGCCGGTTTGCCGGTTGCCACGATACGCGCCAGCGCCTCGCCGGTCAGCTTGAACAGGGCATCGAAGCTGCTTCCGCCCAGCAAACCTTCGGTCGCGGCCAGGTCCGCAGGTCCAAGAAACAGCGCGTCGATCCCGTCCACTGCGGCGATCGCCTCAATATTGTCGACGGCGGTCGCGGTCTCGATCTGGGCGATGATGCAAACCTGCGCATTGGCTTCTGCGACATAGGCAGGATAGCCACCCCAGCGCGCGGCACGGGCGCCACCGAGGCCGCGTTCGCCTGCAGGCGGATAGCGGGACGCAGTTACGATGGCCTGGGCCTGTTCGGCGGTTTCGACCATCGGAACCATCAGAGTCTGCGCTCCAAGATCGAGAACCTGCTTGATTGCTACCGGATCGTGGCCGGCAATCCGGACGATCGCCGAACACGGCGGCGTCGCCTCGATCGCACGCAGCTGCGCGACGATGCCGGGCAGGGTCTGCGGGCCATGTTCGCCATCGATCAGCAGCCAGTCATAGCCATGGCCCGCGCAGATTTCGGCAATGTCTGGATGGGCCAGGGCCAACCAGAAGCCAAGCTGGACCGGACCTTCGCGCAAGGCCGCCTTGAAGCGGTTGACGGGTGTTTGCATTTTCGCCCCCTAAACGAACCGGAACCCGATTGAACCAAACTCGCCGAAATCGGCATTGAAGACATCGCCCGGCGCCGCTTCGACCGGGCGCGTGAACGATCCGCCGAGCACGACTTCTCCGGCTTCTAGCCCTTGCCCCCAGGGCGCGAGCCGCCTTACCAGCCACGCGACGCCGTTGGCGGGATGGTTGAGCACCCCTGCCGCAAGGCCGGTCTCCTCGATCACCCCGTTGCGGCTGAGCAGGGCGCCGATGCGGCGCAGGTCGAGCCCGTCGGGTTTCGCCGGCAGACCGCCGACAATGATTCCGGCATTGGCGGCATTGTCGCTGATCGTGTCCAGGACCTTGCGCGCCACTCCGGTTTCGGCATCCTTGGGATGCACCCGTGTGTCGATGATTTCGATTGCCGGAACCACATAGTCGGTGGCGCTCAGGACATCGAAAATCGTCGTCTGTGCTCCTTCCAGGCGGCGCCCGAGCACAAAGGCCAACTCGACCTCGACCTTGGGCGTGATGAACCGCGCGGCCGGAACGTCGCTGCCCTGTTCGAACACCATGTCATCCAGCAAGGTGCCGTAATCGGGTTCGGTGATCCCGGCTGCCTGTTGCATCGCGCGCGAGGTCAGGCCGATCTTGTGGCCATACACAGTCCGCCCCCGCGCCAGCTTGAGATCGACCCAGGCCTGGTTGATTCGGTAGGCATCCTCGATCCGCATGCCGGGGAAGCGCACGGAGAACGGCCGGATCCGTTCACGGGTCTGCTCGGCATGGTCGAGTTCCTGCGCCAATTGCGCGACCAGTCGACCGTCGAATGTCTCGCCTGTCATGTGTTCTGCTCCCAATGCGTAACACTTGAGAAAACTCATTGCACAATGTCAAACGATATCTTAGGCTCCGGCAAAATTGACTGTGAACTCCGGCGAGGAGTCGCGCGAATATTTCGTCAGGATCACATGGGAGAATGTCATGGCTGTTGAAGGGGTTATCAGGGAAGAAAAGATCACGGGCCGGGGCTTGACCTCGCACACCCTCTTGGCGGGCGATCCGTCCAAGCCGGCAATTCTGCTGCTTCACGGTGCGGGTCCGGGCGCACATGCCGCATCCAACTGGTATCACCTGATACCGGACCTTGCCGAAAACTTCTTCGTGATCGCGCCCGACCTGATCGGTTTCGGCCAGTCGGTGATTCCCGATCCGTGGCCTGACAGCGTGATGGGCTGGATCGGCACGCGGGTCGATCAGTGCTTCGGCTTGCTTGACGCACTGGGCGTCAAGAAGGCCCACGTTGTTGGCAATTCGATGGGCGGCGCGCTGACCCTGCAGATGATGAGCGAAGAACCCGACAAGATCGACAAAGTGGTCTTGATGGGGTCGATCGGGGCGCCCGGCCCGCGCACCCCGGAATTGATCCGCCTGCTCTCGTTCTATTCGGACCCGCGTTACTCTCGCTATCGCCAGGTGATGCACAGCTTCGCCTACGATGCAGAGAAGTTCGAAGGCATGGAGGAAATCGTCGAGAACCGTTACAAGATCGCCACCGATCCGGGAATCATGAAGACCGCGGTCAAGATGATCGATTCGATGAAGAACGGCATTGAGACGCTCAACATGCCGCCCGAACTGCTGGGCAAAATGCCGCACGAAGTGCTGATCTTCCATGGCCGCCAGGACCGGGTGGTGCCGCTCGACACCAGCCTCTACCTGATCCAGCATCTCAAGCATGCCGAGCTGTACGTTCTCGACCGTTCGGGCCACTGGTCGCAGCTGGAACGGTGGGATGTCATGCGTCCGATGATGGAAATCCATTTCGGCGCCCGCACGTTCTAGGCGGTTGGCCTCGTTGCATGTCTGGTCAGCATTTTCACCAAGGTCCGCGATTGGGTACTTCGGCACGGTCGGACCAAGGCCCGGTCGTGCCGCCAGTGGGTGATGGAGCTTCAGTTCAGGTGGAGCAGCACGCGGCGGCGTTATGGGACTATTCTTTACACATTTATGCCAAGCCGGGTGTGGCAGCTTCCTGCCTTGCCTTGCAGGACCAGCATGGTTGTGACGTCAACACGGTGTTGCTTTGCCTTTGGTTGGCAGGGGCGCGTAGCACCATTCTCGCTGTTTCGGACATCGAGGCCGCGCAGCACTCGGCAGCAACTGCGAATGAACGCTTCGTGCAACCGGTCCGTTCGGTGCGGCGCTGGATGAAGCAGTGGTGCCAAGGTACGCCTGAGTCGGAAATTAACGCCGCAGCCTATGCGGCGCTGAAGACGGCAGAGTTGCATGGTGAACGTCTGGTCCAGTCCCAAATGCTCACTGGGCTGGACCTGGACCAGTTGACCCGTGCCGAGTCGTCCGAAGCAGCAGTCCAGGCAAGCTTCGCCAACTATTGTACCTTGGCGAGCACATCTGGCGGAGTGGCAGAGGAACTGGGTGAGCTTGTTGCCAGGGCCTGGCATTGAGCCAGTCCTGCCTGTCGGGCTAATTGCATTTGAGGAACGGGATATGGATCGGTGCCTGGATGGATCAGTTGTCGCGATCACTGGTGCCGGGCGCGGAATAGGTCGCCAACTGGCGTTGTATTGCGCCGCGCAGGGGGCGGCAATTATCGTCAACGATCCTGGCGTGGCGCAGGCGGGCAACGGCGGCGATACCGCATTCGCTCAGAACACCGCCAACGACATCATCGCTGCCGGGGGCAAAGCGGCTGCCAACTTCGGTAATGTTGCAGATCCGGCGGAGGCGCAGAGCATTATCGAGGATGCGGTACGGAAATTTGGCCGAATTGATGCGGTCGTGAACAATGCAGGCATCCTGCGAGACAGCATCTGGCACAAGATGAGTCACGCGGACTGGACCAGCGTCATCGCGGTCAATCTTACTGGTGTCTTCAACGTTTCCAAGGCCGCCACGCCCTATTTTCGTGAACAGAAGGCGGGCAGTTTCGTTCATTTCACTTCGACGAGCGGTCTGATCGGCAACATCGGGCAGGCGAACTATTCGGCGGCAAAGTTGGCCGTCGTCGCGCTTTCGCAGTCTATTGCGCTCGACATGGCGCGGGTTGGCGTCCGCTCGAACTGCATCGCGCCTTTTGCGTGGAGCCGCATGACCTCGTCAATTCCCGCGACAACGCCTGCCGAACACGAACGTGTCCAACGGTTGCAATCCATGTCGGCAGACAAGATCGCGCCGTTGGTTGCCTATCTGGCATCCGACCTGTCCAAGGACGTGACGAACCAGATTTTCGCGGTTCGCAAGAATGAAATCGCCCTGTTTTGCAAGCCCCGGCCGATCCGGTCGATGACCAAGGTCGAAGGCTGGACGCCGGAGGCAATTGCCCACGAGCTTGTACCTTCGTTTCGCAGCAGCTTCGCGCGCGCCGATGAAGTCTCGGCGCATGTCTTTCCTTATGATCCAATCTGACAGGTAACCGATGAGCAACGCCGGCATGGATGCAGAAGTCTTCGAACAATTCTTGATACAGCTTGAACGCTTCGTGCGCGACCGGCTCATTCCTGTCGAGCGCAAAATTATTGAAACCGACCTCATCCCCGAAAACGTCCTCGAAGCGATGCGCGACATGGGTCTGTTTGGATTGACCATACCGGAAGAGCATGGCGGCGCCGGCATGAACATCAGCCAGTATATCCGCACCATGCACACGCTAAGTTATGCGATGCCGGCATTCCGCTCGATCATCTCGATCAATGTCGGCATGTTCGCCTCAGCCCTCAAGAATGGTGGAACAGAAGCGCAGAAGGCTGCATGGCTGCCGCGCATTGCCGCGGGTGAAATCGCCGCTTTCGGCCTGACCGAACCGGGTTCGGGATCAGATGCGGCGGGTCTGCAGACGACTGCGGTGCCGACCGGCGACGGCTGGCTTCTCAATGGCACCAAGCGATATATTACCAACTCGCCCTTTGCGAAGGTTGGACTGATCATGGCGCGGACGGCCACGGAAAATCTGCCCAAGAACGCCCATATATCGGCATTCATCGTCCCTCTTGACATACCCGGCGTGACGATCGGCAAGTCAGACAAGAAGATGGGCCAGCCGGGTAGCCATATCGCCGATATCGTGCTGGAAGATGTCCACGTTGGCAGCCAGGCTTTGCTCGGCGGCGAACTTGGCAAGGGCTTTGCATTCGCGATGATGAGCCTCGACAACGGCAGGATGTCGGTGGGCGCCGCAGCGACCGCTTATGCCCGCCGGGCGCTGGATAGCGCCATCCGATACGCGACCGAGCGCAAGGCATTCGGCGAGCCGATTGCCAACTTCCAGTTGATCCAGCAGATGCTCGCCCAGAGCGAGATCGAAATCTATGCCGCCGAATGCATGATGGACGATGTCACTCGGCGCGCCGACGCAGGCGAGAACATCTTGCGCAAAGCAGCGGCGTTCAAGGTTTTCGCGACAGAAATGTGCGGCCGCGTGGTGGATGCCTGCGTCCAGATCCACGGCGGTGCCGGCTATCTTGCCGAATACGATGCCGAACGTTTCTTCCGCGATGCGCGCATATATCGGATTTATGAAGGCACGACCCAGATCCTGCAACTCCAGATCGCTAAGCACATGCTGCGTGAATTTGCGGCGGCGAATTGACCTTCGTGGGTTGCACTTCATCCGCAGGCTGCACCATGGGCGGCCAGGGGGTTCATTCCGCCCCGCCCTGGCGCATGGCCAATTCGCCTGCGGGCCGGATCAAACGCCATGTATAATTTTCTCGATGGCCTATCGATCATTGAGGCATCGTCATTCGTCGCCTCTCCCACGGCGGGCCTTTATTGCGCGCAATTTGGCGCACAGGTGATACGCGTCGACCAGATTGGCGGCGGCCCCGATTACCGGCGCTGGCCTGTGACGGCGGCGAATGATTCGCTCTATTGGGAGAATCTCAATCGTGCAAAAAAGTCAGTCGCGGTTGATCTTCGCAGGCCTGAGGGGCGTGAAATAGTGCAGGAACTCGTGAGGGCAACCGGCCAGTTCATCACCAATTTTCCGGTGGATGGTTTCCTGTCCCATGCCCTCCTCGCGCAGGGGTGTCCGGATCTTGTCACCTTGCGGATAATGGGATGGGCCGATGGCTCGCCCGCGCTCGATTACACCATAAACAATGCCGTGGGATACCCTATGCTGACTGGAACGGGCCCCGATCCGGTCAATCATGTCCTGCCCGCATGGGATCTCATTTCCGGCGCATACGGAGCATTCGCCATGCTTGCCGCGATGCAGTGGCGAAGCACCAGTGGCGAAGGATGCGAGATCCGGCTGCCGTTGTCAGACGTGGCGATTGGCACGGTCGCCAACCTCGGTGGACTTGCAGAAATGCTCTATACGGGCCGGGATCGCCCGCGCCTTGGCAATGCAGTTTATGGTTTGTTCGGTCGCGACTTCACCACGCGCGACGGGGTGCGGACAATGATTGTCGTTGCCACGCATCGCCAGTGGGCCCATTTGCTGGGGGCGCTGGGCCTTTCCGAAGATGTTGCGGCCATCGAACAAGAGCGCGGTGTTTCTTTCGAACAGGATGACGGCCTCCGATATACCTTGCGTGACATGCTCTATCCCTTGTTTGAACGGGCGATCCGGTCGCGTGATTACGCCGATCTGTCTACTGCCTTCGATGCGGGGGGAATCGTCTTTTCGCCCTATCGCAGGATGCTTGATGCGGTTCACGATCCAGCGCTGGTAGCGAACAATCCGATTTTCGGGATGGTGCCAAATCCCAGCGGCTTCGACTATCCCGCCGCGGGCACATTCGCCACCGTTCCCCAAATGCACCGTCGGGATCCTTGTCCCGCGCCGTGCAATGGCCAGCATACCGAAGAAGTCCTGGCGGATCTGCTCTCGCTGCCTGCCGCCGAAATCGCCCGCCTGATCGACGCAGGTATTGTGGGCAACATGGCGAGTGGAGACCCGAAATGACCCTTCGTCGCGCAGCCATTGTCATGCCGATCCGCACTGCGGTGGGCAAGTTTGGCGGCTCTCTTTCGCCGATGACTGCAGGCGAGCTTGGCGCAGTCATCCTCAAGGCCCTGATCGAGCGCACGAAGATCGATCCCGCCCGGGTCGACGATGTCGTGTTCAGTCAGGGATATGGCAACGGCGAGGCGCCGGCCATCGGCCACTGGTCATGGCTGGCTGCCGACCTGCCGCTTGAAGTCCCCGGCTATCAGCTCGACCGGCGCTGCGGTTCGGGGCTGCAGGCTATCGTCAACGCCGCGATGATGGTGCAGACGGGGATGTCCGACGTGGTTGTCGCTGGCGGGGTCGAATCAATGTCCAACGTCGAACATTATTCAACCGACCTTCGCGGGGGCAAACGTTCCGGCAATATCACCCTCCACGACCGATTGACGCGCGGACGCCTTATGTCTCAGCCGACGGAGCGTTTTGGTGTTATTTCCGGCATGATCGAAACGGCCGAAAATCTTGCCAGGGATTATGATATCAGCCGGGAACAGGCAGATGCCTATGCCGTGCGCAGCCACCAGCGGGCCGCGGCCGCCTGGGCGAATGGAATGTTCGACGACGAAATCGTGCCGGTTGTGGTGCCGCAAAGAAAGGGCGCGCCTGCCATCTTCGCACACGATGAAGGTTATCGCGGCGACGCGACGATGGCTTCGCTCGGCGCGCTGAAGGCGATTGAGGGCGGCGTCGTAACCGCTGGCAACGCCAGTCAGCAGAACGACGCCGCTGCCGCCTGCCTTGTGGTGGCCGAAGACAAACTCGATGAACTGGGGGTGGAACCGATCGCCTTTTATCATAGCTCGGCCGCGGCGGGCTGTGATCCCAGTCGCATGGGAATTGGTCCCGTGCCTGCAGTGCAACGCCTGTTCGCCCGCAGCGGCCTTGGCTGGGGCGATATTGATCTGGTTGAGCTGAACGAAGCCTTTGCACCGCAAGTGCTGGCGGTTCTGAAAGGATGGGGCTGGTCAGATGACGACGGCCGGAACCAAATCCTCAATGTCAATGGTTCGGGTATATCGCTTGGCCACCCGGTCGGTGCAACCGGTGGCCGTATTCTTGCCAACCTTACGCGCGAACTTGTGCGCACTAAAGGCCGCTACGGTCTTGAGACGATGTGCGTCGGCGGCGGACAAGGCATCGCCGCAATCTTCGAGCGCGCGGCCTGAAGGTGGCTGATCTGCGCCAGGCCCTGAACGCCGCGAGAGACTATCGCGCCTCGGTCAAAGCAGCGTTGGGCGCGCGGTTGGTGTCGGGAAGGATTGATGAGGAGCAGCGGGCCGCGCACGGCTTCGCCTGGGTGGCCACGCTTGTGGCTGCGCTGGAAGCGGTGCTCGAATGGTCCGAGGCCAGGGGCAGCAAGAATGATCTTGACGCCAGGATCGCCACTCTGGCCTTCGCCGAATGCATTGGCCAGATCGGTGGCGGCCTACCGATGGGCCAGAACGAAATCTTCCGCCCCGGCGACCTCGGACTTGGCAGCGCTGCCCGCACGCTTTTCGACCGGTGCGCGGACCTGCTCGATGTGGACTATGCTGCAACCAGAGGCGAAGTGGCCGCAGCCCTGGCCCAGGGGCAATGGCCAAGCGAGTCGCTCGATGATGCCGAAGCCGACACGATCCGCGAGCAATACCGTCGCTTCACCAATGCTGTCATCGTGCCCCAGGCGCACGGATGGCATCTGGCGAATGACCTGATCCCCGAGGCAGTGATTCAGGCCATGGCCGATCTCGGTACATTCGGAGTCTGCATACCCGAAATCTATGGGGGTCTTGGCCTTGGCAAGCTAAAGATGTGCATCATAACCGAGGAATTGTCGCGCGGCTGGATTGGCGCGGGTTCACTTGGCACGCGGTCGGAAATTGCCGGCGAACTGATCGGCTTGAACGGCACCGAAGCGCAAAAGGCCAGGTGGCTGCCCAGGATCGCAAGCGGCGAGGTTTTGCCGTCAGCAGCCTTCACAGAACCCGACACCGGATCGGATCTTGGCTCCATTCAAACCCGCGCACGGCACGACGGCGATCACTGGGTCATCAACGGGGCGAAAAACTGGATTACCCATGCCAGCCGATCAGATCTGATGACGATGCTGGTGCGAACATTACCTGAAGCCAGGGGTTACGCCGGGCTGTCGATGTTGCTGGTGCCCAAGCCTCGGGGCACGAGCGATGACGGTTTCCCAGCCCCTGGCATGACCGGAAGCGAGATCGAGGTCCCCGGTTATCGCGGGATGCGCGAATATGCCCTGCAGTTCGATGCCATGACCGCGCCGGCAGACGCCCTGCTGGGCGGCGAGGAGGGGAAAGGGTTCAAGCAGCTCATGCGTACCTTCGAGGGCGCACGCATCCAGACCGCCGCGCGGGCTATCGGCGTCGCGCGGCGGGCCATCGAACTGGGCCTCGACTATGCCTTGGTTCGCAAGCAATTCGGCAGGGCCATCGTCGGGTTTCCGCGCGTGTCGGACAAGCTGGCGATGAGCCTTGTCGATTTTGTGATGGCGCGTGAACTCTGCTATGCTGCCGCGCGAGCCAGGGATTCGGACAAGCGCTGCGATATTGAGGCCGGCATGGCAAAGTTGCTTGCCGCTCGCGCCGCCTGGTCGAACGCCGACGCTGCGCTGCAGATCCACGGCGGCAATGGTTATGCCCTTGAATACGAGATCAGTCGCATCCTTTGCGATGCGCGCATCCTCAACATTTTCGAGGGCGCTGCGGAAATTCAGGCTCAGGTGATTGCCCGCGGCCTGACCGGAGATGATTTATGACCACCCAGCCAGACGAACAATGGCAAAGCTGGATCGGTCGTGAAGAATTGCGTCACGACTATCTGGAACTCGCTGCCGCAAGACGGTGGCTGGCGACTTTCGACCGCGTTGCGCCGGCAGATGGCAGCGTGCCGCAAGGCTATCATTGGTGCCTTTGCCTGCCAGACGCGCCAACAGCGGCATTGAGCGTGGATGGCCATCCGGTGCGCGGCGGCGAAAGCAGCTTCATGCCACCACTTCCTCAGTCGCGCCGGATGTGGGCATCGAGCAAGATCGAATTTCTTTCGCCGTTGCTCATCGGTCAGAAGGTGCAGCGCAGATCGCGGATCAATTCCATCGCCGAAAAGCAAGGGGCGACCGGCAAGCTTGTTTTCGTCGAGATAGCACAAGAAACCCGCTGCGAAGGCGAACTCTCCGTTCGCGAAACCCAAGCGATCGTTTATCGGGATCCCATGCCTTTGGGGCCGGCAGAGCTGCCAAGGCCGTCAGACATGATCTTCGACGGATCCCGATGGGTTGCGCACCGCGCGCTGGTCCCCTCCGAAACCTTGCTGTTCCGATTTTCGGCGCTGACCTTCAACAGTCACCGGATTCATTATGATCGGGCCTACACCTGCGAAATCGAGGGGTATCGCGGCCTCGTCGTTCACGGTCCGTTGACGGCGACACTGCTGCTGGAACTCGCCCAGCAGCACTTCGGCGACAATGCGCTTCGGTGCTTCGATTGCCGAGCGGTGTCTGCCGCGATCTGCGGCGAGGAACTGCATTTGGCGCTTCGCGCGAACGGCAATAGTGTTCAGTTCGTCGCCCATGCGCGCGATGGCCGTCCGATCATGGTTGCCAGCGCCACCCTTTGACCACCTTCCAGGGAAATTGAAAGTGACAATCGATCCGCAAAAATTGCTCAACTTTCGAATTCCTGCGGTTCGTCAGACCGTCACTCCACGCGATGCTGCATTTTATGCCTTATCGATCGGGATGGGGCGAGATCCTACCGACCTCGCGCAGCTGCCATTCGTGGATCCCCTTCGTGGACCGGTTGCCATGCCCGGCATGGCGCTCGTTCTCGCGAGTCCCGGGTTCTGGCTGGGGCACCCTGATTCCGGTGTAGATCCGGTTTCCGTCCTGCATGCCGGCCAATCCATGGTACTGCTTGGCCCGGTTCCGGCAACTGGCGAAGTCGAAAGCACAACCCGCGTCACCCACATTGTCGACAAAGGCGCGGGCAAGGCCGCGTTGATATTCACCGAAACCAATATCCGCGATGATCGCGGCACCTGCTTTGCCTGTCTTGAACGTACGATCTTCATTCGCGGCGGCGGCGGGTTCGGAGGGGAAGGCGAAGCACCGCGAAGTTCGCCGGTACCCGTGGCGGAAGGCAATGCCGATCTTGTCATTGACCTGACGACCGGTCCCGAACAGGCCCTGATCTATCGTCTCAATGGAGATCTCAACCCGCTGCACAGCGATCCCGCAATCGCGGCACGCGCCGGGTACAGGATGCCGATATTGCACGGCTTGGGCACGATGGGCATCATCATTCACGCCATCCTCCGCGGGCGACTTGGCTACCAGGCCGAGCGCCTGCGCGCAGTGCAACTGCGTTTCGCCGCGCCGGTGTTCCCCGGTGAAACCATCAGAACCGAAATCTGGAATAATGGCGCTTTTCGGGCATCGGTGCTCGAGCGCGACGTCATCGTTGCAGATCAAGGGTTTTTCACAATCTCTCAGGATGAGGCCGATGCAGTTTCTTAGTCCTTTCGAACCTCAACACTTTCACGAAATCCGCGACGGCGTGCGCCGGCTGTGTGAAAAGTTCCCGGGTGAATATTGGCGCAAGCTCGACGCTGATCGCGAATATCCGACCTCCTTTGTGGATGCGTTGACGAGCGCTGGCTATCTTTCGGTGCTCATACCCGAGGAATATGGCGGATCAGGTCTGGGCCTTTCGGCTGCAGTTGCCATCCTTGAGACGATTCAAGCGATGGGTTGCAACGGAGCGGCATGCCATGCCCAGATGTATAACATGGCCATCATCCTCAGACATGGATCGGATGAGCAAAAGCGCCTTTATCTGCCCGCGATCGCAAGCGGCGCACTGCGCTTGCAGGCTTTCGGCGTAACCGAGCCGGGAAGCGGCTCCGATACCACTGCGTTAAGGACGAAGGCAGTTCGCGATGGGGACTATTTTGTGGTGAGCGGCCAGAAAATCTGGACCAGTCGCGCCGAACACAGCGATCTCATGCTGCTGCTAGCGCGGACTTCGCCGCGCGATCAAGTGACGAAGAAAACCGACGGTCTTTCCATATTCATCGTCGATATGAACCAGGCTCGCACCGCGGGTTCGCTAACGATCCGGCCTATCCGCACCATGATGAACCATGCCACGACGGAACTTTTCTTCGACAGGATGCGCATCCCGGTCGGCAATCTCTTAGGCAAAGAAGGCAAGGGCTTTCATTGCATCCTTTCGGGCATGAATGCGGAAAGAGTTCTTATTGCTGCCGAATGCGTCGGTGATGCAAAATGGTTTACCCGAAAATCCATTGCTTATGCCAATCAACGGGTGGTTTTCGATCGCCCCATTGGCATGAACCAGGGCGTCTCTTTCCCGATCGCGCGAGCCCACGCAAATATGCGCGCTGCCGAGCTCATGGTCCATGAGGCCGCGCGCCTTTACGAAGCGGGGCTTGAACATGGACCCGAGGCGAACATGGCAAAAATGCTTGCCGCGGACGTAGCAGTCGAAGCGGGCAACGCCTGCATCCAGACATATGGCGGATATGGCTTTGCTGAGGAATATGACATCGAACGGAAATTTCGAGAGGCCCGCCTTTATCAGGTGGCACCTGTTTCGACCAATCTCATATTGTCATTCATCGCAGAGCATGTCCTGCATCTACCGCGAAGCTATTGAGGCGGCCACCACGCTCCGTCGTTTCCGCTCACTCGACACAACGATTGTTGCTGCGACCAGGCAGCGCAACACTGAAGAAGAAAGGTGGCCTGCCCTAGAATGCGGCAATGCCAGTGAGTGCTCGACCAAGGATGAGCGCGTGCACATCGTGCGTGCCTTCATAGGTGTTGACGGTTTCCAGATTCACCATGTGCCGCATGACTTGATATTCATCGCTGATGCCATTACCGCCGTGCATATCTCGGGCATGGCGCGCAATATCAAGCGATTTTCCGACATTGTTACGCTTGACGAGAGAGACCATCTCCGGCGCGAACCTGCCTTCATCCATTAGGCGGCCGACACGCAATGAGGCTTGCAACCCTAGCGCAATGTCTGTTTGCATATCGGCGAGCTTCTTTTGATAGAGTTGGTTGGAGGCAAGCGGCTTTCCAAACTGGTGCCGATCAAGCCCATATTGGCGGGCTGCGTGCATGCAATATTCCGCGGCGCCGAGCGCTCCCCAACTGATCCCATAGCGTGCGCGGTTTAGGCAATCGAAGGGGCCCTTGAGACCCTGGACCCCGGGGAGCAAGGCTTCTTCGTCAACCTCAACCTCGTCCATCAAGATCATGCCGGTGGTCGAGGCACGCAGGCTGAGCTTGCCCTTGATCTTGGGAGCGGAAAGCCCCTTCAGGCCCTTTTCAAGCACGAAGCCGCAAATGGCCCCATCATGTGCTTCGCTCTTTGCCCAGACAACAAAGACGTCGGCGAAAGGAGCATTCGAAATCCATGTTTTTATGCCGGAAAGGACATAGCCACCATCAATCCTCTTCGCGATTGTGCGCATGCCCGCAGGATCAGATCCCGCATCAGGTTCTGTCAGGCCGAAGCAGCCGATCAGCGAGCCTGCGGCTAGGCCAGGCAGATATTTAAACCGCTGTTCTTCCGAGCCGAAAGCAAAAATCGGATACATGACGAGCGAGCTTTGCACCGATGCCATTGACCGATAGCCCGAATCCACGCGCTCAATCTCACGCGCGATCAGGCCGTAGGAGACATAGCCAGCTCCAGCACCGCCATAAGACTGTGGGATCGTCGCTCCAAGCAAGCCGGCTTGTCCCATGAGTGGAAACAACTCTGCTGCATCCAGCTCTTCGCGGAAGGCATTGATGACCCGGGGCTGAAGTTCCCCTTGCGCGAAGCCATGAGCCGCATCACGCACCATTCGTTCTTCTTCAGTCAGTTGATCGTCAAAGTTGAAGGGATCGCTCCAATTAAAGCGTGCCATTTCAGTCATACATTCAGCTCGTCATATAATGAAATTAAGTTCATATCCCGTAATGGCGAGGAGTTCTTCAACCGTTACCGCGAGTTTTGTGATTTGGGCGATAAGACTGAAAGTGAAACAATCCACGCAAATACCCGCATGCGGTTGTAGCGAGCTGAAATTCCCAGGAAGGCTACGCTGCCGAGCACAAGGCCAACCGGGCCAGCGAGGAAAGCTGGACCGAAAGCGCTTTTGTGGTGCGGCGAGCGGAACCAGACAACAGCGTAACTAAGCGATCACTTGTGTACCGTAGCTATCGATAATGACGACTATCAAACACAAGGTGCGTGCTCACCAAAGCAACCAGCTATCCGCATACTCCGTTGGCACCCTAGCAATTTCAGCCTTACGAACCCTGTCGACCTTTTCCGCCCAGCTTGATTTGACCTCAAAGTGCCTTGTTTTTGGCGGGTTCGGCCTTTGCGGGGGGAAGCTTCTGCGCCACGATGTGATCGTAGATCTGCTTGATCTCCGCGTCCGACAATTCGGTCGGTCGGAACGGCGGCATTTCGATCAGGCCCTGGCGAACGACCGAATGTAGGTAATCGTAATCTAAGTCCTTGCGACCGATGAGCGAAGGCACCGGAGCACCTTTTTCGGCCAGCAGCATGGTGCCACCGTGGCCCGGGCCGGGGTTGTGGCAACCTGCGCAGTAACGCTCATAATTCTCCGCACCGTCCACCACTGATTCGCCTTGTGCGGACGAACAGGCAGCAAGTGCAGCGAAAAGCGAAAGGGCGAGGAACTTATTCATTTTACCTCCGCAGGCATGGCGACGCATCGGCTCAGACCGAGGCAAAGATCGAGTTGGGATCAAGCGCCTGCTTGACCCGCGCATGCAGGGCCGAGCGGCCACCCTTTTCATAGGTCTTGGCAACCGCCGCCCCCAGCCCGGGGTCGGTCAGGATCTGGCCGAAGCCGGCCTCGGCCTGCGCGGCGATCAGGGCTTCGGCGCAGGTCTTGGCCCGTACCGCATCCTCGCCCTTCCCGGCGGCATGGGGCAGCACCTGGCGATGGTTGGCCGAACGCCAGATCGCGGTGGTTTCGCCAACGAAGTCGAAGCCGTTTTTGGCACAGATATCGCGCGACAGTTCATAGAGCTTGACGGCTTCCTCGCCATCCACAGGGCTGACCGGGTTGACCGTAAGCGCCATGTCGCCGCTCCAGCCTGCTGTCCTGGCCGGGGGATCGGCCACCACACCGGTCATAGTGCCCATCCGCCAGGCCCACAGCTTGGGATCGATGCCCTTGCCATCGGTAATCACCCTTGCGCCGCTGATCGACGAGAACGCGCCCTTGACCATGTCCCACAGGATCGCGACGTTGCCGGGCAGGCCATAGAGCGAGCCGTAAAGGTTCCAGTAGCCTAGTCCGAGCACCTCACCAGCGGCCTTGACCGCGCTTGCCGCCATCGGCCCCTGGCCCTCAAAATCGGCGCGGCGCTTGCCGAGCAGGGCCGCTTCGTGGAGCGCATTGCCCACCGCGACGCCATTGGCCACCACCATGTTGAGCTTGAGCGGCCCGAGCACGTCCAACAACGCGCCCAGATCGTCCTCCTTGGGGACCGAGACCATGAAGGTCTGGTGCGCCGGGGGCTGCGGCATCATCCACATGCCCACCTTGGTCACCACCCCGAAATCGGACTGGGTGAACAGGCCATCGACCCAAGGGCCATAGCCGAACTTGAACAGCTGCCAGCAGGTGCTCTTGGGCATGGCGCCCATGCCGGTGCGCACCATCTTGCCATCAGCCAGCATGACCTCGAGCCCGCACTGCATCAGGAAATGATCGGAATAGGGGGTGTAGCCGGGGCGGCGGTTGATGAAACTGGCGGCCACGCTTTCATCGGGATTGCCGGGAAAGTCGACCCACAACTTAATTCCCTTTTCCTTGATGTGGGCATCGAGCTGGCGGAAGGTGACGCCCGGTTCGACAAGGCAGGTGGCCAGTTCGTCATTGACCTCGAGGACCTTGTTCATCTTCTGCAGGTCAAGCACGATCACCTTGTCCTGTACGGCTTTTTCAAGTCCGTAGGCGCCGTTGCAGACCGTCTGGACCACACCGCCGCTGGTGCGCGCAGCTTCCAGCACCTTGGCGAGCTGGGCTTCATCGGCCGGAAGCACCACGCCTGCCGGTGCCATCCCTGGGACAGCATAGCGGGCCAGGGTCTGCGGGCTGGTATCGACGGCGGCCTTGCCGAGTGCCTGGGCGAGGGTGCCGAGCGTGGCCGTCTGGCGGGCTTGATCGATCATGGCGTTGGGAGCCTTATTGCTGGAGAATCTTGGGATAACGCTGGAGATCGCCGGCATCGACGGCGAAATCGGCCGAGCGCACAGCCGGGTCGATAGCGCGGGCCGGTTCGCTGTCGCGCCAGGAAAAGTTGCAGGTCGGGCAGCGCAGGATCGTCCACACGACCGCGCCGTCCTGCCTGCCCTGATGATCGGTGACAGCGCCGCTCGATTTGCAGCGCCCGCAGACGGTGGTGGTCATGACAGGGCTCCCAGCTGCATTTCGCGGATCCGCTTGCTCAGGGCGTCGATCTCGTCCCCGGTCGGCGGGGTGACAAGGTGCGCTTCACCCACCGGATCGGGCGGGAGATAGCTGGTCGCGTCGATGATCAGGCGGTGCCCCTTGCCCGGGACCACTGCCGAAGGATCGATCGGCACGGCAGGCATGTTGGGCAGCACGATGATATCGTCCGCACGGGTGCGGGTCGAAAGCGCCCACATCACCTGGTTGAGATCGAACGGATCGACATCGGCATCGACCATAATCAGGTTCTTGAGGTACATCACGCCGTGCGGCGTGCTCAGCGCGCGCAGCGCGACCGTCTTGGCAAAGCCGGCCATGCGGTTCTTGACCGAGATGATCCCGGTCAGTCCGTGCTGGTAAAGCGCGTTGACCGCGGTGACTTCGGGGAAGCTCTGGCGCAGCTGGGCATAGATCGGGGCGGAGGTGTGCAGGCCGATCAGCGTATCGTGCTCGGTCCAGCCGCGCCCGATGTAAATGTTCTCGAAGATCGGATCGCGCCGGTGCGACACCGCCGTGACCTTGAAGATCGGCGCCTTGCGCACGCCGCTGTAGGAACCGGGGAATTCGCCGAACGGCCCTTCCAGCTCGCGTCCACCCGGTTGCAGTTCGGCCTCTATCACGATTTCGCTGTCGGCCAGGATGTCGATCCCGTTGCCCGATTTGGTCAGCCGGATTGGCGCGCCCATCATCGCCGAGGCATAGGAATATTCCGATTCCTCGTAGCCGATCGGGGTGGCAGCAAACACCGCAAGGCCGGGATGATTACCCAGCATGACCGCAATCTTTAGCGGAACGCCTTCCCGTTCGGCCGCCATGATCTGACGTCCCATGTCGTGGGAGGGGATCGTCATCAGGGTGAAGGTGTCCGGCCCCTGGATCTGCAGGCGATAGATGCCGACATTCTGCTTGCCGAAATTGTCTGGATCGAGCGGATCGCGCGAGGCGACCGAGGCCTTGCCGATGTAGAACCCGCCATCGTATTCGTTGATCCGATAGACCGGCAGGACATCGTAAAGGTTGATGTCCTGTTCGATCCGGCATTCGTGCACCGGGGCCTGGGCTTCTGGGACAAAGCTGATTTGCGCTTCCTGATCGCCCCAGCGGCCGGCGATCTCGAAGAAAAGCTCGCGGATGGTCGTGCCTTTAGGTCGGCCCAGCAGCAGGGCGATGTTGTCCCACGAACCATGGACGCCCACCGCCAAGCGCTTGCCGGGGTAACCGGTGATATTGTCGAATACGATCGCCGGCGCGCCGTTGGCATCGCGCGATGCGGCGACGGCTATGTTGCGCACGCCGGGTTCGGGCATCACCGCATCGCTCCAGGTGATCGCCTGGCCGGCATCCTCGAGCAGTTCGAGGAAGTCGCGCAGCGACGAGATCGAGCGGGCGCGGTTAGGGAGATCGTTCATGGTCATTCGTTCCCGCCTGTCAGTGTCCGCCCTCAGTCGCCGACTGGATCGTGACCCATTTCCATTCGGTCATGATCTCGAGATCGGCTTCGGTGCCTTCGCGCCCGAACCCAGAGGCCTTCGTTCCGCCGAACGGAACGTGCGGCTCGTCGTGCAGGGTCGGCGCGTTGATGTGGACCATCCCCGCTTCGGCCCGCTGGGCAAAGGCCAGCGCCTTGTCGAGATCGCGGGTGAAGATAGAGGCGCTGAGGCCGTATTCGGTGTTGTTGGCGAGTTCGAGCACTTCCTCAAGTGTGTCGAACGGAAAGAGCGAGGTGACCGGGCCGAAGGTCTCTTCCTCGAACACGGTCATTTCCGCGGTAACGCCACTCAGGATGGTGGCCGCGCAGCTGTTTCCGCTCCACTCGCCGCCGGCCAGCACCGCGGCGCCCTTGGACCGGGCATCGTCGATGTGGCGGCGGACGCGGTCGCGCTGGCGTTCGGAAATTATCGGGCCCAGCATGGTGGTAGGATCGCGCAGGTCGCCGCTCTTGGCGCGGCCTGTCGCGGCGGCGAAGGCCTTGGCGAACTGGTCGAAGATCGACCGTTCCACATAGATCCGCGAAGCCCCCATGCAGACCTGGCCCTGGTACATGAAGATGCTGAACAGCGCGGCGTTGACCGCCTTGTCCAGATCGGCATCGGCGCAGATCACCAGCGGGCTCTTGCCGCCCAGCTCCAGCGTGTACTTCTTGAGGTTGCGGGCCGCGATTTCGGCGATGTGCTTGCCGACGCGCGAGGACCCGGTGAAGGTTATCGATGCGACCTTGGGATGGCCGGTCAGCACGTCGCCGATCTCCGCGCCATTGCCGTAGACCACGTTGAACAAGCCGTCGGGAACGCCGGCCTCCTTCCACAATTTAGCGAGCAGATCGGCGATCATTGGCGCGGCTTCCGAGGGTAGCAGCACGAAGGCGTTGCCTGTGGCCAGGGCCATGGCCGACTGTTTGATCCCCTTGATCAGCGGCACGTTGAACGGGGTAATCCCGGCGACCACACCGACCGGCTGGCGCAGGCTCATGCTGAACCGCCCAGGGGTGTCCGAAGGGATCGTTTCCCCCCGAATCCGGCGCGGCACGCCGATCGCCGCGCGCAGGAAGCTGACCGCGAAGCGGGTTTCGAACCCGGCCTTGGCGATCGGCGAACCGATTTCGTCGACCAGCACGTCGGCGAATTTGGCGGTATCGCGCTCCATGATTTCGGCGGCTTTCGCGATCCACCCTTCGCGCACTGCGGCGGGCAGATCGCGATGCTGGAGATAGGCCTGATGCGCGTTCTCCACGGCGCGGTTCACGTCTTCCGCGGTGCCGGCGGGAACCCGGGAATAGACCGAATCATCGACCGGGTTAAGATCGTCGAAATAGGCCCCGCCCGTTGCAGCCACGGCGGTGCCGCCAATCCAGTGCTCAATTTGCGTCATGGTCGTCAATCCTTGAAGTCTTTGTTCAGCCGGCCGTGTGATTACGCTTGGTTGCGCATCGCCTGGGGCCATATCCCCTGCTTGCCGGGGGAGAGGATGCCGTTGGGGTCGAGCACGTCCTTGAGACGGTGGTGCAGGTCCCACAGCGCCCCATCGTTGTGCTTATAGGTCTTGGCAATCTGGTCCATGAAGGCGAGGTGGGTGCGGTATTCGCCGAAGCCCGCACCGGCTGCCTCGTCGACCAGCTTGCCGAACAGGTCATAGGCGCTCTTGCGCATGCCGTCGTCGGCGCGATCGTACATGATCATCAGGATGTGGTGCATGTCGCGCCAGCCGACCAGGAACTCGCCGATATAGTCGAACCCGAAATCGTGGCAGCGCTGTTTGATCAGGTTATACTGGCTCAGCGCTTCCTTGCCGTCGGGTGCCGAGATTGGCGAGAAGTTGATATGCCCGCCGCCGCCGATCCAGTTCATGATGCTGAATTCGGTCATGTTCGGCTCGCCGCGCATCAGCCGCACGCGATAATCCCAGGCGGGATCGTTTTCGCGGTTGAGGTGCAGCTTGGCACCCGAAATGCTCATCATCGCTGCCTCGACGAGCTTCCAGTTGTTCTCGATGATCGGCGGCGGACCATACAGCGCGGCGTAGAAGTTCCACATGCCCAGGCCATGATCCGACGCGATCTTCTTGCGGATTGAATCCGGGATAGGGCCCTTGCCGTCGAAGTAATGGCGGCGCGTGGTCTTGGCGGACACTTCCCACAAGAGATCGACCGCCACCGCGGCGTTGGGAATCACCTGGTTAACCTTGAGCGATTTGACCGCGTCGAAGATTGCGGCAAGGTCTTCCTCGCGCTCGTAAGTGATCATGAACGGCTTGTAGCCCGGCGGTTCGGGCATCAACCAGATACCCATCTTGGTAACAATGCCGAAATTGGACTGAGTGAACATGCCATCAAAATGCGGGCCGGCTGCATGCTTGGTGGATTGCCAATGCTGCGACCCCTCGATCGCGCCCTGACCGGTGCGGACGACCTGACCGTCGGCAAGGACCACTTCCATGCCGCACTGCATAACGAAGTGATCGCCGTAGGGGGTGTAACCCGCGCCATGTTCAAGCGCGTTGCCCATGACGCCGCCCCAACCTGGTGCCGCAGGATCGACCCAAAGCTTGCTGCCGATCTTGCGCAGATGACGGTGAAGCTGAAAATAGGAAACGCCCGGTTCGACCAGCGCATAGCCGTATTTCTCGTTGACTTCGAGAATGCGGTTCATCCGTTTGAGATCGAACATGACATAGCCGGACTGGCGCGGGGCAGGTCCGCCATAGGCGAAATTGCGGCCGTTGCCGAATGTCCAGATCGGCAGCTTGTAAGCGTTGAATACCTTCAGCGCCTGCTGAATCTGTTCCATGTTGGCCGGTGCCACAGCAGCCGAGGGCAGCATCTCGCCATCGGCCAGCGGTGAATAGGCGTCGCGATAGGCCGACAGCGGCAGTTCATCGACGAAGACCCATTCCTTGCCGACGATAGCCGCTAATTCGTCCAGAGCCTTGGTAAAGGTTGCGGCGTCGACGCCTTGTGGCATGCGCGTACTCACGACTGCTGTACTCCCACTTCGAATGCCCATGAAACCAGCATGCCGGGGCTCTTGCCATCGAGGCCGCAATGTCCTCCTGACTGGCACCGCAGTTCGGCATCCTGGCGATCGCCGACGAGCGCATCCTGCATGTGGTAGGCAAGAACGCTGGGCCAGCCGACGCTAGCCCGCGCAAGCAGCGTTGGCGCGCCAACAGTCTTGTGTTCCCAGCGCAGCTTGC
The DNA here is from genome assembly GCA_044508875.1 of Sphingomonadales bacterium. Lineage (GTDB taxonomy): Bacteria > Pseudomonadota > Alphaproteobacteria > Sphingomonadales > Sphingomonadaceae > Sphingopyxis > Sphingopyxis flava_A. The sequence goes on along the minus strand of JBIQHE010000014.1, from coordinate 42,883 downwards.
GGTATTGATGGGTCCACTGTAGTAGCGGGCGGGCGCCGCCGGCCACCAGGATCTGCTCGGCGATCATCGCCGCGGGATCGGAAGTAAGGCCGACCAGCACGCCTTCAACCGCTTCAAGTTCATGCAGCAGGCCGTTGAAGCTCCGGTCGATCCGGACAACCTGCGCTGCGCACCCCAAATTGGTAAAGGTTTCGGCAAATAGTCGACTTTCGGGAACGTGCGTCTCCTCGATGACGATGATCTTGCGCGGCCGCTGCGCCAAGGCGCTGCGGCCGATCCCCAGACCGGCAACGGCAGCACCCACGGCGCCACCGCTCATGACCGTGCGACGGCTGACATCCCACGCCATTCTCAATTCCCTTCCATTTGCCCAGCACCCGGAACAAGGCTTGCCGCCTCTTTGCTAAGGCCTTGCCAGCGTTTCTCCGACTTCGCATGAAGCCCGAACAGATCCAGTACCCGCATGCAGGTGTGATCGACCACGTCGGCCAGCGAGGTCGGCCGCGCATAGAAGGCCGGCACCGGGGGGAAGATCACCGCCCCCATTTCGGTGCAGGCCGTCATGTTGCGCAGGTGCGCCAGGTTGAGCGGCGCTTCGCGGGTGATCATCACCAGGCGGCGCCGTTCCTTCAGCATCACGTCGGCCGCGCGGGTGATAAGGTTGTCGGACAGGGCGTGCGCCACCGCGCCCAGCGTGCGCATCGAACAGGGCGCAATCGCCATGCCTTCGCATACGAACGAACCGCTGGCGATCGAGGCGCCGACGTTGCGGACGTTGTGCACCACATCGGCCAGCGCTTCGAGCCGGGCTTTGCCTTCGGGCAGTTCCTCGCGAATGTTGAGCAGCGCAGCCGGAGACATTACCAGATGGGTTTCCCAACCGCCCGTCTCGCGCAGCAGCTCAAGCAGGCGAAGACCATAGACCGAGCCGGTTGCGCCGGTAATCCCCACGACCATGCGCTTCACGGCAGGAGACTTTCCTGCGCGTTTTGGGCGGTCAAGGTCGCGTAAGGCCTAACCTTGAAGGGCATGCTGAATTCCATCTCCCGCTCTTTTATCGACATCATACAATGCATTCCGCATTGGGCAACGAAAATCTTGACTCCTTGGGACCGCATTCCGCTTACACCGGACTCTCGGGCCGGACCCCAACACTGATGGTCTTCATCTCCAGGAATTCTTCAATACCGTGTCGCGAACCTTCTCGGCCCAGTCCCGATTCCTTGATGCCGCCAAACGGGGCGGTCTCGGTCGAGACGATGCCGCTGTTCAAGCCGACCATCCCGGTCTCAAGGCCTTCGGAAACCCGCCAGGCGCGGTCAATGTCGCGGGTGAAGGCATAGGCCGCCAGCCCCGAGTGCGTGGCGTTGGCAAGCGCCAGCGCTTCGGCCTCGGTTTCGAAACGGAACACCGGGGCCACCGGCCCGAAGGTCTCCTCGTCCGCCAGCCGCATCGCCGGTCTCGCTCCAGTCAGCACAGTTGGTTGGAAGAACAGTTCTCCGGCCTCGTGTCTCTTGCCGCCGGTGACCAGCTGGGCACCTTGCGCCACGGCATCGGCGACATGTCCCTGAACCTTGGCCAAGGCTGATGCGGTGATTAACGGTCCCTGGTCGGTTGCACCTTCAAGGCCGTTTCCGACCCGGAACGCGGAGACCCTGGCGGCCAGCGCCTCGACGAAGCGGTCATGAATGCCGCTCTGCACGAGGATCCGGTTGGCGCAAACGCAGGTCTGTCCGGTGTTACGGAATTTCGAGGCGATCGCCCCCTCGACAGCCTGATCGAGATCGGCATCGTCGAACACCAGCAGCGGGGCATTGCCGCCCAGTTCCATCGAAACCCGCTTGAGCGTGGCAGCGCATTGAGCGGTCAACAGCTTGCCAATCGCGGTCGAACCGGTGAAGGTGAACTTCGTAACATCGGGATGGCTGGTCAGGACCGATCCGATTTCGGGCGCATCCCCGCAGACCACGTTGAACACGCCGGGCGGAATGCCCGCTTCGCGAGCGAGCTTCGCCAGAGCGAAAGCGGTCATGGGGGTGAGTTCGGACGGTTTGAGGGTCACGGTGCAGCCCGCCGCCAGTGCAGGCGCGACCTTGCGGGTGATCATCGCGGCGGGAAAGTTCCACGGCGTAATGGCGCCCACCACGCCGACCGGCTGACGGATCACGACGATCCGCCGGTCAGCGCTGGCCGGAATGACCTCGCCATAGACACGGCGCGCCTCTTCGGCGAACCACTGGATGAAACTTGCGGCGTAATCGACCTCGCCCAGCGCTTCGGCCAGCGGTTTGCCCTGTTCGGCGGTCATCAGCAAACCAAGATCGTGGCGATGGAGCCGGACCAGCGCCAGCCAGTCATGCAGCAGGCGCGCGCGTTCCTGAGCGGGCCGCTTGCGCCAATCGATGAAGGCGCGGGAATTGCTTTCAATTGCCCGGCGCGTCTGGGCAGCGCCCAGCTTGACGACATTCGCCAGCGTTTTGCCGGTTGCCGGGTTAGTGACCGCGTAGGTAGAGCCGGCACAGATCTCGGTGCCGTCGACAAGCGGTTGGCCGGTCAGGAAATCGCTGCGCTCGAGCGGGGGGATCGTAACGCCCAAGACATTGCTCCTTTGGCCGCAAGACAAGTTGCCAATACCAAATTGGGCGGCGAGGTGTCTGGCAGGCTCTTGGTCGGTGCCACCAGAAGGGTGAGGGCGGCGGCGGACCGCCGCCCTCGGGGGTGGTAAGTGTCAGTACTTATAGGCGAGCTTGAGGAACCATTCACGCGGGCGCGAATAGGTTGCCAACGCTGTCCCGGCGACGAACGGATCTACGTAACCGCCCTGGATATAGCGTTCGTCGGTCAGGTTGGTCACACCAGCGGTCACGGTGAAGTGCTCGCTCTTCTCGGTGAACGAAGCACTGGCGCCGAAGACGCTGTAGCCAGGCTGGCGCAGTTGCGGGCTGTTGACCGCATCCTTGAAGGTTTCGCTCTGGTACGACCAGTCTCCGCGCAGCGTCAGCTTGCCCATGTCACCTTCATAGACGTCGGCGTTGAACGAGGCCGATCCGGTCCATTCCGGCACGAAGGCGAACTTCGAGTTCAGGTTCACGGGGAACGCGAGCGGATCAATGGAGCGGTAATAGGCATCAAGATAGCCAACGCCGAAGGTCAGGCGCAGCCAATCGGTCGGAGCCGCCTCGCCTTCGACTTCAAAGCCTTTGATCCGGCCGGAACCGGCGTTTCGTGCCCGGGGGGCGATGCCTTCGCTGACGACGACCTGGATGTCATCGTAGTTTGACATGAACGCGGCGAGGTTCAGCCGCAGGCGGCGATCCAGCAGCTCGGTCTTGAGGCCGAGTTCGTATGATTCCACGAATTCGGGCCTGAACGACGGCGCAACCTGTTCAGCCGGGAAGATTCGCTGCGTGAAGCCGCCGTTCTTGAAACCCTTGGAATAGGAGGCATAGACCAGGATATCGTCGGTGATCTTGTAGTCAGCCGAAATTGCCGGCGTCCATTCCTTGGCCTTGGCGGCAACCTGGACCGCCGGCATCGTGTGGTTTCCACCAGGGTTAGTGGCGGCTGGTGCGCAGCCTCCAGGCAGCGGGAAGCCGAACAGCGGGCTCGCCGGATCGGTCACCAGCAAGGGCACTGGCTGGCCGGTCACGCACTGGCTGAAGGCGATGAACACGCCCTGGGGGTAAGGGATGATGCCGGCCTGCCCAAGCGGAGCAGTGTAATCAACATTGATGGTCTGGAACGAAGGATCGAACCGCTTGGTCTCGTCGGTATAGCGGATGCCCGGCGTGATCGAAAGACGATCGGTCACCTTGATCGTTGCCTGCAGATAGGCAGCATAGCTGTCGTTGTCGATCTTGCCGCCGCTGAAGAAGTCAGCGAAGCCGAACAGCAGGTTGTTCTTGTCTTGGCCCTTTTCCTTCAGGTAATAGCCGCCCAGAACGAACTTCACCCGATCATTCAGGACACTGCCGGTCAACTGGAATTCCTGCGAAGCCTGCCACAGATCGATATTGTTTGTCAGGTTGAGGTAGGGATGTGGCGTTCCGTCGAAGTCGAACTGGATCGTGGCCTTCTGATCGCGATAGGAGCTGATCGACTTCAGGTTGATGTCACCAAAATCATAATCCAGCGTCAGGTTCGTGCCCCACAGGTCGAAATCCGACTGGTTCTTGGCACCGGACCAGGTTGAATCGATATCGCCGGTGATCCACTGCGTGGTGGCGCAGCGCGGGTCGTTGACCGGTGCCAGTTGCCCGTCCGCACCGCAGAAACCTGCGCCGCCCTGCAACTTGTTCCAAGCATAAGTCGAACTGGGGAAAACCACGGTTCGGCCATTCAAGTCGACAACCTGCAGCAGGTTGGGCGATTCGAAAAGGTTGACCAGCGTCGAAGCAGCCATTTCTTCGCGCCTGATATTGATATCGCCGCTCAGGTTGACGGTCAGCTTGTCGGTCGGCTCCCACTTGAACGCAATGCGTCCGCCGAAGCTGTCCTTATTGCCCTGGCGGCCTCCGTCGAACAAACGCTTCTGGTAGCCGTCGCGGGTTTCATAGGAAGCAACCGCGCGCATTGCGAGAGTGTCGCTCAGCGGTACGTTGATCATGCCCTTGAAATCGGCGCGGTTGAACCGTCCGGTCGCCGCTTCGAGCTTCATGTCGAAATCGTTCTGCGGTTCGACGGAATTGACCACGATCGCGCCGCCAATGGTGTTCTTGCCGAACAGCGTGCCCTGCGGGCCGCGCAGGACCTGGACGCTCGAAACGTCGGCCATGTCGAGCAGAGCACCGACCGAGCGGGCAACATAGACGCCATCGACATAGACGCCTACGCCCGGATCGACGGTGATGTTGAAGTCGGTCTGGCCCACGCCGCGGATGAATGCGGTGATCGACGCACTTGAACCCGAAATATTGGCCACCGGCGAGATGCTGACGTTGGGCGCGAACTTGGCGACTTCGGCGACGTTGACGATCTGCTTTTCTTCCAGCATCGCCCCGGTCATCGCGGTAATCGCCACCGGTGTCTTCTGGAGGTTTTCGGAACGCCTACGCGCAGTGACGGTGATAACCTCCAGGCCCCCGCTGTCCTGCTCACTGGCCTGCGGTTCACTTGTGGCCGCCTGTTGGGCATAGGCCGAAACCGGGGCAAGGCACGCAAGCCCGATTATGGCCGAAGCGCTTGTCCGAAGCGCAAGTCTGCGCATGTGCATGTTGCACGTGAGCATCGTAATTCTCCCTATCATTTTGGTTTAATTAGAATTTCGTTTCGATAGTCATCCCGATCTTGCGGGGTTGTTCGTAGAACCCGTCGGTGCCCAACGTTCCGGGACGTATGGTCTGAAAGACCTTTTCGTTGGTCAAGTTGGTCACCCACAGCCCAACCTTGAAGGCTTCGCTTTCGGGCTGCCAATTGATCGAAAGGTTGGACAGGGTGTAGGGCCGCTGCGAGAACCTGTTGGCAAAGTCGTAATAGACCCGGGAACTCCACAGGAGATTGCCTGCCAGGGTGACGCGGCCATTGCCGACGTCATGGCCCCAATCAAACCCGATATTACCCGACCATTCCGGCGCCCGGGTCATGACCTTGCCGGATGCATCGAACGGCGCCGCCACGTTGCCGGCAAAGTCGCCATTGCCGCTGACGATCGGCGTAAATCCCTGGGCGTTGGGGAAATCCTTGTAGCGGGCATGGGTATAGGCAACCGCCGCGCGCAGCCTCAGGTCGCGGACCGGGCTGATGGTGGTCTCGAACTCGCCGCCATAGATTTCGGCATTGGCGGCGTTTTGCAGGATGTATCCGGGGCCGGTCGGGGCCTTCGACTGAAGCTGCAGATCCTTGTAGTCGTAATAATAGACGGCAAGGTTGGTGCGCAGCCAGTCCAGCGGATCGGACTTGATCCCGAATTCAGCCGCCTTGATGTTTTCCGGGTTGACCGGGGTGCCGCCGGTTGCCGCCATGTTGTACACCCCGCTTTTGAACGCGGTGCTGTAGGTGGCGTAGACGTTGGTCTTGTCGGTCACCTCATAACGGACACCGACTTTGTAGTTGAACTTGTTGAACGTTTTTGAAACGTCATCGACCAGCAGGACGTTATTGTTACTCTGGGTAAACCAGCGCGTTTCAGTCGTATAGCGCCCGCCAAGGGTGAGGAACAGCTTCGGCTGCACCTCGTAGGTGCCTTCCGCGAAGCCTGCGAACGAACGGCCTTCAAGCTTCGGCGTGAGCGACGGGCCTGCCAAAGGCAAAGCGGGGTTGGTGGTGGTCCAAGGCTGAAGCACCGGCGCGCCGCCGCCGAACTGGTAGAAATAGCCGCCGATAAGCCATTGGAAGGGGCCGGGGTTGGCCGAACTCAGCTTGATTTCCTGGCTGCCCGATTCCGATTCGAACACTGCCGGGAAGTTTGAAAGCTTGATGTTCGAGGCATCGCCATCGGTGGTCTGCTGCCAGCGCAGATTGAGGAACCCAGAGGTGGTCTCAAGCAGCACACTGCCCAGATCGAGCCGGGTGTGCAGCGCAAAGCTCCACCGGGTGAGGTTGAGCAGCGGAACCTCGGTCAACGACGCCTGCCAGGCATTGGTCGGAATGATTGCGCCCGGCCAGTTGCGGCCCGCGGTGTTGCCGTCCAACGGTTGCGGCGAATTGGTGGTGCTTTCCTGATTGAAGTATTCCCCGGTCAGGACCACCTTGAAATTGTCGGTCGGCTTGAACAGCAACTTGCTACGCAGGTCGATGACGCGCTGGTTGCCAAGTGTGCCGCCGCGGACCAGATCGTCGATATAGCCATCGTTCTTGCGGAAAAGCGCGGCAAAATCAGCCGCGACCTTGTCACTCATTGGGCCGGTGAAATAGAGCCGGGCATCGTAATCGCCGGCATCGCGCCTCATCCGCCCCACGCGCAGCGAAGCCTTGCCGCGGAAGTCGAAGCTGGGATCGGGGGTGATTACGTTGATCAGTCCGCCGGTGGCATTGCGGCCAAAGGTCGTTCCCTGCGGGCCACGCAGCACCTCGACCCGTTCGACCTCGACCAGGTCGATCCAGTTGGCGGCCGATTCCGGTTGATAGACGCCGTCGACGTAGGTTGCGATATTGGGTTCATCACCAACCGAAATGCCGGTTGAGCCGACCCCGCGGACCACCGGCTGGAAGACGCCCATATTACGGCTGCCGATGAAGCCCGGCACAACCTGAGTGAGGGAGCGGACCGTCGAAACATCGGCGGAAGCCAGAGCGTCGCCGGTAACCGCAGTAACTGCAACCGGCACGGTTTGCAGCCTGGCCTCGCGCCGAGTGGCCGTGACGATAATGTCACCTAGGCCCGTGTCGGTAGCGTGGGATTCGTCCGATTCGCTTGTGATGTCTTGTGCCAAGGCCATCTGCGGCGTCAGCGCGGTCGCTCCCATCAAGGCAACGAAATAGCAGCCATACTTTTTCATGCAAACCTCCCCTATGTAACCGAATTGCTTATTTTGAATTGTTCAAATACTCGGCAAGAAAATCCAATCGGTCATTTCCCCAGAAAATCTGGTCGTCGACGAACATCAGCGGCGCACCGTACACGCCGCGCTGGATCGCCTGGCTCCGGGCCTTGCGATATTCGTTCTGGCCGGCGGGCGATTCGACGAAAGCGATCAGCGCCGCGGGATCAAGCCCCGCTGCTATCGCGCATGCGGCCAGTTCGTTGCGGTCGCCGGGATCGATCCCCTGGCCCCAGATCCGGCGGTAGGCATCGGTCACAAATGCCTCGGCCTTACCGTGCTCGCGGGCGAACAGCACCGCGCAATTCCAGTCTGCGCAAGCGAAGCTGGCTGGAAAGGTGAGGGGCACTCCATAGCGCTCGGCCCAGCGCTCAAGGTCTGCCTTCATGACCTTGATCTTGGGCAATACCTCGCGATTGGACGGGCCATAGTTGCCGGCGGCAATTTTGGCTTCGGGAATGTCGATCGGCCAGTAATCGACCGTGCATCCCGCTGCCCGCGCGATCTCCGGCAGCTTGAGCTGCGCAAGGTAGCTGAACGGGCTGATGAAATCGAAGTAGAAGTCGATCGTGCGGGTCATGTCGGCTCCACCTCAAAGCCGACCATTTCGCGATAATTGTCCCAGAAGCCGATGATCGCGCCCTCGGTGACGAGATGGTCGGCATCCTCGGCCCGGCCGCCACCCATCGCGATGTAGGACGTCGCGCTTGCCTCGCCGACGATGGCGTTCTGGACGATTTCCACCGCTTCGCCGTCTTCCATCGAAATGAGCCCGGCGGGGCCGATCAGGTTGGCCTGCTTGAGCCGGATGGCCTGCATTTCCGCATCGTCGTCCTGGTAGCCGAAATGGGTCCAGACGAGCTCGAATTCATCCGGCCCGTAGGTCACCGTCTGGCGCACCGCGAGAGTGTTCTGGATCTGCTGGAGGACCAGGTTGGGGTAGACCGCGAGGATCACCAGCGTGATTTTGTCATCGAATTCCTGGCGGCCCTTCAGCAGTGACATGTCCTGGAGCTTGAACTCGGTGTCGAAGGTGCGCGAATCGCCGTAGGCCTGCTTGTCGGCGGCATCGTCGTTGCTGGCGGCGATCGAATAGAGCAGCGAATGGCGCTTGCTCGAATCCATCAGCGCCTTGCCGGTCTGAGTCGAGCGGTAAAGACCGAATGTGTTGTGGAACAGGTGCAGCAGGCTCGCGTGATAGGGATCGCGGGTGTTCTCGGCGTAGAGCTTCCAGTTCCCGCGGATCCGCTGGCGCTGGTCGCCCAGCACGGTGATCGGCTTGCACATGATCCGCTCGATCTGCTCGACCACGATCGGGCCGAGGAAATCGCGGCAGGATTCGACAGTTTCGGAGAATGAGGCAAACACCAGGCCGCCAACGGATTCGGTGCGCAGCTGGCGAAGATTGTGCTGGGACATGTCGAAATCGCCCGGCATCCCTCCTTGCCCCTTGAGGCCGCGGCGGAAGGGAACCCCGATGAGGTTCCCCTTCAGATCGTAGGCCCATTGGTGGTAGACGCATTCTAGGCTTGCACGGTTGCCGCGCATTTCGCGGCAGACCAGGGCACCGCGATGGGCGCAGCGATTGACCACGACATGCAACGAGCCGTCGCTGTCGCGCGTGAGGATCACCGGTGTTTCGCCCACGAAGGTCGATTTGAAATCACCCGCCTGCGGAACTTCAGCCTCAAGTCCGACGAAGGACCAGCAGTCACCCTTGAAAATGTTCTCCTGTTCGCGATCGTAGTACTGGCGATCGGTGAAAACGCGGTACGGAACCCGGCATCCTGCAGTGGACGGGGCTTGATCCAAGGCGTCTGTTTGCTGGGGAATAGACATAATTGGGTGCTTTCAACTTTGCAGCTAGATCGGGCGGACCATCATTGTATCGATGAGGTGGGTGTCGAAGATCGCGGTCTTGGAAAGGAAGCGCGAGGCAGCCCCGGAAACGTCGATTTGATCGACATATTTTCCGGAATTGTAGATCGACGTCTGACCGTCGTTGCGCGTCATCAGGACCACATAGTTGGTCTGTGTGGTGACGATCTGCCCGCTAGTCGACTTCACGCGGGTCGGACCGAGAATATGCCGGTAGCTGTGCGCGGGAAAAATATTGGCGCGGCGCAAAGAAACGATGCGATCGACCAGCATGCCGCGGCTGTCGCAGAACACCGCAGCCAGATTCAGCGAACGATTGTGGTTCTCCGCAGAGATCACACTGTATCGGCAATTTTCCTCAAACAGGTCAGGCCATTCTTCCAACCGGTCGTCATCGATCAGTTCCGCATGAAGCGCATTAAGTTGCGTAGCGGCATGCTGAAACTGCATCTGTTCAAGGGTGGGAAGGCCCATCATGCTGCTCCTTCGGGCTTCGTGATGCAGACCCAGCCATCCTCGATTTCGACCGGATAGGACACGATCGCCACCTGGCAGGGAAAGGCCTTCGCCGCCCCCGTCTTGATGTCGAACGAGCCGCCGTGAAACGGACATTCGATGACATCGCCGTCCTGGTACCCGTCGGTGAGCATGGCATTGCCGTGGGTGCAGAGATTGTCGGTAACGAAGATCTCGCCATCGACATTGTAGACGGCAAGCGCCGGCATTCCCTCTGCGAATGCCGCAACCGGCTCGCCGTCTTTCACGCTGGCAGCTTCACAAAGGCGCAACTTGTTAGACATGGTTGACCTGTTTTCCTGTCAAGAATTGAGCAAAATGGGCGATTGTCAGAGCAGCGGAATGTCCATCCCGTAGCCAGCCGCCTCGTTGCCATGACCGAAGATGTCGCGGGTGTAGTATTCCTGCTGGCCGGTCGAGTGGCGGGCACCCCAGCCGAACTCCCACAACCAACCCGACGGATTGGCGCAATAGAAGGTCAGGGCCTGATCATTGGCGTGCTTGCCAAGCTGCAGCGCTACATCGATCTTCTTCCCGCGCACAATGTCGTGAGCCATGCCGAGATCGTCGAGATCGGTGTATTCGAACATCAGGTGGTTGATGCGCTTTTCCATCGGCCCGAGGCCGAAGGCGACCGAGTGCTGACGCTCGTTGCAATGCATGAAATAGGGCTGGGCGACCATGCCGTTGGGCAGTTGGAGGTGGTATTCGACCGACCCGCGCAGGCCGAGCAGTTCATAAAACCGGGCCGCCGCTTCGACATCGTCCTGGCGCAGGATGCAGTGCCCGATCCCTTGGGAGCCGGTCAGGAACTTGCCGAACATCGGGCGGCCAGGATGAAACGGCTTGTGCGTATCGACCTGGGGGCCGAAGAAGATCTCGGTCGGGTTGCCGCCCGGATCGGCCAGCTTGAGCAGCCCGAGAACCCGGCGTTCGCGCGCCTCGGCTTCGGTGCCCACGGTGAAGGGGATTCCCGCCGCGCTCAGCTTTTCCTGCATCGCGGCGAATTCCTACGGCCCGGCCACGCGCCAGCCCATGTAGGCCAGGTCATCGCTGCCATCAGCGTGCAGAACGATGCGGTGATGCCAAAGGTCCATCCGCAGATAGAGCCGATCCCCTTCGCCTTCATCGACGACTTCCATGCCGGCGACTTCGGCGGCGTAAGCGCGCCAGGCAGCGAGATCGGAAACGGAAAGACCAAGATAGCCGAGTTCGGTGACGACCGACATAGTTCAAACTCTCCCAATTCACCCCAAAGCGGGGACATTTTTGCGATTTACTGGCCGCCTTGCTTCGATTCGAGCCGCCGGTTTCAGCCATTTCTGCGCAATCACCTACCAGAACGTTTTTCATTGTGCAATACGTTGCACGAAATGATGGGATGAGGTAATAGCCGTGTGCGATCTGCGGTTGATTCGCGGAGGTATTGGGTGCCCGACGCACAGAACGGGAGAGGATCGATGGAACTCACTGAGAAAATCGGCGGCAGGATTGCCGACTTGCAGGGCTTGAAAGAGCGCATGCGCGCTTGGCTCAAGAAGGATCACGAGCGCGGGATCTTCCAGCTGGACCGCGCCGCTTTCACCGAAGCTGCGCTGTTTGAGCTCGAGATGAAGTACATCTTCGAGCGGAACTGGGTCTACCTCGCGCACGAGAGCCAGGTTTCCAAGCCGAACGATTTCATCACCACGAAAATCGGCCGCGTCCCCATCCTTGTGACCCGCGACAAGTCCGGCGATGTCGGCGCCTTCGTGAATGCCTGTTCGCACCGTGGCGCGCGCCTGTGCCGCGAGCGGGCCGGCAACAAGCGCAACCACATGTGCCCGTTCCATGGTTGGACGTTCTCGTCCGGGGGCGACCTGCTGGACGTCACCGATGAGAGCATCGGGGGCTATCCGGAGGCATTCAATCGCGCTGATTTCGGGCTTCAACCGGTCGCCCGGGTGGAAAGCTACCGCGGCTTCATTTTTGCCAGCCTCTCCGCCGATGTCGTCCCGCTGGTCGATCACCTCGCCGGCGCGCGGGATTTCATCGATATCCTGGTGGACCAGTCGAAGTCCGGCGCAATGGAAGTTTTGCCCGGAACCAACCGCTACCGCTATCACGGCAACTGGAAGATGCAGGTCGAGAACGGGCTCGACGGCTATCACGTTATGACCACGCACGCCAACTACTTCATGACGGTTCAGCGCCGCGTCGAAGGCATTTCGAAGAACGAAACCAAGGCGATTAGCTTCGATGGTTTCACCGCCCGCGATGGCGGGTCGTTCTCGTTCCACAACGGACACACGGTGTTGTGGGCCGACTATGCCAACTTCATGGATCGCCCCAATTTCGAGATCATCGACTGGCTCGAAGAGTCCTACGGCGCCGAAAAGGCCAAGTGGATGAACAAGCGCATCCGCAACCTGCAGCTGTTTCCCAACGTCTTCCTGATGGACCAGACCAGCACTCAGATCCGCATCATCCAGCCGCTGGCGGTGGATGAGACCGAAGTCAGCACGGTGTGCATCGCCCCGGTCGGCGAAAGCGCCGAGGCGCGTGCCCTGCGGCTGCGTCAGTATGAGGATTTCTTCAATTCGACCGGCATGGCGACCCCGGACGACCTGACCGAATTCAACAACTGCCAGACCGGCTATGGCGCCGGCGAAGGCCGCTACAACGAGATGTCGCGCGGTTCGACGCGCTGGGACACCGGCCCGGGCAAGTTCGGCGAGCCGCTCGATTTCAATGTGGTGCTGAGCAGCCCGGCGGTTGCCGACGAAGGCCTCTATGTGGCGATCCATGACGAGTGGCTCACGCTCATGGAAAAGGCCATCGACAGCGAGTGCAGCGAGCTTGCCGCCTTCCTTGAGCGTTCGCTGGAGAAGGCATGATGACCGCATTCCATTCGCGCTGGCTGGCGGTTTCCCGCTTCATCGGTCAGGAAGCCATGGCGCTTGACGACAAGGACTGGGATGCCTGGCTGGCGCTCTATCACGAAGAGGCGGAATACTGGGTTCCAGCCTGGGACGATCACGAACGGCCGACTGCGGATCCGCAGAACGAAGTCTCGCTGATCTACTATCCCAACCGGGGCGGGCTTGAGGATCGGGTGTTCCGGATTAGAACTCGTCGCTCGGCTGCCAGCACGCCGCAGCCACGCACGGTTCACCAGTTCTCCTTGCTGTCTGCTGAAGAGAGCGATGGCCAGGTGCATGCGCGGACGTCGTGGACCACGGTTTCGGTGCTGGAAGGCAAGGCGTCAACGCTCAGCGGGTGGGCCTACTACGATCTTGAGCCCAAGGACGATACTTTCGTGATCCGTCGCAAGAAGACGATCGTTGTCACAGATCTGTTCCACGAGATCGCCGATGTCTATAGCATCTAGACAGGCGCGCCCGGTTGTCGGCACCATGATCGGCGATCCCGCCGGGATCGGGCCCGAAGTCGCGGTCAGGGCACTGGCTGGCGGATCGGTGCACGAGGATTCGATCCCCGTGCTGCTCGGATCGGCGGCTGCGGTGGAACGCGCGCTCGATTTCACCGGCACCAAGGCCCGGCTGCGGGTCATGCGCAGCTTCGAAAAACCCAGCGACGATCCCGCGATTATCGACGTCATCGATACCGGCGCGCTGCCCGATGGCGTTCTGCCCCTGGGCGAGGACACCGAGGCCGCCGGGCACGCCACCGCGCAATGGCTGGACGAGCTCGACGCGCTTGCCCGCGACGGTTCCTTCGCGGCCACGATCATGGGGCCGATCAGCACCGGTTCGCTGAAGCTCGCCAAGAAGCTCGACAAGGTCATCAGCCCGACACCCGGCGAAAGCTATCTGGTGCTGCTCACCGGGCCGCTCCGGGTTGCGCACCTGACTGATCACATGTCGTTGCGGCAAGTGATCGACGTCATTTCGGCAGACCTCGTCGCCATGGCGGTGGGGCAACTGCACGAGGCCATGCAATCCTGGGGCATCGCCCAACCCCGGATCGCGGTTGCCGGTCTCAACCCACATGCCATGGGCGACGAGGATCGCCTTGAAATTGCGCCCGGGGTTGAAGCCGCGCGTGCCAGGGGCATCGATGTCGAAGGGCCGATCGCGCCCGATTCGGTCTTCCGCCACTGCATCGAGGGCCGCTACGACATGGTCCTGGCGATGTTCCACGATCAGGGCCACATCGCCGTCAAGACCTGGGGTTTTTCGGGCAACAGCGTGATCATCATGGGGCCGCCGTACCTGCATATGTCGGTGGCCCATGGCACCGCCTACGACATCGTCGGTACCGGCAAAGCCGATGCCGCCATGATGCAGAGCGCGATGCGCACTTGCGGACGGCTCGCTTCGGGCCGCGGTTTCGAACAAGCTTAGGGAGAAGACCATGAACGCCGAAACCATGCCCGTCGCCGCCGGGTCGGAGCCGACTGCGGTTGATTACGCAGTCTATCACAGCCAGGCGATCTTCACGGCCGAACAGGAAAACATCTTTCGCGGACAGACCTGGTGCTATCTTGGCCTCGAAGCCGAGCTGGCCAACAGCGGCGATTTCCGTTCGACCCATGTCGGCAACACCCCAGTGGTGGTGACGCGCGCGGCGGACGGTTCGATCCACGCCTGGGTCAACCGCTGCGCCCACAAGGGCGCGACCGTGTGCCGCTCGCTGCGCGGCAACCAGGCCGACGGGGCGTTCGTCTGCGTCTATCACCAGTGGGCCTACGACGCGACCGGTGCGCTTGTCGGCGTGCCGTTCCGGCGGGGGCTGAAAGGCGTGGGCGGCTATTCGACGGAATTCAATATGGCCGAGCATTCGCTGGAGCGGTTGCGTGTCGAGACATTCGGCGGTCTCGTGTTCGGCACCTTCAACCCGTCCATCGCCCCGCTCGAGGACTTTCTGGGTCCAGTGATGCGCAAATACATTCAGCGTGTCTTCCAGCGCCCGGTCAAGGTGCTGGGCTATGCGCGGCAGTTGATGGCCGGCAACTGGAAGCTCTATTCGGAAAACAGTCGTGACAGCTACCACGGCGGTCTGTTGCACCTGTTCTATCCGACTTTCGGCATCTACCGCCAGAGCCAGGAAAGCGCAGGGCTGGTTTCGGACGAAGGCTACCACACCGTCTTTACCGTCTCGAAGCCCAAGGGCGATGTCGACTACGGCTCTTTCGGTGACGAGGCCAACCGCGAGATGCAGGGTGAGGCCAAGCTGCAGGACGAGCGCCTGCTGGCATTCCGCCCTGAGATCGCTGACGATGTCGGGCTGCACATCCAGTCGATCTTCCCGTCGGTGGTCGTCCAGCAGATTCAGAACACCCTCGCGACAAGGCAGATCGTGCCCCACGGCACCGACAAGACCGAGCTGGTCTGGACCTATTTCGGCTATGCCGACGATGACGAGGAGACGACCCGCCACCGCCTGCGCAACCTCAATCTGGTTGGGCCGTCGGGGCTAATCTCGATGGAGGACGGCGAGGCTGTCGAACTATGCCAGCAGGGCACGATCGGTGCCGAAGGCAAGCGCAGTTTTGTCGAGATGGGCGGGGACGATGTCCGACCCTCCTACGCGCCGATGGGCATGGATGAAAATTCCGTGCGCGGTTTCTGGAAGGGCTATCTCGGGCTGATGGGCAATGCCCTGGCCGATCTCGCGGTGGAGGGCCGCGCATGAGCGCCCCTGCGGACAAAGTGCAGAGCGCGATCGACGATTTCAACGCCGCCTATGGTCTGTGCCTCGACGACGACCGGCTCGAGCAGTGGCCCGACCTGTTCGTGGACGATTGCCTGTACCAGGTGATCGCGCGCGAGAATGTCGATAACGGCTTGCCCGCAGCAGTGATGTATTGCGACAGCAAAGGGATGCTGGTTGACCGCGTGGTTGCGCTGCGCAAGGCCAACGTATTTCCCGAACATTTCAACCGCCATCTGATCGGGCGCGCGGTGATCACCGGCGTGGATGACGACGAGGTCTCCGCGGAGGCCAGTTACGTTGTTTTCCAGACCCGTAACGATGGTGAAACCCGCATCTACAATGCCGGCAAATACGTCGACCGGTTCGATCTGGGCGGCGGCCATGTCCGTCTGAAAAGCCGGACATGCATCTACGACACGCTGCGCATAGCGACCCTGCTCGCAACTCCGATCTGACCGGGTCCCGTTCACTGCATCCCTGAAGGAGACTATCTATGAAGTTGTTCATTAGCCCCGGTGCCTGCTCGCTCGCCCCGCACATCGCGCTTCGCGAAGCCGGCGCCACTTTCGATGCGGTCAAGGTTGATCTGGCGACCCGAAAGGTCGAGACAGGCGAGGACTTCCTGGCGGTCAATCCGTCAGGCAAGGTTCCGGCCTTGACCCTCGACAGCGGCGAAACGCTGACCGAAAACCCCGCGATCCTGCTTTACATCGCCGACCAGAAGCCGGAAGCCGGCCTGGCGCCGCGCGACGGCACCATGGACCGGTACCGCCTGCTCAGCCGGCTGAGCTTCCTGGGTTCGGAGTTCCACAAGGCCTTCGTGCCCCTGTTTACGCCCGGCACCAGCGATGAAGCCAAGGCCGCCGCTACGACCGCAGTCAAGAATCACTTGGCCGCGCTCGATAAGGATCTCGCCGGCAAAGAGCACTATGCCGGTGCCGGTTTTAGCGTCGCGGACATCTATCTGTTCGTGATGCTGGGCTGGCCGGCTCATGTGGGGATCGACATGAGCGCCTATCCCGCGCTGGGCGCCTATTGCGGACGGATTGCGCAGCGGCCTGCGGTTGGGGCGGCCTTGCAGGCCGAAGGTCTCATCTGATCGAAGGCCGCGGGGCGGCGGCGATCGCCGTCGTCCACGTCGTTCTTCATTTGCAAATGTGTTTCAAATAGTGCAATGAACGACGCCGCTGGCGACAGAGACGACGATTCGGCGTCCAAGTTCAGCCGAATACAAAATCATCGAGGCGGGAAAGGATCGAATGGCTACCATGGCAAGCTCGACATTGGACGCGGCACGTCCGGAAATCGGTAGGTCGCTGGTTGTCGGCGGAAGCTCGACCAATTACCACGACGTCGGCGAAGGCGCCCCGGTGCTGCTGGTCCACGGTTCAGGCCCCGGCGTGACTGCCTGGGCTAACTGGCGGCTGAATATGCCGGTTCTCGCCGAGGATTTCCGGGTCATCGCGCCCGACATGTTCGGCTTCGGCTACTCGGACAGCAAGGGCCGGATCGAAGACAAGCAGGTTTGGGTCGACCAGCTGGCCGGTTTTCTTGACGGGCTGGGCATCGACAAGGTGTCGATGGTCGGCAATTCATTCGGTGGCGGCATCACGCTCGCATTCATGATCGCTCATCCTGATCGAGTCGAACGCGCGGTGCTGATGGGTCCGGCCGGGCTCAATTTCCCGATCACTCCGGCGCTCGACAAGGTCTGGGGTTATGAACCCTCGGTCGAGGCGATGCGCGAATCGCTCAAATACCTTGCCTGGGATCATGGCCGCTTGACCGAGGATCTGATCCAGTCGCGCTATGTCGCAAGCGCCCGGCCCGAAGCACATGAACCCTATCACGCTACGTTCGGCGGGGCCGACCGCCAGGGCAACGTGGCGATGCTCGCCAGCCGCGAAGAAGACATCGCCGCACTCGAGCACGAAACGCTGATCCTGCATGGCGTCGCTGATCAGGTGATCCCGTTGGATTCAACCGTGAAACTCGCCGGTTTGATGAAGCGTGCGGACTTGCACCTCTTCGCCGAGTGCGGACACTGGGTGCAGATCGAACGGATGGCAAGCTTCAACCGCATGGTTGCCGAGTTTTTTAAGAATGGCCTCAAGGCCTGATCGGAGAGGATAATCGTCATGGCTCTAACTGGTGTAATTCGTCCCGGTTATGTGCAACTCAGGGTCCTCGACCTCGATGAGGCCATTACCCATTATCGCGACCGGATTGGCCTGAACTTCGTCAATCGCGACGGCGACCGCGCCTTCTTCCAGGCGTTCGACGAATTCGATCGTCATAGCATCATCCTGCGTGAGGCCGATCAGGCTGGCATGGACGTGATGGGTTTCAAGGTCGCCAAGGATGCCGACCTCGATCATTTTGCCGAACGCCTTCTCGATATCGGCGTCAATGTCGACGTGATCCCGGCCGGATCGGACCCCGGTGTGGGTCGCAAGATCCGCTTCAACACGCCGACCCAGCACGTGTTCGAACTCTATGCCGAAATGGAACTGTCGGCCACCGGCCCGGCGGTCAAGAACCCCGATGTCTGGGTGGTCGAACCGCGCGGCATGCGCGCTACCCGCTTCGATCACTGCGCGCTGAATGGCGTGGACATCTCAGCATCCGCAAAGATCTTCGTCGACGCGCTCGATTTTGCGGTTACCGAGGAGCTGGTCGATGAAGGCAGCGGCACCCGCCTCGGCATCTTCCTGAGCTGCAGCAACAAGGCGCATGATGTTGCCTTCCTCGGCTATCCCGAAGACGGCAAGATCCACCACACCTCGTTCAATCTCGAATCCTGGCACGATGTCGGCCATGCTGCCGATATCATCAGCCGTTACGACATCTCGCTCGATATCGGACCGACGCGTCACGGAATCACCCGCGGCCAGACGATCTATTTCTTCGATCCGTCGGGCAACCGCAACGAAACCTTCAGCGGCGGTTACATCTACTACCCGGACAATCCGCAGCGGATGTGGCAGGCGGAGAGCGCCGGCAAGGCGATCTTCTACTACGAAAAGGCGCTGAACGACCGCTTCATGACGGTGAACACCTGATCATGGACGGGGTGGTTTCGGTCCGGACGGTAGACCACGAACTGGCGCTCAAGGCAGCAGCTGCCGCCGTTGCCAAGGGTGCGGCGGCGGGCTGTCCGGTCGTTGCCGCGGTGGTCGGCGCCGGGGGAGATCTGGTCGCGTTCGTCCGCGCCAGCGGCTCCCCTTCGCCATCCGCAAAGATCGCGCAGGACAAGGCCTACAGCGCCGCCAGCTTCCGCGTCCCGACGCCGGAACTCTACGCGATGGTCTCGGGCAATCCCGCCCTGCGCGACGGGATCGTCGCGCAGCCGGGCATCGCTATGTTCGGTGGGGGGTTGCCGATTGAAATCGCCGGTGAATTCGTCGGTGCGATCGGTGTTTCCGGCGGAAGCGAAGCGATGGACGTCGAATGCGCCAATGCCGGTCTGGCCGCAGTCGGCGCAAGGCAATTCTGACGCACCATGGCCTCCGGCCAACTTAGGTATTATGCACCAATGACCTCAACTTCCTCCTCTCCGGTCACCGAAACTATCCTGAACTTCATTGACGGTTCCTATCGCAAAGGTAGCGAGGGTAAGTCGTTTCCCAACGTCAATCCGGCCACCGGCACCGCGATCGGGGTTGTGCACGAAGCAAGCCAGGCCGACGTCGCAGACGCCGTGGCTGCGGCCAAGGCAGCGCTTACCGGGCCATGGGGCAAGATGACCACGGCCGAGCGGGTCAAGCTGATCGCCGCCGTGGCGACCGAGATCGAACGCCGCGCCGACGATTTCCTTGCGGCCGAAGTGGCCGATACCGGCAAGCCGCAACATATTGCCTCGCATATCGACATCCCGCGCGGCGCCGCCAACTTCCGCATGTTCGCCGATGTCATCTCGACCATGCCGGGCGAGAGCTTCAACACCCCCACGCCCGATGGCGGGCAGGCGCTCAACTATACCGTTCGCAAGCCGAAGGGTGTCGTCGCGGTCGTCTGCCCGTGGAACTTTCCGCTGCTGCTGATGACCTGGAAGGTCGGCCCCGCCCTCGCCTGCGGCAATACCGTGGTGGTCAAGCCTTCGGAGGAAACGCCGCGCACCGCCGCGCTGCTTGGCGAAGTGATGAACGCCGTAGGCATGCCCAAGGGGGTCTACAATGTGGTCCACGGCTTCGGCCCCGGTTCCGCGGGCGAATTCCTCACGTCCAATCCCGATGTCGATGCTATCACCTTCACCGGCGAGACGGCGACCGGCCAGGCGATCATGCAGAAGGCCGCGGTCGGCGTGCGCGACATTTCGTTCGAGCTTGGCGGCAAGAACCCGGCGATCGTGTTTGCCGATGCCGATCTCGACAAGGCGGTCGAAGGCTTGTCGCGCTCGGTGTTTCTCAACACCGGCCAGGTCTGTCTGGGCACAGAGCGGGTCTATGTCGAACGTCCGATTTTCGATGCGTTCGTGGCGCGGATGGCCAAAGCGGCGCAGAGCTTCAAGCCAGGCGAAACCGGCGATCCCAGCTATCTTGGTCCATTGATCAGCGCCGAGCATCGCGACAAGGTGCTGGGCTATTACCGTCGCGCGGTCGAGGACGGGGCCACCGTGGTGACCGGCGGTGGCGTGCCGGAAGTCCCGGAAGAGGTGGCGGGCGGCTTCTACGTCGAACCCACGCTGTGGACCGGGCTTGCCCACGACGACACCGTGATGCGCGAGGAAATCTTCGGGCCCTGCTGCGGGATAGTGCCGTTCGACAGCGAGGACGAGGTGATCGAGCTCGCGAACGATACCCCCTACGGTCTGTGCGCCTCGGTCTGGACCGAAAACATGTCGCGCGGACACCGCGTGGCGGCGGCAATGGATGTAGGGGTGTGCTGGGTCAATTCCTGGTTCTTGCGCGACCTGCGCACCGCCTTCGGCGGGTCAGGCCATTCCGGGATCGGTCGCGAGGGCGGGGTGCACAGCCTCGAATTCTACACCGAGATCACCAACATTTGCGTGAAGCTGTAAGACGATGACAATCGACCCCAAGACTATCGAACAAGCGGCCCTGGCGCTGCGCGGCGCGGCCGAAACGGGGAAGCCGGTCAGCCCGATCCGCGACCTGATTTCGGCTGGTGGCGTTGAAGCAGCCTATGCCGTGCAGGAAGCCAACACCAAGCTCTACCTCGCCAACGGCCGGCGCTTGGTCGGCCGCAAGATCGGCCTGACCTCGCTCGCGGTGCAACGCCAGCTCGGGGTGGACCAGCCAGACTACGGGATGCTGTTCGCCGACATGGACGTGCCCGAAGGCATTCCGGTGTCGCTCGACCAGGTGATCCAGCCCAAGGTCGAGGCCGAGATCGCGATCGTGGTCGGCCGCGATCTGCCGCACCCCGACATGACGACAGCGGAGATGATTCGGGCGGTCGAATATGTCGTTCCCGCGATCGAGATCGTGGACAGCCGTGTTGCCAATTGGGATATCAAGATCTGGGACACGATCGCTGACAACGCCTCGAGCGGGCTGTTCGTGCTCGGCGCGGTGCCGCGCAAGCTCGACGGGCTCGATCTGCGCAGCTGCGGCATGGTCATGGAAGTCAAAGGCGAACCGATTTCGGTCGGTGCCGGGATTGCCTGTCTGGGCAGCCCGATCACCGCCTCGCTGTGGCTGGCGCGGGTGATGGCCAAAGCGGGGCGTCCGTTACTCGAAGGCGATGTAATCCTGTCGGGCGCGCTCGGGCCGATGGCCGGGGTTGCGCGCGGCGATGTGGTCGAAGCCCGGATCAACGGACTCGGAACGGTCCGCGCCGCGTTCGCCGCTGACTGAATTCAAATTGGAGGCTGGTCAAATGGCCAAGATGAAGTGCGCAATTATCGGCTCCGGCAATATCGGGACCGACCTGATGATCAAGCTGCTCAAGGGTTCGGATACGCTGGAGCTAGCGGCGGTTGTCGGGATCGATCCGGCCTCCGAAGGGCTGGCGATGGCCAGCGAACGCGGCGTCCCGACGACCCACGAAGGAATCGAGGGCCTGTGCCGGATGCCGCAATATGCCGATATCGGCATCGCCTTCGATGCGACCTCGGCCTATGCGCACAAGGCGCACGACGAAATCCTCGCCCGTGACGGCAAGCTGATGGTCGACCTTACCCCGGCCGCGATCGGCCCGGCGACCATTCCGCCGGTCAACCCGGCGGTCGATGCCGCGGTGCGCAACATCAACATGGTGACCTGTGGCGGGCAGGCGACGATCCCGATCGTCGCGGCGGTCTCGCAGGTCGCCAAGGTGCACTATGCCGAAATCGTCGCGTCGGTCTCCTCGCGCTCGGCTGGTCCCGGCACCCGTGCCAACATCGACGAGTTCACCCGCACCACCGCCCGGGCGATCGAAACCGTCGGCGGCGCGGCAAAGGGTAGGGCGGTGATCATCCTCAATCCCGCCGAACCGCCGATGATCATGCGAGATACGATCTTCACGCTGTCCGAAATGGTCGATGAGGACAAGGTTCGCGATTCGATCCTGGCGATGATCGCCAAAGTCCAGTCCTATGTGCCGGGCTACCGGCTCAAGCAGGACGTCCAGTTCGAACGCTTCGGTTCGAACCGCCCGCTCAAAATTCCCGGTTACGGCGAATTCGAAGGTCTTAAGACCAGCGTGTTCCTCGAGGTCGAGGGCGCGGGCGATTATCTGCCCAACTATTCCGGCAACCTCGACATCATGACCGCTGCCGCCAAGGCGGCAGGCGAGAGCCTGGCCAAGACTCATATGGAAAAGACCGCAGCATGACCTTTGATCCAACATCTGATCGGCTCTACATCCAGGACGTGACCTTGCGCGACGGGATGCACGCCATCCTGCATATGTATGGCACCGACAGCGTCCGCACGATCGCTAAGGCGCTTGACGAGGCAGGGGTGGATGCGATCGAGGTCTCGCACGGCGATGGCCTGAACGGTTCGACCTTCAATTACGGATTTGGCGCCCATACCGACTGGGACTGGATCGAGGCTGCCGCCGACGTAATCAAGAACGCGGTGCTGACAACGCTTCTGGTGCCCGGTATCGGCACCGCCGAAGAACTCAAGCGGGCCTATTCGATGGGAGTGCGCTCGGTCAGGGTCGCGACCCACTGCACCGAGGCCGACGTCGGCAAGCAGCACATCGGCATCGCGCGCGATCTAGGCATGGACGTATCGGGCTTCCTGATGATGAGCCACATGATCGAGCCCGAAGCGCTCGCCCAGCAGGCGCTGCTGATGGAAAGCTATGGCGCGCATTGCGTCTATGTCACCGACAGCGGCGGGGCGCTCGACATGGATGGCGTGATTGCACGTCTCCAAGCCTATGACCGGGTGCTCAAGCCCGAAACCCAGCGCGGCATCCATGCGCACCACAATCTGTCCCTGGGCGTGGCCAATTCGATCGTCGCCGCGCAAGCCGGCGCGGTGCGGATCGACGCGAGCCTTGCCGGGATGGGTGCGGGAGCCGGTAACGCACCGCTCGAGGTGTTCATCGCCGCCGCCAACCGCAAGGGCTGGAAGCACGGCTGCGACGTGATGGCGCTGATGGACGCGGCGGACGACATCATACGCCCGCTTCAGGACCGTCCGGTGAGGGTCGATCGCGAGACGCTCAGCCTGGGCTATGCAGGCGTCTATTCAAGCTTCCTGCGCCATGCGGAAAAGGCAGCGGAACAGTACGGAATCGATACCCGCGAGATCCTCGTCGAATTGGGCAACCGCCGGATGGTCGGAGGCCAGGAAGACATGATCATCGACGTTGCACTTGATCTGATCAAAGCCAAGGCGAACTGAGATGGACAGGCTGGCGAAATACGCGGAAATGCTCGACTCTGCACAGCGTAAAGCAACAGCTACCCCGCAAATCACCCCTGTGGACACCGCTTTCACGGTGGAAGAGGCCTATCAGGTGCAGAAGCTCTCGGTCGATCGGCGCCTGTCGCGCGGCGAACGGCGGATCGGCGTCAAGATGGGGCTGACCAGCCGTGCCAAGATGCTGCAGGTCGGCGTAGAGGAAGTGGCTTGGGGACGGCTGACCGACGCCATGCTGGTCGAGGAAGGCTCAGCCCTGTCGCGCGCGCGCTATGTTCACCCCCGGGTCGAACCTGAGGTGGCCTTTCTGATGAAGGCGCCGCTGGCCGGCAAGGTTACTGCTGCCGCGGCGTTGGCCGCGGTCGAAGCGATCGCTCCGGCCATGGAGATCATCGATAGTCGGTACGAGAACTTCAAGTTCGCACTGGAAGACGTGATCGCCGATAACACCTCCTCATCCGGGCTGGTGATCGGCTCCTGGCACGATCCACGGATCGATTTTTCGAATCTCGGCGTGATCCTCGAGATCGATGGCGAAGTGGTACAGGTCGGGTCGACCGCGGCAATCCTCGGCCACCCGATCCGCTCGCTGGTTGCTGCGGCGAGGCTGGTCGCGGAGGCGGGCGAGCAGATCAACGCCGGCGATATAGTCATGGCCGGCGGCATCACTGCCGCACCCAACCTGGCTCCCGGCCAGACCGTGCGGACGACCGTGCAGAACCTTGGCGCGGTCATGTTCCAGGTGGAGGCCTGATATGCCGATCATCGAGGTAAACCTGCTCGAAGGGCGCGCTCCGGAAGCCAAGGAACGGCTGATCCAGGCGCTGACCAACGCGGCGATCGAGGCGATCGGCGCGCCGCGCGAATCGGTCAGGGTGATCCTGCGGGAGATGGCGCCTGCACATTTCGCGGTCGGTGGGCAGAGTCTGGCCGCAAAGGCCACTGCAACAGCGCAATCGAAAGTTGAAGAAGATTGGTCGGATGAAAGCTGAAGCGCATCAGATCCGCATTGTCGGTGGCGCACAGTTCACCTGTTCCGAAGAGGAGCGCGTACTGTTCGCGATGGAGCGATCCGGCCTGGACGAAATCGGCGTGGGCTGCCGTGGCGGCGGCTGTGGCTTCTGCCGGGTCCGCGTCGTCGAGGGTAAGTATCGGACCGGCAAGATGAGCACGGCCAAGGTAACTGCCGCCGATCAGGCACAGGGCTACGCACTGGCGTGCCGGCTCTATCCGTTGAACGATCTGCTGATCGAAGTTGGATGAGATTTAAGGGAGAATTGCCATGGCTACGCAGTTGAAGAGTGCAGAAAACGAATACGGAATCAAATCGGAATATGGCCACTACATCGGCGGCGAATGGATCGCCGGAGACAGCGGCAAGACCATCGATCTGGTCAATCCCTCGACGGGCAAGGTGCTGACCAAGATTCAGGCGGGCAACACCAAGGACATCGAACGCGCGATTGCCGCCGCCAAGGCTGCGTTCCCCAAGTGGTCGCAGAGTCTGCCGGGTGAGCGTCAGGACATCCTGATCGAAATCGCGCGCCGCCTGAAGGCCCGCCATTCGCATTATGCCACCCTCGAAACGCTCAACAACGGCAAGCCGATGCGCGAATCGATGTATTTCGATATGCCGCAGACGATCGGGCAGTTCGAACTGTTCGCCGGTGCCGCCTATGGCTTGCACGGCCAGACGCTCGATTATCCCGACGCAGTCGGCATCGTTCACCGCGAACCGCTCGGCGTCTGCGCGCAGATCATCCCCTGGAACGTGCCGATGCTGATGATGGCATGCAAGATCGCACCTGCGCTGGCTTCGGGCAACACCGTGGTGCTCAAGCCGGCCGAGACGGTCTGCCTTTCGGTGATCGAATTCTTCATGGAAATGGCCGATCTGCTGCCACCGGGCGTGATCAACGTAGTCACCGGCTACGGTGCCGACGTGGGTGAGGCGCTGGTTACCAGCCCCGATGTCGCCAAGGTCGCCTTCACCGGATCGGTCGCCACCGCGCGCCGGATCATCCAGTACGCCTCGGCCAACATCATTCCGCAGACGCTCGAACTCGGCGGCAAGTCGGCGCACATCGTGTGCGGCGATGCCGACATCGACGCGGCGGTCGAAAGCGCGACCATGTCGACCGTCCTCAACAAGGGCGAAGTCTGCCTGGCCGGTTCGCGCCTGTTCCTGCACCAGTCCATCCAGGACGAGTTCCTCGCCAAGTTCAAGACCGCGCTGGAAGGCATCCGCCAGGGCGATCCGCTCGACATGGCCACCCAGCTTGGCGCCCAGGCATCGAAGATGCAGTTCGACAAGGTTGAAAGCTATCTTCGCCTCGCGACCGAGGAAGGAGCGGAAGTCCTTACCGGTGGTACCCGCTCGGATGCCGCCAACCTGGCTGGTGGCAACTTTATCAAGCCGACGATCTTCACCAATGTGAAGAACACCATGCGCATCGCGCAGGAGGAAATCTTCGGTCCAGTGACCAGCGTGATCACCTGGAACGACGAAGACGACATGATGGCGCAGGCCAACAACACGACCTACGGCCTGGCCGGCGGGGTCTGGACCAAGGACATCGCCCGGGCCCACCGGATTGCGCGCAAGCTCGAAACCGGCACGGTTTGGATCAACCGTTACTACAACCTCAAGGCCAACATGCCGCTGGGTGGCTACAAGCAGAGCGGCTTCGGGCGCGAATTCAGCCATGAAGTGCTGAATCACTACACCCAGACCAAGTCGGTGGTGGTGAACCTGCAGGAAGGTCGCACCGGAATGTTCGATCAGTGATCGGCTAGCAACGATCATTGGGAGAAGCGATGTGACAGCAAGACTCGAAGGACAGGTGGCACTGCTGACCGGCGGCGCCACCGGGATCGGCGCGGCGGTCGTCGCCCGCTATCTCGAAGAAGGTGCAAAGGTAGGCGTCCTGGTCAGGGACGCCGACCAAGCTGACATGGTGCGCATGCGGCATGGCAAAGGAATAGTCGTGGTTGAGGGCGATGTCCGCAACTATTCCGACAACCAGAACGCGGTTGCGGCGACCGTGGCTACCTTCGGCAAGCTCGACGTGTTTGTCGGCAATGTCGGCATCTGGGATTACATGACCCCGCTGGCGGACATGGATCCGGACAAGCTCTCCGAAACGTTGGACGAGATTTTTGGGGTCAACGTCAAGGGCTACTTCTTCGGTGCCCGCGCCGCAATCCCGGAACTCAGGAAGACCAAGGGCAGCATCATCTTCACGGCCTCGACCTCGAGCTTCTATACCGGCGGCGGTGGCACGCCCTATGTGGCATCGAAGCACGCGGTCCTTGGTCTGATCCGCCAGCTGGCATGGGAACTTACCCCCGATGTCAGGGTCAACGGCGTGGCTCCGGGCGGCACCCGGACACCCCTCGGCGGCACCAAGGCGGGCGGAACGGCCGATGTCCACATGGAGGACATGGAAGGCCTCGACGCGATGATTGCCGGGATGACGCCGCTCGCGCGGATCGCTGAACCGGATGATCACACAGGGCTCTATGCCTTGCTAGCCTCGCGTCGGGACTCGGCCTACATGACAGGAGCGGTTTTGCTCAGCGATGGTGGCATCGGCATTGGCAAGCGTCCCGAAGGCTGAAGCGGCTTAAATCTCTCCACCCTTGGCGGGTGCTCGCTTCGTCGAGCGCCCGTCTTTTTTTACGTGCGATTGCTGCGATCGAGAAAGCGGTCAGCCGAAATGACCGAACGTGAGATGCCGGCGGCGAGCAATTGCGCTTCGGCAAAGTCGATCATCGCCGGTGGGCCACACAGATAGGCTTCGTGCGCCGCGAGATCTGCAACGCCCGCAATCTGCTCGGTGATCAGCCCACGCGCTCCTGCCCAGTCGCTGTCTGGCTCTTCATCCGACAAGGCCGGGACAAATTCGAAAGGGGCCATCCAGCGTTGACGAAGGGCCGCAATTTTGTCGAGGGCATAGAGATTGGACTGACGGCGCGCACCGTACAGCAGGTGCACCGCCCGGTCTGCGCCCCGGTCAAGCGCCTGCTCCAGAATCGAGATTATCGGCGCTAGACCACTACCCCCTGCGATGCAAAGAATGGGGGCAGTGCTGTCCTTGAGGGCGAATTGCCCATAGGGGGCGGTAACCTTCAGCTCCATTCCGGTGCGATC
Organism: Sphingomonadales bacterium; assembly: GCA_044508875.1. Lineage (GTDB taxonomy): Bacteria > Pseudomonadota > Alphaproteobacteria > Sphingomonadales > Sphingomonadaceae > Sphingopyxis > Sphingopyxis flava_A. The sequence continues at coordinate 15,374 of JBIQHE010000014.1, read as the reverse complement.
GGTGCAGAACAGCCAGTCGGTAAATGCGCCGCCCGGAACGTGCCGGATGTGAAAATGCAGTTGCTGGGTGGGTTCGCCAGCCGTCGCGAAGGCGAATGAATAACTGCGTGCACCTTCGATGCCGGGAGCGGTCAGATCAGCGTATTGTCCGGGAGTGAAGGCCAATGGCCGATCCAGTTCGATGGTCAGCCCGATGATATCCTCGCACAGCCGTTGTGCAGCGACGATGGTGCCGCGATATGTAGCAATGGCGATCCCTTGCGAGAGTGGCGCATCAACCGCGATTGTCAGATCCGAGCGCGGAATGGCCTGGCAGGCGAGGCGAAAGCCGCTGCGCAGTTCGTCGCCCTCAAGTGCAAGGGCCGACGGGCTCAATTCGCCGATCTTGCCAGACACGAGCTTGAACTTGCAGGTACCGCACGAGCCAACCTTGCAATCGTGCGGCATGGCCAAACCCGCGTCCAGCATCGCTTCAAGAAGTGTCTTGCCCGCCGGTATGTCTAGCGTGGTCGGCGATCCTTCCACGGTTACGGTGTTCATCTTGGATTTGCGCAGGAAAGAAAACATTGTCGGGTTTGTCCGAAATGGGCGGGCGGAATCCGCAGTTGCGGATTGTCGCCCGAATGAGGGTGGACGATTGGCCTGGCGTTCAAGTGCTGGCCAGCCAGCGCGGCCAACCAGCCTGTGCGTTGGCCTGATCCGCCAGCTTGCGTTCGCCGGGGGTGGCGAAACGTTCGTCCCAGTCCTTGAGGCGCGGTTGCGCGATGAAGCGGAACCAGACCGGCGGGATCAGTCCGGCGGCGAAGCACAGGAACAGTGAGGGCATCTGCGGTGCCTGCGGTTCGGGCTTCAGCGCATAGAAGGGGATATGCCCGTCAAGGTGATGGTTGATGTGGTTGGTGATTTCCGCACCGATCGGCCGGACGATCGCTCCGAGATGGTTCCAGGCGTGATGGAGCTCGATCGGCGCCCCTTCGACCCGGATCAGGCCATAGTGCTGGAAATAATTGAACCCTTCCACGAACATCTTTCCCAAAAGCATGGCACCGATGGCAGTCAACGCAGCGGCAAGCCCCGCCGTCAGACCCACATAGGCGACAATGCCGCCCGAAAGCAGCGGAAACAACCACATCACATTCCGCCAACCGAGCCGAGCATGGCCCAGCTTGCCGAGGATTTCGACCGTCTTCTCCCATGAGTCCTTGTAAGAACCCCAGGTCGCCTGGAACACGAAGCTGTAGATGGTCTGCCCGCGCCGAGGGGTATCGCTATCCTTGGCCGTGTCGAGATGTACGTGGTGGGTGACGATATGGGCGATATCGCGATTGGGGTCGCCGTAGAATGCGCTCAGACACTTGGCGACATAGCGTGGAAACCAGTGGCGGCGGTGCATCAGCTCGTGCGCTACCGGCAGGGTCGGCACCGCCGAGAGCCAGCCCAGGCTGAGCAGCGATCCGGCCAGTTGCCAGCTTGAATTGTCGGCGCCGGTGATCGGGTTGATCCCCTTTGTCACCGAAGCGGCAAAGGCCCAGACGAGCAGGATCATCAGGGGCAGTTGCAGGTACATCGCGATGTCACCGAGCATGGCGGCGCCCTTCGCGCGGACTTTGTGATCGGGCGGCAGCAGCAGGTCCAGAGCCATTAGAACCGGGAATGTAGCCGCGCCCAGCCAGACGTAGCTACCGCCGAGCATGAATCCGATAACGCCCGCCAAGGTCATGACTGGGATGAGAAAATACCGTAGTCCGTCCATCGGATTTCTCCCGAGTTATTTTGCTCTGGCCTTGACCGTCGAGGCAAGGGTGAGGGCGGCGGCGGACCGCCGCCCTCGGGGGTGGTAAGTGTCAGTACTGATAGGCGAGCTTGAGGAACCATTCGCGCGGACGCGAGAAGCTTGCGGTGGCGGCGCCGCCGATGTCGAGATCGACGTACCCGCCTTGGATGTATCGTTTATCGGTCAAGTTGGTGACGCCGCCAGTCACGGTGAAGTGTTCGCTTTTGTCAGTGAACGACGCGCTCGCACCGAACACGCTATATGCTGGCTGAAACAATTGCGGGCTATTTACCGCATCCTTGAAGGTGCCGCTTTGATGGAACCAGTCACCACGAAGCGTCAGTTTGCCGGCTTGCCCTTCATAGACATCCGCATTGATAGCTGCCGAAGCTGTCCACTCGGGTACGAAAGCAAATTTCGAATCCGTGGTGACGGGGGCGGCTGCTAAGTCGATGTCGGTGTAATAGGCATCCAGATAACCTACACCAAAGGTCAACTGAACCTGATCGATTGGAGCCGCTTCGCCCTCGACCTCAAATCCCTTGATCCGGCCGGTGCCCGCATTTCGTACCTTCGGTGCGATTCCCTCATTAACAACGATCTGCATATCGGAATAATCGGAGAGGAACGCAGCCAGGTTAAGGCGAAGCCGCCGGTCGAAGAACTCGTTCTTGAGGCCGATTTCGTAGGATTCAACGAATTCCGGCGTGAACGAGGGGGTCGCGATTTCCGCCGGGAAGATGCGTTGGCTGAACCCGCCGTTCTTGAACCCCTTCGAATACGAAGCATAAATCAGTGTATCGTCGGTGATCTTGTAGTCCGCCGAAATCGCCGGGGTCCATTCCTTCGCCTTTGCCTGGACCTGGACAGCCGGCATCGTGTGGTTGCCTCCGGGGTTGGTTGCCGAAGGCTCGCACCCGCCTGGAAGCGGGAAGCCGGCAAAGGCTTCGAACCCCGGAACACCTGGTGGGATCACGCCCGGCACGGCCTGCCCGACGATGCACTGGCTGAAGGCAATGAAAGCGCCATCGGGATAAAGCGAAGAAAGCACCGGATCGAACCGCGACCGATCATTGTAAATGACCTGTAGCGACGGATCGAACCGCTTGGTTTCGTTGGTGTAACGAATGCCTGGCGTGATTGAGAACCGGTCGGTTACTTTGAATGTCGCTTGCAAGTAGGAAGCGTAACTGTCGTTGTCGATCTCACCCCCGGAGAAGAACTGGGCGAACCCGAATTCGAGCGGCTCTTTGTCAATGCCCTTTTCTTTCAAATAATAAGCGCCCAAAACAAAATTCACGCGATCATCCAATATGCTGCCAGTCAGCTGCAACTCCTGTGATGCCTGCCAAAGATCAATATTGTTGGTAAGTTGGAGAACATCGTGCGGGGTGCCATCGAAATCGTATTCGAAGACAGACTTCTGATCGCGGTAAGAGCTGATCGACTTCAGGCTGATGTCGCCGAAGTCATAGTCCAGGGTCAGGTTGACCCCCCACAGATCGAAGTCCGAACGGTTGTTGCCGCCAGCCCAGGTGGTGTCGGGATCGCCTGTGATCCAGCGCGTGCTGGCGCAATCCGGGTTGCTGGTCGGCGCTAGTGTACCAGGTATCGGACCGGTGGGCCCGAACCCGCCCCAAGCCGCGCCGCAGGCGCCCGTAGCGGCTCCGGCCGCAGAGATCTTGTTCCAAAAATACATCGAGCTCGGCGCGGCGATCAGACGATTGGAACCGCCCGGCGGCGCACTGTTCGGAATTTCGACAAAGCGCAGCGGGACGGCCTGGTCCTGCAGTTCGATCAATGAGATAGCCGTTTGTTCCTCGCGGCGGATGTTGACGTCACCGCTCAGGTTGACGGTCAGCTTGTCCGTCGGCTCCCACTTGAACGCAAGCCGGGCACCGAAGCTGTCTTTGTTGCCCTGGCGTCCGCCGTCGAACAAACGCTTCTGGTAGCCGTCGCGGGTTTCATAGGACGCGACGGCCCGCATTGCGAGATTGTTGCTAAGGGGCACGTTGACCATGCCTTTGAAGTCGGCGCGGTTGAACCGGCCGGTCGCCGCTTCGAGCTTCATGTCGAAATCGTACTGCGGTTCGACGGAATTGACGACGATCGCGCCGCCGATGGTGTTCTTGCCGAACAGTGTGCCCTGCGGCCCGCGCAGGACCTGGACGCTCGAAATGTCGGCCATGTCGAGCAGCGCGCCAACCGAGCGGGCGACATAGACGCCATCGACATAGACGCCCACGCCCGGGTCGACGGTGATATTGAAATCGGTCTGGCCCACGCCGCGGATGAACGAGGTGATCGAGGCGCTCGAACCCGAAATGTTGGCGACCGGCTGGATGTTCACATTAGGAGCAAATTTAGCGACCTGTGCGACATTGTTAATCTGCCGTGCTTCGAGCATTTCTGCGTTCATTGCCGTGATTGCAACGGGAGTTTCCTGCAGATTCTCGGCTCGCTTGCGCGCCGTCACGATGATCTCGCCAAGCCCGCCGCTCGCCGCATCTTCAGCCTGAGGCTCACTTGTTGCGGCGTCCTGCGCATGCGCCGCCATCGGTGCGAGCCCGATTGATCCGACGATCGCCGAGGCGCTGGCGCGCAGGACGACCTTCCTGAAATTGATCGATTGCTTTGTCATTGGCATCATCCTCCCTATTGTTGATGTATTTTTATTTATAAGCGTGGATAGACTAAACGTAGATGTTGAGGTTCTTGCTCAGCAGCACGTTGTGCTTGAGGATCGCACGGCGTTTGACCAGTTGAAAGCTGTTGCCGACCTGGCGCCAGATATCGATACGGTTGCCGATCAGCGAATCCTCGTCGCGTTCGTTGCGATTGCGATAGGCATAGAAGTTCGAATAGACCCGGAACTCGTCGGCGTTTTCGGTAAGCTCCACCTCGACGTTGGTGATGATATGGGTGTAGCGCGTCGCCGGATCCTCCGACCAGGCCGTTCCGGTCTCGAGCCGCGAAAGCCGCTTGAGGATTTCGGGCTTGCTGTCGTTGTAATAGGCCATCCGGGTCAGGTCGGTCACCTGATCGGTCTTGTCCCGGCGGTAGCGGGTTTCGATTCCCGGCATGTGGTAATGCAGGTCTTCCGCCAGCATCTCTGCCCAGTCGGCATAGTTCTCGGTGTCGAGCAGGCGCGCTTCGCGATAAAGCGTCTGGGCCAGCGCGTGGGTCAGTTCGAGCGATGCGGCAGTGCCTTGGCGTGTGCGCTCGAGGGTTGCGGTGTCGGTCATGGTTGTGATTCCTCTCAGAGCGCGAACAGGCCGGGCAGGTCGCGGGTTTCGGCCACGTTGCCAAGCCGCGGTTCGGGGCGTGTCGGCATCTTACTGAAATCGTCATGGGTCATCATGTCGAGCCAGCGCTGGTAGAAGCCGCGCTGGTTGGCGTCGTTGTACTGGCCGCGATAGACGATGCCCGGCAGGGTATCATGTTCGATCTGGCGGCCGATGCCGCAGCGATAGTGCAGGCGCTCGTGCCTGGTGACGACTCCGCGGTTGACGGTGGTGCAGTTTTCCCAGTTCTCCCCGTCATCCATCTCGAAGGTGCCACCGGGGCCGAAGGTCTGCATGACGCCCTTGGTGACTTCTTCCTTGATGTCATCAGGCATGTTCTTGTTGACGATCACCCAGGTCTTCAATTCGAACTGCATCGGTCCCTTGGGCTGCCATTGGCGGAAGGTGGAGATGCCGGGCAGGAACGAGACATTGGGGAAGATTGAGGCCGAGGCGACCGAGCCGAAGATCTTGGAGCGCATCTCGCCCAGGCGTTCTGCCATCTTGGGGCGGATCTTGTTGTAATAGTCCATGACCTTTGGACGGCCGAGCAGGACGAGATCGCCAACGCCCTCGGTGCCGAATTCCCAGCCGTGACCGTTCACGCTGGCATGATAGGAGTTTTCCATGTCGATCGGCGGGAAGGGCATGCCGTCGTTCATCGAACGGCAGCCGGAATCGTGCGTCCAGCCGGCGTGGTAAGCATCGCCGATGAAGTTCTCGACCCCGAACTTCCAGTTCGCGCTCATCACCGATTTGATGCAGCCGCCAATGAATTCGGTGCCACCTTCCTCGTTGTCGAGGATCATGTCGAGATACCAGCGGAAATCGCCCAACCATGCCTCCAGGCTCGGCGCATCGCCGTTGAAGGTGGCGAACACCAGGCCCTTGTAGCTGCTGACCTTGGCGACGTTCTTGAGGCCATGGTTCTTGAAGTCGATATCGCCATCGTCGTAGCAATATTCCTCGTGCATGCCTTTGAGGTCGCCTGCGGTGTCAAAGGCCCAGCCGTGGTAATTGCAGACGAACCGACGAGTGTTGCCGGCATCGGCGAAGCAGACCTTGTTGCCGCGGTGCGGGCAGGAATTGAGCATGACCCGGATCGAACCATCGGCCTGACGCGCGACGATCACCGCGTCTTCGCCCATATGGGTGGTCAGGAAATCTCCGGCCTTGGGGATCTGGCTTTCGTGGGCGACGAACAGCCACGACCGGGCGAAGATCCGGTAAAGCTCTTCCTCATAAATATCGGCGTCGGAAAAGATCCGCCGGTCGAGCCAGCCTTCCTTGAGGTCCATGTAGCGTGAATAATCCGGCTCGCGGCCGATCCGTTCGAAGCGCATGATTTAACTCTCCCAATTGTGATGTTTGAAATTGCAGTTCAGAAGAAGGCGTTGAGATTGCTGTCGGGCAGCACGGAATGGTCGAGCACGATGTCGCGCGCCACGAGCAGCCAGGCCTGGCCTTCGCCGCGCCACAGGTCGGTGCGCGCGGCGGTGAGCACGCGGGTGGTGCCGTCGATCCGGTTGCGGTGCATGATCAGCACCGAATGGACCCGCACCTCGTTCTCCGCAGGTCTGGCCACTACCTCGACGTTGGAGATGGCGCGGCGAATGAAGTTGGGCGGGTCTTCGGCCCAAACGAAGCCGGATTTCAAGCGATCCACCCGCAGCTTGAGACGGCCAAGATCCTCGTTGAAGATCACGCCCGGGCCGACCGGCAAGGGGGGCGAACGATCCGCACGAAACCGGCGGCTCTTCAATTCCATGCGATAGCAGATGTCTTCGTCCAGCATGGCCAGCCAGCCGTCGAAGTCTTCATTGTCGAGCAGCCGCGCCTCGCAGTGGAGCGCCTGGGTGACTGCGACGATTACCTCGACCGGGGGAGGGGACAGGGGCCGGTCAAGCATGTTCGGCCTCCTGCGCTGTCAGCGAGTTGATGTTGTAGGTGGGCACCTCGGCCCAGTTTTCCGCCATCATGTGCTCTTGCCAGCGGCGGTAGAAATAACGCTGGTTGTGTTCGCTCACCAGGCCGGCGGCGATGTCGCCCGGAAAGCCTTCGCGTTTCCCGGAACGCCCCAGGGCCATATTGGTATAGACATCCATCTGCGCCGTGCGCCAGCCGCGCGATTGTTCAGTGCAGGCGGCAAGGTTGTCGCCGTCGTCGTTGTCGAACAGTCCGGCCAGGCCGAAGGTCAGGCACTGGTTCTCGAGGATTTGTGTCTTGACCGCCTCGGGCATGTCGTTTTCGGCCATGGCCCAGGTCCACTGCTCGATCTGCCCGGGGCCCTTGGGATGATAGACCCGAAACCAGTTGAGGCCGGGCAGCAGTTGCAGGTTGGGGAAGATGGTAATGTTGACCTGCGCACCCCAGACCTGCTTACCACGCACCTCGCCCAAGCGGTCGATCACCGTCTGGCGGTTGGCTTCCAGGTATTCGAGGATCGGTTTGGGATCGGGATAGAAGGCGTAGCCCGAAACACCGTCGAGCGCGCTCAGCACCATGTGGCCGTTCATTCCGGCTACTGAGAGCCCGCCATCAAGATCGACGCCCGAATTGCCGACGCTGAGCCCCGTGAGGTCCATGGACTGCACGGCTGACATCGCGCCGGCATGGGCCCAGCCAAGGTGATAGCCATCGCCGCAGACGTTCTCGACCGGCAGCTTCCAGTTGGTGCCTAGCACCATCTTCTGGGTTTCGCCGAGCAGCGCTGATCCGCCCGGCATGGCATCCAGCCAGACATCGAGGAAAAACTTTGCGTCGCCTAGATAGTCTTCGAGGCTGGGCGAATTTGCGTCCCAGCAGCCGAAGACAAGACCCTTGTATTCGGACACTTTAGTCACGGGAACCAGCCCGAACTTGCTGCGGTCTAGCTCACCAAAATAGGCCTCGTTTTCCAGCGGAACCCCGGCGAGCGCCCCATCGGGGGCGAACGACCAGCCGTGGTAGTTGCAGGTAAACGCCCTGGCGTTGCCGCGGTCGGCGCGGCAGACGCGGTTCCCGCGGTGGGTGCAACTGTTCAGGAACGCCTTGATCGACCCGTCCTTCTGGCGAATGACGATGACATCGTCTTCGCCCATGAACGTGCGGAAATAATCGCCTGGTTTGGGAATCTGGCTTGTATGGACTAGAAACAGCCAGCAGCGTCCAAAGATCCGTTCCAGTTCTTGCCGGTAGATTTCCTCGTTCGCGTAAATCAACCGTGATTGCCGACCGGTGCCGGTATCGACAAGACTGGCGATGTCCAAAGCCATGCAAACTGCTCCCATTAGTGCCGCCCGAGTCCCTTGCTCCCGGTGCCTACGCTGAACCCAAAGCACATTTCGTGCCAAGTGTCAAAAGGGTTGAAATTGCAGGATTCCGTAGTAATCCAATCACAAATGATTGAGAAAAATTTACGTATATGTCAAAAATGCTGCGATCAGGACTCGAAAAATGTGACAGATATGGCAAATTGCGGTGATGAAAGCACTGCCGGACTTTACCGACCTAGCTAGCAAGCTCCAGTTCTCACCCGAGATGGGCCGCATCTGGCGCGATGGCGAGCGTTGCGTCTTGCTAAGCAATTCTGCCCTTGCCGGGCTTCGGGGACACATGGTTTCCCAGTTAGGACTGGACGCGGCCAGCAAGTTCTTCTGGGAGCTCGGCTTTGCCGAAGGTGCGCGGTGTGCAGTCGGCGCGAAGGAACTACGACCCGATCGAGACTTTCTCGATGCATTTGCCGTAGGACCCCAGGCCCATGCTTTGACCGGTTTTGGCTGGACCCAGATCGAAGCCCTCGAAAACGACATGTCCCGCGGACACTTCGAAGGACGGTTCCTGGTCCACGATTCAATCGAAGCCGCCATTCACCTCAACGCCGAAGGCCGCGCCACCGATCCGGTCTGCTGGATGCAGACCGGCTTTGCCAGCGGTTTTGCCACTGCATTTGCCGGCCAGCCGATCATCATGCGCGAACTGGAGTGTGCCGGTATGGGCGATGCGGCATGTCTGCTGCATGCCAAGCCAGCCAAGGAATGGTCACACCTTGACAGCCCGGAAAAATCGGCCTCGCCGCTGGAACCGCCGGTCCTGGATTCCGGCGAAAACAGCATGCCCGTTGGCGTATCGGCTGGCTTCATTGCCGTGAAGACGATGATCGAGCGATCGGCGCCAAGCGACGCAACCTTGTTATTCACGGGAGAAACCGGGGTCGGCAAGGAGGTGCTGGCGAAATTCGCGCATCGCTTGAGCCGGCGGAAGGAAGCTCCTTTTGTCGCGCTCAATTGCGCCGCCATTCCTGAAGGGTTGATCGAATCCGAGCTTTTTGGCGTGGCCAAAGGCGCTTTCACCGGGGCCGTGGCTGCGCGACCGGGTCGCTTCGAACTTGCCCATGGTGGGACGCTCTTCCTCGATGAGATATCCACTCTCTCGCCTCTGGCCCAAAGCAAGATCCTGCGTGCGATCCAGGAAGGCGAATTCGAGCGTGTCGGCGACACGCGAACCATTAAGGTGGATGTTCGCCTGATGGCCGCTGCCAACGCCGATCTGACTCAGTCGATGCGCGATGGCCTGTTTCGCGCCGACCTGTTCTACCGGATTTCGACCTTGCCGATTCGGGTGCCGCCGCTGCGCCAGCGCCGCGAAGACATACCCGGGCTGATCGAGCATTTCCGTTTTCGTTTCTCGCGTCGTCACCAACGCGCGGTAGCTGGGTTCACCACGAGGGCGATCAATGCCTTGCTGGTCTACGATTACCCCGGCAACGTGCGCGAACTCGAGCGAATGGTGGAGCGGGCGGTGCTGCTGGCCGATGATGGGCAGGCGATCGACCTCCGGCATCTGTTTCTGGGTACCGATCTACCCGATCTAAAGCCGGCCATGGGATTGGCTAGTGACGGCAAGATTATGCCTGTTACCGATATCCATGATCGTTCGGAGTTGATTCGCCAGGTGCTCGATTTGATTGTCGAGGGTGGCGAAACTCTGTCGAACGTGGAGGGCCTCGTCATCCGGGAGGCGGTGGAAGCCTCGGGCGGAAATTATGCGCGAGCCGCCCGTACTTTGGGGCTGTCGCGTCGTCAGTTGGCGTTGAGAATGGAAAAGATCGGACCCACTGGCCGGACATAGAGCAATCACACATTTGCAACGCATTACATAATGTGGAAAGGTATGGAAGGAAGGTAGTCGAATGACAGCCGGCTGTTCCGGTATGCTTTCAAAGTTGGGAGAAGCACATGCGTTCCATAGTCGTCGTAGGGGCCAATCTTGCCGGTGGCAGGGCAGTCGAGGCCATGCGGCAGGCCGGCTTTGATGGCCGGATCACCCTGATCGGCGAGGAACCCTGGCGTCCCTATGAGCGCCCGCCGCTGTCCAAGGAAGTGCTGTGGGATCCGGCCAACGTACCGGACAACTTTTTCCTCCACGATGAAGCATGGTACGCGGACAACCGTATCGACATGCGGCTCGGGGTGCGGGCAGAAGCGCTCGATCTGACCGCAGGCGGCGTCCGCCTGGGCGGAGACCTGGTCCAGGCCGACCGCATCTTGCTGACCACCGGTGGTTCCGCCCGCAAGCTCAACATGGAGGGTGCCGATGCCGCTAACGTGCATTACCTGCGCACCCGGGACGATGCCACCCGGATGGCAACGGACCTCAAGGACGGCGCCCGCATCGTCATAATCGGCATGGGCGTGATCGGCGCGGAAGTGGCGGCCAGCGCGATCAAGCTGGGGTGCCGAGTGACCGCGATCGAGCCGCTTGCCGCGCCGATGATTCGCGCGCTCGGGCCGCAGTTCGGGCAATGGCTGGGCGAGGAACATCGCCAGCGCGGCGTCGATACCCGCTTCGGACGCGGCGTGAACGCGATGAGAGTCCTAGATGGTCGGGTGACTCAGGTCGAACTCGATGACGGGTCGCTGGTGGATTGCGATGCCGTTGTGGTCGGGGTCGGCATCGTGCCGGAAACTAGCCTTGCCAAGGACGCAGGCATCGTCACCAATAACGGCATTATCGTCGATAGGCAGTGCCGCACCAGCAATGAGAATGTCTTTGCCGCCGGCGACGTCGCCGAACAGGACAGCTTCTTCGGCGGTCATATCCGCCAGGAAACCTACCAGAACGCTGCCGACCAGGCCCAGGCCGCAGCGCTCGCGATGCTCGGGCAGGACGTCGATTACTGCAAGCCGGTTTGGTACTGGAGCGATCAGTTCGATCTCAACATCCAGTTCTGCGGCCATATCCCGGCGCAAGCCGAGGTAACCCTGCGCGGAGACATGGCAAGCAACCAGTTTACCGCATTCTTCCGGTCAGGCGAGACGATCGAGGGCATCCTGACTGTCAACCGCGCCCCGGACATGGGCATCGGCAAACGGCTGATAGAGCGCCGGGCCAAGGCGTCGGCCGCGCAGCTGGCCGATGCCGATGTGTCGCTCCGCGAAATCCTCAAGCAGGCTGGTTAGGCTCGCAAGGCGGGCGGGATCAGCCGATCCCGCCACCTGCGACGTAGAGCGTCTGGCCGGTGATGTAGGACGCCTCGTCAGCGGCGAGAAAGCAGATTGCGGCGGCCAGTTCTTCGGGCTCGCCGAAGCGGCCCAGCGGGGTATCGCGCAAGGTCTGCTCCATCACTTCGCCAAAGCCCTTGCGGTCCGCGTCGGAGGGCGGGGCAGGATTGCGCGGGGTGACACGGGTCACGTTGACCCCGCCGGGAGCCACGCAATTTACCCTGATGCCACAATCCTCCAATTCCAGAGACAACGCAGCGGTCAGCGCCGCCACGCCGCCTTTCGCAGCCGCGTAGGGCACGCGATTGACCCCGCGCGTTGCCACCGAGCCGATGTTGACAATCGCGCCGCGACCTGCCGCGCGCATGTGGGGCAGCACTGCATGGCAGCACCACAGCGTCGGCCACAGCGATCGATTAATCTCGGCGACGATTTCTTCGGTGGTGTATTCCCAATAGGGCTTGGCCCATATCGTGCCACCTACATTATGGACGGCCACGTCGATCCGCCCGAATTTATCGCTTACAGCGTTATACAGGGCAGCGGCTCCAGCCTGTTGCTCAAGGTCGTGGATGGCGGGGTGCGCGTCGACAGATTCGGCCATAAGTCGCGCAACCGCATCCAGTGTCGCCTGTTCTGCACGATCGGCAACCACGACCGTGGCCCCTTCTCGCCCTAGGCGCTGGGCGGTAGCAAAGCCGATCCCCTGGGCTGCTCCTGTGACAACTGCGATCTTGCCTGCAAATCTGCCGTTCGCGTCTGTCATCCCTGATTTCTCCCAACCCACACCGCATCCGGCCGGACGCGTGCAATCCTAGTGGCATTCGGCCTCATAAATCCGTATTCCACCCTTGCCAAGTCAATAGGCAATGCGTTACACATTGGCTAATGATTAAAGAGTCTTTGGGAGATATTTCTTGGCGCGTGAACTGCTGACTGCTGCTGATGTGAAGGGTGCCTGGGCGATCGTGCCGACGCCGGCCAAGGAAGGTGCTTCCGACTGGCGTGCCACTGATACTGTTAATGTCGACGAAGCGGCCCGCATGGTCGACGGCCTGATCGAGGCCGGGGTCGACGGCATTCTCAGTATGGGGACGCTGGGCGAGGCCGCGACCATGACACTTGACGAAAAGCTCGTCTTTATGAAGACTATCGTCGATACCGCCGCGGGCCGGGTGCCGGTGTTTGTCGGCACAACCTGCATCAACACCCGCGACACCATCGCGCTGACCCGCAAGGCAGTCGATATCGGCGCGACCGGGACGATGCTGGGCGTACCGATGTGGTGCGCGCCGAGCGTCGATGTCGCGGTCCAATTCTACAAGGATGTCGCTGAGGCGGTGCCCGATATCAATATTGCAATTTATGCCAATCCCGAAGCATTCAAGTTCGATTTCCCGCGCCATTTCTGGGGTCAGGTCGCCGAAATTCCCCAAGTTGTTACCGCCAAGTATATCGGTGTCGGCACACTGCTGCCCGATCTGGCCGCAATCAAGGGGCGGATCAAGCTGCTGCCGATCGACTTCGATTACTATGGCGCGGCGCGGATGGACGATTCGATCGATGCCTTCTGGACCAGCGGCGCGGTCTGCCATCCTCTCGTCAGTACGACATTGCGGGATCTCGTCGCGCAGGCCCGCGCCACCGGCGACTGGAGCAAGGCCAAGACATTCATGGGGCGGCTCGCGCCCACGGCAGCAACGCTGTTTCCCAACGGCAGCTTCAAGGAATTCTCCACCTACAACATTCCGCTGGAAAAGGCGCGGATGACCGCCGGTGGATGGATGAACGCCGGACCTTGCCGTCCGCCCTATCACCTGTGTCCCGAAAACTATCTCGAAGGTGCGCGTAATTCGGGCAGGATGTGGGCCGAACTGGGCAAGGCGCTCGAGGCAGAGCGTTGAAATGAGCTGAATTGCTGCAATCAAACCTGTGGGGAAACGAGGATGGCTGAAACAACACTGACCTGGCCCAAGAACTATAATGAAGTTCCCAAAGCGGCCTTTACTCGAGCGGATCTCTACGCTGACGAGATCAGGCGGATTTTTCACGGCCCGGAATGGCACCCGATTGCGCATGAAAGCGAATTGCCCAATCCCGGTGATTTCAAGACGATGCGGCTGGCCGGAATCCCGCTTCTGATCTCTCGCGACGAGGCCGGCGTGGTGCGGGTGTTTTACAACGCCTGCTCGCACCGCAGCAACCAGCTCGAAACCGCGGTGATGGGCAACAAGACCGAGTTTGAGTGCCCCTATCACCGCTGGCTGTTCAACGCCAAGGGGGACTTGGTCGGCTGCCCCAACCCGCGCGAATTCCTGCCCGGCTTCGACAAGGCCGATTACCCCTTGGGGCAACCGCGTTTCGAACTTTTCTATGGTCTGATCTTCGTCACGTTTTCGGCCGAGACTGAGCCACTTGACGAGTTCCTCGGCGAAGCCGGCGAAACACTGCGCGAACTGATGGCGGGCGACGGTCGCCTCAAACTGCTGGGTTACCAGAAGGTTCGCTACGACAGCAACTGGAAGGGTTACAACGACAACGACGGCTACCATGCCCCGCTGCTCCACGCGGCATTCAAGATGCTCAATTGGCAGGGCGGCAAAGGGCGGCAATACACCTGCACTAAGCGTGGGCACGTGTGCTTCGAATCGGCGCTCTCGGTGGCCAGTGGCCCCAGTGTTCTCAAGGACAAGGAACTGATCGCGTTCAAGGGGCAGGATCCATCGGTCGGGTCGCGGATCGTCCAGCTGTTCCCCACCTTCGTCTCGACCAAGCACCTCGATGTCATCAATCTGCGCTTTGCCAACCCGGTCGACGCAGAGACTACAGAAGTTCACTACGCCTATTTCGCCCACCAGGACGACGATGCGGACATGGTTCGCCACCGCTTGCGGCAGAGTTCCAACCTGTTGGGTCCCTGCGGGCTGATCAGTATGGAAGACGCCTCGATCTTCCACCGGATCCACATCGGCAGTCACACGCCGGGGAACGCTATCTTCCAGAAAGGCGTGCGTGATCCGGGCAAGCTGGAATCGGAGTTTCTGCAGAACGATGAAAGCGGCAATCTGCCCCGCTGGGAATATTACCGCTCGGCGATGGGTTTCGAGAGGGCAGAGGCATGACGGCCACCACTCCCGAGCTGGAAACAGCGATCGACCGATTGCTGCTGGCCGATGCCAACGCGCTTGACAGCAAGGACATGCCGGGCTGGCTGGCGAACTATGCCGAGGAAGACCAAGCATCCTATTATTGCCGCGCGGCTGAAAATACCGAGCACAACCTCGAGCTCGGATTCATGTTCGACGATTGCCGGGCACGGCTCGAAGATCGCGTCACCTATGTGAACGAGATCTGGGCCGGCACCTTTCAGGACTACCGCACCCGTCATTTCGTCCAGCGCGTCAGCCATCGCCAGGTCGATGCCCGAACGGTGGAAGTGGTTTCGAATTTCTCGGTGTTCATGACGCCGATGGATGCCGGCGTCACCCAAGTCCTAGCCGCCGGCCGCTATCTCGATACAATGCGACTGTCAGACGATGGTGGCGCCAAGTTGCTGTTCCGCCGCGCCGAGCTCGATACATCGGTTC
Organism: Sphingomonadales bacterium; assembly: GCA_044508875.1. Classification (GTDB taxonomy): domain Bacteria; phylum Pseudomonadota; class Alphaproteobacteria; order Sphingomonadales; family Sphingomonadaceae; genus Sphingopyxis; species Sphingopyxis flava_A. Next base: position 247 of record JBIQHE010000014.1, on the reverse strand, counting down.
TCCCCCGTTATCTGGTCTACCCGATTTGAGTTGCTGCACTCTGTCTTCAGCCCGAAAATGCGCTTAGACCAACGGGGGTAAGGATAGATGATCATCGACGCGCATGCCCATCTGGTTGCTCCGGCATCGCTTTATGTGCACAGAAGCAGTCTGATTGTTTCGGGGGGCAATACGGAGAGAGCAATAGTGTCCGTCGTCTGATGGGGTGGACGCCCCCCGACGGCATCTATGTGCCAAGGTAGGTGTT
>JBIQHE010000050.1:0-14732 GCA_044508875.1 Sphingomonadales bacterium | reverse complement strand
CAGTCAGGATGCCAAGGCCGCCCGCGTTCGACACCGCGCTCGCCAGTTCGGCATAGCCAACGCTCTGCATGCCCCCCTGAACAATCGGATGTTCGATCCCGAGCATTTCCGTGATCCGCGTCTTGAAAGCCATCTTTCACCCCTTCCAATCTTATATAACCTAGTTATACTTCTTATTCGATGCTGACAAGAGGGTGTCCTGATGCCTGATTCCGACCCAACCCCCGTGCCCCGCGCCGTTATCGGCGCAGAATTGGGACCGGCAAGCAATTACAAGCTCGTCGATCATGATCCTGGCCCGCCTTCGGATGGACAGGTCCGCATCTCCGTCAAGGCGGCGGGGATCAGTTTCGTCGACGTGCTCACCGCGTCGGGCGGATACCAGGTCAAGCCGCCCGTCCCCTTCATCCCCGGCAGTGAGTGCGCAGGCATTATCGACGCGGTCGGCAAAGACGTCGATGGATTGAAGGTCGGCGACCGGGTCGTCGCGAGCGGTTGGGGCGGTCTCTTTGCCAACGCCGCCAACCTCCCGGCGAACGCGGTACGCCCGATGCCCGAAGGCCTCGCGTTCGAGGAGGCGGCTGTTTTCCCGGTCAGTTATGCAACGGCATGGCACGCGCTGGTCGATCGGGGCCATCTCAAAGCGGGCGAGACCCTGCTGGTGCTCGGGGCGGGCGGCGCGACCGGCTATGCGGCAGTGCAGGTGGGCAAGCACCTCGGCGCCCGGGTCATCGGCTCAGCATCGAGTGACAGCAAGCGGAGCCTCGCCGTCACGGGCGGGGCCGACGGCGTTGTTGACGCGCGCGCCGAAGACTGGCGCGAACAGGTCAAAGCCTTAAACGAGGGCATGGGCGTCGATGTCGTCTTTGACCCTGTGGGCGGCGAAGCTACCGAACCCGCCTTCCGCTCCCTCGCGTGGAACGGGCGCCATCTCGTGATCGGTTTTCCGGCGGGCATCGCGACACTGCGAACCAACCTACCGCTCCTCAAGGGCGCCAGCCTGGTCGGCGTCGACATTCGCCAGTTCGGCATGTACGAAGCCGAAAAGAGCGAAGCCAATCGCAGCGCCCTGTTCGCGCTCGCAGCCGCGGGCAAATTCAAGCCCGCCATCGCACGGTGCTACCCGCTTCATGATTTTCGCGCCGCGATGGAAGAGGCGGCTACAGGCAGGAGCGCGGGACGGATCGTCCTCGTCATGGAATAGCGCGCGCGGCCCGACCTTTCGCCTTCACGCACGGCAGCGACGGTCTCCCGTGAAGCGCGATACGCCTTCGAACGCCCCCGCTCAGCTGGTCGCCTTCAGCGCATCGAGCATGCGCACGAAATGCCGGGGGTTCCACACATCCTGGTCCTCGCCCCAGCCGATCCCGCCGTCGATGTCCCATCGCATCAGCTGGTTCACGCCATAACCCGCCTCGCTCATCGTGCTGACGACAAAGCCTTCGCTCTTCATCTCGCGGCCATGCTCGTCGACGAGCTCGACCTGCATGTGCGTGCTCCACCCGGTCTTGGGGCTCCGGAAGACGCGCATCCGAGACGTCGAGGCGTCGAGGCTTCCGAATTTCCCATCGCGGCGTATCCAGCCGGCATTCATCGGCGACCATCCGCTCGCATCGCCTTCCTGGACGCGGGCAAAGCCGAGAAAGCCCGTGCCGTCCTCGCGGTGGCCGAAGATATACTGGATGCGCCCGCGGCCGCGCTCTCGCTCAATTTCGCGCCAGCGGGCGCCGCCAGGATGCTTCACCCGCTCCATGTCGTTCGCATAAACCTTGGGGCTCGCAGCGTAAGGCCCGCCGCGCGGCCCCCACGTGCGGTCGCGCACGCCGATGCCGTCGATGCGGATCCTTTCGCCGCGCAGCGTCATCCAGCCCTCGACATGTCCGAGTTGGTCAAAATGCGGTGTCTGCATGAAGGGCGGCTTGCCCGGTGGGAAGCGATGCGGCTCGTGGAGCCCGGTATGGGTAAAATCCAGCGCGAAGCCGCGGTCCGGGTCTTCATATTGAAGATGGTATTTCATTCCGGGCTCCAGCATCTTGAGACTGTAGCCCCCGCCATTTTTGTCGCCCGGGAAAGTGATGTCCGTGAGGTCCGGATTGTCGGGCATCGGCGCCTCCTCTACCTTCCGGTAATAGGCCATTCGCGCCGGGTCATAGCCTTCATCATCCCACGCAAAGATGCGCCAGGTTATCGACTTGCGGTTGGGATAATAGGGCGCATGTATCCAGCAGCCGATCTTGCGTTCGGGGATATTGAACGACCACCAGTTGGTTTCGGTCTCATAGGGATCGTCGGACAGCTGATGATAGCGGTCATCCTCGGGCTTGAACGCCAGGTCGTCAGTCATGCAATCGTCTCCAGTTCGTCAAGCGCGGCAGTGAACAGCGCAGCAATCCGGCCGACATCAGCAATCTTCTCCGCATCGGCGATCACGCCCATGTCGAGATTGTCGCCGCTGCGGCGCGAGGTGATGTTGAGAAAGCGGCCGGACCCGATGATGGGAACGGGATAATTGTGGTGCTGGCGAAAGCCGGCATAGCTCCGCGCCTGGGCGGGACCTGGCACATTCGACAGCGTCAGATTACCCGGTAGCAACCGCTTGCCCCCCGCCATGCGCTCGGCAAAGGCTGCGCGCCGGTCCCGCGCGCCGAACGGCTTTTCGGACGCGTCGAGGAGGGCCTCGTCATATCTGGTCCGCTCCATCTCCTTCGCCATCGACGCCTGGATCGCGCGGAGGCGCTCCAGGGGGTCAGCGAGGTGCGTCGCGAGGTGGGGATGCAGCGCCACGATGCGGTTCCCGAAGGGACCATGCTCGTCGCGGCGATAGGAACGCGCCGAATTTACCACGAGGGGCGTCTCGGGAAGATCACCGATTTCGAGGAGATATCGCCTGAGCGCGGTACTGGCGAGGGTGAGAAAGATATCGTTGACCGTCCCGCCGAGGGTCTTTCCCGCGGCCTTTACCCGCGCGACCGGCAGGCTGACTGTCGCATAGCTGCGCTTCAGCGAGGTGGGTCCCGATAGCTTGAGCTCGGGCGTCGGCACGCGCTCATCCTTGAAACGATCGAGCGCAGCGAGCGCCTCTTTGCGGCGCACCGATTGCGCGGCCCGCAGCGCCTCTTCGGCATCGAATCGAGCCCTGGCCTTCTCCAGCCATTTTTCCGCTTCGGGCAGCTGCGCATCGCCAAAGCGCGCCGTGGCGGGCGGCGCGGCATCGCTAAGGAGCCCGAGCACGGTCTGGAATCCGATGCCATCGGCGACGCTGTGATGCATTTTAAGGTAGAGCGCGCTTCCTCCTTGCGCCAGCCGCTCGAAGATGTGCGCAGCAAATGGCGGACCCGACAGATCGATGCGCCGCATATTGAGCCTCGCCACCGCGCCATAGAGCTCAGCTTCGCTCCACGCCCCACCGTGCGGCTCGACCGCGACCAGCGTCTCGAGGTCTGCGCGCGCAATTTCACGCCAGACATCGCTGTCATAGCCCTCGGGCGCCTCGTGCAGCCGAACGAGCAAGGGCGTCGCGGGAAGCCGATCGGCGAACTGGCGGCGGATCGCCAAGGCAAAACCCGCCTGCTCGTCGGTCGGAACGTCAAGCAGGATGAGCGCACCCACATGCATCGGCGAAGCGTCGGTCTCCGAGAGGATCATGAAATGGTCGTCGGGGCGCAGGCGCCGAACACCGGGGGCGAGGATCTGCGGGCCGCTCATCGCCTACCAGCCCGCGAGCCTTGCAGCGCGTGCGCGGTGCTCGGCAGGGCTGCCGAGCCAGGCGCGGTCGGCCATCGCCCGGCGGAACCAGTAATGAAGACCATATTCCCACGTATAGCCAATGCCGCCATGCGCCGCGACCGCGGCGCGGGTAGCACGGACATAGACCTCGCAAAGATGCGCCTTCGCCATTGCCGCTGCATGCGGCGCATCGGCGAGCCCCGCGTCCCACGCATAGGCGGCATACCAAAGAAGCGCGCGCGCCGGTTCGACATCGAGCGCCATATGGGCAAGTTGGTGCTTCAAGCCTTGAAAGCGCCCGATCGGATGACCGAACTGCTCGCGCTCCTTCGCGTAGGCGACGCTCATGTCCGTTACCCGCTGCGCGCCTCCGAGCGCGTCGGCGGCGACGAGGACCAATGCCGCGTCGGCAAGGCGCTCCGTCATCGGGTGAGCGGCGGCAAAGAGATCCTCACCGGCGCCGGCGGGAACCGAAACCTTCGACATGGGGCGAGTGCGGTCCGCTGCCCTCACAGGTTCAACCGCGACATCAGACGCGCGAACGAGGCGAACGCCCGATGCCCTGTCGACAATCAAGAACAGGTCGGCCGCGCGCGCCGATGGGGCATAGTCACTGCCGCCGTGGACCAGGGTCGCAACCTGTGCCCCGCTTGCAAGGGCGTCAACATCGCCCTTCCCGGCAACCGCCACTGCGGCGGCAGCGAGCAGTTGTCCGATCAGCGGTCCGGCGGCAGCCGCAGCGCCCGCTGTCTCGCAGACCAAGGCGGCATCGAGCAACCCCATTCCGCTATCGGGCGTCAGCATACCGCCTAGCCCCAGCGCCATCAAGGCGGACCAGCTTTCCGGATCGAAGTCGGCATCCCCATCGGCAAAGGCGTGAATGCGCTCCATTGGCCAGCAATCGGCCAGCGTCCCGCGCACAGCGTCCTGAATTGCCGTCTGCTCTTCGGTCAGGTGAAAATGCATGGGTTCAGCGCTCCCCGGTCATCGCGAGGTCGCGCGGCAGACCGAGCCCGCGCTCGCCGATGATATTGCGCTGAATATTCGAGGCGCCCCCCGCGATGGAATTTCCGAGGCTGCCCATGATCTGGTCGAGCCATTTTTCCGGCCCACGCGGTCCGCGATGCCCGCGGCCACCCGCGCCGGGCGGCTCGAGAAAAGCATGTTCGCCGATCAGCTCCTGCGCGAGCAATGCCATGTCGTGGCCAATTTCGGTGAGCAATAATTTCATCATCAGCGCAATCGGGCCGGCGTCCTCGCCCGCCGCCGCACAGCTGAATATGCGATAGCTCGAATAGCGGTGCGAGAGAACGAAGCCCTCGATCTGGGCGAGCCGGTCACGTACCAGGGGGTCGTCGAGCCGCCCGGCTTCCCTCGCCAGCTCGACGAGCTTCGCAAACTGCCTGCCAAGACCGTCTGCGCTACCGATGCTCGCACGCTCATGCTTCAGCGTCGTGCGGCTGACATACCAGCCCTTTCCGCGTTCCCCCACCTGCCAGGACACGGGCGTCTCGGCATTATCGAAGAAAAATTCGCAGAATGTATGCTCACCGCCCTCGCCCGTCATCTGGCGGATCGGCCGACGGGTGATGCCGGGCTGGTCAAGGTCGATAAGCAGATACGTGATGCCATCGTGCTTCGGGGCGTCGGGTTCGGTGCGCACCAGCATGAACATGTGGGTCGATTGCATACCCTGCGATGTCCAGATCTTTTGGCCGTTGATGATCCACTTGCTGCCGTCGGCCGACAGTTCGCCCTTCGTGCGCACGCTTGCAAGGTCGCTCCCCGATCCAGGTTCGCTATAGCCTTGGCCCCAGATATACTCGCCCTCGACGGTCTTGCGGATGAAGAGCTCTTTCTGTTCCTCCGTCCCCTGCTCGAGCAAGGTCGGCACGGTCATGTTCATCCCGTTCCCACCGACCTCCATCGGCGCGCGGGCGCGGGCAAACTCTTCGCGGATCACCTGCGCCTTGATGACGTCGACGGGTTGCTCCGAGCCCCCGTAGCGCTTTGGGATCGCGCGGTAGAGATAGCCCTTCTCGGTGGCGAGCGCGCGGAACGCGCGGGTAAAGGCCTTAAGGTCGGCGCCCCGAGTTTCTACCGGCGGCGGCCAGTGGGTCGACAGGAAAGCGCGCACGTCAGCGCGGAAAGCTTCGGCGGCCTTGCCATAGCTCAAGTCCATTGATCGCTCTCCCTCATTTGGCGAGTCCTATGCCCCAGTTATATAACTACGTCAAATATGTTGTGCCATTGATGCACCGTGCTAGAGGGCGATGCATGACGAACAATACCGGTGCAATGCCGCATTATTTCAGCCTGGAAAGCGGCGCCTTTCATCCTTCGGGCCTCTCCCGCAATCCCTGGTTTGCCGACGCCGTCGCGGGAGGGCCCATTGCCGCCCTCATCGGCCATGCAGCCGAAAGCGCCGCCTTTGATCCCGGCTTCGAGATCTGCCGTCTCACGATCGACATCCTGGGCATCGTCCCCCGGCAACCGCTTACGCCGAGAATCACGCCCGTCCGACAGGGGCGCCAGGCCCAGCTCCACAGGATCGAACTGCTGGTGGAAGGACGGCCGGTAGCGCAGGCGCATGTCCTGCTTGCGCGTCACCTCGAGACCCCGGAATTCGCCCCGCCGCACCCGCATCCGGCGCCCGAAGACGTGCCCGAAGATGATTTCCTCGTTGGTGCGAGCATGGCGGGCGCGATCCGGACACGGCCAATCATGGGAAGAGTGCGCGAGCCAGGGCGCGGGGTCACGTGGATGAGCATGAGGGGTGAAGTCGTCGCCGGAATCCCCGCCTCACCTTTCGTCAAGGCCTGCCTGTTCGCCGATTTTGGAAATGGGATCGGGAGCGCAACCCATGCGCATGAGTGGAGCTACGCCAACCTCGACATCTCGGTTCAGTTTTTCCGCATGCCGCGCGGCGAGTGGTTGCTGATCGACGCGCATACCGAGGGCGCGGGAAACGGCCACGCGGTCGCACAAAGCCTGTTTGCCGATACCGAGGGTGTCTATGCCAAGGGCACGCAGACAGTGTTCGTCGCGCCGGGCCGTTCGCGCTGAGCTATTCGCCGCTAAAGTGCGGAACGCGCTTTTCGGTGACCGCCGCCAGTCCTTCGCGATGATCCCTGCTGCCGAGCAGTAACGCCTGGTTGGGGAGGTTTGCCTGCCACTCGGCTTCCATGCTGCTTTCAAGCGCGCGGTGGATCGATTGCTTGACCGTCGCATAGCCAAGCGGCGCGGAGGCAGCAAGTTCGCGGGCAATTTCCATACCGCGTGCCTCGAGTTCCTCCTTCGCGACGACTTCACTCACGAGGCCAATGCTCAGCGCCTCCTCGGCGCGCACCTGCTTGGCGCGGAGGCACATTTCCATCGCGCGGCCGAGCCCCACGATACGCGGCAGCAGGAAGGTGCCCCCAAGCGGGGGCATGATACCAAGCTTGATCCAGCTTTCCTGGAACACTGCATTATCGGCCGCGACGCGAAAGTCGCAGGCGAGCGCGAGCTCACAGCCCACTGTCACCACGGCGCCCTGCACGAGCGCAAGCGTCGGTTTCGGACATCGATAAATGGCGCGCGCCGCCCCCTGGAAATTGGCGTACACCGTATCCTTGATCTCGCTCGCCGCCATGCCGGTCAGCCTTTTCAAAAAAGCGAAATCGGCGCCGACCGAGAAATGCTTGCCTTCAGCGGCAAAAATAATCGCGCGAACGCCACGCTCAGCGGACAGCGCAGCGAAGGCATCGCGGATTTCGCCAAGCATTTCGGGCGAGGATGCATTGCCAATATCAGCTCGCGCAACGACGACCGCCGCAACGCCGTCCTCGTAGCGATCGACCCGCACATGCGAAAATTCAGTCATCCTTTTGTTCTTCTTGTTTCTTCTTTTCGCGCCAGATCATCGCCGTGGCGCTCGTCGCGAGGCCCATGTTGAGCGCCTCGGCGTCGAGCGCGGCCTCAAACGCCCAGTCTTCTGCGTTGTTAAGGTTGATCTTCATGTAGCGATAACCCATGCGCGGCCCATCAGCGAGGCGCCGCGCGGCCTTCATCGTTTCTTCGCGAAGCGAATCATCGTCAAACAGGCGCGTGTAAATTCCCTTGGCGAGCGCTTCTTCGGCGCTCAACTTCTCCCCGAGGAAGAAGAGTTCGCGCGCCGCGCCCGTGCCGAGAATCTTGGTCCAGAACCAGGTCGAGCCGAAATCGCCGCCCGCGCCGATCCGGTCGAAGGCCGTGAGGAAGGTCGCGCTTCGGCCCGCAAAGCGCAGGTCGCACGCTCCCGCTATGCCGATGCCTGCACCTGCAACGGGGCCGTTCACCATCGCGATGGTGGGCTTGGGCATTTCATGAAGAAGGCGAGATGTTTCCATGAAGCCCCGGAGCCGCGCAAAACCCTGTTCGGTACGGCTCCCCACTTCAGCGTTCGCGGGAACGATTGCCTTGTCGGCCCCGCCCGCCTTGAGGTCACCCCCGGAACAAAAGCCCCTCCCCGCCCCCGTCACGACGACGCAGCCCACCGATGCATCGCGCGCTGCGTCGGCGCAGGCGTCGGCGAGCGGCGCCATGATCGAACTGGTCAGCGCGTTGAGCCGGTCGGGCCGGTTGAGGGTGATGGTGCGAACCCCCGCATCATCGTCGATCAGAACTTCGCTCATATTACCTCCAACGCGTGCCCCCCCGCGGTGACGCGGATAGCTTTAGGCCTGCCCCGTCAGTCGCCGCCGAGTTCACGGTGGCGAGCAAGCATAGCGACGGCCTTTTCGGCAAGTTCTTCGGGCACCGCGGGATAGAGCGGTAGCGGGCGGCGCTTGCTCGGCAGCGCGATCGTAGCCGTTGCGCGCACCGTTTCTTCGTCGCGCTGATTGGTAAACTTCACCGCAACATCGACGAGGCTCTGCCCGCCCTCCTCACGCTTTGCGAGCACTTCACCGGTAACCCGCTGAACGTCGCCCATATAATTGAACTTTCGGATCTCGTCGTGAATATGGGTGATGACGGCGTCGTCCCCGGCCCAGTCGCTCAGATACTGCCACAGGTAATTTTCGCGCATCACTCCATAGTCATATGCCATCGGGTTGCCGATCGCCTGCGCCCATACCGGGTCCCAATGCAGGCGCTGCGCGACATCGGGAACGCCATATTCATTCTTCACGTAAAAGGCCGGAATGCGCTGCCTGTTCTTGTGCGCAAGACGGTTCGCGGTCGGCGCATAGGGAACAAAGCCGTAGCCACCGGCATGGAAGCAGATGACGTCGGTGACGGTCAGCGGACCTTTCGCCTGCAGCCCCAGCGAATCCCCCTTCTCGACCCCTTCGAACCAACGCTTTTCCGCACCCTGGACATGCTCCTTCGCGTAGATGTCCTCGATCGCCTGCATTTCCTCATCGGTGTAACTGGCGGGCTGAATTGCCGCATATTTGCCCTTCTTGGCCGCGGTCTTGCGCTCGGTAAGCACGCGCAGGATCCGATAGACCGCCACGACTTCGCCGCGCTGGTTGATCTTGACGTCGCGGCGCACGGCGATGACCGACCTTCCTGCAAATTCGGATTGCTTGACCTCGCAGGTCTCGTCGCCATTAAAGCTGTAGATGGTGTCGCCGGGGAAAATCGGTCGGTAAAAATCCCATTGCGAGCCCGAGACGAAGACGTGGATGCCGCGAAAAAGGCTCTTGCGCAGCGCCTTGATCTCGTCCGGCACCGGATCACCAAGCATCGGCTTATTGATGATCCCCGCCATCATGCCGGGTGCGATCACGCTCCCCCAACGGGTCTTCTTCGCATAAGCGGGATCGGTGTAGAGCGGCTTGTCATCACCCATGCCGTGCGCAAAGTTGCGGATATTATCCTCGGTCGCGGTGGTAATATATTCGCGTGTCTTCGCCGCCTGATCGAATCCAAGCAGCTTGCGCTGTCGCTCGATATCCTCGTCCGTAATCTCGTAGGCGACGGCTTTTTGCCACTCTTCACTCTGCTTGATGTCGCTTTTCGCCTCGCCCATCGCATATCTCCCTTGTCACGAGTTATATAACTAGGTAATACATGCTTCATATCGAAGCAAGGGGATAGTGTCGCCAATGGAAGTACGCCGCATCAGCGATGCATTGAAGGTGCGCGCCCAGCATCAGGCCAATGAGATCGCACATGACGATACGAGGCGGCAGATAAGCTTTGCCGAGTGGGACCGCGAAGCCGACGAAGTCGGGGGCGGACTTGCAGCGGCGGGCCTTGTCCCCGGCGATCGCGTATTTTTGCCGATCAGCAACGCGCACGCCGTCGAGATGGCGATTGCAGTCTTTGCGGTGTTTCGCGCGGGCGGAATTGCCTGCCCGGTGAACACCCGCCTCAATCCGCGCGAAATCGCCGAATATGCGGCGCTGTGCGAACCGCGCTTCTGCCTCACAGATGCCCCTGAGCTGGTGAAGGATCTGGACCTCGTGGGAAGCTGGCACGTCGATGCAATGCCGCGCGACCTCTCAGCGCTTCCCGATCAGGCAAACCTCGACCCGATGGCCGACGCCGAGATCCTCGGCACCTCGGGCACGACCGGCAAGATCAAGGGGGTCGTCGTGTCGCACCCCGATCTCATGACCGGGGTCACCGGTTATAATATGGACCGGTCGCGCTCGACGCTCAACGCGCTGCCCCTCACCGGTTCGGGCGGCAACATCGGGATCGTGATGCTGCCCGCGCGCGGCGGCGCCACGGCGATCACTCAGCCCAAATTCGACCCCCAGGGCTTCCTCGAGCTCACCAAGGAAAAACAGCCTGACCTTGTCTATCTTGTTCCCTCGATGCTGCGCCTCGTGCTCGATCATCCCGAGGTCGCGAACTATGATATGGCGGGGGTCAAATATCTGATGACCGGAACCGCTCCGCTCCCGCACGATTCGGTGAAGCGCGCAGCGGAGCTTTGGCCGCACCTTCGGATCCGGAACAGTTACGGCATGTCCGAAGGCGGCGTCGGCGTCGGCACGCGTACCCGCGAACAGGTGATGAAGCCCGGCTGCGTTGGAAAGCTGCCGGCGCACATGCAGCTGCGTGACGAGAAGGGCGAGGTCATCACCGAACCGGGGGTCGTGGGGGAAATCTACGGCTGGCAAAAGCATGCCCGCCGCTACTGGAAAGACCCCGAAGCCACCGCGATCAGCTTCAAGGGCGGTTGGACCAAGACCGGCGACCTTGGCTATGTCGACGAGGACGGCGACCTGATCATGGCGGGGCGCTCGAAGGAACTAATCATCCGCGGAGGCTATAATATCACACCGCTCGAGATCGAGACCGTGCTCCACCTTCACCCCTCGGTCCAGCAGGCGGCCGTCGTCGGCGTGCCGCATGAGGTTCTGGGCGAAGATATCGCCGCCGCGGTGACGCTGCGTCCCGGCGCGAAAGCCGCGAGCCCGGATGAGATCATCGAATTCTGCAAGGCGCATCTCGCCGACAACAAGGTGCCGCGCACCCTGGTCGTGGTGGACGAAATGCCGCTCAACCCGAACGGCAAAATCCTGAAGAAAGACCTCGCCGAGCCCTTGGCCAAGGCCGCCGAGGCGCGGCGCCGGGCGGCCTGATCGGGGCCTTCCGGTTCCGGCAATGTTACGAGACAATCAAGCGCTTGGCCTCGCCGGGGTGGCCGCATCGCGGGTGCGCGCGGCCCCCCGTGCGCCGCTGTCCTTTGAGACGGGACCAGTTTAACCTTTGAGCTTCTCGAAGGGTACATCCTTGTCCAAGCGCATTTCGCCCGGCATGCCGAGGACGCGTTCGGCAATCTGGTTGCGCAGCACTTCGTCGGCGCCGCCTGCGATCCGCATCACGGTCGAGTAGATATAGTCGTACTGGACGTCGCCCGTCGCCGTATCGTCCGCCTCCGCGGCAATGCCAGCAAGGCCGCGCAATTCGAGAGCAAGACCGTTGGTCTTCTGATAGCGCGATGCGTAGGCGAGTTTGACCATCCCTGCGAGCGCGCCGGGATTTTCCCCCTTCGACACCATCGTGCGCAGCCGGGCCTGGAAAAAACGTTCACCCTGCTCCTCGGCGAGCGCCTCGGCAAGTTGCTGGCGGATCGCTCCATGGTCGAGCATCGTCCCTCCCCGCCCATCGGGAGTCGCCGCGGCATAGCCCAGCAAGGGTTCCACTCCGCTGCGATGCGCACCCGAGCCGAGCCGCTCGCCCATCAACACGGTCATGCAACACGCCCAGCCTTCGCCTTCGGCACCGAGGCGATTGGCGTCGGGGATGCGAACGTCGGTCAAGAAGGTTTCGTTGAACTCGCTTGCTCCGGAAATCTGGCGGATCGGGCGGGTCTCGATCCCGGGAGTCTTCATGTCGACGACGAAGAAAGTGAGCCCCTTGTGCTTCGGCACGGTGGGATCGGTCCGCACGACCAATATTCCCCAGTCGGTCAGATGCGCCCAGCTCGACCAGACCTTCTGGCCGTTGACGATCCAGTCGCCGCTGCCATCCTCGGCGCGAACCGCTTTCGTCCGCAGTCCCGCAAGGTCCGAGCCGGCGGCGGGCTCGGAAAAAAGCTGACACCAGGTGATGTCGCCCTTCAGCGTCGGCTCGATGAAGCGAGCCTTCTGCTCCTCGGTGCCATGTTTCGCGATCACCGGTAGCGCCATGCCGGTCCCGATCGAAACGAATGGACCTTTGGGTAAATGATATTTGCCTTCTTCTTCCGCAAAGATCACCGCTTCGATCCCCGACAGCCCTCGTCCGCCGAGCGCCTTCGGGAAGGTCAGCCCGGACCAGCCACCGGCATAAAGGGCACGCATCCACGCACGCCCCCGGTCCGCCTCTTCGGTGTCGGGGATGGCAACGCCAGCCGGAAGTTCGTGCGCGGGCGCGTTGGCTGCGAGCCAGCTGCGCGCTTCAGCGCGGAACGCGGCTTCTTCGGGGCTATCATTGAAATCCATCTTATGCCGCCTTCACCTGACTGCCGGGTTGCGCGCCGAGCAAACGGTCCGCCCAGTAAGCCCGATTGCCAAGATGCACTGCAAGCATACGCTCGCGCCGGTAATAGAAATGGCAGTTCGCCTCGAACGTGTATCCGATCCCGCCGTGCACCTGCAGATTCTCGCGCGCGGCCATCTCGAAGCACTTAATTCCCGACAAGCGCGCTGCCGCGGCCGCAGCGGGCAGGTCGTCCGGTGACGATTCGGCCGCCCAGCCACCATAATAGGCATTCGATCGGGCAAGCTCGGTCGCGACCGCAACATCGGCGAGCTTGTGCTTGATCGCCTGGAAGCCCCCGAGTGGCCGGCCGAATATCTGCCGCTCCATCGCATAGTCGCGCGCCATGTGGAGGCAGGCATCGGCGGCGCCAACCGCCTCGAAAGCCGCTTGCACCGCGGCCTGATCGACGAGACGCTCGAGGATACCGGTCCCGGGCATCACCTCCGCTGCCGCGCCCTCGAAATCGATCCGGTAATGCGGTCGGAGTTGATCGAAACTGTCGAGCCTCGTCCGTGTCACCTCAACCTGGCTAAGTTCAACCAGCGCAAGATGACCGCCTCGGACCAGCACAACGGCAAGGTCGGCGATCCCTGCGTCGGCGACGGGGGACTTGTGCCCAGAAAGCCTGCCGTTCTCGAGCGTCACCCCGGTCGCGAAAACCGGGCCCGGCCCTTCGGCGTACGCAAAGGTTGCAACGAGCTCGCCGCTAGCCAGCTTCGGCAGCCATGCCGCTTTCTGAACGTCGCTGCCCGCAAGCCGGATCGCTTCTGCCGCGAGAACGACCGAGCTCATAAAGGGCACGGCGGCATTGGCGGCGCCCAGCGCTTCCATGATGACACCGAGGTCGAGGGCGCCAAGACCAAGGCCTCCATGTTCTTCTGGAATCGCAGCGCCAAGAAAGCCCATATCGGCGAGCGCACGCCACAGCGGCTCGTCCCATTCGGCGTTCGAATCGATCAGCGTGCGCAGCCGGTCGTAAGGTGACATGTCGGCAAGCAGCGCTCGCGCTTGCTCACCGAGCATTTTCTGTTCATCGCTGAGGTCGAAATTCATCGCAGGACTTGCCCCGTTGTTGCCACCTGTGTCATAGCGAGTTGTATAACTAGGTCAACCATGACAAACGCCGGAAGAGGACGCTCTGCTCATGCAATATGAAACTATCCTCGTCGATGTTGCCGATCATATCGCGACGATCACGATCAACCGGCCCGAAGCGATGAACAGCTTCACCAAGCAGATGATGGACGAATTCGAGCATCTGTGGAAGTGGATTGCCCGCGAAGACGATATCCATTGCTGCGTCCTGCGCGCAGCACCCGGAAAGGCGTGGTGCACCGGGGTCGACGTCAAGGAATCGCAGAAGGAAGGCGGCACCGTTGTCGACCTTGCAAACATCTGGCACTGCGAGGACCCGGGCAATTATCTTGGCCCCAAGTCGATGAAATGCTGGAAACCGGTGATCGCGGCGGTGCACGGCATGGCGGCAGGCGGCGCCTTTTACTGGCTCAACGAGAGCGACATCATCATCTGCTCGGAGGATGCGACTTTTTTCGATCCGCACGTTACCTACGGGATGACGAGCGCACTCGAGCCGATCGGCATGACCTACCATATGCCGCTCCACGACGTGCTGCGCATGGTGCTCCTTGGCAATGACGAACGCATCGGAGCGGGAACGGCATTGCGGATCGGGCTCGTGAGCGAGATTACGGCGCTCGAAGACCTCTGGCCCCGCGCGCACGAGCTCGCAAAGACGATTGCTGCGAAACCGCCCGCAGCGACCGCCGGATCGGTAAAGGCGATCTGGGAGTCGCTCGACCTGCCGCGGAGCGTCGCACTCCAGCAGGGTCTCAAATATTGCCAGATCGGCAATCCCGTCGGGGTACCGCAAGTCGACCGCGCCGCGCTGATGGCCGACAAGGCAAAGAAATATACGGTCCGCTAGAGGCTGTGCCGAGAATTTCGCTTTTCATGGACGGTCGGGCATGGGTCCCGATAAATCGAGAGGAATCGGAAGTCTGATGTCGATATTGTACGACGAGGGGCAGGATGCGATA
>JBIQHE010000049.1:0-14844 GCA_044508875.1 Sphingomonadales bacterium | reverse complement strand
AACGCTGCGCGGCATCAGATCGGAATACATGCGCGCGATCGTCGGAATCCGCAGCCCTTTACCTGCGCGTTTCAACGGCGCGACAGGCAGAGCATGATGTCTCCATTCCCGACCAGAAGCGGCAGGGCGAAGCCTATTGTCAATCTCGCGGCTATCAGCTGGTTGAAACCTTCATCGAACCCGGCGCATCGGCGACCAACGACCGCCGACCTGAGTTCCAGCGCTTGATCGAGGCGGGAACGTCCAAGCCTGCACCTTTCGATATCGTCGTGGTTCACTCGTTCAGCCGCTTCTTCCGCGACCACTTCGAGCTGGAATTCTATGTTCGCAAGCTGGCCAAGAACGGCGTGAAGCTGGTTTCCATCACGCAGGAGATGGGCGACGATCCCATGCACGTCATGATGCGGCAGATCATGGCGCTGTTCGATGAATACCAGTCAAAGGAAAACGCCAAGCACGTCATGCGGGCCTTGAAGGAGAATGCCCGACAAGGCTTCTGGAACGGCTCGCTTCCTCCTATCGGCTATCGCACCGTCGCCGCCGAACAGCGCGGGGCCAAGACCAAGAAGAAGCTGGAGATCGATCCGCTGCACGCCGACACGGTGCGGCTGATATACCGGCTCGCATTGGAGGGCGATGGCACCACCGGCAGATGGGTGTGAAGAACATCGTCTCCTACCTCAATAGCCGTCGCATCTTCACCCGCGACGGAGGGCGTTGGGGCATCGGCCAGGTCCACCGCATCCTGACCCGCCGCACCTACATGGGCGAGCACGAATTCAACAAGCGCAGCAAAACGAAAGAACTGAAGCCGGTCAGCGAGGTCGTGGTCGTTCCGGTTCCGCCGATCATTGACCGCGAGACATTCGATGCCGTGCAGAAACTGCTCAAGGCCCGCAATCCCAAGGTCACGCCCGCCCGCGTTATCAGCGGCCCGACCCTGATCACTGGATTGATCCATTGCGCCAAGTGCGGCGGAGCCATGACTATCCGCACCGGCAAGGGCGGACGCTACCGCTACTATACCTGCTCGACTAAAGCTCGGCAGGGTCCGACTGCTTGCGAAGGCATGGCGGTGCCTATGGAAAAGCTGGATGATTTAGTCGTGGATCACCTTGAGAACCGACTGCTCCAGCCCGAAAGGCTGGAAACTGTGCTTACCGCCGTTCTCGACCGCCGGGAGGAACGCGCCGAGCGCCGCCGCGAGCATATTGCCGAACTGAACAAGCGTGCGACGGAATCAGACTTGCGTCTCAAGCGGCTTTACGACGCCATCGAAGCCGGCGTCGCTGATCTCGAGGACCCGGCACTCAAGGATCGGATCGGCGGTCTCAAGGCAATTCGCGATCAAGCCAGAGCGGACGCGGAGCGTGCCCAGGCAATGCTTCTGAATTCAGGCCAGCAGGCGGTGACGCCGCAGATGCTGCGCAAGTTCGCCAAGGCCGCCCGTCAGCGCATCCGCCTCGAAGGCGGTGGCTACCGACGCGACCATCTGCGTGCGCTTGCTCAGCGCGTGGAGGTCGATACCGGCGCGGTGAGGATCATGGGATCGAAGTCCCGGCTGCTTCAGGCGCTGGTGGCGAACGGTGGAGTGAATGCCGTGCCCATTCAGGGACTGAAGTGGCGGACAGGGTGGTTTTATTAAGTTAAACCTATGTATTTGAAATTATTTTCAAATTACATCCGCTTAATTTCGGACCCACACGGTTCCACCGCGCATCTGAATTCATGATTCAGTCCGTGCAACTCATCTGCCATTGTTCTCTGTGATTGTCTAACATTTTCTTTTCTACTCCAACGCACCACTTGGCCGATTCTCCCGCTGTGATCATTTCGGAAGTTAGACCTTCAAGGACAGCGTTATTTCCCGCGAACGAACACAGAGCTCATCGACTTCGCAGGTTGGCGACATCAAGCGACGGCACTTATATTTTCCTTGCGGGCCGCATTGTGCGACGTAAAGATGGTCCGAACAAAAAACGAACATCTGGGCCTTGCCATCGGGGCAAGAGTGCGACATGAAGTCGAATATTGTCCCAGGGGGTTTAATGCTCAGCGAAATTGCCACTCTTCGTATTCGCGCTGGCCTGTCTGCAGAGGACCTCGCCTCGATGAGTGGCTACAGCGTCCGTCAGGTGCAGCGCTGGGAGGCAGGTTATGGCATGCCGCGGAAAGCCGTAGTTGAACTGCTCCGGTCGATGGCCGCAGATACGCAGGACAATCCTGCGAGCCGGTTCAACTTCATCGACCTTTTCGCCGGAATCGGCGGGATCCGGAAAGGCTTCGACGCAATCGGCGGGCACTGTGTTTTCACTTCAGAGTGGAACAAGTTTGCCCAGCAAACGTACGCAGCAAACTTTCGCGACAATCATCCGCCACATGGCGACATCACCACCATCGGCACCGATGAGATACCCGAGCACGATGTGCTGCTCGCGGGCTTTCCCTGCCAGCCCTTTTCGATCGCGGGCGTGTCCAAAAAGAATTCGCTCGGCCGGAAACATGGCTTTCTGGATGAAACACAGGGCACTCTGTTTTTCGATGTGGCCCGTATTCTCAAGGCCAGACGTCCGGCTGCATTCCTGCTGGAGAACGTCAAGAATCTGACCAGCCACGACAAGGGGCGTACTTTTCAGGTGATCCTGAAAACGCTGACCGAGGAGCTAGGCTACAAGGTCTGGCATAAGGTGATCGATGCTCAGCATTTTGTCCCGCAGCATCGCGAGCGGATCGTTATCGTCGGTTTCCGGGAAGAGGTCCCGTTCAGCTGGGACGATCTCCGGCTACCGCCTAAGGGCAGCGTGCGCCTCAACAGTATATTGCATCCCGAGGACGGGTCGGAGGAGGCAGAGGCGCCTTACACGCTCGGCCCGGACGCGATCGTCAATGGCAAGTACACGCTGACCGACAAGCTCTGGCAGTATCTGCAGAGCTATGCCGACAAACACAAAGCAGCCGGGAACGGGTTCGGCTTTGGGCTCGTAACGCCGGACGGTATCGCTCGCACGCTGTCTGCGCGTTATTTTAAGGATGGATCGGAGATTCTCGTAAGTCAGGGAAAGGGGCGAAATCCTCGCCGCCTGACGCCGCGTGAATGCGCGCGACTGATGGGCTATGGCGAAGATTTTCGCATTCCTGTGTCAGACACGCAGGCTTACAAACAGTTTGGCAATTCGGTCGCAGTCCCTGTTTTCGAAGCGGTGGCCCGGATTATGCAGCCGCACATTAGGGCCCTCGTTGAGCCCGCGCGGCAGCGTGAAGCGGCCTGAGCTGCTGAGATGTGACTGACGTTCACGACCCAGCAACCCGCAGCCGAAACATGGCTGCTATCAAAGGCAGCCACACAAAGCCCGAGTTGCTGATCCGGAAGGCGCTGCATGCGAACGGATTACGCTACCGTCTGCATGTAAAGAACTTGCCGGGAAGGCCCGATCTGGTTTTTCCCCGACACAGAGCCGTCGTATTCGTAAATGGCTGCTTCTGGCACAGGCATGACTGTCACCTCTTCAAATGGCCCTCGACGCGGCAGGACTTTTGGCGCGAGAAGATCGACCGCAACGTCGCCAATGATGAGCGCGCCATTAGTGCGTTGGTCGCAGCTGGCTGGCGTGTTGGGATAGTCTGGGAGTGTGCGCTCAAGGGTCCCACCCGAAGAAATTTCGCTGAAGCTATGCAGCACCTGGCTGGCTGGGTAGAGTCGCGCGAGCGGACGATCACGATCAGGGGCAGGTAATTGGTCGATTCACTGGGGCAACTGCTGGACCTGATGCGCCATCATGGGGCGACACGTATCTATGCCAAAAGGCTCGCGCCAAACGATAATTCAAAGAATCAGGTCTATCTTGGCGGCGACTTTTCTGCCCTCAACATCGTTCCGCACGGGAACATCTACACGGACGGCGCCGATGTAGCGGGTGCCGTTCGGGACCGGGCCAAAGCTGCTGTCGACTTTTACTGGGTCGACGATGCCGGACGGCATCACGCGCCCAATACGGGACTGATCCTCTATCCCAAATATCCCGAAGTGCGTATGTCGGGCTTTCTGTCGGGCTGCAAAGCAGCACCCGCGCAGATCATGCGCGTTCGTGACGAGGGACGCGTGCTGATACTGGGCATGACCCGGCTGGGTGAAGTTCTGGGCTATGCTGCTACCGCTCAGGATCCTGTCACTGCCGGTCTGAACGCGCTGTCAACGCCGACTAATAATTCCCCGGAAGTGCCGGGTTAAAATTCCCCAGTTTGGGTTTCGGTGATCAGCCGTTCCAGTGATCGTGCGTGCGCTCCTTCGGTGGCCGCCCGCGCCTTTTGGGCGGCGGCGGCGGCGTGATCGCTGAGATCGCCCTGGTGTGTTCCGGCACGAGGTCGGAGTGCGCGCGCAAGCGGTAACTGGCGCCCTCGATCTGGATCACGATGGCATGGTGCAGCAAGCGATCGAGGAGCGCCGTTGCCACCACCGGATCCCCGAACACCTCGCCCCATTCAGCAAAGCCGCGGTTGGATGTGAGGATCATCGCTCCCTTTTCGTAACGGGAGTTGACCAGCTGGAAGAAGAGGTTGGCACCGCCGGGCGTAACCGGGAGGTAGCCGATCTCATCGACGATAAGGAGGGTGTTTCGGTTGAAGAACCGGAGCCGTTCGGGAAGCCGTCCGTCACGCTCGGCACGCACCAGCATGTCGATCACCTCAGCCAGACTGGCGCGGTAAACACGCTTGCCAGCGCGAACAGCCTCTGCGCCCAAGGCTGTCGCCAGATGGCTCTTGCCTGTGCCCGGCGGTCCCAGCAGATGGACCACCTCGCCGCGCTCGATAAAGTCGAGCTGCGCCAGTGCGAGGATGCGGCCGCGATCCAGCGAAGGCTGGAACGAGAAGTCGAAGCCTTCGAGGGTTTTCATGGGCATGAGCCGTGAGGTCTTGAGCCCGACAGTGAAGCGCCTGCTTTCCCGATTGCCATACTCATGCGAGAGCAAGACATCGATGGCTTCAAGCGCGGTCATTTCGCCGCGCTCCAGACACCGCATGGTATGATCAAGTACCTCGAGCGCGCGGGGCATTCTCAGGCCAACCAGGCTCGTGCGGATGCGGTCGATGATCTCCGTCATGGCCGTACCTCGCTGCCGGCCAGTCGCCGTCCTACCGCCTCGTAGAAGCCCAGCGAGCGCCTGGTAATCTCAAGCCCTGCAGGCGGCGGCACTGTTGCCGCGCGAGGCGGAGCGAGCCGCCGGTGGGAAGGATCAACCCGGCGCTGATTGCGTCCATCGAGAACGGGATGCACCGCGATCAGCTTGCGATCCTCGAAGATCCTGATCTCACGGGGATGATTCTGCACCTCCACGACCCGTTTGCGCGTAGCGTCGGGCACCGAGTAGAGATTGCCGCCAACCGATACCATGCCTTCATGGCTGACTCGCCGCTCGATCGTGAGCACCGCATTGTATGGGGTCGCAGGCAAGGCCGTCAGGACCGGTTGCTCCTCGGCAAAGTGCTCGCTGACGATCCGCCGGGTCGTGGCATGCAACCGAACATTCGCGACCGTGTCCAGCCATTCGCGGAACTGCCTGTTCAGGTCATCAGCGTTGCAGAAGGTGCGTCCAAGGAAGAAGTCCTGACGGATGTAGCGGTAGGGCCGTTCGATCTTGCCCTTGGTTTTTGCCCGATAGGGCCTGCATGCACGCGGCAAAGCGCCGTAATGATCCAGCAAGGCCACCAGCGACCGATTGTAGATCACAATACCCTCGGCATCCTCATCGATCACAGCGGTTTTCATGCGGTCGTAAAGCACCTCGGACGGGGCACCGCCCATCGCATCGAAGGCGTCGATGTGGCAGCGCATCACCGTCTGCAGATCCTGGGTCGGACAGAACCGACCCCACAGCCAGCGGCTATGACCCAACACCATCGAGAACAGCCAGAAGATCCGGGTCACGCCGGGCTCATCGCTGAACGCCACCTTGAACTGGGCGAAGTCCACCTGGGCCTGCCGTCCCGCGGGTGTTTCGAAGCGCCGCTCAAACGGGACCACTCGCGGCGGCCGGATCTGGCGCAGGAAGTCCGTGACGGTCGTGTAGCCGCCCTTGAACCCCATCGCAGCGATTTCGCGGAAGAGACGCTTGCCAGACAACCCAGGATACAACGCGATGCGATCGCGAAGATATGGTTCGTAGGGTTCCAGCTCCCGCGGACGGGGTGGCCGGGGCTTGTACACCGGCGCCTTCACGCCGCCGGCCAGGTGTTTGCGTACCGTCTTTCGATCAAGGCCCGTCTGCCGCGCAATCGCCGACACCGACAGCCCCTGCCGCTTCAAGTCATGGATCATGACAATTTCCTCAAGTCTGATCACCTGCCACGCCTCCCGCCAATCCGGGCAAGCATAGGAGGGACCCGCATGTGCTGCGCGCGATTGCTCGCGCATGGAGCTGGCGGCGGAAGCTGGAGTCTGGTGAGGCGTCCACCATCCTCGACATTGCGCAGGCGGCGGACGTCACAGACAGATATGTTAGCCGGATGATCAGGCTGGCATATCTAGCCCCGGCGATACTCGAGAAACTCGCGCTTGAACGCTGTTCCCCGGCCGTGTCGGTCAAGGATCTGGCAGCTGCAGCGGAACTTGCATGGAAAGAGCAGGAAACGGCCGTGTTTGGCTGAGCGACGTTGTCCGCTTCGCGCCCTAATAGCGGCCATAAAGTCAGGCGAGGACACGCCTGAAAGCTGCCGTTCCAAAGTTTCGTCTGATTGAGGAAAATAAGCCTTCAATCGCAATAGGTCGAAAAATTTTCTTCGCGATGCGTCTTGGTCGCTGAAGTGAGGCGCATGAAATCCTCGTTAAGTTCGGCTTTGCCGTATCGTGACCGTGCACGAATTAAGTTGCTCCTTCATTATGACTTTCGGATGAGCACCACCCCAGCAATCACAAGCGCGCCGCCAGCCAGAAGCCAGGATTGATCGACAAGCAACGCGCTAGCTATGATCAATGCGGCAGCTAGAGGGCCTTTCAAGGACTGACGCTCATTGCGAAGTCCAGTGAGCTGCTCGATACTGAGCGGATCGAGCTGAACCGGCACATATCCTGACTTTGCGATCGAGTTCGCAGTGGCAAGTATGTCGGGCAAGGACGCCGACAAACCCAGCAGCTGACCGCGAAGTCTCTTCAAACCCGACCGAGCGCTGCCGAGCGAGAACCGCTCGGCGAGAAGCTCCGTCATGATCGGCCGGGTCTCTTCGGCGATGTTGTAGTCCGGTGCCAGCGATCGGACGAAGCCCTCTGCAGTCAACAAGGTACGCAGAAGAATGGCCAGATCAGGTGGCAGAACCAGTCGATAATCCCGCAACAGGTCGAAAACGCGGGAAAAAATCTGCGAGAACTCGATGCCAGATAACACGGTCCCCCTGAACTCTCCGATCAACTGATCCAGATCCACCGCGAGCGCATCGCGATCCACCTTCGGCTCCCCCGCCCATGCGAGCAGGACATTCGCGACATCGCTGGTTTCCTCACCAGCGATCGCAAGCACGAGGCGGACGATCTCGTCGCGCCTGGCCTTGGTGAGCGTCCCGACCGATCCAAAGTCGATGAAGCCGACATCCTGCTCGCCGATCATGAAGACGTTACCGGGATGGGGGTCGCCGTGAAATTCGCCGTTCAGGATGATCATCCGCAGGACAGCGTTGGCATAGCTTTTAGCGAAAGCCGCCACCCGCGGGTCGCCCGATGGGCTGCCCAGCGAAGACGCGGGCCTGCCGTACAGGCGTTCCTGAACGTTCACCCGCAGCCCGGTCAGTTCCCAATGGATGGCCGGGGTCCTGACGCCGATGGTATCGAGATATGCGCCGATCCGCTCGCAGGCTCGGGATTCCGCAGCGAGGTCCATCTCCCAGGCAAGATTGCGGCCGAAGGTCCGCAGAAACTCGACTGGCCGGTAACGCGCGATGTCCGGCGACCGTGCTTCCACGATCCCGGCAAGGCGTATAAGGAGGCGCACATCAGCCTCCATCCGAGCGGCAGTGCCTGGCCGCCGAACCTTCACGATGACCTCGCTTCCGTCCCGCAGTCTGGCGGAATAGGTTTGCGCTATGGAGGCAGAGGCCAAAGGCTTTTCGTCGAACTGCGCAAAGTCGCTCCGCCAGTCCTCACCCCAGCTTGAAGCAAGTACGGGCTCGATATCTGCGAAGGGCACTGACGACACCTGATCGTGCAGGGTTGAGAATGCCGTGATCCAGTGTTCGGTAAACAGATCGCTTCGGGTGGCGAGGAGTTGCCCCAGCTTTATGCCGACTGGCCCGATGTCACGGAGGAACGCCACAACTGCAGCCGGACGAAATTCGCGAGGATCGATGACATTGCTCGAAGAGGGAATAAATCCGAGGGCTCCGGCGAGATTCTTCGCGCCGTGCCTCATTAGGATTTGGCCGATCTCCGCGGCGCGAGCGATGCTGCTGATAGGCTTTTCCGGGGGCGATGCCATGATTTTACTCAGCCTCGGCCCGGAGTTGGTCCAGATTTTCCGATACCCTTGCAAGAATCTGCTGCAACGTTCGCTTCTCGTCGGCGGCAATGTCGCGCCAAAGCAGACCATGAAGCCTATCCGCGGAGCCTCTCAGTTCGGGCAGCAGATCGTCAAGCTGCTCCGTGAGGATGAGCTGCCACGCTCGCCGATCCGTCTCAGCTCGAAGCCTTTTCATCAGCCCGCGTGCGCAAAGACCTGCAACCGCCTGGCCGATGGTCGCCGATTCCAGTTCCAGTTTCTTGGCGATTTCAGCCTGCGTAAGGGCAGGATCGCGAAGAAGTTGTCCGATGATCCTCCACTGTGTCTGATTGAGACCGATCCTGGCGACCCTCGCATCGTACACTCTGCGCGCGCCGCGACTGATCTCGTCCATAAGATAGAGAATGCGGTCATCATCGGTGATGACCTTCTGCCGACGCTGAGACCGTGACATGGTATCTGGTTTTTCATCCATAGCGCTGTGTAGTCGGATAGCCTCGGATGCCCAAATGCAAACTGCTAAATGCCTTTACTATCTGGCTCACGGCTCATAGGGCGCGAGACGCGTTCACCTTTTACTGAGGCTGCCGAAAGAGTCAGATGACCGATAACTCCAACCAACCGGAGCAGGAGGGCACAACCCCAACGAAACCGCAATCGCGGCGTGGCTTGCGCATCGTGCTAATCCTCGTTGGTCTTGCCGTGCTGCTTGGCGGGATCTGGTGGTACTACCGGCACGTAAGCTACGGACAATACATGCAGTCGACCGATAACGCCTATGTCGCTGCCGACAGCGTCGTTATCTCTTCCAAGGTAGCGGGATACGTCGAAGAGGTCTTCGTGGGGGAGAACGAGCAGGTTGCTCTCGGCGGAGCCCTCGTACAACTGGATCTGCGGGATTATCAGGCGCAAGCGCAACAGGCGCGCGCACAGATCGCTGCGACCCTGGCCGGTGCCGACACAATCCGTTCTCAGGTAGCTGAACAGGATGCAGCCATTCGCCAGGCGCGGGGCCAACTCGCCGCCGCGCGCGCAGCACTCGACCTCGCGAACGACCAGGTGGCGCGATATCGGCCCCTTGCCGCGACAGGAGCCGAACCGCGGGAAAAGCTCGATCAGTATGAGGCGCAGGCGCGGCAGGCGCGGGCCGAACTCGCCGCTGCGCAGGCGGCGGTCGCTGCCGCGACCGCTCGCCGGGGGACCCTGTTCGAGCAGATCAGCCAGACCCAGGCGCAGGCGGACGCTGCTCGCGCTCAGCTGGAAACAGCCGACCTTACGGTTGAATCGACCTTGCTGCGCGCCAGCAAGGCCGGCCGCGTCGGCGATCTCTCGGTGAGGGTGGGCCAGTTCGTGCAACCGGGTCAACGTTTGATGACGGTGGTTCCGGTGAGGGCGATCTACGTGACGGCAAACTTCAAGGAAACGCAGGTCGGCCTGATCCGGGCCGGCCAGAGCGTCAGGCTCGAAGTTGACGCCCTGCCCGACCTTGAGATCGCGGGACGAGTGGTCAGCATATCGCCGGGAACGGGCGCGGAATTTTCCATCCTCCCCCCCGAAAATGCCACCGGCAACTTTACCAAGATCGTTCAACGGATACCCGTCCGCATCGCTATCGATGCTCCCCCTGAAGTGCGGCGTCTGCTCGTTCCCGGCATGTCGGTAGTGGCTACGGTCGACACCCGGAATGCTGCCGGCGAATTGGAAGAGATCTCGAGTCGGACTCAATGACCGAGATACTGGCAGCGCAGGACACTTCGATCGGGCCGGCCGGGAGCCGAAAGAACGCAGACGTTACTGCCTGGGTCGCTGTGGCCGCGGGCGCGCTCGGCGCCATGCTCGCGACGCTGGACATATCAATCGTCAATTCCGCACTCCCCGTCATTCAGGGCGAGATCGGTGCCACAGGCGCCGAAGGCACCTGGATTGCTACGTCATTTCTCGTTGCTGAGATTGTCGTCATTCCACTGAGCGCTTGGCTCGAACGGCTGTTCGGTCTGCGAACCCTCCTCATCATCGCGGTCAGCGCGTTCACCGCATTTTCTGTGCTATGCGGTGTAGCCACCGACCTTACGACCATGATCATCGGCCGCACGGGCCAGGGCTTCATGGGCGGAGTCCTCATTCCGACCGCAATGACTATTGTGGCTAAACGATTGCCGCCGCACCAACAGCCAATCGGAATGGCGCTGTTCGGCATGACTGTGGTTCTTGGCCCCGTGATGGGGCCATTGATCGGCGGCTGGCTGACCGAGAACCTGAGCTGGCACTATGCCTTTTTCGTCAATGTGCCAGTCTGCGCAATCCTGCTGCTCCTGCTGTTTATCGGGCTGCCTCACGAGAAGCCCAAGTGGGAATATCTCACGGACGCCGATTGGGCTGGCATTCTCGGGCTGATCCTCGGACTGGGCGGTCTGACTGTTGTACTCGAGGAAGGGCACCGTGAGGAATGGTTCGAGTCCTCACTCATTCGCTGGCTAACGGTGGTGACCATTATCGGCTTTGCCTGTTTGATTTACGGACAAGTGAAAGCACGCAAGCCGGTCTTGAAGTTGCAGCTCCTGTTCAATCGACAGTTCGCCAGCGTCGCGATCATGGCGCTCGCCCTGGGCATGGTGATGTATGGTTCGACCTATGTCATTCCGCAGTTCCTCGCGATCATTTCTGACTATAATGCTTTTCAGACGGGACTGGTCATCTTCTGGATGGGTGTCCCGGCCTTTCTCCTGATGCCGGTTCTGCCTCTGATGATCCGCAAGGTGGACATCCGCATTGCCGTCGGCACCGGAATGCTGCTGATGGCGATCAGCTGCTTTGTCAGCACGAGTCTGACCGCCGAATCCGGCGGCGCTGTCTTCACTGAAGGTCAGCTTATCCGCGGGGCCGGAATGATCCTTGCGATGATGTTCCTGAATCAGGCAACGGTGGCTTCGGTGGCCAAGGAAGACGCGGGCGATGCCTCGGGCATTTTCAACGCGGCCCGCAATCTTGGCGGATC
Organism: Sphingomonadales bacterium; assembly: GCA_044508875.1. Lineage (GTDB taxonomy): Bacteria > Pseudomonadota > Alphaproteobacteria > Sphingomonadales > Sphingomonadaceae > Sphingopyxis > Sphingopyxis flava_A. The sequence continues at coordinate 3,369 of JBIQHE010000049.1, read as the reverse complement.
ATTCGCCCTCTCGGCCCTCGCTTCGTTCCAGGACCAGCGGATCTGGCATCATAGCCGGCGGATGGAAGAGACCCTGAATGCGAACAGCGTTTCGCTACAGGACTATCTCGAAGGGCTGGCGCGAAACTTCGGCGGCATGGAGGGGGCGATGGCCGTCCTGAGCCGCACCCTCCAACGCGAGGCGTTCATAATGACTTACAATGACGTGTTCCTGGTTATGGGGATTCTGACCCTCGCGACGGTTCCGCTGGTCCTCTTCCTGAGGCCGCTTCCAAAAAATGTCTCCCTTTCGATGCACTGAGCCCTACACGATGCGCCACTTGCTACCTCCGCTTGTCACTATCGCCTTGCTAGCTGGATGCACGGCAGGGCCCGATTATGCAGGCCCCCCGGAAGTTGTGTCAGCAGACACGGGCACTCGCTTTGTGCGCGCTGGCAGTGATGTGAGCGCATCTGATCCGGTTGTCGCTCAATGGTGGCTGCTGCTCGGCGATCCCGAGTTGACGCGGCTGGTGGAGGCTGCGCTGTCCGGCAACCCCTCGCTCGCCGCAGCGCAGGCGCGCATTGCCCAGGCACGGGCATCCATCAGGCAAGACCGTGCGGGTCGAATGCCATCGCTTGGGGCACAGGCCACCACCGTGCAGGGCCGGCTTCCTGGTCTCGACCTTCAAGGCGGGGCGCCCCCCCCGTCAGAGCAAACCAATTCCGACGCAGAAACCGATGACTCGCTGAGCTTTTACAATGTGGGCCTTAACGCCAACTGGGAGCTGGAGTTCGCCGGTGGCTCGCGCAGGCGCATTGAGGCCAGCAATGCCCAAGCTGCTGCAACGGTGGCCAATGCAGAGGACGCAAAGGTCCAGTTGACTGCCCAAGTGGCCAGCACCTACGTCAATTTGCGGGAGGCCCAATTCCGCGCAGAGCAATTTGAGGCGCAGATTTCGTTGCAGGAAGAGATCCTGGCGCTGACATACCAACGCTATCAGCGCGGTGCATTGCCGCTTTTCCCGGTAGGCACCGCGAATGCCGAACTGGAGATGCTCAAGTCACAACTTGCCGAAGCTGAAGCGGATATCGCAGTCCTGTCTGATGCACTCGCTATACTGACCGGACAGGTGCCGGGATCAGTTGATGCAGCGCTCACGACTGCGCGCTCCATTCCCATGCCGCCAGAGCAGGTCGCGATCGGCGATCCGGCAAGCCTGGTGGCGCGTCGGCCTGACATAAGGGCGGCCGAACGGTCTCTTGCCGCGTCGACGGCGCGGATCGGGGTGGCCGAGGCGGCGCGGTTCCCGAAATTGTCCTTCACAGGGATCTTGGGCCTCGGCGGATCCTCGTTGGACGACGTTGTCGATGTCGGCGAATTCTCCGCACTCGCGATCCCGCGCCTCCAGTGGAATTTCCTGGATTTCGGCAGGGTAGACGCTGCGATCGACCAAGCCGGGGCAGCGCGCAACGAAGCAGTCGCCAATTACCAGCAGACGGTGCTTCTGGCACTGCAAGACGCCGAACGTGCCTTGGCTCGCTTCGGCCAGCAGCGTGTTGCGCTCGCTGCCAGTATGCAAATCAAGAAGCAGGCTGACGTCGCGGCAGACCTGAACCGCCAACGTTTTGCCGCAGGAGCGATCTCGAAGGCTGACCTCAACCGGGCCCTGCGAGAACAGCAGCAGGCCTCAGCAGACCTCGTCCGGGCAAAAGGTGCCCTTACGCTGGCGTGGATCGCGCTGCAGAAGTCGCTGGGCCTTGGGTGGCAAGAGCCTGTTCGAGATCAATAGTCCCGCCGCGCTGATCAAGTGATCCGGTTGACGAGAAGTAGGCGCCCCTGCCGCTGGCGACCAACTTGTCGTCGGGCTCGAGAACCCGGGTTTCGGCCACCGAAATCTGTCGCCCGATCTTCACGATCTGTCCGTGAGCAGTGAGAGGTCCTGAGGTTGCAGGACGGTGGTAATCGACATGCAGATCGGCCGTCGCTCTCGCCGCGACGCCCCCGGCAAGCAGAGTATAAAGCCCGGTGAGGTCGACCAGTGAAGCCAGGATCCCTCCATGCGCCGACCCAATCATAGGGTTCGACAGGATCTCTTCGCGCCATGGCATGGTGATCGCGATTGACTGGTCGGAGCATGTCGCAATCTCCAGCCCAAGCCATCGGTGAAACGGCGCGATATGCAGCATTTCCTGCAAGCGCTCTCGATCGATCATAGCTCCCTCGTCCCCTGTGGCTGAGCCGTATCGGATGAGTGATGGCGCCCTAGGAAATCGACGATAGCGGCGGAGAAGGCATCGTTCGCATCGCCCACGACCATGTGCGTGGCATCGGCAATATCGGTGTATTCTGCATGGGGGGCGAGTTGTCGCAGATGCAAAACGGCCTCTTCGGAAACAAGATCGCTAGAGCCGCCTCGGATGAGGTGAAGCGGAAGCGTGAGATTCGCCGCAGCTTGGCTCAGCATTGCCGATTGACGTTCTTGGCTGTCTGGGTCGCCTTGTCTGGCTGACATTATATTACGGATAAACACCGGGTCCCAGTGCCAATAGAAGCGCCCATCCGACTTCTGCCGCAGATAGTTTTTCAGACCATCGCTCGCGCCCCGCTTGGGACGATGCGGCATGTAGCGAGCGATCACGTCGGCCGCCTCCTCTGGTGAGGCGAAGCCGCTATCGACATGCTCTTCCATGAAACCAACCACGCGCATCACACCGCTGGGCTCCATGCGCGGGGCAATGTCGACCAATGTGAGTGAAGCAAAGCTACCTGGAGCAAGCTCCCCTGCGGCAATCAGTCCAGCGAGCCCGCCCAGTGAAGCGCCGACCAGCGCTGGCTTCTGGTCCAGGCGCGACGCTGCAGCGACCAGATCCGCCGCGAAGTCGCGCATTTCATAAGCTCCGCATGGCGACCAATCGCTGTCTCCGTGACCGCGCATGTCGAAGGCGATTGCGCGAAAGCCGGCTTGAGCCAGCTCGCTGACCACCCTTCTCCACGCGCGCCGTGTCTGCCCGCCGCCGTGCGCAAGAAGGACGGGTTTAGCGTAGGCATCCCCCTCAGCCTCGGCTGTAAGAGAAATCGCGCCTGCGCCCTCAATCGTAAAGGTTTCTCTCGCCATCTCTGGATGGTAGGAAAGGCGCGCTAAATAGTAAACCGATTTAGTTTGTGGCTCTCGGCTCCGTGTTGGCTGTCCTGCAGGGCGTTTCAACGACGGCAAAAGTCTATGCCAAGAGGGGTTTCTCCAGACCATTCTCTAATGCACCGGCTTGCGATTCGGTCAGCAGTCGCTGTCCGCTTAATCCGCTCAAAGATATAAAAGCTGCCTTTCCGCTTCCGTTTAGAGTTTCGGACGCCGCCAGGCGTCGGAAAGTCTTCGGTGCCCGAACCGC
>JBIQHE010000067.1:0-2125 GCA_044508875.1 Sphingomonadales bacterium | reverse complement strand
GCGGTTCGGGCACCGAAGACTTTCCGACGCCTGGCGGCGTCCGAAACTCTAAACGTTTGCAGACTGACCGTTATTGGACATCGTGTCCAGTAAAGCGGCCGTTGGCATCCGCGCGCCTCACTGATGCATTACGCAGGGGGAGCCTTGCTCGCCTGGTAGCCCTGTCGGGATCCAATCCTCCCCGATGTAGGCGCCCCAAAGTCGGAGCAGATGCCGCGCGGCGCGAGAAACGTCCTGCAAATTCTTGTCCCGTGGCAATTGATCGTATGAAGCGTCCGCAACGCTTCCGCGGTCGCCCGCCACAGGTCGGCCTTCGCCGCATCGTATCGCAAACGCACCTTCTCCGGCGCGAAATCGTCTTGATCCATGTTAGGCCGCGAAGATTATCGCGCGCCAATGATGCCGGGATGGATTGCCGCCGTGCCGCGCTTTGCAACCGCCGCGGTCAGCGCGCGTTGCAAATTTGTGACAACGCCATCACCGTGCCGCTGCGCCGCATTCTGTATTCGCTGCCTCATCTGCTCCATCACCAGGACCAAATAGTTGGAACTGCTCGACCCTGACCTGTTCTGGCCGATCATCGGCGCAATCATCGCCAGCGCCATTATCGGCGCCGAACGCGAATATCGGGCCAGCCCCGCTGGGCTGCGCACGCATATCCTGGTGGGCCTGTCCTGCTGTCTGTTGATGCTGTCGGCGGTGCATCAGATGGCGTGGCTCAACGACGCCCCGGTCGAGGTCGTCCGCATCGATCCGGTGCGCATGGCGCATGGTATTTTGACCGGCATTGGCTTTCTGTGCGGCGGGGTGATCTTTCGCGAAGGGTTCAACGTCCGCGGGCTAACCACCGCCGCTTCACTGTGGGTGACCGCGACGCTGGGCATATTGTTCGGTATCGGCTTTTACGAGCTGGCAATCTTTGCGGCGACCGCGACGGTGCTGGTGCTGGCCGCCGTCACGATCACCGACCGGCGCGCACCGCAGCAACGCATCGTGCATCTAAAGGTCCGCTATCGCCGGTCAAAGGCCATCGCGCTGGGCGACTTCGCCACGCTGCTCGCCGACCACAAGCTCCGATCCATCACCATCGACCAGTCGATGAACGACGATGTCGTCGAATATGGCGCCATTGCCCACGGCTACAGCGAAAGCGGCGCCGAGCAACTGGCCGCGAGCCTGTCGGGTGACCCCCATGTGACGGGATTTGAAATTCGCCCTCAACAGGCCTGATGAACGATCAACCCATCTTTGCATTGAGTAGTTATCATGTCGGTATGGCGCTGATCGGCGCCGGGATCATCGCGACCTTTTGGCTGCCGCGCTTCCTGTCGGGGCGCGAACCGGCGGCCTCGGCACTGCTCATCCTGTTCGGGATCGCGATCTACTGGATATTGCCCGATGTCGCCAAAGGGCTTGATCCGCGCGCGACGCCAAAATTCTGGGAGCTGGCCAGCGAGCTGGCGGTGATCGTCGCGTTGTTCGGAACGGGTATCCGCATCGACGACCTGTCGAACTATCGCCGCTGGCGCCCGACAATCCGGCTGCTGGCGATTGCGATGCCACTGACGATCGCCGCGGTGGCGTTCATGGGCCTGGCCTTTGCCGGAATGACGCTGGCGGGCGCCATCCTGCTCGGCGCAGTGCTGGCGCCGACCGACCCCGTGCTCGCCGGCGAAGTCCCGGTCGGGCCGCCGACCGAAGGCGAGGAGCAGCCGGTGCGCTTTGCGCTCACCACCGAAGCAGGGCTCAACGACGGGCTGGCTTTTCCGTTCGTCTATCTCGGCCTGCTCGTTGGCACCACGGGCTTTTCGGCCGCGATGCTGTGCGAGTGGCTGTTGCTCGACGTCGTCTATCGCATCTTGGTCGGCTGTATTGGCGGCGTGGTGATCGGATGGCTGCTCGCTCGCATCCTGTTCGTCATCCCGCGCGGCAATGTCTTGGCCGACACGGCCTGCCACATCTCGTTCGGCCGCGTCGTCTTGGTGTGGAACGCATCGGCCGCCTTGATCACGATGAAGGCCGGGCTGGTGATCAGGTCATGGGCTTTCAGAAGCCGGTAAACCGTCGATTCGTAACCGTCCGATTGTTACCGCGGCTGGCGTTTGAGGCGTGCGGCGAGTTTGGG
>JBIQHE010000013.1:0-91931 GCA_044508875.1 Sphingomonadales bacterium | reverse complement strand
TTTACGCTACTCCCGCCTACCGCTCAGACACCCCTTGGTGCATAAGAGCGGCTAGTGTCCTAATGATCGGGACAGCGATGCGAAACGATACAGTTTAATGGCGAATTTCAACCCCGCCTTGCTCGGGTATGGCGCCCTGTTGTTGCTGCTGGCGACCTGCCTTGCTGCGCGCACCGAACAGGTGCGTCTCGGCATCGCCGGCGCCTCGCTGCTTGCGCTGCCGGTTGCGGTTCTCCATTCGCAGCCCGGTTATGCGCTCATGCTGGTGGCGGTCCTCGTCGTGAACAGCGTGCTCGCGGCGCGCGGCTGGCTCCGTGATGCCGCGATCCGCTTCTCGCCAGAGGAACAGGCACTGCGCGCGTTGCACTTTGCCGACCTCGGCGCCGCCAGCGTCCGGCGCCTGATCAACCAGGGTCACTGGATCTCGGCAAAGCGCGGCGAGGTGCTCATCCGCGAAAACCAGGCTGCACCCAGTCTCTTCTACCTTGCCGAAGGCCGCGCCCTCATCCAGCGTGACGGCGTCGAGGTCGGGACGCTCACCGACGGCGCGTTGATCGGCGAGGCGACGGTTCTCGATGGCGCTCACGCGACCGGCACGGTGACGCTGACCACCAATGCGCGGCTCTGGTTCGTGCCCGCAGCGGCGCTGCGCGCTTATCTTGCCGCCAATCCCGACATTGCAGCGTCGCTCCACCAGGGGTTCGCGCGGGCTCTTCGCGGAAAGCTCGCGAGCGCCAACACCCGCATTGCCGACATGCCATCGCTCTCCTAGAGTCAGCCGATGGCACTTATTCTTTATGGTATCCCGAACTGCGACACGGTGAAGAAGGCGCGGCGCTGGCTGGACGGGGCGGGCATTTCTCACCGCTTCCACGATTTTCGCAAGGAAGGGCTTGAACCCGCGAAGCTGCAGCGATGGATCGACGCGGTCGGCTGGGAAAAACTGCTCAACAAGAGCGGAACCACCTTTCGCAAACTGCCCGACGTGGCGAAGGCTGGCCTCGATGCAACAAGGGCAAAGGCACTGATGCTCGAACAGCCGGCGATGATCCGCCGCCCGGTGGTCGAGTCCGGTGATGGCATCAGCGTCGGATTTTCCGAAAGCGACTGGCAGGCCCGTTTTGCTGCATGAAGCGCCGGCGCGCCGTGTGGGCCGGGCTGCTGGCGCTTGCCGGCTGCAGCGTTGAGCCGATGGCGGCAGAGCCCACCCTGGACGGCCGGCCCCCGATTCTTATCGCGCACCGCGGTGCTTCGGGCGAGCGTCCGGAGCATACGATAGCAAGCTATGAGCTTGCCATCGAGCAGGGCGCCGATTTTATCGAGCCCGATCTCGTGCTGACCAAGGACGGGGTGCTCGTCGCGCGGCACGAGAATGAAATTTCGGAGACAACCGACGTCGCTGCTCATCCCGAATTTAGGGATCGCAGGACCACCAAGCGGATCGACGGGAAGAATGTCACGGGATGGTTTACCGAGGATTTCAGCCTTTCCGAACTGAAGACGCTGCGCGCGAGGGAGCGCATCGCGTGGCTGCGGGGAAGCGCCAACGACGGCAAGTTCGAGATTCCGACCTTCGACGAAATTCTCGCGCTCCTCGCCCGCGTCAACAAGGGGCGGGCCCACCCGGTCGGGGTCTATCCCGAAACCAAGCACCCGAGCTATTTCGCCGCGATCGGCCTGCCGCATGAGGGCCCATTGCTCGCTCTTCTCGATCAATATGGCTATCATGGTCGCAGCGCCCCCATATTCATCCAGAGCTTCGAGGTCGGCAATCTGAAGGCCATCCGCGCGAGGAGCGAACTGCCGTTGATTCAACTGGTGGATGGCGAGGGCGGTCCGGCCGATGATCCTGCTGTGACCTACGCCCAGATCATCTCGCCCGCGGGGCTGAAAGCAGTCGCCGCCTATGCGGACGGGATCGGCCCGGCTAAGACGATGATCATTCCGCGCACCGCGCTCGGGACGCTGGGCGAGGCGACAAGCCTGGTGCGCGACGCCCACGCTGCGGGACTGAAAGTGCATCCCTGGACTTTCCGCCGCGAGAATTACTTTTTGCCGCTCGCCAACAAGAGCGGCCTCAACCCGGCCGGCCACGGTGACCTGGTGGCTGAAATTCGCGCCTATCTGAACATCGGTATCGATGGCCTGTTCAGCGACAACCCGCGCGAAGCCGTTCGCGCCGTCAAACAAGGAGACATGCGATGACCGAGCGCGCACTGGGCCAGAGCGGCTTATCGATTCGTCCCTTCGTTCTCGGAGGAAATGTCTTCGGCATGACCGCTGACCGTGCGGCGAGCTTTGCGGTGCTCGATCGCTTTGTCGAGCGCGGCGGCGGGATGATCGACACCGCCGATGTCTATTCGGCGTGGGTGCCGGGGCACAAGGGCGGCGAATCGGAAACCATGATCGGCGAATGGCTGAGGGCGAGCGGCGCGCGCGACCAGCTTCTCATCGCGACCAAGGTCGGGATGATGGAGGGCGGGCTGAAACCCGATCGCGTGCGCGCGGCGGTCGAGGGTTCGCTCGAGCGGCTCGGCATCGATGTCATCGACCTCTATTTCGCACACAAGGACGACCCCGACGTGCCGCTCGATGAAGTGCTGGGCGCGTTCGGCGAACTGATCGGTGCAGGCACGGTACGAGCCATCGGAGCGTCAAACTATTCGGCCGCGCGGCTCGCCGAGGCGCTCAAGGTCTCGGCCGAGACCGGTTTGCCCCGCTTCACGGTCGTACAGCCGGAACTCAACCTCCTCGACCGCGACCAATATGAAGGCCCGCTCCAGCAACTGTGCATCGCGGAGAGGTTAGGGGTCATCACCTATTTCAGCCTCGCTTCGGGCTATCTCTCGGGCAAATATCGCGAAGCCAGCGACCTGGCGAAGAGCGCGCGCGGCCCGCGCGTCCAACCCTATCTCGCGGGTCGCGGGCCTCAGGTGCTGGCAGCGATGGAGCGCGTTGCGGGCGAGACGGGCGCGACGCTTCCCCAGATCGCGCTGGCCTGGGTCGCGGCGCAGCCTGGGGTGACGGCGCCGATCGCGAGCGCGACGAGCGTCGAGCAGCTCGACGAGATCCTCGCGAGCGAGACGCTGCGCCTCGCGCCGGAGCAGCTTGCGGCGCTGACCGAGGCCGCGAAAGCCTAGCCGAGCGCGCAGCTTGCGCCGCTGATCGCGCGCTCGTCCAAAAAGGCGTCGATGGCTTCGAGCCCCGCTGCGTGCGCCGCGGCGTTGAACTCGCGGGGCGTCGTGTCGCTCCCGGGGGCGTCAACGGGATGTGCGACGTCGAAGCGGTGGCCCGCGCCTAGATAGAGCTTGATGATGAAGGGATGTCGGCGGCCTTCGGCACGGTTCGCTGCAAGCGCTTCGAGCCGCTTCGGCGGTGCGGTTCCGTCGTTCGCTCCCTGGAGCGCGAGCACGGGCAGTTGCTGGGGCCATGGCGAGGGTTGGCCGCGGACCGAGGGATAATAGACGATAGCAGCGCGAAATCCGCTCTCGGGTCCGGCCGGTGTCGAGGCGATGGTTAGCGCCCCCTCGCCGCCGCGCGACCAGCCGATCACGAGGCCGGGGCAGCGCCTGTCGAAACGGTGCGCAGCGCGCAGATGGCGAAGTGCGTCGATCGCCAGGGCCGCGCGCTTCTCGCCCGCCGAACCGGGCGGTTTTACGCGCTTGAGGGCCTTGTCGTCATCGACGATCAGGACATCAATTCCTCGCTGGTTCAGAAAAGCGGCGAGGTCGGCATATTGATTGCCGGGTGCAAGAGTCCCGATACCTTCTGCCCGCGGGAACAAGATGGCCCAGGGCCGGGGCTGCATATCGGCCGCCGCGGGGATCAGGTGCAGGTCATCCGGCAGAACTTCCTGTCCCGCGGCGGATGGGACTGCGAGAAGGAGAGGGAGGCAGAGCAGTGAAAGGGCGCGCATGTCCAAGTCCTTTCCATACGCCACTTTACGCCTGGCGTGGGGTCAAGGCCAAGGGGGGCCTTACCCTTCCTTCCATTGGAATATTGTCTCCAGCGGCTTCCCGAAGACCCGCGCGATGCGGAAAGCGACCTCGAGCGATGGCGAATATTTACCCTGCTCGACCGCCGCGATCGTCTGGCGGGTCACGCCGACCCGGCGGCCCAGCTCCTCCTGCGTCATCTCACCGGCCAGAAAGCGCAACGTACGAATGTCATTCGTGAAAGGAGGTCTGGTCACGCCGGTTCCCGAAAGCTCGATGCTTGATGTTATACAAACATTACATACCGGAAAATTTTCATGACAGAAACCTCGGAACCGCTTTTGCACTGCAACATAAGGGTCTAAGCCGCGCGCCATGTCCACGCTCCCCAAAACGCTCACCCTCGACACATCCACCAGCCGCGCCAATCCGACGCCGCAACCGATGAAGCGCCTGACCGTGCCGCGGATTCGCCAGCGAAAGGGTGGGGAGCCTCTGGTTATGCTGACCGCCTACACGGTTCGCATGGCGCAGCTTCTCGATCCGCACTGCGACATGCTGCTCGTCGGTGATTCGCTCGCGCAGGTAATCTATGGCCTGCCGCACACGGTCGGGGTGACAATGGATATGATGTCGCTGCACGGCGCGGCGGTCGTGCGCGGCAGTTATCATGCTGCGGTCATCGTCGACATGCCTTTCGGAAGCTATGAAGGGAGCCCTGAACAGGCGTTCGACAATGCGGCGCGGCTGCTTAAGGAAACGGGCGCCGCCGCGGTCAAGCTCGAGGGCGGCAAGGTGCTTGCCCCAACGATCGAATTTCTGACCCAGCGCGGCATTCCGGTAATGGGCCATGTTGGTCTGACACCCCAGGCGGTAAATATCCTCGGCGGCTACGGCGTGCGCGGCAAGAGCGAGGAGGAAGCACGCTCGATCGTCGAGGATGCCCTGGCGGTTGCGCAGGCGGGTGCCTTCTCGATCGTTATCGAAGGCGTGCTCGAATCGATTGCAGTCGAAATCACGAACAAGGTTGCTTGTCCCACGATTGGCATCGGGGCCTCGGCGCAGTGCGACGGACAGGTTCTGGTCACCGACGACATGCTTGGGATGTTTGAGCGCGTTCCCAAGTTCGTGAAGCGCTACCAGGACATGGCCAGCGTCGTCAGCGGTGCCGTCCAGGAATATGCGGACCAGGTCAGGTCCCGTTCATTCCCGACCGACGATCAGATCTACGCCGGCTGACGGTCGCTGTCCCGCCCTCCCGCGGGTCAAGTGAATCGCTTGGCGTTTTCCGGCGCCCCCGCTAAGGAGGCGACCGGTGGGACGCGTGTCCGAAAGCCGGATGGACGAGATGGAGGTTTGATTGGCGCTGAGCCCGACCAATAATGCCGCGCTGTTACAGGAAGTCGACGAAGCCGTCCGCAAGGACCGGCTCGATTCGATCTGGAAGAATTACGGGCGCTGGATCATTGCCGCCGTAATCGCGGCGCTCCTTGCGTTCGGCGGCTATCTGTTCTGGAACCACCAGCAGGAAGTAAAGCGCGGCGAACAGGCAGAGGCGCTGCTTGCTGCCTTTGACAAGGCGAAGACCAGCCAGCCGGCCGCAGCCGCCGCAGAGCTCGACAAGCTGGTCGCCGAAGGGGGCCCCGCCTATCGCGCCGCCGCGCTGATCCAGCAGGCGAATCTGAAGGCACAGACCGGCGACCTCAAGGCCGCCGCTGCGCTCACGGCGAAGGTGGCAGGCGACACGAAAGTCGACCAGGCGCTCCGGGACGTCGCACTGATCCGGCAGACCGCCTTCGAATTTGACACGCTCAAGCCCGAAACGGTCATTGCACGCATGAAGCCCATGGTAGATGCAAAGGACTCAAGCTGGTTCGCAAGCGCCGCCGAACTGAGTGCGATCGCGCATTACCAGCTCGGCCAATTCGACCAGGCGGGCGCGCTTTATGGCCGCATCGCCAAATTGCCCGATGCGCCCCGGTCGCTGCAATCGCGCGCGGTGCAGATGGCGGGGATGCTGGGCGTCGACGCGGTCGCGGATCGCGCGACCGACAGCGCCGCAGCCGAAAACAAAGGCGATGCCGCGCCCAAGGCAGCGGCTGCGAAAAGCGAGGAAGCCAAATAGGATGAAAAGCCGGTACGTATTTTACGCGGCGCTCATGACGCTGCCGCTGGCAGCTTGTGGCGTGCTCAAGGGTGATGGCGGGCCGAAGACCCCGACCGTGGGTGAACGCGTCTCGATCCTGTCGAACGACAATAGCGTGAAGGTTGATCCCGCGCTTGCCGGGACGGCGGTCGTGCTGCCCGAGCCGGTGGTCAATTCCGCCTGGTCGCAGTCGGGCGGTAACGCGTCGAAATCGATGGGCCACCTCGCACTCGCCGCGTCGCGTCGCCAGATCTGGAGCGCGACGATTGCGGGCAACTCGAAGAAGCAGCGCCTCGCTTCGTCCCCCGTCGTCGCCGATAACCGCCTGTTCGTCGTCGACACTGACGCGGTCGTAACGGCCTTTGGCGCCGATACGGGCGCCAAGCTGTGGAGCGTGGCGATCGGAAGCTCGGGCAAGGATTTCCAGAATTCGCTATTCGGCGGCGGCGCTGCGGTCGACGGCAATATCGTCTATGCGACGAGCGGCGTCGGCGACGTCGCGGCGCTCAATGCGAACGACGGGTCGCTGATCTGGAAGGTCAAGCCGGCGGGGCCGCTGCGCGGCGCGCCGACCATCGCCTTCGGGGGCGTTTATGTGATCACCCAGGACAATCAGATCCTCGCGCTCAACGCGGCGAACGGCGCGGTGCTGTGGCAGGCGACCGCTTCGCTCGAAGCCGGCAGCGTGTTCGGCGCGGCGTCGCCCGCGGCGGGCGAGGCGACGATCGTTGCGGGTTTCTCGTCGGGCGAGGTCCAGGCCTATCGCTACGAGAATGGCCGCGATCTTTGGGAGGATGCCCTCGCACGAACCTCCATGGCGCTCTCGGTCTCGACCCTGACCGACGTCGACGCCGATCCGGTCATCGACCGTGGCCGCGTTTTTGCCCTCGGCCAAGGCGGCCGCATGGCGAGCTATGAGCTCAACACCGGCCAGCGCACCTGGGAAATTTCCATTGCGGGCATCTCGACCCCCTATGTGGTGGGCGAATGGGTCTATGCGATGACCGACGATGCGAAGCTGCTCTGCGTCGCGCGCGGATCGGGGAAGATTCGCTGGATCCAGCAGCTGCAGCGCTACCGCGTCGAAACCGAAAAGAAGAAGAAGGATCCGATCCGCTGGACCGGTCCTGTTCTGGCAGGCGGACGGCTGATCGCGGTGAACAGCGAGGGCGATCTCGCCGAATTTTCACCCACGGACGGATCGACGCTTGCGACGACCGCGTTCAAGACGTCGCTGTCGCAGACTCCCGTGGTCGCGAACCAGACGCTCTACATTCTCGCGGACGACGGACGCATCACCGCCTGGCGGTAACAGGGGCGCGACCGCGCACGCGGCCTCGCCGACGGATAGGAAAGAAGCATGGCGCGATCCGCGACGATCGCCATTGTCGGCCGGCCCAATGTCGGCAAATCGACGCTGTTCAACCGGCTGGTCGGCAAGCGCCTCGCGCTCGTTGATGACCAGCCGGGGGTGACGCGCGACCGGCGGGAGGGCGATGGCAAACTGCTCGGGCTCGAGTTCCGCATTGTCGATACCGCGGGGTTCGAGGACCATGATGCCGCGACGCTGCCTGGCCGGATGCGCGTGCAGACCGAAAAGGCGGTTCGCGAAGCCGATGCGGCGCTGTTCCTGATCGACGCTCGCGCGGGCGTCACTCCGCTCGATGAAGAGATCGCGCGCTGGCTCCGCAGCGAGGACACGCCGATCATATTATGTGCGAACAAGGCCGAAGGTAAACAGGGCGAGGCCGGGTTGATGGAGGCCTATTCGCTCGGCTTCGATACGGTTCTGGCGCTCAGCGCCGAGCACGGCGAGGGGCAGGTCGAACTGTTCGACGCGCTCCGTCCGATCGTCGAACCCTTCATGGAAACCGAGGCCGAAGAGGCCGACCCCGACGAGGAAGCGCTGGGGCCGATGAAGCTCGCAATCGTCGGGCGGCCCAATGCCGGCAAGTCGACGCTGATCAACAGCATGATTGGCGAAGACCGGCTGATCACCGGGCCCGAGGCGGGAATTACGCGCGATTCGATCCGGGTGGACTGGCAGTGGGAAAAGGACGGCGAGGTTCATGAAATCCAGCTGTTCGACACCGCCGGGATGCGCAAGCGCGCCAAGGTGCAGGACAAGCTCGAGAAATTATCGGTCGCCGATGCGCTCCATGCGGTCGATTTTGCCGAGGTGGTCGTACTTTTGCTCGACGCGACCAAGGGGCTCGAGGCGCAGGACTTGCGCATCGCCGACCGGGTGCTGCAGGAAGGGCGCGCGCTGATTGTCGCGCTCAACAAGTGGGATATCGCCGAAGATCCATCGGCCCTCTTCAATGGCGTCCGAAATGCGCTCGACGACGGGCTTGCGCAGGTCAAGGGCGTTCCCGTGCTCACCGTTTCGGGCGCGACGGGGAAGGGCATCGACACGCTCGTCCGTGTCGCCTTCGAGCAGCGCGCGATCTGGACGAACCGTGTACCGACTGCAAAGCTCAACCGCTGGTTCGAAGGCGCGGTTAGCGCCAATCCCCCGCCGGCACCCGGGGGCAAGCGGATCAAGCTGCGTTATATCACCCAGGCTCGCACCCGCCCGCCGACCTTCGTCGTCTTTGGCACGCGTACCGACGCGCTTCCGGGTAGCTATGAGCGCTATCTGGTCAATGGAATGCGCAAGGAACTGGGCTTCCAGGGCGTCCCGGTTCGCCTCAACTTCCGCAATTCGCGCAACCCCTATGACGAATGAGCCTCGTGCCGCGGCGGTGGTCGATGCGCGCGGCATGCGCTGTCCCTGGCCGGCGCTCCGCCTCGCGCGTGCTATGCGCGCCGAGCGGGAAGTCCTGTTGCTTGCCGACGATCCCCAGGCGGCTCGTGAGGTCGCGGCCCTCGCGGCCGCGCAGGATTGGAGGATCGAGGTCATGGGAGAGGGGCGCTGGCGGGTCGCACGCTGATCCGCTTTGGGACAGTATTTTCCCGCGTTCGCTCGCGTCTGTAACGGCTTTTTTACCCAAGTGGGGCATGAAAGGCGACGGGACCACGGACCAAAGCGAACACCAAGGAACGGAACATTGGAAGATATCCTGGTCGATTGGGATGAATTCCGCGCGACGCGCGCTCAGCTCGGCGCCGCATTTATCCGGATTCTCGGCTATTTTCGTGAAGACGGCACCAAGTCGGTTGCCGTGATCGAAGAGGCGATGCGCGCGCGCGACGCGCGCGGTCTCGTCATGCCGGCGCATACGCTGAAGAGCGAGGCGCGACAATTTGGCGCCGAGAGGCTCGGTGAACTCGCCGAAGATATCGAGATGTTCGCGCGCCGTTGCGTTGAAAGCCAGGTCAGCCCTGAGGAATATTTGCCGCGGGTCGTCGAACTGCGCCCATTGTTCGAAAAAACGCTCGCTGCTCTCGAGCGCGAGGCAAATCCGCTCGTCCAGCGTCGCCCCGCCAGCTTCGGCAACGCCGTCGGTTACTGAGCGGACGGGCGCCGGCGCATCGGCTGCAGCCGCGCGCGCGCCAAGCTGCGCCACAGCCATTCGAGCGGCCCATAGTGAAAACGCTCGAGCCACGGTTTGGACCAGAGAAGCATCGCGGCCCACATGCCGATGCAAAAGAGATAGAGCGCCGCGCGGCCAACGCTGCCGAACAGGCCGAGGCCATAACCATAGAAGATCGTCGTCATGACGATCGACGTCACCAAATAGTTGGTGAAGGCCATGCGTCCGGCCGCCGCAAGCCGTGCGCGGACCGCCTCGCTCGCGGCGACGCGGATCAGCCACAGGATGAGCGCCGCCCAGCCGAACGTCATGAGGATGTCGAATGGCATTGAAAGCGCCGCCGTCCCGCCGAATACCGCCACCCCGCTGAAGCCCGCCCTCTCCTGATAGACGGCGAGGCCGGCGAGCGGCGGTGCCGCCACGAGAAAGCAGGCGACGGCCCATTTCAAATAGCGCGCCGCGGGCCACTCGCCGGTCAGCATGCGTGATTTCATCAGCGCCATCCCGGCGAGCATCAGCCCCATGCTCTCCCAGAGCATCATGACCAGGCCCTTGACGGGTTCGCCCGCGGTCTCGGTCGTTCGGTGTGCGACGATCGAGCCGTAGCCGCCGCGATAGAGCGCGATGTCCCTCGCATAATCGGGGGAATTCGCGCCCATTGCCGCCTCGATCTGATTGAGCGCGCCACGGGCACCCGCGCCGGCATCGGCTGGCAGGGCATCGGCTTGCGCCGCGAGGAGCGAACCCCAGAGCGCGAGAAAAAGCGCAGCGCCCACCAGGAAAAAGCCCGCCGCCCACCAGCTCAGCGCTCGTACCGAGAGGTGGCGAAAGGCAAAGAGTAGGAAGCCGCAGGCGGCATAAAGGAAAAGAATGTCGCCGAACCAGATAAAATAATAGTGGGCAAGGCCGAACAGCGCGAGCCAGAGCATCCGGGCAAAATGCGCGCGTAGCGGACTGCGCCCCGCGGCTTCGGCGCGTTCGATGACGAGCAGACTGCTTGCGCCGAACAACATCGAAAACAGCCCGCGCATCTTGGAATCGACGAATATGAAATTGAAGTACCATGCCGCGAGGTCCGCCCCGCCGGGCGGTCCGGCAGCGGCAGGGTTCGAATAGGCCGAGAAGGGAAGGGCAAAGGCGACGATATTCATTGCCAATATGCCCATCACCGCGACGCCCCGAATTGCGTCGAGGCTTTCGAAGCGCTGGTTCGTCGCCGCGTTCATGGACTGCCCCTGCTGTCTTAGGAGGGTCATACAGTGAAGTGCGCGCTGCGTCCAGTGCGGGATAGGAGGGACCTTGGTCCGCCAGGCACCGTTTGCCCACCGGGCCGTGCAGTATTGACATTTATGTCAGTAATGCTAGGTGGAAGGGAGACATCGATTCTCAGCGAGATTGAAGATGACCCTGCCGCTCTCCCACCCCGACCGCACCGACGACGGGTTCCGCCCGCTCAAGGCGCTGCATCATTTCAGAAAGCTGATCGCCGACAAGGAGGACACCGAGCAGGTGTTCCACATCATCGACGCGCTGCGCGACAAGCGCTTCAGTCGCTCGGTGGAGCGCTTCTTTCAGACGGCAGAGGGTCAGCGGGTGCTCGCTGAACGTCCCTATTTGCCGGCACTGCTCGATGATCACGACGCCCTTCGCCGTCTACCCGAGGGAAGCGTCGGGCGGGTCTATGTCGATTTCATGGAGCGCGAGGGCCTCACCGCACAGGGGCTGGTCGACGAATCGCTCAAGTTTCGCCGCGGCAAGCCGAGCTTTGACGACATGCTCGAAATTTATGGGGACCGGCTACGCGATACCCACGATCTGTTCCATATCCTCACCGGCTATGGCCGCGACGCGCTGGGTGAACAGTGCGTACTGGCCTTTTCCTACAGTCAGACACCAAGCTGGGGGACCTTGTTCATCGCCTGGGCCGGGGCGCGCGAGATTCGCAAAGGTCTGGGGCGCCGCTATCCCATCTATGCCGCGGTCCGCGAGGGGCAGCGGATCGGGCGCGTTGCAAAGCAGATCGCGCACCAGAATATCGAGACGCTGCTCGCCGAACCGCTCGATGCGGCGCGTGCGCGGCTGGGAATCGCGGAGCCGGTCGTTTACACTCAGGTTCACGCGATGATGCGTGCCGACGGAATCGATCCCTATGACCTGCTGGGGACAAAGCCCGCCGAGGCCGACGTCTTGAGGCCGGAGCTGGCGCAGGCGGCCTGACGGCCGATCTCACTCGTCCAGTTTGGCAATCAGCGCCTGCGCAGCCGCGGGATTGCGCAGCTTGGCGCCCGCGATGAAGAAAAGATAGACGTCGCGGCCGCCCTTCGCCCAGTCGCGCGCGCGCTTTGCCCAGCTCGCGAGCGCCTTCTCGCTATAGCCGGTTTCGATATCCTCCTGGCTCTTTTGCAGCCGCGCGTAAGTGAAATCGGCGGTCGCCTCGTCGAGGCACGGAAACGCGTCGCTGTCGGCAAAGACGATGGCCATGTTCCGCTCGCGCGCGAGCTCGACAAACCGGGGGTCGCGAAAGCTCTCATGGCGCACTTCGAGTGCGTGGCGGAGCGGCACGCCATCCTGCTTGTCGGGAAGCAGGTCAAGAAAGCCCGCGAAATCGTCGCGCTCGAACGTCTTGGTCGCCATGAACTGCCACAGGATCGGCCCGAGCCGGTCGCAGAGCCGCGTCAACCCCTGCGTCAGGAATTTCTCGACCGACCCCGCGCCGTCCGCCAGCCGCTTGCGGTTGGTCGCGAAGCGCGACGCCTTGACGCTGAAGCGAAAGCCATCGGGTACGGCCTCTGCCCAGCTCGCGAAGGTTTCAGGCTTCTGGCGTCCATAATAGGTGCCATTGATCTCGATCCCGGTCAGACGTTGACCGGCATATTCAAGCTCGCGCTTCTGCGGATGGCCGGGGGGATAAAAGGGGCCGCGCCAGGGTTCATAGGTCCAGCCCCCGATTCCGACATGGATGCTCATGCGACAGACATCTCCTGGCGAGGGCCAGCGCGTGCGTTCACGCCAACGCTGCGTCGTTCCCCATCAGATTGGGGAAAAAGCCTTCGTGCGCTTCGCGCAGGTCCGCCAGCGTCACCTGGTGATCGCTTTCGGGCAGTTCGAAGACGATACGATCCTTGATCGTACGGCCCAGCGGGTCGACCGGAACATCGGCGCGGTTAGCGGCATCGAGGAAGTCTGCAAGGCAGGTGTCGCAGACGGTGACGAGGTAAAGGCCCTGGTCCTCTCCGAAAAAACTTTCCGCCACGCCGAAAGGCTGTTCCTCGCTGACGAGGACGCCGATGTTCGACTTCAGCGCCATTTCAGCAAGCGCGACCGCGATGCCGCCGTCGGAGACGTCGTGGCAGGCGGTGATCCAGCCGGCGTTGATGCTCGCACGGACGAAATCGCCTGTGCGCTTCTCGGCCTTGAGGTCGACGGGTGGCGGCGGACCCTCCTCGCGGCCGTGGATCTCGCGCAACCAGATCGACTGGCCGAGATGTCCCATGCGCTCGCCAACGGCGAGCACGATATCGCCGGTGCGCCTGAAGCCGATGCCGACCGCCTTCGCGAGGTTGTCGATCACGCCGACGCCGCCGATCGCGGGAGTGGGTAATATCGCACTGCCGCCGCCGGTTGCCTTCGATTCATTATAGAGACTGACGTTACCCGAGACTATCGGATAGTCGAGCGCCCGGCATGCCTGGCCCATGCCCTCGAGACAGCCGGTGATCTGGCCCATGATTTCGGGGCGCTGCGGGTTTGCGAAATTGAGGCAGTTGGTGATCGCGAGCGGTGTCGCGCCAACCGCGGTGATGTTGCGCCACGTTTCCGCGACGGCCTGCTTGCCGCCCTCGACGGGGTCGGCATAGCAATAGCGCGGGGTGCAGTCCGTCGACATTGCAAGCGCGCGGTTGGTGCCGTGGATACGGACCAGTGCCGCATCGCCCCCCGTCTGCACCGTGTCGGCGCCGACCTGGCTGTCATATTGTTCCCAGATCCAGCGGCGGCTGGCGATATCGGGGGTGCCCATCAGCGTCTTGAGATCTGCGGCGACGTCGCTTGTCTCGGGGACATCGGCGAGTTCGGGCTGCTTGGGCGTCTCGACATGCGGACGGTCGTAGAGCGGCGCATCGTCGGCGAGCGGAGCGAGCGGAATGTCGCAGACAATCTCCCCCTTATGCTCGAGCACCATGCGGCCCGTATCCGTGACGGTGCCAATGACCGCAAAGTCGAGCTCCCATTTCTCGAAGATCGCCTTGGCAAACTCTTCCTTGCCGGGCTTCAGCACCATCAGCATGCGTTCCTGGCTTTCGGACAGCATCATTTCATAGGCTGTCATCCCGGCTTCGCGCTGCGGCACATCGTCCATCTTGAGGTGAATGCCGACCCCGCCCTTGGAGGCCATCTCGACCGATGAGCTGGTAAGACCCGCCGCGCCCATGTCCTGGATCGCGACGATCGCGTCTGACGCCATCAATTCGAGGCATGCCTCGATCAGGAGCTTTTCGGTGAAGGGGTCGCCGACCTGCACCGTCGGGCGCTTTTCCTCGGCATCCTCTCCAAAGTCGGCGCTCGCCATCGTCGCACCATGGATACCGTCACGGCCGGTCTTCGAGCCGACATAGACGATCGGATTTCCGACGCCGCTCGCGGCCGAATAGAAGATCTTGTCCTGTTCGGCGATGCCGACGGTCATCGCGTTGACGAGAATATTACCGTCATAGGCCTTGTGAAAATTGACCTCGCCGCCAACCGTGGGGACGCCGACGCAATTGCCATAGCCTCCGATGCCATGGACGACGCCCGAGATAAGGTGCTTCATCTTCGGATGGTCGGGGCGGCCAAAGCGCAGCGCGTTGAGATTCGCAACCGGCCGTGCCCCCATGGTGAAAACGTCGCGCAGGATACCGCCGACGCCGGTCGCTGCGCCCTGATAGGGCTCGATATAGGAGGGGTGGTTGTGGCTCTCCATCTTGAAGATCGCGGCGAGCTTCTTGCCCTCCGGCCCTTCGCCAATGTCGATGACGCCGGCATTCTCGCCGGGGCCGCAAATGACCCACGGCGCCTCGGTGGGGAGCTTCTTCAGATGGATGCGCGAGCTCTTGTAGCTGCAATGCTCCGACCACATGACCGAAAATATGCCAAGTTCGACAAGATTCGGCTCGCGCCCGAGCGCGTGGAGGACGCGGTCATATTCTTCGGGCGAGAGGCCGTGGTCGGCGACAATCTCGGGGGTGATGACGGAGGCGGGCGCGGCTGCTGTCTGAGTCATGGCGCGCCTTTAGCCGCGCGCGCGCGATAGGAACAGACCCCAAGCACCTTTTTCAGCGCCGCGGGGTCCGTTCCGGCACCAATTTTATCGCGCAGCGAGGGCGGCCGGAGCCTTGTCGAGCGGCCGGACATCGCGAAGGGGAAAGTTTACCTGCTGCGAGCCCACGGTGCCGCGTACCCGGCGTTCGCCTACGCGCAGGCGAAAGGGCTTGCCGCGCTCGTCGGTCCCGGTGATGAGGCGCATGCCGCCGACCTGGCTGACGCTGTAGGTGTAGGTACGGCCTTCATGCTCGAAGCTCTGCTTCGCATTGTCCTCGGCCTGGGCGGCGGGGGCGAGCAGCGCAAGGCCCAAGGCGGCGGAAAAGATGGTCATTTTCATGGCGCAAGTCCTTGTTAGGTAGAACAAAACTTGCCTTTCAGCCTCTCCTTATTGTGCGGCGCAACATGGCGCGCCGGCTTGCCGCCGACAATTGCAAAGAATCAAAAAGCGATTGCGCGCGCTGTCAGGCCGCTGTCGCCGCGCGCTCGCGCCCGGCCCACCAGGCTGCCAATGCCAGCAGCGCATAGGCGATTATCATCGTCGCGGGAATCGCGAGCGAATAGGCATTTTCCTTGGGTCCGAACCAGTCGACGGCCTGGAACAGCGCAAGCAGCCCTGCCAGGAGCCAAAGGCGCCGATCGCCGGGAGGCGCTTGCGTTCGCACCGCATAATAAAGCAGCGCGCCCGCCGTCAGCAGGATCTCCAGGGGCATTTCGGCGTACGGGTGGTTCCAAAGCCCGAGGCCGAGTCTAGGCGGCTCGCCGAAGAGGGTGAGGTCGGGGATATGGACGGCAAGATCGAGAAACCAGTGCGAGAGAACGACAATCCCTGCGCCGACAGCCGCTGCGCGCCGCCCGCTCGCGAGTCCAACGAGCGCGCCAAACAGGAGGCTCCAAAGGAGCGCCCCGAGGAGGCTGTGCGTATAGGGCATGTGATAAAGGTCCATCGGGTTCATCGCGGTGATGCCGGGGACGATCCGCATTGCCTCCAGACCGGGGATCAAAAGCGCCGCAAAGCCGATGTCGAGGATCTGCGCCGCGATGAACAGGGTACCGAGCCCGGCGGCACGCGGCTGTGCGGCGGCGACGAGTGCCGGGGCGAAATGACCGACGAACATGGCATGATGCTAGAGCGGCAGGGGGCGACGTCAAGCTTGACCGCAAGGGGGCGAAGAGGCCAAAGCAGGCGCCATGACGGACATGCCCGCACCTGCTGCCGCCCCCGAAATCGCCTCCTTGTCGTTCGAGGCGGCCATGGGCGAGCTCGAAACCATCGTGCGGCGCCTCGAAAGCGGCGATGTCAGCCTGGAAGAATCGGTCGCGCTCTACGAACGCGGTCATGCGCTTCGCGCGCATTGCGAAGCGCGTCTCGCTGCGGCGCAGGCCCGCATCGAGCAGGTCAGTCTCGGGGCGGACGGCCAGCCCGCGGGAACTGCACCCTTCGGCGAAGACTGAACCCGTGACGGCATTTGTCGAGGGCGGGCCGGGGGCGAACGCATCGCTTGTTCGCGCAGCGCAGGCCGAGATCAGTAGCGGAATCGACGGGCTTTTCGATCGGCTGCTGGCGGTTCCGCCCGATCCGCGAGGTCCTCTTTACGAGGCAATGCGGCACGCCGCGATCGGCGGCGGCAAGCGGCTACGTCCCTTGCTCGTGCGCGCGGCGGGCGACCTTTATCATGTCGATCCTTTGCCAGCGCTGCGCGTCGGGGCGGCGGTTGAAGCGATGCACGTCTATTCGCTGATACACGATGATCTGCCCTGCATGGACGATGATGACATGCGCCGCGGCAAGCCCACGGTGCACAGGGCTTACGGCGAGGCGACCGCGATCCTTGCGGGCGATTCGCTACATGCACTGGCTTTTGAATGGCTCGTCGACCCCGCGACCCACGCGGATCCCTTCGTGCGCGGCGAGCTGGTGCGCGAGCTTGCCCGTGCCGCCGGCCCGGCGGGCATGGCCGGTGGGCAGATGATGGATCTCGCCGCCGAAACCGCCGATTTCGACTTGCCCACGGTCACGCGGCTGCAGCAGCTCAAGACCGGAGCGCTCATCGCCTTTTCGGTCGAGGCGGGGGCGATTCTCGCTCGTATCCCCGCCGAGGGTCGCACCCCGCTGCGCGGTTATGCGCGCGATATCGGGCTCGCCTTCCAGATCGCCGACGACATCATGGACGTCGAGGGCGACGAGACGCTCGCAGGCAAGGCGCTGCACAAGGACCTGGCGGCGGGCAAAGCCACCTTTGTCACGCTGATGGGGCTCGAACGCGCGCGCGAGCAGGCGTCGCTGCTTGTGGACCAGGCGATCGCCCACCTCTCGGGTTTCGGCGAGGAGGCTGCGCTGCTGCGGGCGATCGCGCGCTATGTTGTGGAAAGGGACCGTTAATGCGCATTGGGGTTTATCCCGGAACCTTTGACCCGATCACGCTGGGGCATATGGATATCATCCGCCGCGGGGCGAAGCTGGTCGATCGGCTCGTGATCGGAGTGACCACGAATATCAGCAAATCGCCGCTGTTCGAGGATGAGGAACGCATCGCAATGGTGCGCAACGAAGTCGCCGCGATCGAAGGCGACATCCGCGTTGTTGGCTTCAATTCGTTGTTGATGGACTTTGCCGAGCGCGAGGGCGCAAGCGTCATCGTCCGGGGTCTGCGGGCCGTTGCGGACTTCGAATATGAATATCAAATGGCGGGAATGAACCAGCAATTGAACGACCGGGTCGAGACCGTCTTCCTGATGGCCGATGTGGGATTGCAGCCAATCGCATCGCGATTGGTCAAGGAAATTGCTGTTTTTGGCGGCGAGATCCACAAATTCGTCACCCCCGCGGTGCGCGATGCGGTCGTGAGCCGAATCGCCGAAAGGGGCTTGCGCCAAGGCGAGCCTTGACCGCAATCATTGAGCGTTCAGCTTTTTCCCGCTAGGGCGCGCAAAAACGGGGCGCAAACCGGATTCAACGATAAAGGCCGATACAGCATGACATTCCCATTCCGCCCCCTGGTTTTGACGGTGATGGCGCTCGGCCTCGCGGCTTCGGCCGTAGCGCAAGAAGCGCCGCCGCCCCCTGGGCCGACACCGGAAGAAAGCCCGGCGCCCGCCGACATTCCCGAGCCGGCCCCGCCCGTGGAAACGCCCCCGGCACCGCCTGCCGCGGCGCCGGTCGCGCCCGATATGACCCCGGCCGAGGAGACGTCTGCGGGGGCGGCGATGGCGCCCGAACAATATCTCAATAATCCCGAATATATGCTCAACCTCGACCTGTCGACTGGTGGACGGGTGGTCATCCAGCTTTACCCGAACGTCGCACCGGATCACGTCGCGCGGGTCAAGGAACTGGCGCGCGCGGGCTTTTATGACGGGGTCAAGTTCCACCGCGTTATCGACGGTTTCATGGCGCAGACAGGCGACCCGACCGCGACCGGCCAGGGGGGCTCGAGGCTGCCCGACCTCAAGGCCGAGTTCAACGATATGCCGCACCTGCGGGGTACGGTGTCGATGGCGCGCGCCGAAAGCCCGGACAGCGCGAACAGCCAGTTCTTCATCATGTTCCAGCCGCGCTTTGCGCTCGACCACCGCTATACGGTGTTCGGCCGGGTTGTATCGGGCATGCAATATGTCGATGCCATCCAGCGGGGCGAGCCGCCCGCGGTGATGTCGCGCATGGTGCAAGTCTCGGTCGCCGCCGACAAGAGGCCCGTGCCCCCGGCCTCGATGCTGACCGAAGCCCAGCCCGCCCCGGCAGAGATCACCGCCGACCAGCTCAACGCGCCGATCCAGTAAGCGGACGAGGGCGCGCAATACCCCATGCGCGTCGACGCCTTCGATTTCGAACTGCCGCCAGAGCGTATCGCTCTCCGCCCCGCGCGTCCACGCGATGCGGCGCGAATGCTGGTCGTCAAAAGCGGCGCAATTGGCGATGCAGAGGTACGCGATCTCCCACGACAGCTGCGTCCCGGCGACTGCCTTGTCTTCAACGACACGCGTGTCATCCCGGCGCAGCTCGAGGGGCGCCGCGGCGATGCAAAGATAGGAGCGACGCTTCACAAGCGGATCGACCTGCGCCGCTGGCAGGCTTTTGTCCGCAACGCGAAGCGCCTGCGCGTCGGCGAGAGCGTCGACTTCGGGGAAGGGGTTGCGGCATTGGCCGAGGAGCGCCTTCCGGACGGGAGCTTCATCCTCGCCTTCGCCGGCGAGGAGCCGGTCGAGCTGTTGCTCGAACGGGCGGGAACGATGCCCCTGCCGCCCTATATTGCGGGCAAGCGTGCGACCGACGAGGCCGACCGCAGCGACTACCAGACGATGTTCGCGCGCGAGGACGGCGCGGTTGCAGCGCCCACCGCGGCGCTCCACTTCACACCTCGGCTTCTCGATGCGCTCGCCGCGGGGGGCGTCAAGAGTGAAACCCTCACGCTTCACGTGGGCGCAGGTACCTTCCTGCCCGTAAAGGCCGATGATACCAACGACCATGTCATGCACGCCGAATGGGGCCGTATCGACGCAGAAACAGCCGATCGCCTCAACGGCGTCCGCCAGGCGGGCGGGCGGGTCATCGCGGTGGGGACGACGTCGCTACGCCTCCTCGAAAGCGCGGCGCGCGATGATGGTCTCATTGCGCCCTTCGAGGGCGACACGGCGATATTCATCACCCCGGGCTATCGGTTCAAGGCGATCGATGGGCTGATGACCAATTTCCATCTGCCGCGCTCGACGCTGTTCATGCTGGTGAGTGCGCTCATGGGGCTGGAGACGATGCAGGCGGCTTATGCCCACGCGATCGCGAGGGGTTACCGCTTTTACAGCTATGGTGACGCGAGCCTGCTGCTTCCCTGACGAGACCGCCGGAACCGGATTCCTCGCGGGCCGTTTTCTGCTCGACCAGCGAGGAGCAGATTATGAGCGAGACCAGGATTTTTGCGCGGCTGAAGGCCGATCACGATCGCCACCGCGCGCTGCTTGACCAGATCGACGCGACGAAGGGCGACAGTCCCGAACGTGAAAAGCTGTTCGAGGCCTTTCGCGTCGAGGTCGCCGCGCACGCCGCGTCGGAGGAAATGTCCCTTTACGCGGCGATGCTGGCGAACTCGGACCTGCGCGACGAGGCGCAGCACAGTGTCTCCGAGCACAAGGAAATCGAGGATATGCTCACCGAACTTTATGAGATGGATTTCGGTTCGACAGGCTGGCTCACGCGCTTTCGCACGATGAAGCATCGCTATATCCATCACATCGACGAGGAAGAGGAGGAGATGTTCCCGGCGGCCGAAGACGAATTGCCAGACGAGCAGAAGAAAGAACTTCTGGCGATCTTCGAAAAGGAGAAGCCCAGGGAAAAGGCCAAAGCCGCCGCCGAGGAGCCCTCGAGCGAGGACGAGCGGGAGTAGAGCAGGGCCCTTCCCCCATCTCGACTTTCCGCGCCGCCCAGCCCATAGGCGCGCGCCATGACCGACAGATTCGCTTTCCAAGTCGCTGCGACAGATGGCGCCGCGCGCACCGGTGTCATCCGCATGATGCGCGGCGAGATCCGAACGCCGGCCTTCATGCCGGTCGGCACCGCGGCGACGGTTAAGGCGATGCGCCCCGCCGAGGTCCGCGCGACCGGCGCCGACATCATCCTCGGCAACACCTATCATCTGATGCTGCGTCCCGGCGCTGAACGCATGGCCCGCCTCGGCGGGCTGCATGGCTTCATGGGCTGGGACCGGCCGATCCTCACCGACAGCGGGGGTTACCAGGTAATGAGCCTCTCCGCGCTCACCAAGCAAAGCGAGGAGGGCGTGGCGTTCAAGAGCCATCTCGACGGCTCGCGTCACATGCTGACGCCCGAACGATCGATGGAAATCCAGCGCCTCCTCGGCAGCGATATCGTGATGGCGTTCGACGAATGCCCGCCTGCCGGCGTCGATGCGAAGCGCGCCGAGGCGAGCATGGAGCGCTCGATGCGCTGGGCCGCGCGCAGCCGCGCCGGGTTCGACGCAGGCGAGGACCATGCCTCGCGCTCGGCGCTCTTTGGTATCCAGCAAGGTTCGCTCGACGAGAAACTGCGCGCGCGTTCGGCGGCGGCGCTCGTCGACATCGGGTTCGACGGCTATGCCATTGGTGGCCTCGCGGTGGGGGAAGGGCAGGAGGCGATGTTCGGCGTCCTCGATTTCGCGCCCACTCAGCTACCTGCCGACAAGCCGCGCTATCTGATGGGCGTCGGCAAGCCCGACGATCTGGTCGGGGCGGTCGCGCGCGGGGTCGACATGTTCGATTGCGTGCTGCCGACGCGATCGGGCCGCAACGGTCAGGCCTTCACTTGGGACGGGCCGGTCAATATTCGCAATGCGAAGCACGCCGAGGACCTGGAGCCGCTCGACGCTTCCTGCGATTGCCCGGTATGCGCCACATGGTCGCGCGCCTACCTCCACCATCTCGTGCGCGCGGGCGAAATGCTGGGCGCGATGCTCATGACCCAGCATAACCTGCATTTTTATCAGGCGCTGATGCAGGCGATGCGCGATTCGATCGCGGCCGAACGCTTTGCCGTCTTCCAGGCAGACTTCGCAGCGCGCTATCGGCGGTAAAGATTAGTTAAGCTTGTTTAGCAGGTCGAGCATCGATTGCGGGATGGTCTCGTCGACCGCAGACTCGTACGCACGGCGCAGGGCGAGGTTAACGTCCTGACCTTTACGGGGAATTTTCTTCTTGGCGTCTTTCCCGGGAGCCTTTTGCTGGGGCGATCCGGCTTCAGACGACATTATAGAGGTTTCCGCTGAACATGGCGCCTTCTGCTAACCGCGCCTTCGCCAAAGAGCAATGGCGCGTTTGCCGCTTTCCCATGAAACTAATTTGGGGCTAGATCGTTCCCCCACCGAGCAATTATATCGGGCGCCGGAGGGGCGGGCATGAAAATTCCCGCATTTCCGGGGCTCAGGGCGGGTTTTGGGCCCGCATCAGGAGGTTGTCTATGTCATTGGGTCAGGCGATTGCGCCGCATCTTCCCTATTTGCGGCGCTACGGCCGTGCCATTTCGGGAAGCCAGGCGAGTGGCGACGCGCTTGTGGCCCAGTTGCTGGAGACGCTGGTCGCGAATCCAGGGGCCGTCGACACGGGCGCCGACCTCCGGATCCAGCTCTATCGCATGGTCCACGATAATTTCGGTCTTGCCAGTGCGCCCCCGCCCGGCGATCCCGACGCGGCGGCCGACATCGCGATCGCCGATGCGCGGCTGAGGCGTATCCCCTCGCTCGCTCGCCAGGCCCTGTTGCTGACTGCAGTCGAAGGCTTCGGAGAGGCCGAGACCGGCCGTATCATCGGGCGCGACATCGAAGAGGTCCGCAAGCTGATTGCCGAAGCGCTCGACGAAATCGACCGCCAGACGCGTGCGCGCATCCTGATCATCGAGGACGAGCCCATCATCGCGATGGATATCGAGATGATCGTCCGTGACCTGGGGCACGAAGTCGTGGGCGTCGCAACCACGCACCGCGAGGCGGTGGCAGAGGCGCAGAAGCACCAGCCAGGGCTCGTGCTCGCCGATATCCAGCTCGCCGACAACAGTTCTGGAATCGAGGCGGTGCAGGAGATTTTGAACGGCCTCAAGGTGCCGGTCATCTTCATCACCGCTTTCCCGGAGCGCCTTCTGACGGGCGACCGTCCCGAGCCGGCTTTCCTCCTCACCAAGCCCTACCAGCCCGCGACCTTGCGTGCTGCGGTTTCGCAGGTTCTCTTCTTCGACGAGAGCACGGTTCCCGCCTAATCTCTCCTTTCTGCGGGAAACTTCGGGGTGCGTGAACCGCGCGCTTGGGGTTGCTACCAAAAGGCCGGCAAGCGATAGCAGCCAGCGATGACTGCACCCGATGTTTCCGCTCGCCAGTCGGCGCTCGACCGGCTGATCGCCAACGCTCCATTTCTTGCGCGGCTTGCCGCCCTCTATCCCGATGACGTCCAGCGCTATCTCGTGAAGGGTAGCGACGCGGCGCTTGCCTGCGCCGCGCCGCCGCCCCTGAGCGACGATATCATGCGCTCGCTTCGCCAGTGGCGCGGCCGCATCGCGTTGCTTCTCGCACTCGGCGACCTTTCGGGGGAGCATGACGTTGCGACAACGACGCGGCTGCTGTCCGCTTTTGCGGACCAGGCGTGCGACGCGGCGCTCGCCGCGGCGTTCGCTGAACGCGTACCGGGCGAGGCGCCGCGCGGGCTTGCGATCATCGCGCTCGGCAAGCTCGGCAGCCACGAACTCAACTATTCGTCCGACATCGACCCGATCCTGATCTTCGATCCCGAGACATTGCCTCGCCGCTCGCGCGACGACCCCGACGAGGCGGCGGTACGGATCGCGCGGCGGATGGTCGAGATTCTGTCGGCGCGAACGGCCGAGGGTCATGTGCTGCGCGTCGACCTGCGGCTTCGCCCCCACCCCGAGGTCACGCCGATCGTGCTCCCGGTGAACGCGGCCATCTCTTACTATGAATCGGAGGCGCTCGCCTGGGAGCAGGCGGCCTTCATCCGTTCGCGCGCGTCGGCGGGCGACCGGCCGCTCGGCGAGAATTTCCTGGCCGCCATCCAGCCTTTCATCTGGCGTCGCAGCCTGGATTTCCGTCAGCTCAAGGAAATTGGCGCCATGAGCGACCGGATCCGCGACCATTTCGCCCAGGGCCAGCAGTTCGGTCCCGGCTATGACCTCAAGCGCGGGCGCGGGGGCATCCGCGAGATCGAGTTTTTCGCGCAGGTTCACCAGCTCATCTACGGCGGCCGCGATCCATCGCTGCGTGCACCCGCAACGGTCGATGCGCTGGACGCCCTTGCAAGGGCCGGGCGGATCGACGCCGATGTCGCGGCGGGGCTGAAAGCGGATTACGCCACGCTGCGGCGGATCGAACACCGGCTGCAGATGATCGAGGATCAGCAGACGCACAGCCTGCCCGTCCAGCCGGATGCGCTCGATGCCGTCGCACGGCTCGATGGCCAGTCGGACGGGTCAGGGCTGCTCGCGGCGCTTTTGCCCGTGGTGAGCGAGGTCGGGGCCTGTTACGACCGCCTTGTCGTCGAGCGCGCCGCCACCGGCGGTCTGCCGCGCGACGAGGCGGACCTCGAGGGGGCGCTGGTCGCGGCGGGCTTCGCATCGCCGGGCGCGGCGCTGCGCACGATCACCGAATGGCGCGCGGGCAAGCTGCGTGCGCTTAGGAGCCCCGCGGCGCTTGAAGCTCTGGAGGCGGTGCTTCCCGAACTCGTCAAGGCGATCGGGGCGGCTCCCGATCCGCAGGCGACGCTTGTGCGCTTCGACAAGCTCGTGGCGGGACTGCCGAGCGCGGTGGGATTCTTCCATCTGCTCGCAGCGCAACCGGAGCTCGCGAAGATCGCGACGCGCATTCTCTCGATCGCCCCGACGCTTGCCGACGCGCTCGGCGCGCGGGTTGAACTGATCGAGGGGCTGATCGACAAGCGCGCCTTCGATGCTCCGGCGACCAAGGCCGAATTGATCACCGAATGGGCACCCGGGCTCGCGGGACTCGACTATGAACGGCTGCTCGACCGGGTGCGTGATCGCGTCGGCGAGCGCCGCTTCGCCTACGGGGTGCAGCTCATTGCGGGGGCAACCGACCCGATGGCGATCGCCTGCGGCTATTCCGAGCTTGCAGAGGCGGCGCTCCAGGTCCTCGCTGACGCGACGGTGGCTGAATTCCAGGCAGCGCACGGGCGCG
Organism: Sphingomonadales bacterium; assembly: GCA_044508875.1. Taxonomy (GTDB): domain Bacteria; phylum Pseudomonadota; class Alphaproteobacteria; order Sphingomonadales; family Sphingomonadaceae; genus Sphingopyxis; species Sphingopyxis flava_A. The sequence continues at coordinate 67,393 of JBIQHE010000013.1, read as the reverse complement.
TTCCGGCTAGCGAGCTCGTCGTGCTGGCGCTTGGCCGGCTGGGGGGCAGGGCGCTGACCCACGCGTCAGACCTCGACCTCATCTATCTCTTCACCGGTGATCATCTCGCCGAATCCGATGGGCCGCGGCCGCTCGGCGCAACAACCTATTACAACCGTCTCGCGCAGCGGGTCACCGCCGCGATGTCGGTGCCGACCGCGGCGGGCAAGCTTTACGACGTCGACACAAGGCTGCGTCCGCAGGGGACTCAGGGACCGCTTGTGGTCACGCTCGACAGCTTCGAACGGTATCAGCGCGAGGAGGCCTGGACCTGGGAGCATATGGCGCTGCTCCGCGCGCGACCCGTCTATGGCTCCGATGGGGCGAAGGAGGCGGTTCAGCGCATCTTCGACGACCTCCTTGCCCCGCCGCGCGAGGCTGCGAAGCTGGCGCGCGATGCGGCCGAGATGCGCGACAAGATATCGGCGCACAAGCCGCCAAGAGGGCCGCTCGACATCAAGGGCGGGCCCGGCGGGCTCGTCGATCTCGAATTTGCGATGCAGGTGACGCAGCTCGCGAGCGGCCAGTGCCACGATCCCAATATCGGCTCGGCGCTCGCCTGCCTCAAGGCGAGCGGCCTGGCGCCGGCCGAGGTGTGCCAGGCGCACGCCCTGCTCGCCCGGATGCTCGTGATGCTGCGGCTGACCGCGCCCGACGGGGAGCCCGCAACGCCCGCAGCGCGACAGCTCGTCGCGAGCGCGTGCGGGGAGCCCGGCTGGCCGCAACTCCTTGCCGCGCACGATGCCGCGCGGCAGGAGATCGCGAACTGGTGGGCGTCGATTCGCCCGTCGCAGCAGGAGACCAAGTCATGACCCTTGCCATTGGCGATCCCATTCCCGCGGTGACGCTGCTTGATGCCGACGGAGCTACAATTGACTTGAAAGCGCTGAAAGGCGCGCCGCTGGTCGTTTATTTCTACCCCAAGGCCGACACGCCGGGGTGCACCGTCGAGGCGCAGGATTTCACGCGTCTCGCGCCCGAGTTTGCGCATCTTAGCGCGCAGGTCCTGGCCGTATCGCGCGATGCGCCGGCGAAGCTCTGCAAGTTCCGTGACAAATATGGGCTGACGGTGCGGCTGGCCTCCGACGAGGATGGCAAGGTGTGCGATGCATTCGGTACCTGGGTTGAAAAGCAGAATTACGGCCGCACCTATATGGGGATCGAACGTTCGACCTTCCTGTTCGGCGCCGACGGCAAGCTGGCCAGGGAATGGCGCAAGATACGCGTAAAGGGCCACGCCGACGCGGTGCTGGAGGCGGCGAAGGCACTCTAAATGATCGCGCTCGGCGAAGCTGCACGGGCCGTCCTGCTGACGCCCGATCCGCACGGCAAGCGCCGTGCGGCACGGGCGATGGCGCGGGCGTGGCGGCGCGGCGAACTCGACCATCGCTGTGATATCACCATGCCCGACCAGCCGGCGTGGCCGGCGGCGCCTGAACTTCTCTCGCCGAGCCAGATGCCCCGGCGCCGCAGGGGCGGGTCGGAGCGCGGTCGCATCGCGATGCTTCACGCGCTCGCGCACATCGAGTTCGTCGCAATCGACCTTGCGGTGGACCTTGTGGGACGGTTCGGTGGGGAATTCCCCCGATCCTTTGTAGACGATTGGCTGGGCGTCGCCGCCGATGAGGCGATGCACTTTGCGCTTCTGGACCGGCGGCTGCGCGCGCTTGGCAGCCATTATGGCGCGCTCCCCGCGCACGCGGGTCTCTGGGAGGCGGCTGCAGCGACGAGCGACGATGCGCTCGCCCGCCTCGCGATCGTGCCAATGGTGCTCGAGGCGCGCGGGCTCGATGTCACGCCAGCGACCGTCGAGCGCTTCCACGCGGCGGGGGATGAGGCATCGGGGCGGATTTTATCGCGTATTTACAAGGACGAAATCCGGCATGTGCGGGCCGGCACAGCCTGGTTCGGCTGGTTGTGCGATGAAAGGGGATTCAATGCCGTTGAAACGTGGCAAAGCCTCGTAAAATCGCGGTTTCGGGGGAATCTGAAGCCACCGTTCAACGACTCGGCGCGCCGGGACGCCGGTTTAACGCAAGAATACTATGCGGTAGTTGCTTCGTAACCTTTGCCCATGCACCAAGGCTCCCGCGGGCAGGGAATAATCCCATCCAGGCAAACAACCGGCACCGGCGGGACCAGATACCGTCGGCGACATGGCGAAGAGCGGGGTCGATACGTGCGGAACGCGACACGAACGCAAAAGTTTCATCTTGGACTGATTTTCTTCGCGCTCGCGTCGATGGGCATGACCGCCCCGGCGCAGGCGTTCGAGACGAGCGCCGCCGGCGTTCCAGTCCCCGATGATCCCGATGAGGAAGTTTTCGACGCCGGTGTGGCGCCCTCGGTCAAGGAAGACGGCGAGGCGCGCGCAGTATTCCAGGCATGGAAGCGGCTTGACACGGGCCTGACCGCGTCCCTCGGCGTTTCGGTTCCCTCGCGCCGGCCGATCGAGAAGATGTCGCTTTCCTCCTCTTATGGCATGCGCACTCACCCGATCTCGGGCCGCGTCGCGCGCCATAATGGCATCGACATCCCGGCGCCGCACGGCACCCCCATTTATGCGACCGCCGACGGGATCGTCGGCCGTGCCCAGCGCCTCGGCGGATATGGCAATTATGTCGAGATCGCACATGGTAATGCGATCGAGACGCGCTACGGGCACATGTCCTCGTACATCGTCCAGCCCGGACAGCAGGTGAGGAAGGGCGAGATCATCGGTTATGTCGGCTCGACGGGCCGCTCGACCGGAAATCATTTGCACTACGAGGTCCGTATCGACGGCGCGCCGGTCAACCCGCTGCCCTTCGTTCGCTCGGACTCGATGGCGATCGCCGCGATTTCGCGCGATGGCAAGCCCCTCGCGATGGGCGGCCCCGAGGAATAGGATTTAAATGGTCGGAGAGGAGGGGCGCCCTCCGGCCGGAGCGCCGGGGCGCCCTTTTCATTTGCGCACGAATCCCTATCTTGGCGTGATGGCCACGCAGCTTTCCGATATCGCCCTTTCCCCCGCCGCCGCGGCGCGCGTACGCTGGATCGCCGAGCGCAAGGGTGCAGAACTTCCCGCGCTCCGCCTTGCGGTCGACGGTGGCGGTTGTTCGGGCTTCACCTATCACTTCGACCTTGCCGAGACGATCGAACCCGGCGACGTCGTCACCGAAACCGACGGGGTGAAGCTGGTCGTCGACCCTGTGAGCATCGATCTGGTGCGGGGCAGCATTGTCGATTTCGTCGATTCGCTGGGTGGATCCTCCTTCAAGGTGGAGAATCCGAACGCGGCCTCGGGCTGTGGTTGCGGGTCGAGCTTCTCGATCTGACGCCTTTCCTGGCGAAACGCTTCCTGCCATAGACAGGCGATGAAAATCGCCACGTACAACATCAACGGCATCAAGGCCCGGATGCCGCGTCTCGTTGAATGGCTTGCGGAAACCCAGCCCGACGTCGCGTGCCTTCAGGAACTGAAGTCGAGCGACGAGACGATGCCGACCGCCGAGATCGAGGCGGCGGGATACGGAATGCTCTATCACGGGCAAAAGGGCTTCAACGGGGTCGCAATCCTCGCGCGCGGCACCGCGCCGGTCGAAATCCAGCGCGGCCTTGCAGGGGAGGACGAGGACGAGCAGTCGCGCTACCTCGAAGCCGACGTTCATGGTATCCGCATTGCGTCGATCTACCTTCCGAACGGCAATCCGCAGCCCGGGCCCAAGTTCGATTATAAACTGCGCTGGATGAAGCGGCTGCGCGAGCGGGCGAAGGCGCTGCTGAAGGCCGAAATCCCCACCATCCTCGCCGGTGATTATAATGTCATCCCGCACGACGACGATGTCTGGGATCCACGCGCAATGACGAGCGACGCGCTGATGCAGCCCGATTCGCGCGACGCCTATTTCCGGATGCTGGGCGACGGCTGGACGGACGCGATCCGTAGCCGCCATCCTGCGGGGGGCATCTGGACCTTCTGGGACTATCAGGCCGGCGGGTGGCAGCGCGACCACGGCTTTCGCATCGATCACCTGCTGCTGAGCCCCGCCGTAGCCGACCGGTTGGTCGATGCGGGCGTCGACAAGGAACACCGAGGCCGCGAAAAGGCGAGCGATCATGCGCCGACCTGGGTGGTTCTGCGCTGACGCTGCCGGCTCGAGGATCAACCGGCCACGCTCAATCGAGCGGCTTGTCGTAAATCAGATAGACGCGGTTCTCGGTAGCCTCGATCGCATTTGCGACCGCGATCATCCCCTGGTTGTCATCGAGGACCCAGCCGATGTCGCCCTCAACGGCGCCATAATGGGCGACGCCGTCACGGCGAATGAACTCGATCATCATGAAGGCGAGCGTGCTCGCCATGCGGCTGTTCTGCAGTCGCTTGACCACGCCCATCAGCGGTACGCGCAGCACCCGGCTCTTGGGCTTGCGGAGCCACCAGAGCAGACGGGCCCAGCCGAAGGGGAAGAGCGAACCCTCCATGTCGATCAGCAACTCGTTGATATTGGGGAGCACGATCATGAAGGCCACGGGTTCACCGTCGACCTCCGCGACGCGGATCAGGTCTTCGAACACCAGCGTTTTCAGCTTTTTGCCGACATAGGCGATCTCGCTGTCGGTGAGCGGCACAAAGCCCCAATTGTCCGACCAGGCATCGTTCAAGATGCCCATGATCAGCTTTGCCTCGTCGTCGAAGCGGCGCTTGTCGACGCGGCGGATGCGGATGCGCTCATTTCTCTCGCCGGCGGCGACAATGCGATTGACGATCGGTGGAAAGCCGTCGGTAATGGGTACCGAATAGTTGATCAGCCGCTTGGCGGGGCGATAGCCCGCCTCCTCCACCCATGCGCGGTAGAGCGGGCTGTTGTGACCGAGCATGATCGTAGGCGGGTTGTCGAAACCCTCGACGAGGAGCCCGGGTTCATCCCAGATCGATATCGACAGCGGGCCGAGCGAACGTTGCATGCCTTGCCCGCGCAGCCAGTCCTCGGCCGCTCCGAGCAAGGCCGCTGCGGTCTCGCCGTCCTCGGCTTCGAGCAAACCCCAATTGCCGGTACCGGGGCCCATGCCCTGCTCGGGGGGCTGGGCGAGAGCGAGCGCGTCGATATGCGCCGAGATACGCCCGACCGTCCGCCCCTCGCGGCGCGCGAGGAAGAGCTGCGCCTTGCCATGTTCGAACCAGGGATTTTTGCCGGGCGTCAAAAGGCCATAAACCTCGCCCTTGAGCGGCGGGACCCACGCTGGATCGCCGCGGTTGAGGCGGAAAGCGAGTTCGACGAACTCTCGCCTGTCGGCCTTTGTCTGGACCGGAAGGATGGTGATCGGACCTTGGGTGTGCGAGGCCATGACTGGTTTCCTGAACTGGACTTCCTATGTTTATCGGCGAGGCATTAGGGCATAGCTGCGGCGCTGGCGACCCGCATTTGGCCATTTTGCTGCCACGAAATCATGGTGAAGACCTCGATATGTTTGCGATGAACACCCTTGCCGACCGCCATTCGGCCGTGCCCGTGGCGCCGCTTCCCAAGTCGGCGATCGCCGACGATATGGCGATGATCCGCGCGGCGTCCGAACTGACGCGCGACCTGGTTGCGCCGAGCGCGCGCATCTATTGGGCCGACTTCCTGGCCTCGACCTTCATCGGCTATGCCGGCGTCGCGGCGGCGATCCTTGCCCCCTCGACCGTCTGGATGCTCGCCGCGGCGCTGGTCGCGGTCCTTGCGCTTTATCGCGCGGGCAGCTTCATCCACGAGATCACCCACATTCGGAAGAATGCGCTGCCCGGCTTTCGGCTCTGGTGGAATATTCTTGTCGGCGTGCCGCTCTTGATTCCCTCCTTCATGTACGAGGGTATCCACAGCCTGCACCACAACCGCACCAAATATGGTACGGTCGAGGACCCCGAATATTTGCCGCTCGCGCTGATGAAGCCGTGGACGGTGCCGCTGTTCGTGGTCGCGGCGGCTTTCGCACCGGTCGCGCTCGTCTTTCGTTATGCGGTGCTGACCCCGCTCTCCTTCCTGGTTCCGCCGCTGCGCCGTGTCGTGATGGAGCGCTATTCGGGGCTCATTATCAACCCGCTGTTCCGCCGCCGGCCGCCCGAGGGCGAGTTTCGCCGTCAATGGGCCTGGCAGGAGGGCGGTGCCTGGGCCTGGTCGACTTTGCTCGTTGCGGCGGCCGTTTTCGGCTGGGTGCCGCTGCGCGCGCTCTTGATCTTTGGGGGCATTGCCTCGGCGAGCATCGTGCTCAACCAGATCCGTACGCTCGTTGCGCACCTGTGGGAGAATGACGGCGCGGTGCTGACCGTGACCGCGCAGTTCCTCGACAGCGTGAACGTCCCTCCGCCCGGCCTCCTTCCCGAGCTATGGGCGCCGGTGGGGCTTAGATATCACGCGCTCCACCACTTGCTTCCGGGAGTTCCATATCATGCGCTGCCCGAGGCGCACCGCCGCCTCAAGGACACGCTGCCCTCCGATTCGCAGTATCACCGGGCGAACTACAAAGGGTTGCCGGGGCTGGTGGCAAAGCTCGTCGCGGGATCCGCACGAAGCGGAGCGGTCTGAACCACTCCCGGCGCCTATTCCTCGGTCCGGATCAGGATCGTCTCCCCGATCAATGCGAAGAGGATGAACGGCCCCCACGCGGCGAGAAAGGGCGAATAGGCCCCGAGATCGCCCATCGCGAGGGCGAAATTATCGGCGACGAAATAGGCAAAGCCCAGCGCCATTCCGAGGATCGCACGTACGAACAGCTTGCCCGAGCGCGCGAGGCCGAATGCGGCTACCGCGCCGAGGAGCGGCATCAGGATCGCCGACAATGGCCCCGAAATCTTGTGCCACAGGACGCCCTTGAGCGCGTCAACGGGGCGCCCCGCGGCCTCGAGATCGTCGATGGCACGCTTCAGCTGGAGGAACGGAAGCTCGTCGCCATCGACCTGTGCGAGGGTGAACTGGTCGGGGCGCACGCCCTTGGCCGCGACAATCGTGCCGAGTTCCTCGACCGTGCCCGAACGGCGCAGGAATCGCTTGGCGCCTGTCAGCTCCCAGCCGCCGTCGATCGCGCGGCCGCTATCGGCGGAGAGGATCGAGGAAAGAACACCGCCCGAGCGTTCGTAGATCTTGACCCCGTGAAGCACGATCGATGGCCCGCTGGTCTCGACCGTCTCGGCGTTGATGAGGTCGTCGCCCTCGCGCACCCAGATGTTGGAGCGCAGCCCGCTGTCGCGCGGGACCTGTGCATATTCCACCTTCTGCCAGGCTCCCAGCGCCGCGGTCGCGCGCGCGACGATGCGTTCGTTGAAGCCGAAGCTGATCGCGGCGACGAGGAGCGCTGCGAGGAACAGCGGTGCAAGGACCTGGTGCGCCGACATGCCCGCCGCCTTCATCGCGATGACTTCGCTGTTCTGGTTAAGAGTGATCAGCGTCAGGATCGTCCCGAGCAGCACCGAAAAGGGAAGAAAGGTCTCGATGATCTGCGGGATGCGCAGGCCAACATAGCGCCACACCTCGGCGTCGCCATTGCCGGCGACGGCAAGGATCTTCCCGCTTTCGCCGAGAAGATCGAGCGTCTGGAGAATGATGACGAGCGCGAACAGAATCGCGAAGGTTCGGACGAAGAAGAGCCGCCCCATGTAGAGAGCCATCGTTCGCGAGGGGAAGAAGTGGAACTGGTGCATCAGGCGAGCTTCTGCTTGCGCTGGAAAACCCGGAACACGGCCTTCGCCCGCTGGCCAAGCTTCGCGGCGACGCGTTCGAGCGCGCCAATCGGCTGGCCGCCCGGAACGTGCGCGAGGGTGTAATACATCCAGAAAGCGAGCCCGGCGAACAGCAGGTAGGGGACCCAAAGCGCGAGCAAGGGGTCGACGGTGCCGCGCGCGCCGAGGTCCTCGGCATATTGGTTGATCTTGTGCTGGGTCACGAGGATCACGATCGAAAGGAATACGCCGAGCGACGAAGTCGATCGCTTCGGCGGAATGGCAAGTGCGATCGCGAGGAGCGGGATCAGGAACATCGAGGCGACTTCGACGATGCGAAAATGAAAATTGGCTCGTGATTCGAGCCGTGTCTTCAGGGGCTCGGTCTTGTCCTTTCCAACCACGAACAATTCGGGAATCGTGAGCTCGCGGTCGGCGCCGCCCCGGGTGCGGAACGCCTCGATCTTGGGGAGCGGGATCGGCAGGTCGTGGTTGTCGAAGGTCAGGACGCGCGGCACCGCGAACTTCGGCGACTCGTGGATCAGCACGCCGCTCGTGAGCCGGAGGATGATGGTGTTGGGGTCATCGGTGGCGAGGAATTGGCCCTCGGCTGCGGTCGCCGATACCACTTGCCCGTCCTTGTTCTCGCCGCGCACGAAAATGCCGCGCAGGGATCGTCCGTCGTTGTAGCTTTCCTCGATGCGCAGCGTCATCCGGCCGCCGAGCTTGGTGAATTCGCCGACCTTGATCGACGCACCGAGCGCACCCGAGCGCAGTTCGAACTGCAGTCCTTCATAAGCGTAGCGTGCATAGGGCTGGATAAAGCCGACGATGGCGAGGTTGAGCAGCGCCAGCGCAAAAGCAAAGGCGTAAGGGACGCGCATCAGCCGCCCGAAGCTCATGCCGACCCCGCGCAGCACGTCGAGTTCGCTCGACGTTGCGAGGCGGCGGAAAGCGAGGAGAATGCCGAGCATCAGCCCGATCGGGATGCCGAGCGAGAGATATTCGGGGATCAGGTTGGCGAGCATTCGCCAGACGACGCTGACCGGTCCGCCCTCGGTCGCGACGAAATCGAACAGGCGCAGCATCTTTTCGAGCACCAGCAGCATCGCCGAGAGGACGAGCGTGCCGAGCATGGGAAAGAAGATGAGCCGCGCAATATAGCGGTCGATGGCGGGTATCTTGTTCAAGCTTTCGTCGCCCCATCACCATGATTTGGCCGCAAATGTTTCCGATATGCCGAAACAGGGCGACAGGGACCCATGTCGGCGCGCGCTTTCGCACGGCTGGCGTGGCTATAACCTCTGGAGGTATTGAGGTCATGTCGAAAATGTTTCTCGCCGGGATACTCGCCGCCGGCACCGTGGGAGCGCTGATGGCGCCCGTCGCGGCGCAGGGCGCTACGCTGGGTCCGGCGGCCGCCCTTTGCGACAGCAATGCGACCGCCGTCCTGGTCGATGTGCGTGGATTCAAGGCGCGCACGGGTACGCTGCGCGTGCAGATATACAATGCGGACAAGAGCTATCTTGAAAAGCGCAAGTGGCTGGAGCGTGTCGACGTACCGGTGCGTAGCGGCGCAATGCAGGTCTGCGTTCCTGTGAAGGGCCCGGGCAATTATGTCGTTTCGGTCCGTCACGACATCAATGGCAACGGCAAGTCCGACAAGAGCGACGGCGGCGGCCTTTCGGGCAACCCCGACATGAAGCTCAGCGACTTCATCTTCAAGCGCAAGCCCAAATTGGCGCAGGTCAGCTTCGCGGTCGGGGGCTCGACCAAGCGCGTGCCGATCACGTTGAACTATATCAACGGCCTGTCGTTCGATCCGGTCTGACGGTGGCCAGCGTCGCGCTCCTTTCCAATCCACGCTCGACGGGCAACCGCTCGCTGTTGCCCCGAGTGCGCGAATATTGCGCGGCGCACCCTGACATTTTCCACTATGAGGTCGAGGCCGTCGACCAGATCGGCGAGGCGATCCGCACCATAGCGATGGTCTCGCCGCGGGTCATCGCGATCAACGGCGGCGATGGCACCGTGCAGGCCGCGCTGACCGAACTTTATTCGGGCGGCCATTTCGGCGGTTCGCCGCCCCCGGTGGCGGTGCTGCCAAACGGCAAGACCAACTTGATCGCGCTCGACCTGGGCGCCGAGGGCGATCCCATCAGGGCGCTCGAACGGGTGGTCGAGCTGGTCGGCGCTGGCCGGCTCGAGGACCATGTCATCGAACGCCAGCTCATCGCGCTCGACAGCGGCGGTGCGCGCCCGGTGCTCGGTATGTTCCTGGGCGGCGCCTATCTGGCCGACGTGATGCTCTATTGCCGCCACCGCATCTATCCCCTCGGCCTGCCCAACGGGGTGTCGCATTTCCTGGCCGCGATGCTCGCCTTCTTTTCGATCCTCTTCGGAATCGGCGGCGGACGGCTGCCGCCCAAGCCCGAGCCGATGACGGTGTCGTTGATCCGCCAGGGCGAGTTCAAGGGCAAATTCTCGCTCTTGATCGTCACCACGCTCGAAAAGCTGCTGCTCAGCATCCGCACGAGCGACAAGCATGGCACCAATGGCCATATGAAGCTGCTTGCGACCGAGAGCAGCGTCGGCGCGCTGTTCCGCATGCTCGGCGCGACATGGCGAGGGACGCTGGGCCAGCGGGAGCTGGCGGGAGTCCATTTCCAGCAGGGCGACGAGATCCGCATCGAGAGCGAGCGCTCGAATGTTATCCTCGACGGCGAGATTTTCGAGGCGACGGGCGGGCGGCCGATCATCCTGACCTCGACGCAGCCGGTGCCCTTTCTGCGCCTCGCGGCCTGAGGGACAATCCCATGTTCGCCCTGACCGACCTGGTCCGCGACGAATTGTCGATGCCGGTGGATCCACGGGTCTCGGCGATGGCGGCGGCGATCGCGGCGCAATATCCAGAGAGCGCCCGCGCGGTGCTCTTCTACGGCAGCTGTCTGCGCGAAACCCAGCTCGATGGGCTGATGCTCGATTTCTACCTCATTGTCTCGGCTTATGAGGATGCCTATCCCAAGCGCTGGATGCAAGTTGCAAACCGGCTGATCCCCCCGAATGTGTTTCCGTTCCAGGCGGGCGGCCTCGTCGCCAAATATGCAGTGCTGAGCGAGTCGGACTTTGCGCGGTTGAACGGGCCGGAGACGCGCAATGTGTCGGTTTGGGCGCGCTTCGCGCAGCCGTCGCGGCTGGTCTGGGCCGCCGACGAAAGCGCGCGCGAGCGCGCGGTCGCGGCGGTGTCGCGCGCCGCGCCGACCCTGCTGGCCGCCGCCGGAGCACGCGCGGAAGAGGCGACGCTCGACTGGTGGCGCCGCGCCTTTTCGCTCACCTATTCGGTCGAGCTTCGCGCCGAGCGTTCGACGCGGGCCCAATCGGTCGTGGATGCCGATCCCGAGCGCTATCTACGCTTCAGCGCCCCTGCGATTGCTGCGATCCCGGCCCGTACGCCGAGCGGCGGCTGGGCCCGGCGGCGCATCGAGGGCAAGCTGCTTACGGTCCTGCGGCTGGCCAAGGCGAGCCTGACCTATGCGGGGGGGATCGATTATCTCGCGTGGAAGATCAATCGCCACGCCGGCACGAAGATCGAGATCAAGCCCTGGCAGAGGCGCTTTCCGCTGATTGCCGCGCTGACGCTCGTGCCGCGGCTGATGAAGAGCGGCGCGATCCGCTAGGGCCGCTCGTCCTTCCTCGGCGAGCGAATTTCGTACGCGTGCGGCCTGCAGCCTAGCTTGCCAGCCGCTGGTCCTCCGCGGCGCGCGGTTGGTTACTGCGGCGGATCGCGCGGTCGAGCGCGGTGAGGGTGAATGGTTTTCGCAGCACGTCATGGTCCCCAAAGCTCGCGTCGTCGCCCGCATCGCCGGCGAAGCCGGTAACAAACAGAACCGATAGCTCAGGCCAGCGCTGCTTGAGCCGTGCGACCATTTCGGGCCCGGTCAGCTCGGGCATCAGCACGTCCGACAGGATGAGGTCGAAATCGCCCTGGCTTTCCACCAGCGCTTCGGCCTCGAGCGGGTTGCTGCACGGCACCGCCTTGTGGCCGAGCTCAGCTACCGCCTCCACCGTCGCGGCAAGGACGCGGTGATCGTCTTCGACCACCAATATGTTCAGCCGCTCGCCAGGGCCGGCGAGCGAAGGAGCCCCGTCGCTGAGGTCCTTTTCGCCCCCGGTGATTGCCGGCTTTGCGACCGGAAGCAGCATAGCGACGCGCGTGCCTTCGCCCTCGGTCGACTGGATCTTCACCTCGCCGCCCGATTGGCGGCAAAAGGCGAACACCTGGCTCATGCCGAGGCCGGTGCCCTGGCCGGCGGGCTTGGTGGTGTAGAAGGGGTCGAAGACCCGCTCGAGCACTTCCGCCGACATGCCGCAGCCCGTGTCGATGACCTGCACCGCGAGCGCGGCTGCCTCCACCTCCTCGTCGCTGACCGTGCGGATGACGAGCGACCCGTGGCCGTCCATCGCGTCGCGCGCGTTGACGGCGAGGTTGAGGAGTGCGTTCTCGAACTGTTGCCGGTCGACCCAGCAGGCAAGACCTTCGGCATTGAGGTCGAGCGTCAGCGCGATGCGGTCGCCGATCGTCCGCGCGATGAGCTCGGAGAAGGAGGCGATGCAAGCATCGATTTCGGTCATTTCGGGCCGGGCGGGCTCCGACCGGGCGAAGGTCAGGAGGCGCCGGGTCAGGTCGGCGGCTCGGTTCGCGCCATCGAGCGCGTTATGGATATGCCGCTCCGCCTTTTCGGGCGCTTCTTTCAACCAACGCTGCGCAAGTTCGAGACCCCCGACAACCACCGCCAGCATATTGTTGAAGTCGTGCGCGATGCCGCCGGTGAGCTGACCGACCGCCTCCATTTTCTGCGCCTGGCGCAGCTGGGCCTCGGCCGTCACGCGCTCGGACATTTCGGCGCGCAGTGCGACGTTTGCTTGCTCGAGCTCGGCGGTGCGTTCCTCGACCGCGGCCTCGAGTTCCATCGCGCGCTCGCTTTCTGCGATCTGTTCGCGCCGCGCGAGCCTCCGGTCGCCCTCGGCGCGGAGGAGCGAGAAGGTCGCGGCAATCGCTATGATCGCCGCCGCCGCGCCGAGCAGCGAAAACATCAGGATCGCCTGGTTGAGACTGGCTCGGTCCGATGCAGCGATCCGGTTGCGTTCGGAGAGCCGCTCACGCTCGTCGCGGATCAACTGCGCGAGCAGCTTGTTGATCCGGCCTAGCGCCGGGTCGTGCGCTGCCGCATTATATTTGGAGATGGCGGCGATCGTCTGTCGATAGTTGGCGCTGAGCGCGGCGTCACCGAGCTGCTGTCCGCGGCGCTCGAGCTCGACGCCCAGCTCACGGACCAGTTCGGCCTGTTCCGGGCTGTCGCGGACATTGCGCTCCAACTGGCGCAAATACTGCATCGCGACGCCGAATTGCTGCTGATAGATGCGGCCGTCGTCCTTTTGCAGCCCGACCGCGAAACGGCCGAGGGCTGCCTCGGCGCGCGCCAGCGCGGCGTCGAGCGAGCGGGTCTGGGAAATCACCTCGAGGCTGTGCGCCTGCCAGCCGAGCGAACGATCATAGGCGTCGTTGGCGCGCATGAGCAGCAGGACGAGAGCAGCCACGACCCCGGTCAGGATCGTCCCCACCCCGGTCGTCAGCCAAAAGCGCAGACGCTCCCGGCGGCTTTCGCTTTCCTGGTCGCTTTCCCTCTCGAACACGCGCCTCTCTTACCGTTTCGGGCGGGCGCCGCAAAGCGGGTAAGTCTGCCGGAACAATGCTTTCCTTCGTTTCGCCTCGAAAATGCGCCTGCTGGTCGGAAAGGGCGGAACGCTCAGCTGATGATCCCGGTGCGCTTGCCGGCGCGCTCGAAGCGGGCGAGGATCTCGCCGACCTGGTCGTTCGAATGCTCAGCGCACAGCGAACAGCGCAGTAGCGTCATCCCCGCGGGGGTCGCCGGGGGACGGGCGAGATTGACGTAAAGCCCTTCCTCGAGCAGCGCTTCCCACATCATCGCGCCCTTCTCGAGGTCCGGCATGATGACCGCGATGATCGCCGATTGCGGCTCTTCGGTGCCGAGCGTGAAGCCGAGCTCGCGCAGCCCCTTGTGGAGCATCTTGGAATTTTCCCACAGATGTGCGCGCTTGTTCGACCCGTGCATCAGCTTGCGGATGCTCGTCGCGGCGGTCGCGACGACGCTTGGCGGCAATGAAGCGGTAAAGACATAGGGCCGGCAGACGAGGCGCATGATCTCGAACTTCGGATGGTTCGAGACGCAGAAGCCGCCAACCGTGCCAACGCTTTTCGAAAAGGTGCCGATGATGAAATCGACATCGTCGATGACGCCCTGCGCCTCGGCGACCCCGCGGCCATGCTCGCCGATGAACCCCATTGAATGGGCCTCGTCGACCAGGACCATCGCGCCATTTTCCTTGGCGATGCGGACCATCTCTTTCAGCGGTGCGACGTCGCCGAGCATCGAATAGACGCCTTCGAGCACGACGAGTTTGCCGGCGTCGCCGGGCAGGCGCTTCAGCCGCTTTTCGAGTGCCTCAATGTCATTGTGGCGGAAGGCGACGATCTCGGCATCGCCCATCTTGCACCCGTCATAGATCGACGCGTGGCTGTCGATGTCGAGGATGACATAGTCGCCCTTGCCCGCAATCGTCGAGATGATCCCGAGGTTCGCCTGGTATCCGGTCGAAAAGACCATGGCATGATCCATGGCATAAAATTCTTTCAGCGCCTCCTCGACCTCGCGGTGGCCCTGATAGGTACCGTTCAGAACGCGGCTGCCGGTGGTCCCGCTACCGAATTTGTCGAGTGCGTCCTTGCCCGCTGCGATCACGTCCTCGTCGAACGTCATGCCCATATAATTATAGGTGCCCAGCAGGATGGTCTCGCGCCCGTTGCAGACCGCGACGGTGGGCGAGAGCACCTTTTCCATGACCAGGCTGAAGGGATCGGTCACCCCCGTTGCAAGCAGGTCGGCGCGCTGCTGGATCAGCGGATCGAATTTGGAAAAAAGGTCGGTCATATCGATGTCCAAGGACCATCCGTATCGGGGCTACGCGCGATGCGGGCGGTGAAAAAAGGGTCAGCCCTGCAGCTTTTCCACTGCGGCGACGAGCTGACCGACATTCTCGATCTCGGCTTGCTGGTTCATGCTGATGATGATGTCGAACCTGTCCTCGACCTCGGCGACGAAATCCATCACAGTGAGGCTGTCCCACTCGAGGTCGCCGGCAAAGGTTGTGGCGTCGGTCAATTCGACGCCCTTCTTGTTGAAGGGCTCGATCAGGCCGTAGATCTGGTCGGTAAGGGTGGTGCTCATGGGGGTGCGTCCCGAAAAAAGTGAAGTTGCGCGCGGGAATGCCGCGCTTGCCTCCGCTTGGCAAGCGATTGCGGCGGCAATCGGGCAGCATCTTGCCGATATGCGTCGAACATGCCATCGCTAGGCCGGGTCGGGACAGGGGATGGCCGATGGACGACGAGCCGAAGGAGAGGTCTGCGGTACCGCCCGCGGTGGGCGCTTTTCCGCCGAACGCGGTGCACCTCGCGCGCACGAGCCAGCAACTGACGATGCAATTATCGCAGATGGCGGACCAGAAGGCGTCGATCCTGATGGGCGCGACCTTTGTCGTCTTCACCCTCGCGATCGGGCAGGCGCGCGCGGGGACGGGCGCATTTGCAATGCCGTTGACGATCCTCGCGACCTTTTCCTTCCTGTCGGCGCTGCTTGCGGTCTCGGCGGTGTTGCCGCGGGTTGGCCGCGCGCCGCCGGCCTTGGTCAAGGACGGGAAGGATCACAGTAACATCCTCTTTTTCGGTCGCTTTGCCGAGATGGGGGAGGATGAATTCATCGCTGCGGTCAAGGCACGGATGCGATCGGAAGAAGATCTTTACGAAAGCATGCTGCGCGACGCCTATCAGAATGGTGTCATCCTTGCGCGGCGCAAATACCGTTTTCTCGCCCACGCCTACCGCCTGTTCGTCGTCGGCCTGACGCTGACCTTCCTCGCCTTCGCCTACGAAATGCTGGTGGCCTGGACGGGATAGTAAGGGAGCGCGGCCGCTCGGGGGGCACCTTTTGCCGCCCCCTTTGGAGCGAGGCTTCCTCTCGTGCTCCGCGGTGCGCGAAGAGGATTTTGCGTAAACGGCCTCCTGTTGCCTTTTTGCCACTTCCACCCCGCAAAATGCCGGACCCGGGATACGCCCGCTATTGAACGGCCCCGGCTGCCCGCCTATCCGGGCCGGCTATGCTTCAGCACGCGCACCCCTTGACCGCGGACGCCCCGCGCAGCCTGCGTGCCGAGTTCGGCGCGACGCTGGCGCTTGCATGGCCCCTTGCCGCGGCGAACCTCTTGCAGATGATGGTGCATGCGGTCGACGTCATTTTCGTTGCCCGGCTCGGCGACGCCCAGCTTGCCGCGGCTTCGCTGGGGGTCTCGATCTTCGGGCTCCTCCTGTGGACGACGACGGGGCTCGTCGGGGCGTCGGCGCCGCTGATCGCGGCTGAACTCGGACGCCGCAAACATGCGGTACGCGAGGTGCGGCGCACCGTGCGCATGGCACTCTGGCTCAGCCTGCTCGCATCGATCGCTGCAATGGGCATTTGCGCCGCGGGCGGGCCGATCATGATCGCGACCGGGCAGGCTCCCGATATTTCCGCCCATGCGGCGAGCTTTCTCCTCATCTTGATGTGGGGGATGTTCCCGATGGTCGCAGCGAGCGTTCTTCGCATATTCGTCTCGGCGCTCGGACGGCCCAAGATTGCCACCGCCATCACGCTCCTCGCGCTCGGGGTCAACGCACTCGGCAACTGGGCGCTGGTCTTCGGCCATCTCGGCCTGCCCGCGCTCGGCCTTCATGGTTCGGCGCTTTCGAGCGTGATCACGAGTACGGTCATGCTGCTCGCCTATGTGGCCGTGATCCAGCTCGACCGCGAGCTGCGCCGTTATCATCTGCTTGGCAACTGGTGGCGGCCTGAATGGGCGCGCTTTTTTGAGATGGTGCGCATCGGAGCGCCGATCGGGCTCATCATTCTTGCCGAGGCAGGGCTGTTCACGGGCGCCGCTTTCCTGATGGGCCGGATCGGCGAGGTACAGCTTGCAGGTCACACAATTGCGCTGCAGGTCGCAGCGCTCGCATTTCAGATCCCCTTCGGGGTAGCGCAGGCGGCGACGATCCGTGTCGGCCTTTCGTACGGCGCCCGCGATCCGCACGGTATCGCCCTCGCCGGACGGGCTTCGCTGATCCTCGGCATCGGCTTCATGATCCTGACCGCGGCGACGATGTGGCTGTTTCCGCGGCTCGTGCTGTCGATCTATGTCGATGTCGACGCGGCGCGCAACGCCGCGCTCGTCGGCTATGCGATGCAGTTCCTCGTCGTCGCCGCCGCTTTCCAGCTTTTCGACGGAGCCCAGACGGTGGCGGCGGGCGTGCTCCGCGGCCTTCAGGATACGCGCGTCCCGATGATCATCGCGGTGTGCGGCTATTGGCTCGCGGGCTATGGCACCGCCATCTATCTTGGCTTCTGGACTCCGCTCGCGGGCGTCGGCATCTGGATCGGCCTCGCGGTCGGGCTCGTGGTCGTCGCCGGGCTGCTGCTCACGCGCTGGCGGATGCGGGCGCGGCTGGGGCTTCTCCCGGCCTGACGAAAAAAAGCCTGAAAGAAATTTCGTCCACCGCTTGACGGGCTGTGCCCATCAACCCATATGCCCGCCTGTTAGCACTCTCGCTCGGTGAGTGCTAAACTGAGATCCATTGCATATCTGGAGGACATCCATGCAATTTCGTCCGTTGCACGACCGCGTGCTCGTTCGCCGCATCGAAGCCGAAGAAAAGACGGCCGGCGGCATCATCATTCCCGATACCGCCAAGGAAAAGCCGCAGGAAGGCGAAGTCGTCGCCGTCGGCACCGGCACCAAGGCCGAGGACGGCAAGATCACGCCGCTCGACGTCAAGGCGGGCGACCGCATCCTGTTCGGCAAATGGTCGGGCACCGAAGTCAAGGTCGATGGCGAAGAGCTGTTGATCATGAAGGAATCGGACATCCTCGGCGTTCTCGCCTGAGCCTTTTCGCCGAACCCGGCGAAAATCCCGATTTCAGTGTGAAGTCACGCAGTTTTCTGCGGAATCGAAAGGAAGCATAAATGGCTGCCAAGGACGTTAAATTCAGCCGTGACGCACGCGAGCGCATTCTGCGCGGCGTCGACACCCTCGCCGATGCGGTGAAGGTCACCCTCGGCCCCAAGGGCCGCAACGTCGTCATCGACAAGAGCTTCGGCGCGCCGCGCATCACCAAGGACGGCGTTACCGTCGCCAAGGAAATCGAACTCAAGGACAAGTTCGAGAATATGGGCGCGCAGATGCTTCGCGAAGTGGCGAGCAAGGCCAATGACAAGGCCGGTGACGGCACCACCACCGCGACCGTTCTCGCGCAGGCGATTGTCCGCGAAGGCATGAAGTCGGTCGCCGCCGGCATGAACCCGATGGACCTGAAGCGCGGCATCGACCTCGCGGTCACCAAGGTCGTGGAGACGATCAAGGCGCAGTCGAAGACCGTTCAGGGTTCGGCCGAAATCGCCCAGGTCGGCATCATCTCGGCGAACGGCGACAAGGAAGTCGGCGAGAAGATCGCCGAGGCGATGGAAAAGGTCGGCAAGGAAGGCGTGATCACCGTCGAGGAAGCCAAGGGTCTCGATTTCGAGCTCGACGTCGTCGAAGGCATGCAGTTCGACCGTGGCTACCTGTCGCCCTACTTCATCACCAACCCGGAAAAGATGCTCGTTGAGCTCGCCGACCCCTACATCCTGATCTTCGAGAAGAAGCTGTCGAACCTCCAGTCGATGCTGCCGATCCTCGAAGCGGTGGTGCAGTCGGGCCGTCCGCTCCTGATCATCGCCGAGGACATCGAAGGCGAAGCGCTGGCGACCCTCGTCGTCAACCGCCTGCGCGGCGGCCTGAAGGTCGCGGCGGTCAAGGCACCGGGCTTCGGCGATCGCCGCAAGGCGATGCTCCAGGACATCGCGATCCTGACCAAGGGCGAGATGATCAGCGAAGACCTCGGCATCAAGCTCGAGAACGTCACGCTCAGCATGCTCGGCCAGGCCAAGCGCGTCACCATCGACAAGGACAACACCACCATCGTCGACGGTGCGGGTGAAGCCGAAGCGATCAAGGGTCGCGTCGAGCAGATCCGTGCGCAGATCGAAACCACGACGTCGGATTATGACCGCGAGAAGCTGCAGGAGCGTCTGGCGAAGCTCGCCGGCGGCGTCGCAGTGATCAAGGTCGGCGGCGCGTCGGAGGTCGAGGTGAAGGAGCGCAAGGACCGCGTCGACGACGCGCTCCACGCGACCCGCGCCGCGGTCGAGGAAGGTATCGTCCCGGGTGGCGGCACCGCGCTCCTCTATGCGACCAAGGCCCTCGATGGGCTTTCGGGCGAGAATGAAGACCAGACCCGCGGCATCGACATCATCCGTCGCGCGCTGCAGGCTCCGGTTCGCCAGATCGCCGAGAACGCGGGCTTCGACGGCGCTGTCGTCGCGGGCAAGCTTTTTGACCAGCAGGACACCAACCGCGGGTTCAACGCCGCGACGGATACTTATGAGGATCTCGTCAAGGCGGGTGTCATCGACCCGACCAAGGTCGTGCGCACCGCGCTTCAGGACGCCGCCTCGGTTGCGGGCCTGCTCATCACCACCGAAGCGGCGGTGAGCGAGCTTCCCGAAGACAAGCCGGCGATGCCGATGGGCGGCGGCGGCATGGGCGGCATGGGCGGCATGGACTTCTAAGTCCGCCACCACCGCTCGGCGCAAGCTGACAGGGAAGGGCCGGAGGGGAGACTCTCCGGTCCTTCTTTTTTGTCCCGGCGCGGGGCGTCATGGGTGAGGCGTCATGCCTGGCGGTTACAACCCGAAAGGCAGGATCGCCCGATAGGCCTCCACCCCCGGCGCGCCGGCGATGGCCACCCCCTTCGTCAGCAGCCAGTAGTGCCGCACGATCTCGGCTTGCTGTTCAAGCCCGTAGCGGTGGAGCGGCCAGCCGGGTTTCAGGCTGTAATCGTAGGTTGCGAAGGGATGCCGCATCAGCACCAGATACCAGCGCCCGCGCGTCTGGGTCTGCCAGACATGGGTCATTTCATGAATGAAGAGACCCTGGAGCGAGCGCGGTGCGGTGCTGAAATCCTCGACATAAAGATCGCCGTGCGGATGGAAGTGGAGCGCGCCCATCGGTGCCATCACGACGCGGCGCGGCTGAAAAAAAGCCCATTTGTGATGGCACACGCGCACCCGCGCATAGTCGATCGCGTCGCCGAACACGCTGCGGGCGAGTGCGATCTCTCCGTTCGTCAGGTTGCGCGAGGGCCGCGCCATGCGAAGCTATTTCTTCGCCGCGCCCGCCGCGCCGCCCTGGTCCATCGCGCCGTGATTCATCGCTGCGCCCTCGCTGCTGTCCGCGCCCGGCGCCTGGCGGATCGGCAGGTCGAACAGGATACGTTCATTATTGTTGTTCGAGAAGACGAAGATCATCGGCAGCTTGCCTGCGCGCACCGCGGCACCGTTGATGTTCCAGATCATCAGATGCTTGCCGCCGGGCTTGAATTGCAGCTCCCCCTTTGCGGGCACCGGCGCGCTGACGAGCGGCTTCATCGACACGACGCCATCCTCCTTGACGGTTTCGTGCATCTCGACGCGCTGGGCGAGATCCGAGCTGACCGCCATCAATTCGACGTCCCGCGGGCCGCCCTTGATGGTGAAATAGCCCGCCGCCGGGCGATCCGGGGTTGCGCCCATTTCGATATAGCCGCTCGCAACGTGCAGCACCGGCCCCTGGCCGAGATTTTCGCCGCATCCCGAAAGAGACAGCGTGGCGGCGGCGAGGGCGGCAATTGCGAAGGGCTTCATCGGGATACTCCGGGTCTGGCTGAAATTTGCCCGTCATCGATAAGCCTTCAAAGCCCTTGTGCCAAGGATTAGCGCACCTATATCGCGCCCAGAAACCCGTGATGGGATCAACGACGGGCGTGCCTTTTCAGGGCGCCGCAAAAACAACAAGGACGTGTATATTATGGCCAAAGTGATCGGGATCGACCTCGGCACCACCAACAGCTGCGTCGCGGTGATGGAAGGCGGCAAGCCCAAGGTTATCGACAATGTGGAAGGCGCGCGCACGACGCCGTCGATCGTCGCCTTCGCCAAGGACGGCGAGCGACTGATTGGCCAGCCGGCGAAGCGCCAGGCAGTAACCAACCCGGAAAATACCGTCTTTGCGGTGAAGCGCCTTATCGGCCGCCGCTACGACGATCCCATGACCAAGAAGGACATGGAACTCGTCCCCTATAACATCGTCAAGGGCAACAATGGCGACGCCTGGGTCAAGGCGGGCGGCGAAGATTATTCGCCGTCGCAGATCAGCGCCTTCATCCTTCAGAAAATGAAGGAAACCGCCGAGGCCTATCTTGGTGAAAAGGTCGAGCAGGCGGTCATCACCGTTCCGGCTTATTTCAACGACGCGCAGCGCCAGGCGACCAAGGACGCGGGCAAGATCGCGGGCCTCGAAGTGCTTCGCATCATCAACGAGCCGACCGCGGCCGCGCTCGCTTACGGCCTCGACAAGCAGGACAACAAGACCATCGCGGTCTACGACCTTGGCGGCGGTACCTTCGACATCTCGATCCTCGAAGTAGGTGACGGCGTGTTCGAGGTGAAGTCGACCAACGGCGACACCTTCCTCGGGGGTGAGGATTTCGACAGCAAGCTGGTCGAATTTCTCGCAGACACCTTTAAGAAGGACGAAGGCATTGACCTGCGCGGCGACAAGCTCGCATTGCAGCGGCTGAAGGAAGCTGCCGAAAAGGCGAAGATCGAGCTGTCCTCGGCCGCGACCACCGAAGTCAATCTGCCCTTCATCACCGCCGACGCCAACGGGCCGAAGCACCTTGTGAAGACGATCACCCGCGCTGACCTCGAAAAGCTGGTCGAGGACCTGGTGAAGCGCACGCTTGAACCGTGCAAGAAGGCGATCAAGGACGCCGGCGTCAGCGCCAGCGAGATCGACGAGGTCGTGCTCGTCGGCGGCATGACGCGCATGCCGCGCGTGCGCGAGGTCGTGAAGGACTTCTTCGGCAAGGAGCCGCACACCGGTGTGAACCCCGACGAAGTGGTCGCCATAGGCGCCGCGATTCAGGCGGGCGTGCTGCAGGGCGACGTCAAGGACGTTCTCCTGCTCGACGTGACCCCGCTCAGCCTCGGCATCGAGACGCTTGGCGGCGTGTTCACCCGCATGATCGACCGTAACACGACGATCCCGACCAAGAAGAGCCAGGTCTATTCCACGGCGGACGACAATCAGTCCGCAGTGACGATCCGCGTGTTCCAGGGCGAGCGCGAAATGGCGGCGGACAACAAGCTTCTCGGCCAGTTCGACCTCGTCGGTATCCCGCCGGCGCCGCGCGGCGTGCCGCAGATCGAGGTGACCTTCGACATCGACGCCAACGGCATCGTGTCGGTCCACGCGAAGGACAAGGGCACGGGCAAGGAACAGCAGATCAAGATCCAGGCCTCGGGCGGGCTTTCCGACGCAGACATCGAGCAGATGGTCAAGGATGCGGAGCAGTTCGCCGAAGAGGACAAGAAGCGTCGCGAGGCGGCCGAGGCGAAGAACAACGCCGAAAGCCTGATCCACTCGACCGAGCGCCAGCTTGAAGAACATGGCGACAAGGTTGACGCAGCGCTGAAGGGCGAGATCGAGGCCGCGGTTGCCGAAGCCAAGACCGCGGTCGAGGGCGGTGACCCCGCAGCCATGACCGAAAAAGCCCAGGCGCTCGCGCAGGTCGCGATGAAGCTTGGCCAGGCGATTTACGAGAAGGAGCAGCAGGCCGCTGCGTCGCCGGGCGCCGAGGCCGGCGAGACCAAGGCGGACGAGGATGTCGTCGACGCCGAATTCTCGGAAGTCGAGGACGACAAGAAGTAAGGATGACCTTCAACCGTCATGCCGGCGAGGCCGGCATCGCTCTCGGAACCCGCTTTGCCGGGCCGGCAGCGACCCCAGCTTTCGCTGGGGTGACGGGTTGAAGTAGGGGCTTTTGAGAATGTCGCTCGACATCGATTATTATGAACTGCTGGAAGTCGACCGCACCGCTGACGAGAAGGCGCTGAAGGCCGCCTATCGCAAGCTTGCCATGCAATACCACCCGGACAAGAATCCGGGATGCAGCGACAGCGAGGCGCGCTTCAAGGCGATCAACGAAGCCTATGACTGCCTGAAAGACCCGCAGAAGCGGGCCGCCTACGATCGTTTCGGCAAGGCAGGACTTCATGGCGCGAACGGATTTGGCGGCGGCGGGGCCGACTTTGGCGACATCGGCGACATTTTTGAATCGATCTTCGGCTCCGCTTTCGGGGGCCGGCAGCAGCAGCGCGGCCCGGCGCGCGGGGCCGACCTTCGATATGACATGGAAATCCGGCTCGAGGATGCCTTCACCGGCTGCACCCGCGAGATCCAGGTCGACGTCGCGGCGCGCTGTGATGCCTGTGACGGATCCGGGGCCAAGCCGGGTACGACCACCCATCGCTGCGGAACTTGCGGCGGTCACGGGAAGGTGAGGGCCCAGCAGGGCTTCTTCATGGTCGAGCGCACCTGTCCTGCCTGCCAGGGCGCGGGCGAGGTCATCGCGGACCCTTGCTCCACCTGTCATGGCGAAGGCCGGGTCGATCGCCGCAAGACGTTGACCGTCAACATTCCGGCGGGGGTCGACGAGGGCACGCGAATCCGCCTGTCCGGCGAGGGAGAGAGCGGTGCGCGCGGCGCCGCCCCGGGAGACCTCTACATCTTCCTCCACATGGCGCGGCACCGCGTCTTCGAGCGCGAAGGGACGACGCTGTTCACACGCGCTCCGATCAGCTTCACGACCGCAGCCCTCGGCGGTGAGATCAGCATTCCCGGGCTCGACGGCACCCGGCACGACATTCGTATCCCCGCAGGAATCCAGTCGGGCAAGCAGCTTCGCCAGCGCGGCGCGGGCATGCCGGTGCTCAATGGCCGCGGCCACGGCGACCTCGTCGTCCAGATCGACGTTGAGACGCCAACGAAACTCAGTGCCAAGCAAAAGGAATTGCTCCAGGCGTTCCGCGAAACCGAGACGGGCGAGGAATGTCCCGCGAGCCAGGGCTTTTTCGGCCGCATCAAGGAAATGTGGGAAGATCTGACGGATTAGGCCGTATCGGATCGTGCGCGACCCTCGCAATTGTCATCGTGCGAAGCGGGCGCCTCGCGGGCGACGCTTGGGGGCTATTGTCCGACATGACCCGCTGCGCGAGCAGGACAGGAAAGTTCAGCCAATCTCTGCCCTGAGCTCGGCGATCAGCGCCTTTACCTGCGGCAGTCGTCCTTCCTCTTCGTCGAGGATCGCATGGAACGCCTGCCGCTTGAGCGCCGAGAGCGCGTCCGGGGTGAGCGCCCCCTCGCCGGTCACACTCGAGGCCACGATGTCGATCAGGCGGTCGGCACCGTGGAGCCGGCCCCAAAGATAGTCGTTCTCGCGGTAGGCGCGGCTGAAAAAGGCGCCAAAACTGTTGAACTCGATCCCCTTGAGCATCGCCGCTGCACCGCCGGTGCGGATCGCGGTCGCATCGGAAGGGGAAATGCGGTCGATCTTGATCGGGTCGAACTCGTCGAACCCTTCGCCCTGCAGCAGCGGTAGCGTCGCGATGTCGTAGAAGGGGTAGCCCAGATAGGCGAGAAGCATGGTCCTTCGATCGTCCTTGGGCAGCGCAGCGAGCGCGGCTGCAAGGAGGACATCGGCCTCGCCATCGACCGCGACGAGGTCTCGCCGGTCGGCAATCGCATCGATCCATGTGCCAAGTCCGGCATCAGCGGGAATGTCGAGGTCGCCGAGCCAGCTGTCGCCCTCGCGCTCCAGGTAAAGGCCCAGCGCCGCGAAGATCGCCTCGCGCATAGCCTCGCATGCGGGATCGCGCTCGTCGCGCTTGGCCTCGACCGCCGCGTCGAGCTCGCGCGCGAGAAAGCGCAGGCGGCGGACCCGGAAACCAATGTCGTGGGTGCGGAAAAAATCGATCGCGTCGCGGCTCGCTCCCGCGCCCTTCCTGCCCGAGATCCGGTCAAGCCCGCGTGCGCGAACCTCGTTCCACAGGGCCTGGCGACGATTGGCGCGGTGCACAGCGCCCTCGGCGGGGGCCAGCCGGTCGATGACCCGCGCCAATTCCTCGACAATCGCAGACAGCTTGAGATGCCCATAGGGTGCATAGGCGAAGCCCGCGCGCGACGCCGCCTCGCTTTGGGCCTTGGTACGCCACCTGTCGAGCCGCGCCGGGGTCGGCGTGTCAAGAAAGAAGGTGGTGCCAAACAGCGCAGCGACCTGTTCTTCGACCTCGACCTTCATCGCGTCGACAATGTGCTGCATCCGGCGGATGCGCCGCGACATGGCCTCGATGGCTTCGACATTGTCACGGATCGGCTGTTCACGGGGAATTTCGGAAAGCGCGCCGAGGATGGTGGTCAGGAAGCCTGGAAGCTTCTTTTCCTCGCCCTCGACCGGGTCGCCGTGACGGTTGAAGCTGATCGAGCGATAATCGGGCTTGGGGTCGATATAGACGAAGCGCCGGTCGATCTCGCGCCGTGCGGGCCGCTGCCGCAGCGCTGCAATTGCCGGCCGGAAAGGCGCGTTGGCGAGCACGGATCCGTCGATAAGCACCCGGTCGGCGGGATCGGCTTCATCGCTTTGGGGGAGCTGGACGCGGATGAAGTCGTCGCGCTCGTGCCATATGATGCCACGCTTTTCGAGAACCGCATCGATCTCGCGCAGCGTGAAAGGCGGGAAGGCGCCCGGGAAACTTGCGGTTGCACGCGCTGCCGCGGCGAGGCCTGGAACGTCGTCGAGCCGCTTGCCCGCGCGGCCCTCGTGCCTGAAATGGATGACCAGGCGGTGCTCCTGCTCGGTTACGCGCGGCGGGCTGTTGAGCGCGAGCGGCATGCTGTGCCCGGCAAAGTCGGTGACCGAGACGAAGAGGTCGACGGGCTGTCCTGACGGGACCAGCGCCGGCCCACGGGGGCCGGCGTCCATCGCGTCGAAGGCATCGAGGATCAAGTTCGAGAATGTCTCGCCGCCAAAGGGGGGCTCGAACCAGCGCGCGCGCACGAAGCGCGACAATTTCGCGCGCACTTCCTCTTGCGCCGCGCCTGCGACAGTACGGTCGATCACGTTGCCGCGCCGCTTCATCGCCCATCCGGCGATCGGCACCGCCCAGAATTTCGTTGCCGCCGACAGCGGCCGTGCGTCGGGATCTATCAGGCGGTCGACGTCGGCGTCGGTCAGCCATAATTCGGTGAGCGGATCGAGCGACTGCCCCGTCGCAAGCGCGCGCGCAAGGAAAACGCCGTTGATCCCGCCAGCGCTCGCCCCCGCAACGATGTCCGCGAGAACGCGCAGCCGGATGTTGCTGCTGGCGAGAAGGTCTCCAAGAAGGTCGCGATAGACACGTCCCGATCCCTCGATTGGCTCGCCATCATGAAAGGCGCGCGACGCCGCCGCGAGCCGCCACACTTCCTTGGTGATGCCGTGCATGTAGACGGCGAGGCTGATGCCGCCGTAACAGATCAGGGCGAAACGCAGTTCCTTTTCCCGCATATTGAGGCTGATAGCGCGCTTTAGGGTGCGGCGTCACCCTCAACTCCGAAGCGCGCTCTCCATCCGGGCCGCCGCCGCATCGTAGATGCGGGCTTTCAATCCGCCGGTAACCGCCGCGGGAGCGCTATCGGGGTGGCCGCCGGGGAAGGGCGGGGCGGGGTCATATTCGATCGCGAGCTGGATCGCCTGCGCCGCCGCGTCGCCGCGAAGCCGCGCGATCAGGGTCAGCGCAAAGTCGAGGCCCGAGGTGACGCCGCCCGCGGTGACGAGATTAGCATCCTCGACGATGCGCCCCGGCGTGGGTACCGCGCCCACCAGGGGCAATAAGTGGGTGTAGGCCCAATGCGTCGTCGCGCGCTTGCCGCGGAGCAGTCCCGCGCGCCCGAGGAGGAAAGCGCCGGTGCACACGCTTGTAACCCACCGGGCGCGGGCCGCCTGCCGGGCGATGAAGTCGATCGTCGCGGGATCGGTGATCGCCTCCGCGACACCATGTCCTCCGGGGACGCACAAAATGTCCGCTTGCGGCGCATCAACGAAATCATGCGTCGGAAGAATGGCGAAGCCGCTATCGGTTTCGATGGGACCGCGTTTTGCCGCTGCGGCCGCGAGCCGCGAGCCGCGCGCCCGGCATCCGGCTGAGCGCCTGCGCGGGCGCAGTGAAATCGAGCTGGGTGATGCCGGGAAACAGCGCGAAAACGACAGTGAGAGCCTCACTCATCGCGCGGCTTCACCCGCGGCCTGCTCGATGCCCGCCGGCGGGTCGCGGCTTTCGAGCATTTCTGCCGCCTGGTCGAGCGCCTTCGCCTCGCTGACCGTGACGCCGCCGGGGCCGGGTTCATTCTCGGTACGACTGCATGCTGATGCCGACGCCAGGCAAGCTGCCAACAGCACCGTCCGCCCCGTCCTCGTCATCATCCTTTGCCTCCCAAGAAAAAGGGCCCCATTCCGCACGGAATGGAGCCCCTTTTTCGGATCACGCGCCGAAGCGCGCAAGCCCCGATTACTGCTTGTCGTTAGCTTCAGCCTTCGCGGTCTCTTCCTTGACCTTGTCACCGGCAGCAGCAGCGGCGTCGCCAGCAGCGTTCACCGTGCCCTCGACAGCGTTGCCCGCGTCGTTCGCAGCTGCGGCGGTCGCGTCGGCAGCGTCGGCAGCGCCTTCGGCAACAGCATCACCTGCGGCGGCAGCGTCGTCCGCAACCGCAGCGCCCGCTTCCGACGTTTCTTCCTGCGCCTTTTCCGAGCAGGCAGCGAGGCTGAAGGCCGCGGCGGCCATCGAGGCGATGATGAACTTGCGCATGTAAATTCCTTTCGAATGCCATGGCGGCCGGTCCCGTCCGCCAGACGCGGAGGATTAACCCCAGATGAAGCGCTTGGCAACACAATCGCACGGGCGCGCTTGTGTCAAAAACGAAAAGGGGCCGCCGGCTGAGCCGGAGACCCCCTTTTTTCGTCGGCCAAAGGGCCGGGCGAAAGAGCCTTACTGCTTGGCTTCTTCCATGGCGCCCTTGGCAGCGTCGGCGGCTTCCTTGGCGGCGCCGGCTGCTTCGGCAGCCTTGTCTTCAGCGGTCGCAGCGGCGCCCGCGGCGGCGGCATCGCCCGCAGCGTCGGCGGCGGCGCCAGCAGCCGCAGCAGCGTCGGTTGCGCCCTCGGCTGCATCCATCGCGCCGTCAGCGGCGCCTTCCATGGTCGCCGAGGTGTCGTCAGCGGTCACCGCCGTATCGTCGGCAGCCTTCTCACCGCAAGCGGCAAGGCCAAGCGACGCGGCCAGGACGAGCGACAGAGTGATTGATTTCTTCATTTGGGCATATCCCTCTCGATTGTACGGATCGACCGGCATTCGGATGCGAAGCTTTCGCTCCGGCGCACTGCCAATCACCCCTAGAGCTACAATCTCGCCAAATTGGGTGCAACGGCCTTTTGGCACCGCGGCCCGCTATTCGCCACCCTTTGTCCCGCCGCGGCCCCTGCAAGCGGCAGGAAAAGGCGGCCCTCTGTCCGGTTGACCACATATAAAGAAAGCTTTATATGTTGGT
Organism: Sphingomonadales bacterium; assembly: GCA_044508875.1. Taxonomy (GTDB): domain Bacteria; phylum Pseudomonadota; class Alphaproteobacteria; order Sphingomonadales; family Sphingomonadaceae; genus Sphingopyxis; species Sphingopyxis flava_A. Next base: position 39,020 of record JBIQHE010000013.1, on the reverse strand, counting down.
TCATGACAGAGCTTCTCGACATTTTTCGGGCCCTGGCCGATCCGACACGTCTGCGGATCGTCGCGCTGCTGCGCGAGATGGAGCTCGCAATCGGGGAGCTCGCGGTGGTGCTCGAACAGAGCCAGCCTCGCGTCTCGCGCCACGTTCGCATCCTGGTAGATGCGGGCATTATCGAGCGTCGCCGCGAGGGGAGCTGGGTATTTTTGCGCATCGTCTCCGAGGGGCCGGTGAGCGACATCATTGCGCGCGCGGAAGAATGGCCCTTTTCGCCGCGCGAAGCGCTGGTCGTGGCGCACGACGCGCGGAGGCTCGCTGCGGTGCGGGCCGATCGCGTTGCGGCGGCCGAACGCTATTTTGCCGAACATGCTGCCGAGTGGGACGCGATCCGCTCGCGCCACGTCGCCGAGAGCGAGGTCGAGGCCGCGATGCTCGCGATGGTTGCCGGCCGGCGCCTGGGTCACCTGCTCGACATTGGAACGGGTACCGGCCGTATGGCCGAAATCTTCGCGCCGACGGTGCGCCGTATCACCGCGCTTGACCGCAGCCCCGACATGTTGCGCATCGCGCGAGCGAAGCTCGCCGATCAGCCCGTGCCGATCGACCTTGTCCAGGGCGATTTCCTCAACCTGCCGATGGCCGATGCGAGCATCGACAGCATCGTCATCCACCAGGCGCTGCATTTCGCGCACGAGCCGGACCGCGTCATCGCGGAGGCGGGCCGGGTGCTTCGCGGGGGCGGGCATCTGCTCGTTGTCGACTTCGCGCCGCACGAGGACGAGGAACTGCGGACGCTCGCGGCCCATGCGCGCCTTGGCTTTTCGGATGCGCAGATCCGGGGCTGGTTTGCCTCGTCGGGCCTGTTGCTCGAAACCACCCAGACGCTCGAAGGCGGGGAGCTGGCCGTAAAGCTTTGGCTGGGCCGACGCCGCAGCGATGAAGACCAACCGCCGGTCGCCCACGAGGGCGACGGCCCGCGCAGAAGGCTTGCGGCATGACTTCGATTCTCAATAGCGCAGCAGAGGCGCGCCGCGCCGCCGCGTCACCGCTTTTCGCCGACCTCGCGGGCGATATCAGCGTCAGCTTCGAATTCTTCCCGCCGAAGACCGAGAAGATGGAAGCGCAGCTTTGGGATACGTTTCGCACGTTGGAGCCGCTATGCCCGAGCTTCGTTTCCGTCACCTATGGTGCGGGCGGATCGACGCGGGAGCGCACCCACGCGACGGTCGCGCGCATCGCGGCGCAAAGCACGGTGCCGCCGGCGGCGCACCTCACTTGCGTCGAGGCATCGAGAGACGAGATTGACGCGGTTGCGCGTGCCTATTGGGATGCCGGGGTGCGCCATATCGTCGCGCTACGCGGCGACGTGCCCGGCGGCGAACCATATCGCGCGCATCCGCAAGGCTATGCGAATGCCGCCGAGCTCGTTTCCGGTCTCAAGGCGATCGCGCCGTTCGACATTTCGGTCGCCGCCTATCCCGAGGTTCATCCCGACTCCGACTGTCCCCAGGCCGACCTCGACAATCTGAAGCGGAAGCTCGACGCGGGCGCAACGCGCGCCATCACCCAGTTCTTCTTCTCGCCCGACGCTTTCCTGCGCTTTCGCGATACCGCAGCCGCAGCCGGGATCGATGCGCCGATCATCCCCGGCATCCTGCCCGTCTCGAACGTGTCGCAGACGCGGCGGATGGCCGACATGTGCGGCGCCGCCATCCCGCCATGGATGGTGTCACTGTTTGACGGGCTCGACGATCTGCCAGCGGCGCGCCAGCTCATCGCAGCAACGATCGCGGCTGAAATGTGCCGCCGCCTCTATGCAGGAGGGGTGCGCGATTTCCACTTCTACACGCTCAACCGGGCGGAGCTCAGCTACGCCATCTGCCACCTGCTTGGTCTGCGCCCCGCGGCCCTGCCCATCAAGGAGCAAGCCGCATGACGCCTCTCCCCTCAACGGCTCGCGAGGCCCTGCGAGCGGCTGCAAAAGAGCGGATCCTGCTCACCGACGGCGGATGGGGCACCCAAATTCAGCTCCGCAAGCTCGAGGAGCGGGATTACGCGGGCAAGCTCGGGCTCGCCCATGACCAGAAGGGAAATAACGACATTCTCGCGCTGACGCGTCCCGACGTGGTCGCGGCGATCGGTGAGGCCTATCTCGCGGCGGGGTCCGACATCGTGTCGACCAATACGTTCAGCGCAAACCGGATCAGCCAGGCCGATTATGGCGCCGAGGCCCTCGTGGCCGACATCAACCGCGAAAGCGCGCGACTGGGGCGCGAGGCCGCCGACAAGTTTCAAGCGCTCGATGGCCGCCGCAGATTCGTCGCCGGCGCGGTCGGGCCGACAAACAAGACATTGTCGCTGTCGCCAGACGTCAACAACCCCGGTTATCGAGAAATCGACTTTGACGAGCTCAAGGAGGTTTATCTTGAGCAGGTGATCGCGCTTGCCGAGGGCGGTGCTGATTTCATCTTGATCGAGACCATCTTCGACACGCTGAACGCCAAGGCCGGGATCGCCGCAACGCTCGAGGCAGAGGCGAGGGTGGGGCGCGAATTGCCGCTGATGATCTCCATGACCTTGACCGACCTTTCGGGCCGCAACCTTTCGGGCCACACGGTCGAGGCCTTCTGGTACGCCGTGCGTCACGCGCGGCCCCTGACCGTCGGGCTCAATTGCTCCTTCGGCGCGGCGCAGCTGCGCCCGCATGTGCGCGTTCTCTCCGACCTCGCCGACACGCTCGTGATGGTTTATCCCAACGCAGGGCTGCCGAACGAGCTTGGCGAATATGACGAGCTCCCGGAGACGACCGCGGGGTTGGTGCGCGAATGGGCCGAACATGGCCAGGTCAACATTCTGGGCGGGTGCTGTGGTTCGACGCCGGCGCATATTGCCGCGATGGCCCGCGCCATCGAAGGTCTTGTCCCGCGCCACATCCCCGACGTGCCGGTGCGGACGCGCCTCGCAGGGCTCGAACCCTTCACCATGGCGGCCGCATCCTGATGGAGGATGGACCGACATGGACGGTTCGCGAGGCCGGGACAGCTGACGCTGCAGCGCTAGCGCTGATCGGAGCGGCGACGTTTCTCGAAACCTTTGCCGGCATCCTCGACGGCGCGGCGATTGTCGCGCACTGCGCCGCGCAGCACAGCGATGCGGCGTATCGCGCCCATCTGGCGTCGGGCGCCCGGGCATGGCTTGCCGAGGTGCCCGGCGGAGCGCCGGTCGGTTTCGCGCTGGTGGGGAGACCCGACCTCGACGCCGCCAAAGCGGGTGATATCGAACTCAAGCGCATCTATTCGCTTTCGCGCTTTCACGGCAGCGGGCTTGGCGCCGCGCTGATGCGAGAAGCCATCGCGGCAGCCGAGGGCCATCGCCGCCTGCTGCTCGGCGTCTATGCCGGCAACGAGCGGGCGCTCGCCTTCTATCGGAAACAGGGCTTTGCGGAAATTGGAACGCGCCGCTTCAACGTCGGCGGAACGCTGTACGATGATCGCGTCCTCGCGCGCCCGCTCGCCCACTGATCTTGCCCCCCGGGACCTTGAGATGACCTCTTCTTTCTCCTCTTCATCCTTCGTCAACATCGGCGAGCGCACCAACGTTACGGGCTCGGCCGCGTTCAAGAAGCTGATCCTTGCCGACGATTTTCCGGCCGCGGTCGAGGTCGCGCGCCAGCAGGTCGAAAACGGCGCGCAGATCATCGATGTGAACATGGACGAAGGACTGCTCGACGCCGAGCGGGCCATGACAACCTTTCTGAAGCTGATTGCCGCGGAGCCCGACATCGCTCGCGTGCCGGTCATGATCGACTCATCAAAATGGGATGTGATCGAAGCCGGTTTGAAATGCGTACCCGGCAAGCCGATCGTCAATTCGATCAGCATGAAAGAGGGCGAAGAGAGTTTTTTGAGCCACGCGCGAAAGTGCATGGCTTATGGCGCCGCCGTCGTGGTGATGGCGTTCGACGAGGCCGGGCAGGCCGACACGAGAGCGCGCAAGATCGAGATTTGCGAGCGCGCCTACAAGCTGCTCCAGAGCATCGGTTTCCCGCCCGAAGACATTATCTTCGATCCCAATATCTTCGCCATCGCAACGGGACTCGAGGAGCATGACAATTACGCGGTCGATTTCATCGAGGCGGTGAAGGAGCTCCGTGTCCGCTGCCCACATGCGCATTTCTCCGGCGGACTTTCGAACCTTTCTTTTGGCTTTCGCGGCAATGAAGTGGTCCGCCGCGCAATGCACAGCGTCTTCCTTTATCACGCCATTCCCGCCGGCCTCGACATGGCGATCGTCAATGCCGGACAGCTCGACGTCTACGATGCGATCGATCCGGAACTGCGCGAGGCTTGCGAGGACGTCATTCTCAACCGCAAGGTGGAGGGCGAGGAGCTGAGCCCGACCGAGCGACTGATCGCGCTCGCCGAGCGCTACAAGGGCAAGGACGCCGCCCAGGAAAAGGCGGCCGAGGAATGGCGCGGCTGGGAGGTGCGCAAGCGGCTCGAACATGCGCTCGTCAAGGGCATCGACGCGCATATCGTCGCCGATACGGAGGAAATGCGCCTCGCGATGGACCGGCCCATCGAAGTGATCGAGGGGCCGCTCATGGACGGCATGAACGTGGTCGGCGACCTTTTCGGATCGGGCAAGATGTTCCTGCCGCAGGTCGTCAAATCGGCGCGCGTCATGAAAAAGGCGGTCGCCCACCTCCTCCCCTTCATCGAGGCCGAGAAAGAGCCCGGCGCGAAGGGCAAGGGCAAGGTCGTGATGGCGACGGTCAAGGGCGACGTTCACGATATCGGGAAGAATATTGTCGGCGTCGTGCTCCAGTGCAACGGCTTCGAGATTATCGACCTTGGGGTGATGGTGCCCTGGTCAAAGATCCTCGAGGCGGCGCAGGAGAATGACGCCGACATGATCGGCCTCTCCGGCCTGATCACACCGTCGCTCGACGAGATGGTGACCGTGGCCGAGGAAATGCAGCGGGCTGGCATGACAATGCCGCTCCTGATCGGCGGCGCGACCACCTCGAAAGTGCATACCGCGCTGCGCATCGACCCCGCCTATGCGGGGCCGGTTCTCCATGTTCTCGACGCCAGCCGTGCGGTCGGGGTCGCGACCGCGCTCGTCAGCGACACCGGGCGCGAGGCCTATGTGAAGGGTTATAAGGAGGACTATCAGCATATACGCGACGTCCGGGCGAACAAGGGGCAGAGCGCGCTTGTGCCCATCGCCGACGCGCGCGCCAACGGCTTTGCAATCGACGAGCATATCCGACCTTTTCCGCCCGAAAAGCCGGGGGTCCACGCTTTCGACAATTGGGATCTTGCCGAGCTTTCTGAATGGTTCGACTGGACCCCCTTCTTCCGCGCGTGGGAGCTCGCAGGCGTCTATCCCGCAATTCTGGAGGACGAAATCGTCGGAGAGAGCGCACGCAGCCTGTTCGCCGATGCGCGCGCGATGCTCGAGACGATCATCGCCGAAGGCTGGCTCCACGCGCGCGGGGTTGCGGGGCTCTGGCCCTGTCGGCGCGAGGGCGACGATGTTATCATCCATCTCGAGGAAGAGGAGCGACACGTGCGCATCCCGTTCCTGCGCCAGCAGATCGCCAAGCGCGAAGGGCGCCCCAACATGTGCCTCGCCGACTTCATCAGTCCCGACGGCGACTGGATCGGCGGCTTTTCGGTGGCGATCCACGGTATCGAGCCGCATCTTGCGCGCTTCAAGGCGGCGCATGATGATTATAGCGACATCTTGCTGAAGGCGCTTGCAGACCGGTTCGCGGAGGCCTTTGCCGAGCGGCTGCACGCGCACGTCCGCACCGAGTTGTGGGGATATGCCCCGGGCGAGCAATTGACGCCCGAGGCGATTATCAAGGAGGAATATCGCGGAATACGTCCCGCGCCCGGCTATCCCGCGTGCCCCGATCACAGTTTGAAGCCGATCCTTTTCGATCTGCTTTATGCGGGCCGCAACTCGGGCGCGACGCTGACCGATCATTTCGCCATGCTGCCGACGGCCGCGGTGTCAGGCTTTTATTTCGGCCACCCCGACGCACGCTATTTCGGCGTAGCCCGCATCGGCGAGGACCAGCTTGCAGATTATGCAGAGCGTCGCGGGGTCGATCTTGCGACGGCAACGCGCTGGCTTCGTCCAAACCTTGATTAATGTCTTGTCGGGGGAGTGTCCGAAAAGGAAACAGGGCAGCAATTAACCAGCTTCGCGAACGATTTGCGGCGCGCCGAGGGCTATAGCCCGGGTCATGGCCAAAACGCTCCTCCGTCCGCCGCTGCTGCCGCTCATTGTCCTGCCGCTGCTGCTCGCGCCGGCGTCTTCGCCCGCGCAACCGGGCAGCGCTCCCTATAGCGTCGAGGGACGGGGCTTTGCCCGGCTGCAGGCCGCGGTCGACGCAATCGGGGGCGGCGACGGCGCGATCCGCATCGCGCCCGGCTATCATCGCGACTGCGCGGTACAGACCGCGGGGCGCATCGCGTTCGTCGCTGTTGATCCAGGCCGCACGATCTTCGACGGGGTGACCTGCGAGGGCAAGGCCGCGCTGGTCCTTCGCGGCGCCGGGGCACGGGTCGATGGCGTCGTCTTCCAGAACATGCGCGTGCCCGACGGCAACGGCGCGGGGATCCGACTTGAAAAGAGCGACCTCGAAGTCGCAAACAGCCTCTTCCGGGCCAGCGAGCAGGGCATATTGACGGGGGATGATCCGCGCTCGACCCTTGCCATCGAACGCTCGACCTTTTCGGGTCTCGGTCGCTGCGACCGAGGACTGGGCTGTGCGCACAGCGTCTACACCGGCACCTACGGCCAGGTGATCATAACCCGCAGCCGCTTCGAAAAGGGGAGCGGCGGCCATTATCTGAAAACCCGCGCCATTCGCGTCGACGTCAGCGACAACAGCTTTGACGACACCCAGGGCACCGCGACCAACTACATGATCGACCTCGCCTCAGGCTCGACCGGGCGGATCGCGAACAACCTGTTCGTGCAGGGACGCAACAAGGAAAATCACTCGGCCTTTATCGCGGTCGCAGCCGAAGGGCGCGACAATCCCTCGCGCGGCCTTGCCATCGCTGGCAACCGCGCGCGCCTCTCAGAGGGAGTGAGCTGGTCCTCGGTGTTCGTTGCCGACTGGAGCGGGGAAGCACTCGCGATCGGAGCGAATGAGCTCGGACCGCGGCTCACGAGGTTCGAAAGGCGCTAAGCCCTTCAAACCCGTCCTTCGGTCCCTTGTCGAAGGCCCCACCTGTCCCGTTCAGGCCTCGCCGCGCGTTTCGATCAGCGAAGCCGCCAGCGCCTCGGCGGGCGATTTACCGCCCCAAAGCACGAACTGGAACACCGGGTAGAAGCGCTCGCACTCATCTATCGCGCTCTCGACAAGGGTTTCGGTAAGGTCGAGCGGTAGCGCGGCGTTGGTGCCGATCAGCATCCCGTGGCGAAACAAGATGGTGCCGCTGTTCGACCACAGCTCGAAATGGCCAAGCCACAATTGCTCGTTGATGAGCGCCAGCGCCTCGTGGGCAACGGCGCGCTTGTCCTCGACGACACGGATGTCGGGAAAGGCGAGCAGCTGGATGACGCCATCGTCTGCGCGCCATACTGCGCGCAGCTCGTAGGTTGTCCAGCTTCCCTGCGCAGTGGCGACGATCTCGTCCTCGCCGACCATCTCGTGCGGCCAGTCGTGTGCGGCAAAATAGGACGCCAGCATCTCCATTGGCGCGGCTTCCTGCCCGTCGTCATCATCGTAGATATCGTCGCTCATCGGGACGCTTTAGCGGCTGTTGACCCGGGTGGCGAGTCCGCGCACGAATTCACCATCCCGGCGAGCGCCGGGATGGCCAGACATCGGTATCGGTTCAGCGATCGGCTGGCCGGCGGATCAGGGTGCCTTGGGCTTGCGGGCCGCAGGTCCTCCAGCTGCCTTGGGCGCGGCGGCGCCAGGCGCTCCGGCCCGTTCGAGCTTGTCAAGCCGCGCTTTCAGCGCTTCGGCCTCGGCGCGCGCGGTTGCAGCCATTTGCTTTACCGCCTCGAACTCCTCGCGGCTCACGAAGTCCATGCGACCGATCCATTCCTTCGCGCGCTCGCGCATCGCCGCCTCGGCCTCGCGGCCTGCTCCGGCGACGGTCCCTGCGATGCCGTTCAGCATCTTGGCGAAGTCGTCGAAAATCCGGTTCTCGCTTTGCATGTCAAACTTCCTTTGTGGGGGAGAGTGCCCCTTGCCATCACCCTATTTGGGTGCTCGCGGCCGCAGGGACAAGGGTTTCGGCGTCCGGATTACGCTGGTCGATCTGGAACGTCAGCACGGCCGCGAAGCTGAGCCATACCATATAAGGGACGAGCAGCCACGCCGCCGACTTGCGGATCGGCGAAAAGGCGAAGGCGGTCGCGACCGTCACCATCAGGATGAAGATGATCAGATAGAAAGCGGTCGTAACCTGGTGCGCGCCAAAGAAGAGCGGCGACCAGACAAGATTCGCGGCAAGCTGGACGAAGAAAAGCAGCAGCGCAAAGCCGCGCCCCTTCGCGCCGCGCGCATGCAACACCATCGCAAGCGAGAGGCCAAGGCAAATGTAGAGGAGCGTCCAAACAACTCCGAAAACCCACCCCGGCGGCGTGATCGCCGGCAAGTCGAGCGCCGCGAACCAGCGATTGTCATAGCCGCTGTTCGACATCAGACCCGAGAGGCTTCCGAGCAGCACGATCGCCGGAACCGTCACCAGCGCCCAGCGCCAAAAGGAGAGGCGAAGCTGCCCCGGAGTGGCCAATTCGGTCATGCACATTCCCCCTTTGCGCAAATTCGACAGGGGGATGGGTGTCGCGACAGCCGCGCCCCGCGTCAAGACGCTGCTTTTACCGCGGCAATCAGAAATTCCACATTGCCCTCGGGCCCGGTGATCGGGCTCTCGACGAGGTCGGCGACCGGCCAGCCCTCGCTTTCCAGCCAGGCGCGTACCTCGTCACACACGCGCGCATGGACGGCGGCATCGCGTACCACGCCCTTCTTCCCGACCTCGTGCCGTTCGGCTTCGAACTGCGGCTTGATCAGCGCAACGAGCCGCGCGCCCCTGCGGGCAAAGGACATGGGCACCGGCAGCACCTTGGCGAGGGCGATAAAGCTCGCGTCGCAGACGATGAGGTCGACGGGCTCCGCGATATGGTTCGCGGTCAGAATACGCGCGCTCGTCTGTTCATGGACGATGACGCGGTCATCCTGCCGCAGCTTCCATGCAAGCTGATTGGTGCCCGAATCAACGGCATAGACCCGCGCCGCACCGCGGCTCAGCAGCACGTCGGTGAAACCCCCGGTCGAGGATCCCACGTCGATCGCGACGGCGCCGGAGACGTCCCAGCCAAGATGCGTGAGCGCATGGTCAAGCTTGATACCGCCGCGCGATACCCACGGGTGGTCGCGGCCCTTGACGCTGATGTCGGCGTCCGCGGCGACTTGCTGACCGGCCTTTTCGATCTTGCGGTCGCCGACGAAGGCGAGCCCCGCAAGAATCAACGCCTGCGCGCGCGTCCGGCTTTCGGCAAGGCCGCGATCGACGAGAAGCTGGTCGGCGCGCTGCTTTGCCATCAGCTGTTCACCAGGTCGGTCAACGTTCCCGGGGTCAGGATCTGCGGAAGGACAAGAGGCGCCTCGGCGCCCGGCGCATACCAAAGATAAAGGGGTACGCTGTTGCGTCCATGCTCGCCAAGTTTCCGCGTGATGACAGGATCGCCATTGGTCCAGTCGCCGACGAGAGTTATGACCCCCTTTTTCTTGAATGCCTCTTGCACCGCATCGCGGTTGATCGCTCCCGCTTCATTTGCCTTGCACGACAGGCACCAGTCGGCGGTAAAATAGACGAAGACGGGCTTGCCGCGCGCGCGCGCGTCGGCGAGCGCTGCGGGCGAGAATGTGCTAGCGGATTGAACGCTCACCGCCGCGCCGCGCGTCTGGCGTGTCAATTTCCCTGCATTGATGGAGGTCGAGACGATCAGCCCGGCCAGCAAAAGCAGAACGAACCAGCCTGAGCTTTTTCCTCTTTGACGATCACCGACGAAGCGCAGCAGGAGCGTTGTCCAAACCACCGCGCCGAGCGCGGCCCACCCCCCCGCAGCGCCGGCTTGACGCCACAGAAGCCAAGCCAATCCCAGCGCGGTGAGCCCCATTGGCAGCGCCATCCACTTGCGGAAACGGCCCATCCAGCCCCCGGGCCGCGGCAGCCGGTTCCGAAGCGCTGGCACAAAGCCGACGGCGAGGAAGGGCAGGGCAAGCCCGAGGCCCAGGCCGCCAAAGATCGGCAGCGCCGCCCAGGCTGGCAGCACCAGCGTCGCGCCGAGCGCTGCACCCAAGAGAGGTCCGCTGCACGGCGTTGCAACAAAGGCCGCGAGCGCGCCGGTCCAAAATCCCCCCGCCGCGCCGCCTTTTTCTGCGAGCGTCTGCCCGCCGCCAAAGGATGGAAGTTCATAGGCACCAAGCAGGTTGAGCGTGATCGCCAGCGCGAGCATCAGCAGAAGCAGTACGCTGACGGGATGCTGCAGCTGGAAAGCCCAGCCGACCTGTTCGCCCGCGGCGCGGAGCGCGAGCAATGCCCCGCCGAGCAGCAGCGCGGTCATCACCGCGCCTGCCGTATAGGCCAGTGCCTCGACCTTTGCCGTGCGCGTATCGCCCCCCGACCGGGCGAGGCTCAGGGCCTTGAGGCTGAGGATCGGAAAGACGCAGGGCATCAGGTTCAGGATGAGCCCGCCGAGGATCGCGCCGCCGAGCGCCGCCCAGAATAGGCCGGCATCGATCGTGCCGGCCCCCGTCTCGATCGGGGCGCCTGCGGCGCGCACCGGGGAAGGTTCGAACCGCACATCGAGACCGCGGCCATCGGAAAGCTTGAGCAAGCCCTCGGCCACGCCCGACGCATCGCCCTTGGCGGCCGTTTCAATGACGACCCAGTCGCCGCTGCGGCTGAACACCTGGGGCGCTGCATAATCGGCCAGCTCTGGCGTCGCGAGGAACAGGTGCGGAGCATTGAGCGCGGTGTCCTTGGGGAGCGGCACGCCGAGGCGCAGCTTGCCCCCAGCCCGCTCCCAGCTCCCGGCGCGGTCGAGCGGTTGCGGGAGCTTGGCCCGCCATGCGTCGAACCGCTCGCGCTCGCGAGGAGAAGCGGCCCCGTCGCCTGCCTTCAGCGCGACCGAGATTACCGCCTTTTCAGGAACGCACACCTTGTCAGTGCAGGCTAGCCAATTGGCGATGCCCGATAGCGTCAAGTCGGCACCGGGCGCGACGGATCGGTCGACATGCACATCGGCGAGCAGCGCGTAGGGATGCTCATAGACATGGTTCATCATCCCAAAGAGGACGAGCGCGGTGGGAACCGGGTAACGGAAGGCGCCCACTGTCACGCCTTCGGGAGCGTTCCACTTCACCTCCAGCCCGAAACCGGCGTCGCCCCCGTTCGACCAATAGCCGTGCCAGCCCTTTTCCGGCGCCATGGTCAGCGCGATCGTGGTGGATCCGCCGGGAACGGGAGCGGCCGATTCGGCGACGAGTTTGGGCTGGATATGGGTGGGTTGCGCGCGGGTAGGGGCGAGCGCGAGTAGCGCGAGCATCACGAAGGTGAGCGCGGCGCGCCACAAGGCTGTTTCAAAGTCGTCGCTTCGCCGATCCATGCCTTCCCCGCGTCTGCCTGTCGTTCGAGGCTTGCCATATAGGCGGCTTTCGCCGAGAGGACAGCCCGCGCCGACGACCAGAATGGAGAAGACGCCTGTGAAAGCGAAATTTTGGACTGCCGCCCTTGCTGCCGTGCTCTGCTTTTCCGGCCCCGCCGCTGGCATCGCGCAGGATTCGGCGGCGCCGGTGCAAAAGGTTACAGCGGCAACGCCGCCGCCCAAGCTGATCGTCATGATCGCCGTCGACCAATTCTCCGCCGACCTCTTTGCTGAATATCGGAGCCACTTCACGGGCGGCCTCGCGCGGCTCGCCTCGGGCGCAGTCTTTCCCTCGGGCTATCAGGCGCACGGCGCGACCGAAACTTGCCCCGGCCATTCGACGATCCTGACCGGCAACCATCCTGCCCACACCGGTATCGTGGGGAATAATTTCTTCGACCTCTCGGCGGCGCGCGAGGACAAGCGCCTTTATTGCGCCGAGGATGAGACGGTGCCTGGCACGTCGTCGAAGGCGGGGCAATATGCGCCGTCGGCGAAGCATCTTCTCGTGCCGACGCTTGGCGACTTGATGAAGGACCGCGACCCGCGAACGCAAGTTGTGTCGGTGTCGGGTAAGGACCGCTCCGCGATCATGATGGGCGGACACAAGGCAGATGAGCTGATGTGGCTCGCACCCACCGGGCTCGCCAGCTATCGGGGGCGCAGCCTGTCGCCCGTCGCGCAGCAGGCGAGCGCGGCGATCGCCGCCGCCATTGCCGCGCCCGATCCTGGCCTGACGCTGCCCGCAGATTGCGCCGCGCACGACATTGCCATCGCGCTCGATGGCGGCAAGGGCGGCAGTGTCGGAACCGGACGCTTCGTACGCGAGGGCGGCGATTTCCGTGCCTTTCGTGCGTCGCCGCAGGCCGACGGCGCGGTGCTGGCGGCCGCTGCCGCGCTGCGACAGGCGCGCAAGATGGGCGAGGGGGACAGCACCGATCTCTTGATCGTCGGGCTCTCGGCGACCGACTATATCGGCCATGGAACCGGGACCGAGGGCACCGAAATGTGCCTCCAGATGCTGGCGCTCGACCGTGAGCTTGGCGATTTCTTCGCGCGGCTCGATGCGACGGGCGTCGATTATCTTGTCGCGCTCACGGCCGATCATGGCGGGCACGATCTTCCCGAGCGTAACCGCCAGAACGCCTGGCCCGATGCGCAGCGTCTCGATCCCGCTCTTGACCCCGAACAGATCGGCAGAGCCGTTGCCGAGAAGCTCCGCCTGCCCGAGCCGCTGCTGTATGGCGACGGCGGCGACTATTATCTCTCCAAGGCGCTGACGCCGGCCCAGCGAAAGGCCGCGCTCGCTGAGATTCTGCCGCGTCTCCGCGCGCATCCCCAGGTCGAGGCGGTGGTCACGGCCGACGAGCTCGCCGCGCATCCGATCTCGCGGCGGCCGGCCGATGCGTGGACCCTGATGGACAAGCTGCGGGCGTCCCACAATCCGGAGCGTTCGGGGGATTTCATCATTGCCCTCAAACCGCGCGTCACGCCGATTCCGGAACCGGGTATCGGCTATGTCGCGACCCATGGCTCGGTATGGGATTATGACCGTCGCGTACCGATGCTGTTCTGGCGCAAGGGACTGGCAGGTTTCGAGCAGCCCAATGCGGTGATGACGGTGGACATCCTGCCGACACTCGCGGCGCAGATCGGCCTGCCAGTCGACATGAGCAAGATCGACGGGCGCTGCCTCGACCTTCTGTCGGGGCCGGAAAATAGTTGCCGCTAGGCAGATAACGACCAGAGAAGAAGGCCAGGGACCATGACGAAGACTTTGGGGAATTTTGCCGGCCGGCTGCTGCTGGTGGGTTGCGGGAACATGGCTGGGGCCATGCTCGATCGCTGGCTGGGCGCGGGGCTCGACCCCGCGAAGGTTGCGATAGTCGATCCCTTCGCCGCCCCGCGCGAGGGCATTGCGCACTTCGCATCGGTGGGCGACTGGCTCGCGGCCGACGGAGCGGCCGAATGGGTGATGCTTGGCATGAAGCCCCAGCAACTGGGCGATGTTGCAGGCGAGCTTTCTACCGTCGCAGCCGGCGATACGCACCTGCTTTCCATCCTCGCTGGGGTGTCGCTCGCGGACCTCGCGGTGCGCTTCCCCGAGGCGAAGGCACAGGTTCGCATCCTCCCGAACCTCGCTGCGCGTATCGGCGCCGGCGTTTCGGCGGTCGCCAGCGCGGGCGCCGCCGACGAGGCGGCAGTGACGTCGCTTCTCGAACCGCTCGGCACCATCGTCCCGCTCGCCGACGACACGACGATGGATCTTGTCACAGCCTTTACAGGCAGCGGGCCGGCCTTCGTCCTCCGGTTGATCGAGGCCTATGCGGCCGCGGGCGAGCGGCTCGGTCTTTCAGCCGAAGACGCGCTGAAACTCGCCGCCGCGACCTTCGATGGCGCGACCGCCCTTCTCGAAGCGAGCGGCGAGAAGCCCGGTGCCCTGGTCTCCCAGGTCGCGAGCCAGGGCGGCACGACCCAGGCCGGGCTCGACGTGCTCGATGCCGACGGGCAGCTCGTCGCGCTGATGACCAACGTCCTGCGCGCGGCGCGCGACCGCGGCCGGGAGCTCTCCGATCTCGCGCGCGGCGAGAGCTAGCCCTTCAATCGGGAGGGCGGCCGAGCCGCGCGACCCGGCCCCGCTCGCGCGGCGGTAACAGCGCCTCGCTGACCTGCCAGAAGCCCGTGACCGCGGCTTGACCGGCGTGGGTGTATGCGCGGCTCATCGTGTCGCGGAGCTGCGAGAAGATCGCGCTTTCGAGCGCGCGTCCTTCGGGGGTCAGCCGCAGTTCCTTTTGCCGCCGGTCACGATTGCCCGGGCGCGTGGTCAGCAAGGCGCGCGCATCCAGATCCTTTATCACGCGTCCCAGCGATTGCTTCGTGATGCCGAGGAGACCGAGGAGGTCGGAAATCGTAAGGCCGGGTTGGCGCGCGATGAAATAGAGCGCGCGGTAATGCGCGCGCCCCAGTTCCTTCTCGGCGAGCCGCGTATCGATCGCCCGCCAGAGCGCACCATGCGCAAAAAACAGATATTCGATGCCCCGGCGTACTTCTTCTTCGCGCAAGAAAAGGGCAGAGGCAGCGGGAACTTGTGAAAGAAAATTTTCATCGTGCATGGCCACTACCGTTGCGCCGGGCGCCGGGCTTTGGCAAGAGGCGCGCACCTGTCGATCCTGACTCGCAACCCTGTCACGAGGTTTTTGGTCCATGTCCGCTCTCGCCTTCGCCCATCTGCCGCATCCCGCTCCTGTCGCGGATGATGTCCGCGCGGCGGCGATTGCCGACCCGGCGTTCGGACGCGTCTTCACCGACCATATGGTCTCCATCCGTTACAGCGAGACGAAGGGGTGGCACGATGCGCAGGTGATGCCGCGGGGGCCGCTGTCGCTCGACCCCGCGACCGCGGTCCTCCATTATGCGCAGGAGATTTTCGAGGGGCTGAAGGCCTATCGTCTCGACGACGGATCGATGGCGCTTTTTCGGGCCGAGGCCAATGCCGCACGCTTCAATGCAAGCGCCCGCCGCATGGCGATGGCCGAACTACCCGAGGAGCTCTTTCTTGCAGCGGTTAAGGAAATCGTCCGCGTCGATGCGAACTGGTTCCCCCAGGTCGCGGGCGGCGCGCTCTATTTGCGTCCCTTCATGTATGCGAGCGAGGTGTTCCTGGGGGTGAAGCCCGCGGCCGAATATCATTTTCTCGTCATCGCCTCGCCCGTTGGCAATTACTTCAAGTCGGGTGCCCCGGCCGTATCCTTGTGGGTTTCGGAAGATTACACCCGCGCGGCGCCCGGCGGGACGGGTGCTGCCAAATGCGGCGGCAACTACGCCGCGAGCCTTGTTGCGCAGAGCGAAGCGATCGCGAAAGGGCACGACCAAGTGGTCTTCCTCGACGCCGCCGAGAATCGCTGGATCGAGGAGCTGGGCGGCATGAACATGTTTTTCGTGTTCGAAGATGGGAGCCTCGTCACTCCGCCGCTGACCGGGACGATCCTGCCCGGGATCACGCGCGATGCGATCATCACCCTCGCCAAGGACGCCGGATTGGTGGTGCGCGAGGAGCGTTATGCGATCGACCAGTGGCAGGCTGATGCCGAGAGCGGCCGCCTCACCGAAAGCTTTGCCTGCGGCACGGCAGCAGTGGTGACGCCCGTCGGCAAGGTGACGCGCGGCGACGCGAGCTTCACCATCGGAGCGGGTGGGCCGGGGCAGGTTACAGCGATGCTCAAGGACAAGCTGGTCGCCATCCAGCGCGGCCAGGCTCCTGATCCCTATGGGTGGGTTACGCGCCTCTAACGCCGCCTTGCCAATCACCTGCAAGCCGCTATAGACGCGCTCGCACCGGCAGTTGGGGCGTAGCCAAGCGGTAAGGCAGCGGTTTTTGGTACCGCCATGCGCAGGTTCGAATCCTGCCGCCCCAGCCAACAGCAGGTCCCGGGAGTGTTCGTAAGCGCCCAAAGCGTCTCAGAGAGCGGCGCGAGCTTGTGGAAGATGTGAATGCCGCTGAATTCGGGATTCGACCGGTCGTTGAATACGTCGATCTCACGAATGTCCTGGTTGCGAAGCCAGTCAAATCGAAATCGCCCGCTTCGTTGCGCACGGCATTTTGTCGGGTCTGGAGCTCGGGGAGATTCTTCCTGGACAGCGGCTTGTCGAAGCGGATCTTTGCCTTCGTTTTGGGGCGGGACGGCAGCCCGTTCGCATCGCTCTCCAGGAATTGGCGGGGCGGGGGGTAGTCGAGATTACGCCCAATCGGGGTGCCGCGATCGCACGTCTCGATGTTGATGAGGGTATCAAGACCCTCGAGGTCACCGAGATACTGTTCGATCTCGCGGCTCGGAGCGCAGCGCGCAATATCGCTGCGGGCGCGTCGCCGGACCCTCTTCCGGAAATAGCTGAAGAATTCGAGGAAGCGCTTTCTGCAGGTGGGAATCCTGCCTTCGTCGCGGCTCGGCGCCGTTTTTTCGGGGCGATTGGCGAGGTGTCGGGAAATCCCGAGCTTGCGCGCCTGATTTCGCAGGTCCGCGTCCATGTGCTTCGGGCGCAGTTCGGGTTCGCGGCTATCTGGCGTCGTCACGCGCGCGAACTTGGTGCGATTTCCGGAGCCGTCCTTGCGGGTGATGAGCGACGGGCCGGGGAGCTCTGCAGAGCCCATATCCAAGGTGTCAGAGAGCATCTCGAGCAACAACGATAGGAGAGGCCGATGTCCGACTATGATATCGTAATTCGTGGTGGTGCCGTTTTTGACGGCCTCGCGAATGAGCCGGTGATTGCGGACGTCGGCGTCCGGGAAGGGTTCGTAGCCGCCATTGGAGATATCTCCGGCAGGGGTGCACAGGAAATAGATGCACGCGGCAAGATTGTTACTCCCGGATTTGTGGACATCCACACGCACTACGACGGGCAAGTGACATGGGAAAACCGACTCGCTCCCTCGTGCGAACATGGGGTCACGACCGTCGTGATGGGCAACTGCGGCGTCGGCTTCGCACCGTGTCGCCCGCACCAACGCCAGATGCTGGTCGAGCTCATGGAGGGCGTGGAGGATATTCCCGAAGTCGTGATGACCGATGGCTTGCCATGGAACTGGGAAAGCTTCCCCGGATACCTCGATGCTCTCGAGGCGAGGCATCTCGATGTCGATATCGCTGCGCAGCTACCCCATTCCGCCGTTCGGATATTCGTGATGGGCGAGCGCGCGCTGCGGCGGGAGGCGCCCTCTGCCGACGACTTGAAGACGATGCGCGCGATCGTCGCCGAGGCGATCAGCGCCGGCGCATTCGGGGTCACGACATCGCGCAACATGATGCATCGCACGAAGGAAGGAGCGCTCGCTCCCAGCCTTCATTCAGAACTCGAAGAGCTATGCGCGCTGATGGATGGCTTGGTCGATGCCGAAGGAGGGGTGTTCCAGATCATACCCGCGCCCGACGGAGACGCATCGCGGGAATTCGAATTGCTGCGGCGGATTGCCGAGCATGGGCGTCGGCCGTTGTCCTTCACGCTCCTGGATGTCGCCGGTCAGCCTGGCGGAGGTTGGAGGCACATGCTGGAGGGTCTCGAATTAGCGGCGAAGGATGGCCTCGAAATGCGGGGACAGGTTGCGCCGCGGCCAGTCGGCATGTTTTTCGGGCTTGATCTCAGCCTGCATCTTTTCTCCTGTCACCCCAGCTACCGGGCGATCGCGCATCTCCCGCTCGCCGAGCGAGTGGCGATTATGCGCGATCCTGCGTTTCGTACCCGGTTGCTTGGCGAGGAACCCTCCGACAGCAACCCCGTGACCTTGAACTTGGTCGCCGCCTTCCGGGCAGCATGTTCTTGGGGCGAGAATCCCCATTACGAACCGGCGCGCAGCGACCGAATGGAAGAAATGGCACGGGCTGCTGGCCAATCGCTCGAAGAATATAGTTATGACCGCCTCCTGGAGGGGGAAGGCAAAGCGGTTTTCTATCTTCCCGCGGCGAATTATTCCGGAGGCTCACTCGCCAATGTACGCTCGATGCTCGGTCACCCGAACACGGTGATGGGCCTGGCCGACGGCGGGGCGCACTATGGCCTTATCTGCGACGCGAGCTTTCCGACTTTTCTGCTTCAGCGCTGGGCGCGCGACGCCGCGGAAGAGGAAAGAATCCCACTCCCAAAAGCCATCGCTGAACTAACAAGCAAGCCAGCTGCAGCGGTCGGGTTGACCGACCGGGGGCGGATCGCGGAAGGCTGGAAAGCCGACATGAACGTGATCGATCTTGACGCGCTTCGGCTTCATGTACCGCAAGTATCTTACGACCTTCCTGCCGGTGGCAGGCGGATGCACCAGAAGGCCGATGGCTACGCCGCCACCATCGTATCGGGCGAGATCACATATCTGGGCGGCAAGGCGACCGGTGCCCTGCCGGGCCGTTTAGTTCGCCGGGGACGCCTTGCGACCCCCGGCCAAGCCACTGCGAGCTCGGTCAACCAGGCTGGCCGCCCCGAAGAGCCGGTGTCTGTGTCTGCGTAGACTCGCGCGCCCGACGCTTTCACGAGGCGTGGCGCAACCGCCAGGCATCGAGGTGCCGGCATAGAGTTCAAACGAAGAATTGCCGCGACCTGCGGCGCGCGGCGGCCGAGCAGTGTGACGATCGGCTGCCGCCGCTGTCATCGGCAAACAGCCGGCCGCCGAAAGACGATTACTCGTTCCCTCGCGTCACTGACCTTCGGCCCGGGGACACCTACCGCAATCAGCGTTCTGTCCTGTCCCTAGGTATGGCCCAGGCGATGCCTCGGCCCAATCGATCCTAGGGAAGCGCCCTCCTAGCTTGTTGGACGTCGTAATTGCGCGGCCTTCAGGAGGATCAACACATGAAACAGGATATTATTGGAACGTCCGACAGGGCGGGCTTTGAGGAGCTGGTTCCATCGCGTTACGCCCTGCGCGTTGGCGACATCGATGTGCTCGTTGTCAGCGACGGCGTACTGCCGCTGCCGACCGAAACGATGGCCACAAATGTGGATCCTGCGGTCCGCGCACAGTGGTTCAAGGACATGTTTGTCGGACCGGACATGTTCGACTGGGCCCTCAATGTTCTTGTCCTTCGTAGCGGCGACAAGACCATTCTCGTTGATGCAGGACTCGGCGGGCAATTCCCCGGCTTCCCGCGGGCGGGTCAGTTCCCGAAACGGTTGCAGGCCGCGGGGATTGACCTCGCATCGGTCACCGACATCGTCATCACCCACATGCACATGGATCATGTCGGGGGACTCCTGGTCGAGGACGTGCGGAAGCGTCTGCGCCCTGACGTTCGGATCCATGTCACCGCGGCGGAGGTTGCCTTCTGGCGTACGCCCGACTTCGAACAGACTGCGATGCCGAACCCGGTTCCAGCGGTGCTGCGCAGGACCGCCGCACAATTCATCGAGACCTACAGTGCGAACCTGCAGATTTTTGATGAAGAAAAGGAAATCGCGCCCGGCGTGACCGCCCGGCTGACGGGCGGACACACACCCGGCCACTGCGTCGTACATGTGTCGTCGGCGGGCGAACGCCTGACCTTTGCTGGCGATGCCCTTTTCCCCGTCGGGTTTGACCACCCTGACTGGCACAATGGCTTCGAGCACGACCCCGAGGAATCGGTTCGCGTGCGGGTCCGCCTTTTGGAGGATGCAGCGGCGAGCGGTGAATATCTGGTGGCGACCCATTTGCCCTTCCCATCGGTCGGGCGTGTCGCCGCCGATGGCGAGGCATTTCGCTGGGTTGCGGCTTTCTGGGATTTCTGATCGCCGATCACGGGCGCTCCCCCCCGGGGCGCGTAGCCGCAAGATTGCGCGGACACGCGCCCCCACTCGCCGACCCGGCGACGCATCCCCCGCGAGAAAGGTTTGCCATGCGCGAGGAGGTGAAACCCGCCTTTCAATCGGTCACGCGCTACTCAGATCGAGTGCGGAGCGAGTGTCCGGCCAAGAAAATCCGTGAACAACTGGACTCGCAGTGGAGCAAGACGGCCGAACGCATGGAGCGCCTGGACCGGAGCGCGTTCGAGAGGGTCTTGCGGCAACAGCTCGACAAGGCGGCCCGCGGCGATGTCATCGATAACCGAAAGGCGGAGAAGCTGCGCTACGCCGATGCCGCTGAGCGCCGCGATCCGCATGGCCTGTCCCGAATCCGTATCGAGAATGCCCTCGGGATGCAGCTCGCTGCCGTCGGCGAAACGGATGGGGTAGGCGCGTGCACCATAGCGGTAGCGAATATGCGGCAAGGCACCCAGCGCTTCGCGCGTCACGGGCGCCCCAATCCGGGTAAGCCATTCGCTCGCCGCGACGAGAACAAGCGGCAGGATCGCAAGTCGGCGGACGATCCAGTCGACATCGTGCACCTCGCCGATACGCAGCGCCACGTCATAGCCTTCCCGGATCAGGTCGACATGACGGTCGGTTATACTCAACTCGATCTTCAGGTCGGGATGCTGCGGTATGAACTCGCGCGTGATCGCATTGACCAGAACAGGCCCCAGCACCCCCGGCAAGCTGACGCGAAGCCTCCCTCTTGCGCTTTCGGCGCCGCTCAGCACGTCGCCGGCATCGTCGAGCGCGCGCAGCAAGGGCGCAACGCGCTCGTAATAAGCGGCGCCTTCAACAGTAAGCGCAAGCGAGCGGGTCGAACGCAAGAAGAGCTTCGCTCCCAGACGCTGTTCGAGCCGCTCGACGCTCTTCGACACCGCCGACGGGGTCGTCCCGGCGAGACGCGCTGCAGCGCTGAACGATCCTGCCTCCACCGTGCGGACGAAGGCGTGAAGAGTGGACGAGGGTTCGCTTCCGCCGATCATTCAATAGCTTTTGGAAAAAATGATGTGCCTTTGTCCATACTAATTTTCCAAATGAGAAAAGCCAGATTCTCCCCTGTCTCCCACAGCAGAGGTGAATTATGACGAATTTAACTGGTAAGGTCGCCGTGATTACCGGCGCCAGCAGCGGCATCGGGCTTGCGAGCGCGCGTCTGTTTGCGAGCGAAGGCGCGCAGCTGGTCATAACCGGCCGGCGCCGTGACGCGCTCGAGGCCGCCGCCCGCGACATCGGGCCCGCCGCTATAATCGTCCAAGGCGATGTCGCTGACCCGGCACATCATCTTCACGTCGCGGAAATCGTGCGCGAACGCTTCGGCGGCGCGGACATCTATATGGCGAATGCAGGCGTGAACACGATCGCGCCGTCGGCCGAGGTTTCCGAGGCCGAGTATGATACGCAGTTCGGCATCAACGCGCGGGGTGCTTTTTTCGGCGTGCAGGCCATCGGGCCCGTTCTCCAGGATGGCGGCTCGGTTATCCTTGTGGGCTCACTCGCGAGTGAAAAAGTGCTCGAGGGCCACGCGGTTTATGCGGGCAGCAAGGCCGCAATCGGTGCCTTTGCGCGGAGCTGGGCGCTGGAATTCAAATCGCGGCGTATCCGGGTGAACATGCTGAGCCCCGGGCCGACCGAGACCGAAATTCTCGGCAAGCTCGGCGTCGCACCCGAGGACCGCGGCGGCTTTATTGACATGATGGCAAACGCCATCCCCCTCGGTCGCCTCGGTCAGCCGATCGAACTCGCCCGCGCAGCGCTCTTTCTTGCCTCCGATGCCAGCAGCTTCGTCACCGGAATCAACCTGCGCGTCGACGGCGGCATGGCGCTGCTGTGATCTCTCCCTCCATCCAAGGATCTTGAAATGACCAACACATATATCGACCCCGCCATTGCCGCGCTCATCCACGACGTCGTCCATGTCGGAAGCGCTTATGACATCGAGGGCATGGAGAAGCTTTATACGGCAGATCAGAGCTTCCTGGTCCTGGGCAGCAACGGTGAAGTGACGCGCGTGCACCGCGACGACTCCATCGCCGAATTCCGGGCGCGACGCGACGCCGGCGAAGCGCCGCTCTCGACCGAGCACCGCGTCCTCCACGTCGAACAACAAGGCGATCATGCGACGGCGATTCTCTATCGCCGCATGAGTTCTGACGCGCCCGCAGCGATGTACGAGCTTCGGCTTCGCAAAGATTCCGGCACCTGGATGGTCGCCGGTGAAACGGTGACGCCCTGGCCGGGCGGCATCGATGGCAACTTCCTGCCTCCCCGGCAGAAAGCGGCCTGACCCCGGGCGCGCGCGGGCTTCCCCCCGTCCCCCCGCTCCGCGCGCGCCCATTTCTCATGAACAGAAGGATGAATGCCCCGTGAAATACCTTGCCCTCCCCCTTGGCGCAGTGTTGAGCGCCGCCCTCGCTGCCCCGGCTGCTGCCCAGACCTTTGAAGGCCCCTATGTAGGCGCGCAGGCCGGCTGGTCCCAGAACAAGCTCGGCTCGGTCGAGACCGACCTTGGCGCCGCGGTCATCAACGATCAGCGCGATGCCGCGACCGCGGGCATCTTCTTCGGCTACAATATTCAGCCCGCTGCCAAGGTCGTGCTGTCCGCCGAAGGGGCGGTCAATTTTGGTTTTGATGACGGGCTGGCACGGTCACAAAAGGACAGCTCCGCCGCTATTAATCCCGAATATGGTTTCGATCTCGGTCTTCGTGCCGGATATCTGGTTACCGACAAGACGCTCGTCTACGCGCGCGGCGGCTATGAAAATCTCCGGACTTCCGTTCGAATTCTCGACCTGGAGGGGCCGCGCAAGGGCAAGGACAATATCGACGGCTGGTCGGTCGGCGGCGGTGTCGAGCGCGCGATCACCGACCGGGTCTCGGCTCGCGTCGAATATCGATACTCCGATCTCGGCGGTGGCGGTGCCAAATGGGAACGGCACCAGGTCCTGGCCGGCCTCGCTTGGCACTTCTAAGGAGGCCAATGCGGCGCGCGGGCAACGACCGGCCGGTCAGGCGCTCAGCGGGGCGAGGCAGAAATGCCTTGCCCCAAATAACGCGGACTAATATAGTCCGCGTTATGGCTCATCTAACCGCCAGCGTGGAATATGGCCTTCATTGCCTTCTCGGCCTCATTGACGCCGGCGAGGTTCCGCGGAGCGCCCGCGACCTTGCTACATTTCAGGGAGTGTCACCGACATTTGCGGCGAAGATCTTCGCCAAGCTCGAAAAGGCCGGGATCGTGGTGGCGGCCGAAGGTGTTCGTGGCGGATACCGGCTTGCGCGCGCCCCCGAGGCGATCAGCGTTCTTCAGTTGGTGGATGCGATCGAAGGGCGCAAACCGCTTTTCGAATGCCAGGAAATTCGGACCCGGTGCCCGCTTTTCGATGGGAACGCCCCCGAATGGGCCACTCGCGGCGTCTGTTCGATCCACGCGGTCATGCTCAAAGCAGAAAAAGCCATGCGCGACGCGCTGGCGAGTGAGACGCTGGCCGATATCGGCGCGCGGGTCGACCGCAAGGCTCCTCCGACCTTCGGGGAGGAGAGCAGGGATTGGTTCGAGCAGCGGATCTCGGCTCGGCGGACGCCAGGGCAGAGGAGGAGCGCATGATGATCAGCCCGGTCACAGAGGCGAGGGAAAGCCCGCTTGTCTTCATCGTTGACGACGATGAGGATGTTCGCACGGCAATCAGCGAGCTGATGCTGTCGGTCGGAATCGAAGCGGAATGCTGCGCTTCTACCCGCGAGTTGATCGACTCGCCGCTGCTTGATCGTGCGGGTTGCTTGGTTCTGGACGTGCGCATGCCAGGCTCAAGCGGCCTGGACCTCCAACAGCATCTCGCATCGGCCGGGATTTCGAAACCGATCGTCTTTTTAACCGGGCACGGCGACATTCCGATGTCGGTGCAGGCGATGAAGGCCGGTGCGGTCGATTTTCTCACGAAACCGGTGCGCGATCAGACGTTGCTCGACGCGGTAACAGCGGGAATTGAGCGCGATATCGCGGAGCGGGCGAACGCCCGGATCGTTCAGGAACAGGTCGAACGTCATGCGACGCTGACGCCCCGCGAGGCGCAGGTGATGCGCGAGGTGGCTCTCGGGCGGCTCAACAAGCAGATCGCCTACGACCTTGGAATTACCGAAATTACCGTAAAACTTCATCGCAGCAACGTGATGCGCAAAATGCAGGCGGCGTCGGTCGGCGAACTGATCCGCGCTTGGGAAAAACTGCCTGCGGAGGTGCGTGAACCCGTCGCTGCCTAGACTTTGGTATGGTTATAATGGGTTACAAGCTGCGCGACATTAACCCCATTGGCCGCCCAGGCGGCGAAAAAGAGGATGTCGCCGCTTGCCCCATTTGCCGACCGTCGCAATCGTTGACGATGACGAGGCTGTCCGCGAAGCCCTGGGCGACCTCCTGATGGTCTCCGGATTCGCCTGCCAGTGCTTCCAAAGCGCGGCGGACTTTTTGACGATGCGCGCATCCAGGCGCTTTGATTGTCTCGTCACCGATATCCGCATGCCGGGAATGACCGGGATCGAGCTGATCGAGCAGCTCCGCCGGGAGCGCGCGCCCTTGCCCGTCGTGGTGCTCTCGTCGGTACTCGACGCATCCATCCGGGCGAAAGCGATCGCGCTTGGCATCAGTGCATGGCTTGCAAAGCCCGTGACCGACGAACGCCTGCTCGGCGCGCTGGCGGCGGCGATGAAAAAACCGGGTACGGATTCGGATCGATGAGTTCGGCGGGGCGCCATTCCCCATCGCCGGACGCAACCGGGGTCGCCGAATTTGCATCGGACAGCATCGTCATTCTCGATCCTCGGGGAACGGTGAGCTACTGGAACCCCGCCGCCGAACGCCTTTTCGGCTGGCCCGCCATGGCAGTGTGCGGAGTGGAAATCGCGCATCTGGCAGAAATGCCGGACGACGAAGCCCGCGCCTGGTCGCAGTTGATGCAGGAGGGCGCGTGGGCGGGATTTATACGCCGCATGTCGCGCGACGGTGACATGCGCATTGCCGAAGCCCGCCGGCACCTGCGCTACGACGATGCGGGAGCGGTCCGTGACGTCATCGAATATGCGCGTATGGTGCCTGATACTCCCGCGTTGAATATATCGGAAGGCTCAGCGCCCGAAGGTGCGATGGCCGCAAGCTGGGAAATCGACCTTGAGCCCGCCGCCGATATTCTTTTGCTCATCGCTGCTCGGAAGGGACGCCCTCGGAACGGGGAGCGTGACGATCTCTACCGCCGCCTTGTCGAAACGGCGCAGATCGTCGAGGTCAATGAACGGACGGCACGGCTCGTCGGGGGCAACCGGGGAAGGGCGGTCATGGCAGGACAGCCGGTTGCATCCTTCTGGCCGGTCGCGAGCCGGGCAATCCTTGCAGATCTTATCGTGGAGACGCTTGAGGGCGGCCAAGGCGAACGCTTCCAGCGACGGCTGGCCTCCGACGGGATATTGCGCGATCCGCTCGTAACCGCATGGCGGGCCGGGTCGCATCGACCTGGGCATTTGTTCCTCACCGTCGACGGAGTCGCGGACGACGATCGCTCTTATCTTTTTCTGCGGGCCAGCGAGGCGCGCTACCGCAAGCTTGTCCATTATATGCCGGTGGCGCTGTGGCAGGTTGATGCTAGCCACATGGGAAAAATCTATACTGCGCTGCGCGCAGGCGGTGTCACCGACTTCGACCATTATCTCGACGATCATCCGGAGCTTGTCGAACTTGCCGCGAGCAGCGTCCCCGTCACCGACGTCAACCGCTGTGCGGTCGAGCTTGTGGGCGGGAGGGATGTCCACGATCTCATCCGCCCTGTTGGCTATTTGTTCGAAGAGAGCCCGGCGTCCCTGCGCCGGGTCATGGTTGGACGTTTCAGCGGACGCAAGAACTACAGCGAGTTCATGAAGGTCCGAACGCTCGACGGGCGTCTACTCGACGTTCGCTTCTCGGTTACCTATCCCGAACCGCTCGTCGAACTCGACACCACGATTTTTAGCCTCGAGGATATGACCGAGCGGCTGCAAATGGAGACGCAGCTTCGCCAAGTCCAGGCCGATTTCAGCCACGCGGCACGCATCGCGACGCTCGGTGAGCTCACCAGCTCGATTGCCCATGAGGTCAACCAGCCGCTCGCCGCTATCATGACCAATGCGGAGACGAGCCTGCGCTGGCTTGCCCGCCCCGAGCCCGATATGAAAAAGGTCCAGCAGCTCACGGCGCGCATCGCCGCCAGCGCGCGGCGCGCCGACGACATCGTCCAGCGCATACGCGGCATGGCCGTCAAGCAAGCGCCCAAATCCGTGCCGCTCGCGCTCGGCGATGTCGTGCGGGAGGGACTTGCTTTCGTCCAGCACGAGATCGATCAGCGCGCTATTCGAGTGACGACGGCCTATGCCCGCAGCGTTCCGCCGATCGTTGGCGACCCGATCCAGCTTCAGCAGGTCATCGTCAAC
The DNA here is from genome assembly GCA_044508875.1 of Sphingomonadales bacterium. Classification (GTDB taxonomy): domain Bacteria; phylum Pseudomonadota; class Alphaproteobacteria; order Sphingomonadales; family Sphingomonadaceae; genus Sphingopyxis; species Sphingopyxis flava_A. The sequence goes on along the minus strand of JBIQHE010000013.1, from coordinate 12,569 downwards.
CTGCTGATCAACGCAATCCAGGCTGTAGACGGGCTCGGCGAAGGCGACCGCGAAATTCATGTGACAACCGGGACCGACGCGCAGGGCGCCGCGATCTTCACCATAAAGGACAGCGGCCCCGGCATCTCCCCTGAGCATCTCGACCGGATCTTTGACGGATTCTTCACGACGAAGGCCCAGGGAATGGGCATCGGGCTCGCGATCTGCCAGTCGATCGTGCTTGCGCACGGCGGCGCGGTGTCGGCTGCCAACCACCCGGAAAGGGGCGCCGAATTTCGCGTCGCGCTTCCGCGCGCCCGTGTCATCCTGTGATCGATCCCTTCAGCCTTCTCACCGGCCTCGGCATCGGCGCCGGGGCTTGTGCATTCTTCCGGTGCCGGCGCGGCCCGGCCCAGGCGATTGCCGAAATTCACCCCGAGGACCGGCCGGCGATCGCACAGGCGGACGCGCGCGCCTTTTTGAGCGGCGTCGTTCAGCTCATCAGTTACCGCCGGAAGACTGCGAAAGGGGGCTGGGGCTGGCATGAGTATCGCGCCGTCCCTCCTTCTTCCGCGAGCGTCACCGTGCCGCCGCTCGTCCACGACCCGTGCGACAGCTGGACGCTGGCGGCATCGCTCGGCGAAACCGGCGAGGCAGTTCGCGCTGCAAAAATCATCGAGGATGTCTACGGGTCCGCCTTCGCCTTCGATGCCGAAGGACGATTCACGTACGCAACCCCCATGGCGCAGACGTCGCTCGCAATGACGCTAGAGGATTTCAATGCCCCGCTGAGCGACAAATCCTTTCTCGAAGGCGGTGACCTTGGCTGGAAGAATGGCGTGCATCCGGCCGATTATGAAGACGCCGCCGCCGAATTGCGCCGCTGCATGCGGTCCGGCCAGCCGTTCAACTATGAGTATCGCGTCTTGCGGGCAGGTGGCGATTTCGTGTGGCACCGGTTTGCGATCCGTCCCGCGCGGACGAGCGAGGGCCGCATCACCGGTTGGTACGGCACCGGCTTCGACATTGACGTCTTCCGCAAGACCGACGACGCCTTGCGGGAGAGCGAACGTTCGCTGCGCGAGCTGGTTGAGACGGCGCCCGCGCTCATCTGGTGCATGGACCCTGCCGGCGAACCCATTTATTTCAGCCGCCGTCTGCGCGCGTTTTTCGGCTTCGGCGTCTCGGCCAAGGACAGACACGACATGTCGCGGCTCGAGGCCATCCTCGATGCTGTTATCCATCCCGACGACAAGGAAAGGGTGAAGAAGCGCTTTGCGCACTCGCTCCAAACCGGTACCCCCTATGCTCTGACGCATCGGCAGCGGCGGTTCGACGGCGCATATCGCTGGGTTGAAACCCGTATCGCCGCCATGCGGGGTGCGGACGGGGCGATCGTCCAATGGAATGGCGTATGTCTCGACATCGAAGATCAGGTTCGGGCGCAGGACGAACTGCGGCGCGCCCAGGACAAGCTCGCCAAGGCGGGAGAAGCGGCTAGCCTGGCCGAGCTTTCCGCCTCGATTGCCCACGAGGTCAATCAGCCGCTTGCGGCGATCATGACCAATGCCCAGGCCTGTCAGCGCTGGCTCGCCGCCTCGCCCCCCAACCTTGGCCGCGCGCAGCTGATCGTCGATCGCATTGCGCGAAACGCACAATCAGCCGCCGATATCGTCAGCCATATCCGTTCGCTGTTCAGCAAGGGCCCCGCTACGCTGGAGGACGCCGATCTTGCGGTCCTGGTCGAGAATATCCGGGATATTATGGCCGAAGACCTTGCGCGGCATCGAACGGCACTCGAGGTTCGGCTGACGAGGCTGCCGTGCGTCGCCATCGACGTCGTCCAGATTCAGCAGCTGTTCGTCAATCTTGCCCGTAACGCGATCGAAGCCATGGCGGCCGCACCCGAGAACGAACGGAGGTTGCGAATTGAGGGTGCCATTGAAGGCCATCGCGTGCGTATCGACATTACCGACACCGGGCCGGGCCTTGACGATCCGGAGCATGTCTTTGAGGCCTTTTTCACGACCAGGTCGCACGGCATGGGCATGGGTCTCGCCATTTGCCGATCGATCGTTGAGGCTCACGGCGGGCAGCTCCGCGCGCGGAATGTCAAGCCGGCGGGCGCGTGCTTCACTTTCACGCTGCCCCTTGCGAATTCCCTGGTGATGAGCCCCGCGCCGGCCCCCACCTTGGGATAGCCGCCTCGCTGCTATCGTATAGTCGCGCTGGTCCGGGAAATCTCTATCGCAGCTAAGACCGGTTCCGTTTCGGACACCCCGATTGCGGGAGCGGCTTACGCAAAGGATGAGCGCATGTCCCTGTTCCCCGATTTCCTGATCAACCGCCGGGCCTTTGTCGCGCTGGGCGGTGCGGCTACGCTCGCAGGCGGGCTGGGCTGGCCGGCGATGGGTCTTTGCGAAACGTCCTCGAACCCCTCTCAAGGAGCCGATCCCATGACTTATATAACCGCGAACGATGGCGCACAAATCTACTTCAAGGACTGGGGACCGCGCGACGCGCAGCCGCTCGTCTTCCATCATGGTTGGCCGCTCACGGCCGACGAGTGGGACAATCAGCTGCTTTTTTTCCTCTCTGAGGGATATCGCGTGATCGCACACGACCGGCGCGGGCACGGACGCTCGGCGCAAACCGACCTTGGCAATGAGATGGACACTTACGCTGCCGACGTTGCGGCGCTCGTCGCCTCGCTCGATCTCAAGGGCGCCGTACATATCGGACACTCCACCGGCGGCGGCGAGGCGGCTCGTTACGCCGCCCGCGCCAAGCAAGGGACGATTGACAAGCTGATCCTCGTCGGCGCCGTTCCGCCCGTCATGGTCAAGAAGGAAAGCAACCCCGCCGGCCTTCCTGTCGAGGTTTTCGACGGCTTCCGTCAAGCGCTGGCGGAGAACCGGTCGCAATTCTACCTCGATGTCGCCTCGGGGCCGTTTTACGGGTTCAACCGCGATGGTGCGAGGGTGAGCCAGGGTCTGATCCAGAACTGGTGGCGGCAGGGCATGACTGGCAGCGCCAAGGCGCATTATGATTGTATCAAGGCTTTTTCCGAAACCGACTTCACCGACGATCTGAAAAGGATCACCGTGCCGACGCTCGTCCTGCACGGCACCGATGACCAGGTCGTTCCGTTCGCCGATTCGGCCCCCCTCGCGGCGAAGCTCCTCGCGAAGGGCGCCCTCAAAGCCTATGAGGGCTACCCGCACGGCATGGCGGCAACCCATGCCGATATCATTAACCAGGATATGCTGACTTTCATCCGGAGCTGACCTCAAGGGCCGGGGCGCGCCATGGCGTCCCGGCCATGTTTTCGCGGGGCAGCCCATTTTGATTGGAAGGAGCAATGGCGCTAGGTTGGCGACCTTGCGATCCATTTGCTCACATGAGGCGCCTCATATTGCAGCATGGCCTCAACGAGCGTCTCCGGTTCCTCCCCAAGGACCAGCATGCCGCGATGAGCATGCTTCAGAAATCCCTCCGCCGCGACATGATCAAGAAACGCTAGCAACCCGTCGTAGAAACCCGAGACGTTGAGCAGGGCGCATGGCTTTGCATGGCTGCCAAGCTGCGCCCACGTCCAGATTTCGAATATTTCCTCGAGCGTCCCGATCCCACCAGGAAGCGCGATGAAGCCGTCGGACAGCTTCGCCATCAACGCCTTTCGTTCATGCATCGAGGCGACGATCCGCAGCTCGGTCAATCCAGGGTGAGCGATCTCTTTTTGAACCAGCGCCTGCGGTATGACGCCAATGACCCGGCCGCCGGCAGCCAAGACGGCATCCGCGACAGATCCCATAAGACCGACTTTCGCGCCGCCGTAGACCAAACCAATGTCATTTTCGGCCAGATGGCGGCCAAGCTCGCGCGCGGCGACGGCATAGGCGCCTTTAGCTCCGTCGCTCGATCCCGCGAAGGCGCAAAGCCAGCGGGGCCTTTTCGGCGCTTGACCGGGGCGCGTCATCAACGGCCTGGAACAGGAATATCGAGCATTCGGGCACTCTCGTCCCAAAGTGCTTCGGCAACTTCGGGGTCGATCGCAAACGGCCGCACGCCGGGCTCACCGGGCTCGCCATCGGGGGCGAGGGGGGCAATGTCGCAGTCTTCACAATAAACGCCGCCTATCCCTTTCAGCAGGGGGGAGGTGGCGCACCAGACGGCTGTCGCGGAACCTTGCTGCGAATTTTTCAGGTCGCGGGCGGGATCGACAACCGCGGTGCCGTCCGGGTGAACGGCGCCGAACTGCTCGATTTCGCGGCGGGTGAGGTGACGCGCCAGGGGCCCCAGGATCGAGCCTGGATGGACCGAATAGGCGCGAATGTCTTCGCCCGCGCCGCGCGCGTCCAGTCCGACAGCAAATAGAGCATTGGCCGTCTTGGCCTGGCCGTACGCCAGCCACTTGTCGTAGGCGCGGCGCCTGAAATCGAGATCGGCAATATCAAGCCCGCCAAGCTGGTGCGCGCGCGATGACAGGACGACAATGCGCGCGCCGTCCGGTGCGCGCCGAAGCCGCGGCCACAGCGCAGCCACAAGGTGAAAATGTCCCAGGTGGTTAGTCGCGAATTGCCCCTCTCTCCCCGCGGCATCGCGGAACAGAGGCGTCGCCATCACTCCTGCGCTGAGGACCAGGATATCGAGCGATTGCCCCCCGCCGGAAAAGTTGGACGCAAAGGCAGCGACAGAGGAGGGATCAAGCAGGTCCATCCTGGCGACATCGACATTTTCAAGGCCGTGCAACGCCATACGGGCGGCGCTGACATCGCGCGCAGGCACGACGACGCGGGCTCCCTTGGAGGCGAGGGCCCGCACGGTTTCGCGCCCCAGGTTGGAAGCTCCACCTGTCACGATTGCTCTCTTGCCCGTGAGGTCCGTGCCGTCCAACACCTCGGCCGCGGTGGAGAAAGGGCCAAAGGGCGTGCCCAGCGGCAATTGAAAAGCGGTCATCATGACTCCCGATCGCGGATTGAAGAGCGATAAATTGGCGCGCCGGCTACGGGCCGAGCGTTAACGGTACGGCGGCGCAAGTCCTGGCCCTTAGAAATCGACTGTGCGTGCCTCTAGGGCGTTCTGGAATGCTGCTTCGCGGTCCGCTCGAGGCGGATATATCCACCTGCAATTTATCTCGGACTTGACCTTCTTCGCCTCGGCGCCCGTGATCTCGACCGACCGCGGCGACCATCCGCGCGTGAATATGGCATCACCTGGACCAAGGTCGAGACAAACGACATAGGAGGGTTGATCATAGGGTAGCGCGGGTTCGCCCAAGAGGTCGGCGGCGGCGTTGTGGCCCGCGAAGGCGCCGAGACGGCGCGCATGCTGGCACGACATCACCGCGAAATGGCCCTGCGCGTCGGTCACCGCCTTTGCCGTATCGCCGGTTGCAAAAATGTGAGGGGCGCCTGGGACACGGAGGTCGGGATCGACGAGAATGCGGCCAAGATTGTCACGCTCGCCCGGCAATTGAGCGGTTAAAGGCGACGCGCGCATGCCTGCCGACCAGATCACTGTCTCGGTCTCAATCCGTTCGCCATTTTCGAGCGTTGCGCCCCCTTTGTCGAGACCCACGATTCCGCAGCCCACGATCGTTTCGATGCCGAGTGCGCGGAGCCGCGCCTCGATATAGGGCCTCGGTTCCTCGCCCATGTCGCAGGCTACGTGGGGCGCCCGCTCGACGATCACCACCCGCACCGGTGCCTCTTCCCCGAGGATTTCGCGGAGCCGGCTAGGCATCTCGGTGGCAACCTCGAGGCCTGTGAATCCGCCCCCGACTACAACGACCGTGTTCCTCGCTGCCGATGGCGGCCGGGCGGCAAGCGCGCGCAGATGCTCGTCGAGGGCCACTGCAGCGTCGCGGTCATTTACGCCGTGGCCATAGTCCGAGAGACCGGGAATTGGAGGCTGGAACGCCTCGCTCCCGGCAGAGAGAACCAGGCGATCATAGGCCAGTTCTTCTTCTGCACCCTCTGCGCGGTTGAGGTTGATGACCCCTCGCGCCGGATCTATCGTCTCAACCCAGCCAGCGCGGAACTCTATGTCCGTTGCGGCAAAAAGCTCGCCTAGCGGCGCCGCCATTGACGCGGGATCGCGCTCATACAGGCGAGGCCTCACGATGAGAGCGGCTTCCGGCGCAACCACGGTAATACCGAGGTCGGCGGGCGAAACGCCTTTCTCGGCGCGCAGCCGCGCGGCCGAAAGAGCGGCCAGCAGGCCAGCAAAGCCCGCTCCGATGATAATGATTTTCTGTGCCACGGGACTCTCCTCGCTGCTGTGATCTTTCGGGGCCCCAGATGAGAGAGGGTGAAAGAGAGCCGCAGCATCGCGGACCGAGCGGCATTCGCCTATTATCCGAGGGATTAGCCAGTCCCTCGCCAATGGGCGTTAGCACCTATTCCTTGGGACAGGATCGACCTTTTAGCTTCTCACACCAGGAACGGGGAAAACAGGGGGGAGGGGCTTTGCGATCTGGAAAAAATTTTCACCAGGAACGCGGCGATAAGGTCACGTTCGAGGCTCGAAAGACGCATGGAAACCGCGAAAATCGTCGCTGCGACTTCCATCAACTCGGAAGCGGCATCGTCAAAATTTGCCGTCAGTAGCTGGGCAGGCAGCGCTTCACCCCCCAAGAGCAGCAGAACAGCCGCGAGCGAAACGGCGGCATGAAGCGACACGGACGCATGCAGCTCCGGGCAAATGGCGCCGCCCAGGACCAGGAGTAGAGCAAGGCGGGAGCTCGTACCCTGTGCTGGATGGATCCTTCGCGCCCAATTCGGGCCGAAGCTGGAAAAGTAGGGAGATCGGTATCGCATGATCGCTGCCTTGCCGTCCGAAGGCAATCTGCGTCTTCAAGGGGGTTTCCGGCCATTGCCAGGAAGGATGGGAATGACTGTGCAAAGACACAGGTTGGCCGCGCTCATCGCTTGCAGTCTTGGCTGCGTAAATCCCGCCGCGCTTGTTGGAGGGAGAGATTCCCGGGGGACGGCGAGCCCGTGCCGCGAGCAAGGAAGGACTCTCGGCTTTCCGAGCGCGGCGCCGCCCCCGCGCCGGGAAAAGGGGTGTTCGCCCGGCGTCGTCACCCTTCAGCCCGCGCTGATAACGTCCTCGTCGCTAGTCGAAGGCTGTCCTGGGATGAGCTGGGGGGCAGGGCGATCGCCCGCGGGCCCGCGAATGCTTGAACTCGCAGCATTGGGGCCGCGGATGCGACGCAATTCCCTCAGGCAGTCGGCGACGTCGCCCCAGAACGCAGCCTCGGAGAAATCCCCTTGGCAGCGATATTCGTCGATCATGCGTGCGACGACATGGGGCCCAGCATTGCCGTATCGAGACTCGATAGCGAGCGCCTGACTCCAAAGATCCCGGTCGGCTCTCATTCCCATCGTTTGCGACCTCGTTGTCCGAGTATGATTGGCTGGTTCGACGGCAAATTATTCGGCGGGTGATGCGAAAACGCCACCGGATAGACTCTCGAATCTTAACCCCGGTTATAATTGAGATATCGCGCTCGCCCGCTTAGCGCGGCTGACCCTCGCACCGGCTCCCGGCTCGCGAATCCTTCTCCTCACCAACGCGCGTTCCGCTCTCAGGATTATAGTCTGCAGATATGCTCCCCCCACTTTCGGGGTCCCGCTCGGGCTCGCGGTCGAGTGTATCGCTCGGACGCCGCGCGGCCCCTTCGGGCTGATTCTCCGTCGAGATGTTGGGGTTCTTGGTTTTTTCCGTCGGCACATGGCGGACCTTGCGAAATCGCGTCATGGATTGTCTCCTTTCGAAAGGGTCGACCGGTTGGAGCGCGCACTATCATCCCCGTTCGGCTCTTTATCGCTTTCGGGTTTTGCGCTCCGATCACCAGTTTTTTCCCTGGGCCGGATTTGCTCGCCAGGGCCGCTCTGCGTGCCGTCGTCAACGCTATCAGGCCTGTTCATTCTCCATCTCCTTCGGTGATGCTTGAAAGACGCACCCCTGGCCGGGAGAGTTGCGCTGGGCGGCGCAAAGCCGTGCAGCCGGCCGCAACACCGCCATGCCCGGCCTGCCGGCGTTCGGAAAAATTGCGCGCGTCAACGCGGCGTCCCCGCATGGCTTCTTAAAGCCTGGATACGTCGGTAGCGGCGCCGGACGCGCAGCTCGCGGACCAGGGTCGAGGGAACTGCGGTCAGCGCCTTCAGCCCGGTAACAGTCGAGAAGTTGTGAATTGTACCGCGGGTTTCGCGGAGCAGGTGGCGGACAATTTCGTCGCGTCCAACCTCGCCTGCCTCGTGCACAAAGCCCAGGCGGTGTAACGCATAGAGGCCGAAAAGGGCCGACAGCAAGAAGTAGAAATCCCAATTGCTCAGCGCGAGCGAGAGATAGGTATAAACGCCTTCGGGATTGGTCCAGCGGCCTACCAGTTCAAGCTCGCGCGCCGAGAAGAAGTCAGCGAGCAGACCGCCGAGGATCGGGGCGGATCCCGCCGCGACCGCAGTTACCACCGCGCTCGCGGCGAGATAGGACGCGCCTTCGCCCCGCGGCGACAGCTTGAGCGCGATGTTAGCGGTCGCGAGAGTCACCCCGGCGACGGCTGCGCCCATCAGGAGATGGAGGCCGGCAAACCAGGCCAGCCGAAACCGCTCGTCGGCTATTTGCGATCCGCCGATCATCGCAGCGATGCACAGGATATAAAGTGGCGCCGCCACGAGAAGGACCGACTTGTTGGCAAAGCGGTCGGCTGCCATCCCCCAGTTTCGGAGGGTAAGGGCGTTTGCAACTTGGCTCGCAATCGACAGCGCCATGACTATGGTCATGTCATAGCCAAGCTGGCGGACGAGATAGACGGTGAAGAAAGGGGTCGCGAGGTTGATTGCGAATTGCCACGTCCCAAGAAAGAGGATGAGCTGACGGAAATTGCCGTCTCGAAGCGGCCGGCGGAGCTGCTCGGCGAGGCCCCGCCCGCTATTTTCGACATCGGGCATGCGCGGTTCGGGCATGCGCGCCACGATCCACGCGCTGAAGAGGCCGGCGGCGCATCCCGCCGCGTAAAGCCCGGCAAAGGCATAGTCCCGCATGGGGCCCTGTTCTGGCGTCCACTCAAGCGCGAACGCAGCCCCCAGCCCCGCGAGGAGTGTGGTGATCGTGGCGTAGGCTGTACGCCGGGCGAAGATTCGTCCGATACGGTCCTCCGGAGCGAAATCACGCATCCAGCTGTTCCACGCACAGCCCCCGACGGCGCCGAGAACGCACAATATGAGGGTCGCCGCAACGAGGCTCGGGAGGGCGAAGGCACCTGCGAAAGGGGCAAGGGCCATCGCTGCGAGCATCAGCCGGCCCGCGATGCTCGAGAGAACTGCGATCCGCTTGCGTTGCCGAACGCGCTCCACGAGCGCTATCGCGGGCACCTGTGCCAACTGGGCGAGGAAGGGCAGGGCCGCCAACAGCCCGATTGTGGCATTATTCGCGCCCAGGTGCAGGGCGAACGCCGTGAGAACGACCCCGGTCGTGAGGGCCGCCGTCGTGTTCGAGAACAGCGCCTCGATGACGAGGCGCCGAAGGCCGCGCTCGAGTTCCTCATCGCCGATAGCGGATTGCGGTTCGAGCATCGAGGGTCCCTCCTCCAAGCCAGGCAGTCACACGCACTCCGGTCCCTTTGCGCCTCCCCGCCTGCACCGGAACTCCACAAATTTGGGCAACTGCGCCCAGGCCGAACCGTGGATTCCGGCGCCCCGCTAATCCGCGCCTGCCTCACGCGCCTTGGCCGCCGCATGCTCTTCGGCACGTCGCTGCCGGGTCGCATCTTCGGTCAGCTGCTTTTCGGCCCGCGAGCGGCGGTTATGAGTAATCGCCCAGAGCAGCCCCAGGCCGAGGAGGAGCGGCCCAAGCACGGCCATGATCATCCATTCCATCATCATATCCTTTCAAGGCAGAGACAAGAGGCTCGCTGGGTAGCGAGCCTGTCCGGCTCCCCTTCAAGCGCAGCGGCGGGGCCGCTGGTTCCACGGCCGTGCGAGCTTGCGCGCGATTGCGGCTTGTTGACGGAAGGTAGGTGCGGCTGCCCCGCGAACAGCTGTTTGGAGCGTCTCATCATAAAGCAGATCAAGATTAGGGGGAATTCGGTGCGCGCGATGAGGTCATGGGGGAACAATCGGAGCCGCCCTCTCGTTGGCGTGACCAGAGGCAAGAAAGCGAGAGTTTAAAAGGAGGCAGGCGGCAGCCCGTCGCTGGCCGTGACCCGCCGCGGTGCGAGCCTCTCCTTGCCCTCACAACGTTAACACAGTTGCAGGAGACCGCGATGACAAGCCAGCGCCACGACGACAAGCGATCGCTTTACCTCGCCGCCGGCCTCGGCCTCGCAGTCGCGGGCATCGGTTTTGGCCTCTTGCAGCGCAGCCGGCGGAGGAACGTCAGCGCGCCCCTCTCCGACGCGCCACGTTGGACGCTCCACAGATCCGGCTCGCGGGCCTTGTTTGGCAAATCCTTGTTGATCAACCGACCCCGGGGCGAGCTGTTCGCAGCATGGGATGTCGAGCGTTTCCCCGAATTCATGGAGAATGTCGTCGCCGTCGAAGCGCTCGCCGATGGCGTGTCGCGGTGGAGAGTGAAAGCACCTGCGGGACGCGAGCTCACCCTGGTCAATCGCATCACCCGCGTCATCCCGGACGAGGCGATCAGCTGGCAGAGCGAGCCGCAAAGCGACATTGCCAATAGCGGTGAAGTTCGCTTCTGCGATGCTCCCGGCGGCCGCGGGACCTATGTCAGCCTCGTCCTTGCTTATAGTCCCCCGGGCGGCGCACTTGGACAGGCAGGCGCGAAGCTCCTTCAGCGCGAGCCCGAGGTGCAGGCGCGGCGCGATCTTCACCGCTTCAAACAGCTGATGGAGACCGGCGAGGTGACCACCAATGCCGGGCCCTCCGCCCGCGCCGCCGAACATCCCGCCCAATCCCACATCTAAGGAGACGATTATGCGAGCAGCCACGTGGCAAGGCCGTCACAAGATAAGCGTCGAGACCGTCCCCGACCCTGAGATCGTCAACCCGCGCGATGCAATCCTGCGCGTGACGTCCACCGCGATCTGCGGGTCCGATCTTCACCTTTACGATGGTTATATTCCCGGACTTCGCGCCGGCGACGTTCTCGGACATGAATTCATGGGCGAAGTGGTCGAAATTGGCGCCTCATCGACCCTCAGGAAAGGCCAGCGCGTGGTCGTCCCCTTCACGATCAGCTGCGGTCAATGCTTCTTTTGCGAGCGCCACCTCTATAGCGCCTGCGACAACGCCAATCCTTCCGAAACGCGCGATGCCTCGGAATTGATGATGGGCCACGCTATGGGCTCGGCCTTCGGTTACGCCCATCTGACGGGCGGCTACGCGGGCGGGCAGGCGGAATATGTGCGCGTGCCCTACTCGGACGTGGGGCCCGTGGTGATCCCCGACGATCTTGACGACGACGATGTCCTCTTCCTCTCCGACATTCTTCCCACCGGCTGGCAGGCGGCCCTCAACGCCGACATCGAGCCCGGGGACACCGTCGCGATCTGGGGCTGCGGGCCCGTCGGCCTCTTCACCATCCAGTCTGCGCTTCTGCTCGGCGCGGCCCGGGTGATCGCGATCGACCATTTCCCGACACGCCTCGCCCTCGCGCGCAAATATGGCGCCGAAGTCCTCGACTACCGGGAGGTCGATGTCCGCGAGGCACTCGACGAGATGACCGGGGGCATCGGTCCCGACGCGTGCATCGATTGCGTCGGCCTCGAAAGTCACGGCTTCTCGCTCGACAATGTCGTCGACCAGGTAAAGGCGAAATTCTTCATGGCAACCGAGCGTCCGCACGCCCTGCGCCAGGCGATCCTTGCGTGCCGCAAGGGCGGACGGCTGTCGATCCCCGGCGTTTACGGCGGGTTTGCTGACAAGTTTCCGCTTGGCCAGCTGATGGAAAAGGGACTGACGGTCAAAAGCGGGCAGACGCATGTGCAGCGCTATACCGGAGAACTCTTAAGGATGATCCGGGAAGGCAAGTTTGACACGGTCTCGCTGATCTCGCACCACGCACCGCTCGAGGACGCTGCAGAGATGTACAAGCACTGGCACGACGAGCAAAATCTCTACACCAAGATCGTGCTGAAGCCCGCCCTCGAACGCGGGGCCGTGAGAGCCGTGCAGGAGATGGAGCAGGCCTGAGCTTTTTGTGATCTTGGTGAGGCAGCGGGAACGCCGCGCGACCCGGGCATCGGGAGCGGCGCTCGCAACCGCTTTTGTCGTTCCGCGTTGAACTCTCATGGCAGAGAATTCGGTCTCACCGCGTTGGCCTTCGACACTCTGGGTGGTCCGACATGGGCAAAGCGCGGGCAATGTTGCTCGCGATGCCGCTGACGCGGCTGGCGCCGAGCGTATAAAGCTCGACCACCGCGACGTCGATGTCCCCTTGTCGAGGCTCGGCGCCGAGCAGGCGCGCGCGCTCGGCGAATGGTTCGCAGCAGGCGAGGCGGGCGAACGTCCCGACGTCATGCTTGCCTCGCCCTATGTGCGCGCGGTTCAGACAGCCGAGATCTTTAGGGAGTGAAGCGCCCCGGGTTTCCCGGAGGCTCCTACTTGTGAGAAGAAGGAGCCACG
>JBIQHE010000012.1:0-94594 GCA_044508875.1 Sphingomonadales bacterium | reverse complement strand
ACTTCGTGCGAGCTGCGGCGTACGTTCCAAGACCGTCCGCGAACGGTACAGGGGGGCAGCGAGCGCTTACGCCCGGCGCACGATCAGCGCCGAGGCCCCCCGTTTGGAATGATGCGAAGACCCTTTCTTTACGATCAATGGCGGAAATGGCGCATCCCGGTGAACACCATCGCCAGTCCTGCCTCGTTGGCGGCCGCGATCACCTCGTCGTCGCGGATCGAACCGCCCGGCTGGATCACGCAGCTCGCCCCTGCCTCGACTGCGGCCAGCAGACCGTCAGCGAACGGGAAGAAGGCGTCGCTCGCCACCGCGCTGCCAACGGTGCGCGGTTGGGCCCAGCCGTGGCTTTCGGCGGCTTCACGGGCCTTTGCTGCGGCGATGCGCGCGCTGTCCCGGCGATTCATCTGTCCCGCACCAATGCCTGCGGTCGAACCGCCCTTGGCGTAAACGATCGCATTGGATTTCACATGTTTGGCGACGGTCCAGGCGAACAGCGCGTCGGCGAGTTCCTCGTCGGTCGGCGCGCGGTCGGTGACCACCTTCAGGTCGGCCGGGGCGATGCCGCCATTGTCGCGGCTCTGCACCAGCCACCCACCGGTAATTCCCTTGAGGACCAGTCCGCCGCGGGCCGGGTTAGGCAGGTCACCGGTAAGTAGCAGGCGAAGATTCTTCTTCTTCGCGAACACCGCGCGCGCATCAGCATCGGCGTCGGGTGCGCAAACGACCTCGGTAAAGATCCCGCTGATGAGCTCTGCCGTCGCCCCGTCGAGCGGCCGGTTGACCGCAATGATGCCGCCAAAGGCCGACACGTCGTCGCATTTCAGCGCGGCGTCATAAGCCTCGGCGATCGTTGCCGCGCTTGCGACCCCGCAGGGGTTCGCGTGCTTGACGATGACACAGGTCGGGTCCGCGTCGCGAAATTCGGCCACCAGCTCGAGCGCGGCGTCAGCGTCGTTGATATTGTTGTAGCTCAGTTCCTTGCCCTGAACCTGCTCAGCGCCCGCGATGCCGCGCGGCCCGGGCACGGCTGGAATGTAGAGCGCCGCCTTCTGGTGGGGATTTTCCCCATAGCGAAGCTCATTGGCGAGCTTTGCGGTCAGCGGCAGCGTTTCAGGGAAGGTTTTGCCCTGATCGGCGATAGCGAACCAGCGCGCAATCGTGCCGTCATAATTTGCGGTATGCGCAAAAGCCGTCGCCGCAAGCCGCTTCCGGAGCGCGAGCGTCAATGCTCCGCCATTGGCATCCATTTCCGCGACCACGGCTGCATAATCCTCAGGCTCGGTCACGATGCCGACGAAAGCGTGGTTCTTTGCCGCCGAGCGCACCATTGCGGGTCCACCGATGTCGATATTCTCGATGATGGTGTCCCGGTCGGCGCCGCTCATCATCGTTTTCAAGAAGGGATAGAGGTTGACGACAACCAGGTCGATGCCCCCGATACCGTGCTGCTCCATCGCCGCGACGTGCGCGGCATCGTCGCGCACCGCAAGGATACCGCCGTGGACCGCCGGGTGCAGCGTCTTGACGCGGCCGTCCATCATCTCGGGAAAGCCGGTAAGGTCGGCGACGTCGAGCACCTTGTGCCCTGCCTCGCGCAGCGCCTTTGCGGTGCCGCCGGTCGAAACGAGTTCGACGCCGTGCCGAACGAGCGCGGCGGCAAGTTCGGAGAGCCCCGCCTTGTCGCTGACGGAGAGGAGCGCACGGCGGACGGGAACGAGATCGGTCATGGGGAGGAAACCTCGGCTGGCGGTGGAAAGAGTCGCCGCCGCCCTAGGCCGCTGATCGCCATTGGGCAAGGTGTGGGAAGGGGCCGAGCGGTGCCCCGCGCCGAACCCTCAGCCAATATGCTTGAAGATCCAGCCGACGCTGGCGCCGCCCGCCGGGGCGAGGCTGGTGACGACGAGCTGTTCGGTCGGATGCGGGCGGCCTTCGCCGTCCACCCAGAGGCTCTCCTCAATCGCGAGGGTCCCTTCGGATGTGCGGAACTGCCACAATGGTCCGCCGGCGATCCGCAGCAGCGCCCCCAGCCCGTCAGCCGTCAGGCTTGCTGAGATATTGGGGCCGAGGTGAAAGCGCAGCGCAAAATTCTTTTCGCCCTTGCGCCGGGTGCGCGGGGCGGGGAGTAGCATGTCCTCACCGCGCAGCTCGCGGCCGTTGGGCGAGAGGATAAGCAGGCGGCGATGGATCAACCCGTGGCGGCGAGCATAGCCGTCATGGCTCATTTCAAGCCGGCTGCCCTGGGTTGTCTCTCGGCGGTCGAGTTCGACCTCGGTCACCCCCTTGCCGAGCGACCCATTGGCGAGAATCGCGGTTGAGTTACTGTCCGCCACGATCAGCGTCGAATGTGCCGCCGTGGTGCGCAGCCCGCGCGCGAGGTCGGCGGGAATCGTCGCACCGGTCAGGGCAGCGCCGCCGCAATTGACGACAATGCGCTCGTCGCCGTCGGACATCTCGAAGGCGAGCGTGGAAGCGCAGCCCGCCTCGGTCACGCGCGCGATCGGCGGCGGGGCGGCGTCGGCAAGGACGACGACCTTGTTTCCGACCAGCCGCTGATATCCCCAGTCGCGCGCTTGTTTGAGGGGCCGTGTGCGCACCCCACTTGCTGCGACGATCGCCTGGATCCGCTCGGCCGGCGTCGCGCCGCTACCTTGCCAGCTTCCCATGCTGCCGTCGCTGTGGGTGAGGCCGAGCAGCGCCGGGACGGCGCGCGCGAGCACCTCCTGTACGAAGGGCGGCACTTCCATTCGGCGCATGTCGTAGGTGCGCGCCAGCATCGACAGCACCATGATCGCGTCCTGTTGCGCCTGCGGCGAGCGCGAGATGGTGCCCCCGTCGGCATAGAAGCTGGTTTCGAGTACCTTGCGCAGACCCGCCTCGCCGAAAACCTGCCGCGGCTCCCCGCCAGGCATGAGAAGCGAGGCGGCGACAATGCCGACCCAGGCGACGAGCTGTCCGACCCCGGGCCGGGTCTTGTCGGCAATACGGTCGAGATGGCGCGCGGTTCGTGCAAGGTGATTGAGCACCGCCGAGCGGTAGATGAGATCGCTCGAGGAGAGAATCAGCGGCGCGTGGCACGCCCAGAAGAGGATGCGCCACCCGCTATTCTCTGCGCTCCAGGCCGGCTCGCTCACTGTCTCGCCGTGTGCAGCAAGCCACTGGCGGACGAGCTGCTCGGCGATCGGGGCGGTTTCTGCGCGCGTGCCGGCGGCGGCGAGGTCGCGCAGCCATGCGAAGCTGTGCAGATAGTCAGCGAAGGCCGGTGCAACCGTGAGCGCCGCGAAGTCGAGCTCGGCGATCGGCTGCTTGAGGCCGCGATGGAGGAAATGGCCGGCGCGAATCGCGGTCCCGGCGCGGGCGTCGCCCGGAACCGGGTCGTCGGGAACGCCGAGGAGCTTCAGCGGAAAGCGGCCCTTCAGCCGCAGGGCGTGGAGCGGCGTGCGCCAGGTAAGGCGGGTGATATGGTTGGCGATGCGGTCGCCGAGCGACAGTCCCTTGTCCGCCGGCAGGCGGATGAGGCGTTTACCGGGCTCGATCGTATCGTCGAGCGTTTCGGAATTGTCGTCGGGTGCCTCGGTTGCGCCGCTCACCTCTGTCCCCTCCCGTCAGGCACCACGCAGCCGCCGAATATTGTCGGCATATGAATCGGGACCGCCCTTGAAGGTCGCGGTGCCCGCAACGAGGACGTCGGCGCCCGCCGCGATGGCCTGGGGCGCGGTGGCGGCGTCTATGCCGCCGTCCACTTCGAGCCGGATGTCGCGCCCCGACTTGTCGATCATTTTGCGTACGGCCTCGATCTTGCGGAGCTGGCTTGCAATGAAGCTCTGGCCCCCGAATCCCGGGTTGACGCTCATCACCAGGACGAGGTCGATATCATCGATCAGATAGTCGAGCATCTTCGCGGGCGTCCCGGGGTTGAGCGACACGCCCGCCTGCTTGCCGAGTGCCTTGATGTGCTGGATGCTACGGTGGATGTGCGGCCCCGCCTCGGGGTGGACGGTAATGATATCGGCGCCTGCGGCGGCGAAGGCATCGAGGAAATGATCGACTGGCGAGATCATCAGATGGACATCGAAGGGCAGTTTCGAGTGCGGCCGCAGCGCCTTCACAACCATCGGACCAATCGTCAGATTGGGGACATAATGGCCGTCCATGACGTCGATGTGCACCCAATCGGCGCCGGCTTCCTCGATCGCCCGCACCTCCTCGCCCAGCCTCGCGAAATCGGCGCTGAGGATCGAGGGGGCGATGCGGACGGGAGCGGGATCGAAGGCGGTCATGGAGACCGGCCTTAACCATCAAGTGAAGGGTCGGCAAGCGGTCCTCCGCCTGCCCGCGGCGGGTATCCCGAATATTCGGCCTGCTGGCCGAGCGCGGCTATTTGCGCCGCCCCTTTCGCGGCCGCTTATCTGGTGCCTGCTCGCCCCAGCGCCACCGCCAACCGCCCTCGGTGCGCGCGCGGTAGAGCGGCAGGGGCGCGAAGGTGGCAACGAGGAGGATGAGGGTCATCACCACGGGCTGTCGATCGAGCAGCTTTGCAAGCCCGGCAATCAGGCCGACATGCGAGGCGAGCATCACCCAGCCCTGCCAGCTGATGGGTAGGCCGGCGCCATAGCCGTGGCTCTTGGCGCGAAACCACGGACGATCGTTGAAGAAGAGATGAAGCATCGGTTATTCCTTGGGCGGACGTCCGCGTTTGGCGGGCTCCGGCGGTTTCACCATGACCCCGCGCCGGGCAAGCGCCTCGCGGAGCAGCACCTCGATCTCGGCGTTGGCGCTACGCAGATCGGCTGCTGCCGCGCGCTCGATCGCGGCATAGAGCGCGGGATCGAGGCGGAGGGCAAAGGCTTTCTTGGACGCGGGCATGGCTTGTCTTGCAGGCGCTCAATAGAGCGAACCCGTGTTCACGACCGGCTGCGTATCGCGCTCGCCGCACAGTACGACCATCAGGTTCGACACCATCGCAGCCTTTCGCTCATCGTCGAGATGAACCACATCCTTTTCGGACAGGTGCTGGAGCGCCATCTCGACCATTGTCACCGCTCCCTCGACCAGCTTCCTGCGCGCCGCGATCACTGCCTCAGCTTGCTGGCGGCGGAGCATCGCGCCGGCGATCTCCTGCGCATAGGCGAGATGGGTCAGGCCGCATTCGTCGACGGTGATACCCGCCACCGCGAGCCGCTCGATGAGCGCTTTGCGCAGTTCCTCACCGACCTCGTCGTGATTGCCGCGCAGCGTCACCTCCTGGTGCTCGATATCGTCATAGGGGTAGCGCGAGCCGATCGACCGCACGGCTGCCTCGATCTGCGCGAGTACGAACTCCTTGTAGTCGTCGACGTCGAACAGCGCCTGCGCGGTGTCGGTTACGCGCCATACGACCTGAGCCGCCATCTCGATGGGGTTGCCGCGCAGGTCGTTGACCTTGATCTTGTCCGAAATGATGTTGTTCGCGCGCACCGTGATCTTCTTGCGGCTGAGCCATGGAAGCACCCAGCGCAGTCCGGTTTCGCGATCCGTGCCCTTGTAGCTGCCGAAGAGCTGGATCGCAGCGGCCTCATTGGGGTTGATGAGATAGAAGCCGCAAAGGATCAACGAACCCACGACTGCGGAGAAAACGACGACCGCCCATTTCCACCCGACCTGGACCTCGGCGGTCCCGTTGCTGATCCCTGCCCATAGGGCAAGTCCCAGCAGCAGGAGCCAGATGAACAGCATGAGATAGCCGCTTGCGGTGGCCGCGCGCACCTCGCGCGTCGGGTTCAGCGCGGCCGTTGCAATCGAATCATTCATGACGCCCTCCGATATAAATATGATATCATAATTATATCGATATGCTCGAAGGTCAAGCAGAATCCGAGCGCGGGGAGTGCGGGCTCTGCGAGCGGGGTGGGTACCCCCTTGTGATACGCAAAGCGGCGCCCGGATCAGGTCGCGCATGGCGGGGATAGGGGCGAGGCTCCCAGAGGATGATATTCGGCGGCCTTTGCCGGCTCGTGGCGCGCAGGGCTGCGCCGCCCGCGCCTTCGCTTCTCATCTTCGAAGGCGTGCCTCTCCGGGGCGGCGGCGGCGGGAGGGCGCGGGAGGTCGGCGGGGGAGCGCTCCTTTTTGCTCTACTCGGTAGGGAAGCCGCGGCGGACCAGGAGCGCCTTTACATCAGGGTCGCGGCCGCGGAAGGCGCGGTAAGCTTCTGCGCGGTCGGTCTCATTCCCGGTCATCAGCAGGATAGTTCGGAAGCGGTCGGCGATCTTGCGGTCCCAGGGGCCCCCCGCCTCGGTGAAAGCGGCCCATGTATCGGCGTCCATCGTTTCCGACCAGAGATAGCTATAATATCCCGCTGAATAGGCGTCGCTTGAGAAGAGATGGCCGAACTGCGGCAGGCGGTGCCGCAGGACGATTTCTTTCGGCATGCCGAGTTCCGCGAGCGTCTCGCGTTCGAAGGCGTCGATATCGGTGACCGGCGCGGTGCGGTCGTGCAGCTTCATGTCGACGATCGCGCTCGCCAGATACTCGACCGTATCGAACCCTTGGTTGAACTTCTCGCTTGCGAGAATCTTGTCCACCAGCGCCTGCGGCATGGGCTCGCCCGTCTGATAATGGGTCGCGAATTTCGACAGCACTTCGGGCGTAAGGAGCCAATTCTCGTTTACTTGGCTCGGATATTCCACGAAATCACGCGGCACGTTGGCGAGCCACGGATATTTCACCTGCTGGAGCAGATAGTGGATCCCGTGACCGAATTCGTGGAACAGGGTCGACGCATCGTCGAGGCTGATGAGCGTCGGCACGCCCTTTGCACCCTCGGTGAAATTATTGTTGTTCGAGGCGAGGACATTGCGCTCGCCGCCGAGCGTCTGCTGACTGCGATAGGTGGTCATCCAAGCGCCCGAGCGCTTGCCGTCGCGGGCGAAATTATCGAGATAGAGAAGGCCGACATTCTCTCCCGTCTTGAGATTAAAGACCTCGAATGTTCGCACCTTGGGATCAAAGACAGGCACCGCGCCGGTGTTTTCCTTGAACCCGAGGTCGTAAAGTTGGCCTGCCGACCAGAACATCGCCTCGACAAGCTTGTCGAGCTGGAGATAGGGCTTCACTTCGCTTTCATCGAGGTCGTATTTCGCCTTGCGGACCTTTTCCGCATAGAAGCGATAATCCCATGGCTCGATGGTGATCTTCGGCCCCGTGCCCGCCTTCGCCTCAGCGTCGGCGATCGCCTGCATGTCGGCGACCTCCTCGTGCACTCGGGCGACCGCGGCCGGCCAGACCTTCATCATCAGATCCATCGCGTTCGCCGGTGTCTTTGCCATCGTGTCGGCCATGCGGTATTCGGCGTGGGTCTTGAAACCCAGCAATTCGGCGCGTTCCTGGCGAAGCTTCAGGATCGCAGCGATCGTTGCATTGGTATCATTGGCGTCGCCATTGTCGCCGCGGTTCACAAAGGCGCGCCAGACCTTTTCGCGAAGCGCGCGGTTGGTTGCATTTTGGAGCACGGGCTGCGCCGATGATCGGGTGTTCTTGATCGCCCACTGACCCGGCTTGCCCTGCGCCGCGGCCGCGTCGGCGAGCGAGGCGATAAAGGCGGATTCGAGTCCGGCGAGTTCGGCCTTGTCGGTGACGAAGGTGTAGAGTTTTTCATCGGCGAGAAGTTTCGACGAAAAGGTCGAGAAGAGCCCCTCGAGCTTTGAATTCATCGCGACCAACTTGGCCTTGTCTGCCGCCGAGAGGTTCGCGCCGTCGCGCACCATTTCGTCATAGCTGCGCTCGACGATGCGGATCTGCTGCGGGTCCAGACCGCTGTCGTGGCGCTTGTCATAGACCGCCTTGTAGCGCGCGAAGAGCCCGGGATCGAGGAAGAGCTCGGTGAAGAAGCTCGACAGCTTCGGACTCCATTCCGCGTCGATTTCTTCGACCCGCGGCGTCGAGACGTTCGAAGTCTGCACGCCCCACAGCGCGTAGAGCCGGTCGATCGTATCCCCCGCGAGCATCATGGGCACGAAAGTGTTGTCGAACGTCGGCTCTTCGGGATTGTCGATGACGGCCCTCACCTCCGCCTTGATCTCGGCCATCGCCTTCTCAAAGGCGTCCGGGAACAGCTCGGGGTCCATCTTGTCCCAAGGGGGAACGCCCTCGAAGGGACCCGTCCATTTGGCGAGCAGCGGATTGTTGGCAGCGGCGGCGGCGGCCGGCGCAGCGACGGCCTCGGTGGCGGAAGCGCTCTGGATATCCATGCCGCTATAACCCGCAAAAAGGGCCGTGGATGCAAGCAGCATCGACAGGTTGCGGTGAAAAGACGCGTCGCGCGACATGTTGGACTCCCAGAAGACACAGGTTTCGGCCGTAACCGGATTCGCTTGTCCTAGCCGGAGCAGACGGGACCGTGCAAGCACAAGCCCGATCTCCCGCTCAGGCTGGAGCGAAGAGCGTGTCAGCCGCCAAAGGCGGGTTGCGCAAGGCCGGGCACATCGACCCGGAAGGTGAAGAGGCCCCCTGCATGAGGCTGCACCGCGCGCTCCGTTTCGGTCAAATCCTTGCCCGCGCTGGTGACAAAAGCGGTCTTGAGGTCTTCGCCGCCAAAGGCGATCATCGTCGGGCGCCGCACCGGCAGATCGACCGTTTGCAGCAGCTCGCCCGCTGGCGACAGGCGCACGATGCGCCAGCCCTCCCACAGCGCTGACCAATAGCAGCCTTCGGCATCGACCGCGGCGCCGTCGGGGCGGCCGCGCCCCAATTCGAACTGGTGGAAGAGGCGCGAGTTGGTGAGCGTTCCGGTGGCCGCATCGACATCATAGGCGCGCACCGCGTGGGTCGGCGTATCTGCGTGATAGAATATGCGCCCGTCGGGGCTGAACGCTGCACCATTGCTCGTCGTCAGGCCGCCGATCATCTCGGTCAGCGATCCGTCGGGATCGAGACGATAGAGCGCCGCCTGCGGCTTTGCCTTGTCACGCGTCAGGCTGCCGACCCAAAGGCGGCCCGCAGGGTCGACGCAGCCGTCATTGAAACGCTGGTCGGGCTTTGCGGCGAGCACGGCCGGCCCGAAGGGCCGCGGCGCGGCGCCCCAGGCCTCGATCAGCGCGCAGCCATCCTCGAGCGCCGCGACGAGGCCCCCACTTGCGCGCGGCGCGATGCAGCCGATCTGCTCGTCGAGCTCCATGACGGCGTCCGCGCCGGTCGCCGGGTCGGTGCGATGGATTTTGCGGCCTTCGATATCGACCCAATAGAGGCGCTGGTCCTGCACGCTCCAGCGCGGCGATTCGCCGAGCAACGCGCCGGCGTCTAAAAGAAGGTCGACCATGAACGGGACTCTAGCGCGGCCGGTGGCCGCTGCCCAGCGCGCAGCGTCAGCCGCAATCCTATTCGTAGCAATGCAGGCACTGGCAAGTTTCCTGCCGTAACGTCATTTCTACTTGACGTGCACGTAAACGTAAGGTCTCTTGGCCCGTGAAAAAATGAGCGGCCGACTCCCCGCGTGCGTGCGGCCGCCCCAAGGAAAGGAAGACAATGTCGCTCGATAACCTCTCGCGCACAGCCTATAATGAGGACCATGAGGCGTTCCGCGCGACGGTCCGTCAGTTCCTGGAAAAAGAAGTCGCGCCAAATGCCGCGCAGTGGGCCGAGGACGGCATCGTTCCCAAATCACTTTGGCCCAAGGCCGGCGAAATCGGCATGCTCTGCCCGACCGTTCCCGAGGAATATGGCGGGCTGGGTCTCGACTTCGGCTATAATGCGATCGTCGACGAGGAAAGCGCCTACTACGGCCGCGCGACCACGGGCTTTTCGCTCCAGTCGGACATCGTCACGAGTTATATCGTCAAATATGGCAGCGAGGAGCAGAAGAAGCACTGGCTGCCCAAGATGGTATCGGGCGAGGTGATCACCGCGATTGCGATGACCGAACCCGGAACGGGTAGCGACCTTCAGGGCATGCGCACGACGGCGAAGAAAGATGGCAATCATTATGTCATCAATGGCTCGAAGACGTTCATCACAAACGGCCAGAACGCCGACCTGATCCTCGTCTGCGTGAAGACCGACACCGAAGTACAGCCGGCGTGGAAGGGTGTGTCGATCGTCCTGGTCGAGGCCGATCGCGAGGGATTCCAGCGCGGCCGAAACCTCGACAAGATCGGACAGGATGAGGCCGATACGTCCGAGCTGTTTTTCAACGACGTCCGCGTGCCGATCACCAACTGCCTTGGCGAAGAGGGGCAGGGGTTTATCTACCTGATGAGCGAACTGCCTCAGGAGAGGCTCTCCATCGCGGTAAGTGCGCAGGCCTCGGCGCAGCGCGCCTTCGACGACACGGTCGAATATACGCGTGAACGCAAGGCCTTCGGCAAGCCCATCCTCGATTTCCAGAACAGCCGCTTTGTCCTCGCGGACCTCAAGGCAAAGCTCCAGGTCGGCTGGGCGCACCTCGACTGGGCGCTCGCACGCCACATGAAGAAGGAACTGACCCCTGAAGAGGGCGCCGCGGCGAAGCTTTGGCACACCGACCTTCAGTGGGAAGTGATGGACAAGTGCCTCCAGCTCTTCGGCGGCTCGGGCTATATGAACGAATATCCGATCGCCCGCGCCTGGCGCGCCGCGCGCGTGACGCGCATCTTCGGCGGCACGAACGAGATCATGAAGGAACTGATCGGGCGGAAACTCTGAGGCGATGCCCCCGGCGAACGCTGGGGCCGCCATCGTCCGGACACCATCAAGAGGCCCCGGCTTTCTCTGGGGCAGCGAATAGAAAGCGAAAGGAATTCCCCATGGCTACAGCCTATATCGTCGATGCCGTCCGTACTGCCGGCGGCCGCCGCGGAGGCCGGCTTGCCGGTGTCCACCCTGTCGACCTCGGTGCCGCGGTGTTCGACGCGATCGCCGAGCGCAATGATTTTGACACCTCGAAAATCGACGACGTCATCACCGGCTGCGTAAGCCAGGGCGGCCAGCAGACGATGGATCTCGGTCGCAACGCGGTGCTCGCGTCGAAGCTGCCAGATTCGATCCCCGCAGTTACAATCGACCGCCAGTGCGGCTCGTCGCAACAAGCCGTGCAATTCGCGGCGCAGGGCGTGATGTCGGGAACCCAGGACATCGTCCTCGCCAGTGGAATCGAGAGCATGACGCGCGTCCCGATGGGCAGCGTCGCGACGCTGTTCATGAAGGAAGGTCTCGGAAATTATAAGTCGCCGCGGCTCGAAGAAAAATATCCCGGCATCATGTTCAGCCAGTTCATGGGCGCCGAGATGATCGTCAAGAAGCATGGCTTCACCAAGGACGACCTCGACGCCTTCGCGCTGGAAAGCCATCGCCGCGCCAAGGCCGCGACCGAGGCGGGGCTCTTCGACCGCGAGATCGTGCCCGTGGAGATCGAGACGGCTGAGGGCAAGGAATGGCACAAGGTCGACGAAGGCATTCGCTTCGACGCCACGCTGGAAAGCATCGCCGGCGTGAAGCTGCTCCAGGAAGGCGGGACGATCACCGCGGCGACTTCGAGCCAGATCTGCGACGGCGCGTCGGCGGTCCTCGTCTGCTCGGAACAGGCACTGAAGGACCATGGGCTGACGCCGCGCGCGCGCATCCACCACGTCTCGGTCACCGCGGGTGACCCGGTGATCATGCTGGAGGAACCGCTCTTCGCGACCGAACGGGCGCTGAAAAAGGCGGGCCTGAAGATCGACGACATTGACGCCTATGAAGTGAACGAAGCCTTCGCACCGGTACCGCTTGCGTGGCTGAAATATCTGGGCGCCGATCCCGCGCGGCTCAACGTTCACGGCGGTGCGATCGCGCTCGGCCACCCGCTCGGGGCCTCGGGTGCAAAGCTGATGGCAACGCTGCTTAACGTGCTCGAAGCGCGCGGCGGCAAATATGGGCTGCAGACGATGTGCGAAGGCGGTGGCCAGGCCAACGTCACCATCATCGAACGGCTGTAATAATAGACCAATTTTCTGCTTGCCCCTAGGCCTGTCGAAGCGTCGCTCTTGGAAAATATTGCGGCTCCTCGACAGCCCGGGCGAGCGGGCTGATGAAAGGACTGAATGAATGAAACTCGACTCCACCGTATCGGCCGTCGTCACTGGCGGCGCCTCGGGCCTCGGCGCCGCGACGGCCCGTGCGCTTGCCGCGAAGGGCGTCAAGGTCGCGATTTTCGACCTGCAGGAAGAAAAGGGCAAGGCAATCGCCGAGGAACTCGGCGGCGTGTTCTGCGAATGCAACGTCACCGACGACGCCTCGGTCGACGCCGCCTTTGAAAAGGCGCGCGCGGCGATCGGCCAGGAGCGCATCCTCGTCAACTGCGCGGGCACAGGCAATGCGATCAAGACGGCGAGCCGCAGCAAGGAAGACGGCAGCATCAAGCATTTCCCGCTCGACGCCTTCAACTGGATCATCCAGATCAACCTGGTGGGAACCTTCCGCTGTATCGCCAAGTCCGCAGCCGGGATGATGACACTCGACCCGATGGAAGACGGCGAGCGCGGCGCGATCGTCAACACTGCAAGCGTGGCGGCCGAGGACGGGCAGATCGGGCAGGCCGCCTATTCGGCGTCGAAGGGCGGCGTCGTGGGCATGACGCTCCCCGTCGCGCGCGACCTCGCCTCGGAGAACATTCGCGTGAACACGATCCTCCCGGGCATCTTCGACACGCCGCTGCTCGCGGGCGCCCCCCAGAATGTTCGCGACGCGCTCGGCGCATCGGTGCTCAATCCGAAGCGCCTCGGCAATCCGACCGAATATGCCAATCTTGCGCTCTGCATGATCGAAAACGGTTATTTCAACGGCGAGGACGTGCGCCTCGACGGCGGCATCCGCATGGGCCCGCGCTGATATGGCCAAACCGGAAAGCTGGCGGCTTGATGCCGCCAGCTACCCCGTCCACCTGGAACTGCAGACCCGTTTTCAGGACATGGACGTTAATGGTCATCTCAACAATGTCGCCTTTGCGGCGCTGTTCGAAAGCGGCCGCGTAATGATGAACCGCCAGGTTCGTCCGCTCGGCGAGCGGGCGGCGAACGAGCGGACGATGGTTGCGGCAGTCGAGATCAATTACCTGGCCGAGGGCAACTTTCCCGACCCCGTCGAGATTGCGACGGGGATTGGCCGCGTGGGTACGTCAAGCTGGACGATCGTCCAGGCGATGTTCCAGAACGGCCGACCGATTGCGACCTGCGATACGGTGGTTGTGTGCCGGACCGACGGTCAGGCGAAGCCGCTGCGGCCAGAGGTGGTCGCGGAGTTGGAGGCCAATCTGGCAAAGGCTCCCTGATACCTGGCCATTCAAAGCGAAGCTGGGTCATCTCCAGCCCACACAGCGGACGATAGCTGGAGATTTTCGCCCTGGCATCGAAACTGCGCAAGGAGGGACGCCGGTTACAGCGCCGTGTCAGCCTCGGGCACCGAGCGGATGAGGTCGCGGGCGAAACCGATCAGGCCGATTTGTCGGCGGCGTTTCAGCCGTTCCGCGCGTAGGATCGCCTTCACTTCACCAAAGCATTCGTCGACATTGTCGTTGATCAGAACATAGTCGTAGCCATCCCAGTGACTGATCTCGTTTGCCGCCCGCGCCATGCGTGATGCGATAACCTCGTCGCTGTCGGTATTTCGCGCGCGCAGCCGGCGCTCGAGTTCCTCCATCGTCGGGGGTAGTACGAAGACGCGCACGACGTCGGGACCGGCCTCCTGGTAGAGTTGCTGCGCCCCCTGCCAGTCGATGTCGAACAATACGTCCTTCCCGGCGTCGAGCAGTTTTTCGACCCGGGCGCGCGGTGTACCGTAGCGGTGACCAAAGACATGCGCCCATTCAAGGAACTGGCCGTCGGCCGCCATCTGCTTGAAGCCATCGACATCGACGAAGTGATAATCGACGCCGTCCCGCTCTCCGGGTCGCGGTGGGCGCGTCGTTGCCGAGATCGACAGGGCGATGTCGGGATCCTGCTGCAGCATCATCTTGGAGATGGTGGTCTTGCCTGCGCCCGAGGGGGAGGAAAGCACGAACAATACCCCGCGGCGGTTGAGGTGGACGCTATGAGCCATGTGGGCTAATTGCGCGAGCGAGGGCAGCGGTCAAGCGGGAAGGGCGCTCCATGCGCAGTATGACGCGGCAAGGATGGCTCGTAGCGGCGGCTCTGCTAGCGTTGCTCGGAGCGGTCCTGGTGCTGATGGGTCGGCCTCTGATCTGTCCTTGCGGAACGATCCGTCTTTGGCACGGCGTGGTGCAGTCCAATCAGAACAGCCAGCAGATTTCGGACTGGTATAGTTTCAGCCACATCATCCACGGTTTCATATTCTTTGGCCTGTCGCGCTGGTTGATACCGCGCGCGCCGTTGTGGGCCGCACTAGCGATCGCGATCGGAATCGAAGGGGCATGGGAAATACTGGAAAATTCCCCGGTCATAATCGACCGCTATCGCGAGGTTACGATGGCGTACGGCTATTCCGGGGATTCGGTCCTCAACTCGGTGAGCGACAGCGTTTTCATGCTCTTCGGTTTCCTTGCGGCGAGCCGCTTGCGCTGGTGGAAAACGGTGGGGATCGCCATTTTCTTCGAGTTGCTCACTTTTATCGCTATTCGCGACAATCTGGCCCTCAACATATTGATGCTGGTCTGGCCGATCGAGGCGGTCAAGCAATGGCAGGGGGCCGACTGAGCCCATCTTACAGGGTCTTCAAATGAGGCTGCACCGCCGAGAGCCTATCGCTTTTGTGTGCTCGCCCGAGCATTGGGCCGGGCCGACTTTCCCCTTTAGTGAACCGACGGCCGTTTGCCGTTCGTCTTCACCGGAATCGCGGGCGGCAGGGCGTCGCCTATTTTTTCTCCGTCGGTGGGAACGTCGGTGCCGGCGTAACTGTCCACCACGCCCTCGCGTGCGAGCGCCGGATCTGATGCATGTGCCGCCTCCGCCGCGAGGCGCGCTTCGGCACGCTCGGCCCACTTCTTGGTGAGATAGGCGGCTGCTGCAGTCGCTGCAAGAACGGCGTAGCGTTGCGGAAAGAGGCGGCGCGCCGCGAAGAGCGTGCCTGCGCCGATGACCGCGCCGGCTACTGGGTGATTATTCTTCGTCCGCCCGATCGCGCTCCCGAGCACACCGCCGATGATCCGTCCCATCATCCTGTTTCTCCTTCCCCCCTATGAATTCCCGGCAGGGCCCTCTGGTTCCGGCCCCAGCATCGTTCGCGGGTCGACAATGCGGTCAAATGTCGCGGCATCGACAAAGCCGAGATCGAGCGCGGCCTCGCGAAGCGTCGTGCCGCGTTCGTGCGCTTGCTTTGCGATTTTTGCCGCCTTGTCATAACCGATTTCGGGGGCGAGGGCGGTGACGAGCATCAGCGAGCGCTCGACGAGTTCGCCAATGCGAGCGCGATTGGGCCTGATGCCGTCGACGCAGCGCTCAGCGAAACTCTCCATGGCGGTCGCGAGCAGGTCAATCGAGCGGAGCACATTCGCGCCGATCATCGGCTTGAAAACATTGAGTTCAAGGTGGCCCTGCATGCCCCCCACCGTTATCGCCTGGTGATTGCCGATGACCTGCGCAGCCACCATCGTCAGCATCTCGCACTGAGTGGGGTTCACCTTGCCCGGCATGATTGAGCTTCCGGGCTCGTTCGCGGGTAGGTCGAGTTCACCGAGCCCCGCGCGCGGGCCGGACCCCAGGAGGCGAATGTCGTTGGCGATCTTCGTCAGCGCGACGGCGAGCGTATTGAGCGCAGCCGACAAGTGAACAAGCGGATCGTTCGACCCAAGCGCCTCGAACATATTTCCCGCCGGGGAAAATGGGTGGCCGGTGATTTCCCTCAGGGCCGCACAGAATTCGCCGGCGAAGCCCGCCGGGGAATTGAGCCCGGTGCCGACCGCGGTTCCGCCCTGCGCGAGCAGGTTCGTGCCGTCCGCGATTGCCGCTTCGATCCGCCGCCAAGCGCGATCGATCTGGTTCGCATATCCTGAAAATTCCTGCCCCAGCGTCAACGGTGTTGCGTCCTGCAGATGCGTGCGGCCGATCTTGACGATATCCCCCCAATCCGACGCCTTCGCATCGAGCGCTTCCTTGAGGCGGGCAAGAGCAGGAAACAGGCGCTTGGTCGCTGCGAGCGAGGCGGCTATGTGCATCGCGGTCGGGAAGCTGTCGTTCGACGACTGACCCCGGTTGACGTCGTCATTGGGATGGACCGGTGATTTGCCCCCGCGCTGGCCAGTCAAGATCTCGTTGGCGCGCCCAGCGATCACCTCGTTGACGTTCATATTGCTCTGGGTGCCGCTTCCCGTTTGCCAGATGACGAGGGGGAAGTGGTCGTCGAGCTTGCCTTCAACGACCTCCCTCGCCGCCATCTCGATTGCGTCCGCTTGCTTGTCGGGAAGCCCGTGGCGGCGATTGACCCGCGCCGCGGCCTGCTTGACGAGCGCGAGCGCGCGAACGATCTCCACGGGCATCCGCTCGCGGGGGCCGAAGGGGAAATTCTCGATCGACCGCTGGGTCTGCGCCCCCCAATAGGCGCTGGCTGGGACCGCGATCTCGCCGATGCTGTCGCTCTCAAGACGTGTCTCGCTCATCCGGCCAGCATCCTAGTCACCAGAACCGCACCTGCCCAGATCATCGCGACGAGGCCAAGCAACTGCCAATAGCCGCCGTCGCCCACCCGTCGCCGCAGCCAGCCTGCGGCCAGCCAGACAAGCAGGAGCGAGGGGGTCAGGATGAGCAGTGTGAAACGAAGCAACCCTTCGGCGACCTGGCCGTGCCGGCGGGCTTCAAAAGCCGCATAACCCTCGACCCCCCACCAGAAGGCCCCGGTCAGCACCACCATTCCGGCGAGCGCCCAATATTGCCAGAAGCGGCTGGGGGGCCAGGCGGGGCCCGCCACGCTATTTCCGCTTGCCGAAATCCACCGTCACGACGTTGGAGCCGTCCTCGGTCGAGACGTCAGGCCGGTCGTTGTCGGCCTCGTCGTGGGGTTCGGGGTCCTCGCTATCGTCGCTGACCTGGAACTGCAGTCCAAAATCGACGGACGGATCGACGAACGCCGTGATCGCCGCATAGGGTATGGTGAGCATCGATGGCGTCTGGTTGAACGACAGGCCGACGCTGAAATGATCGTCTTCCACCGTCAGGTCCCAGAAGCGGTTCTGGAGCACGATCGTCATTTCGTCGGGGAATTTGGCGATCAGGTGCCCGGGAATAGCAACTCCGGGTGCCTGCGTCTTGAAGGTGATGTAGAAATGATGCTCGCCCGGGAGACTGTCGGTCCCCTCAATCTGTCGCAGCACGCGGCCGACGACGGCGCGCAGCGCGTCCTGCACGATTTCGTCATAGGGAATCAGGCTGTCGCGGACTTCGTCACTCATGGCCGTGGGGGATGAACGCGGCGCGCGCGGCGGTCAAGTGGGGAGAGTCGCCTTGCAACGCGAAAAGTCGCTGCTATGGGGCGTCTCATGCGAACCGCAACTGTCCAGCGCACCACCAAGGAAACGGATATCGCGATCACCGTCAATCTCGACGGCAGTGGCGATTATTCGGTTTCTACGGGCATCGGCTTTCTCGATCACATGGTCGAGCAGCTGTCGCGCCACTCGCTGATCGACATCGCCATGACGGTGAAGGGTGACCTTCACATCGACCAGCATCACACCGTTGAGGATTCGGCGCTCGCGCTCGGCGAGGCGGTAGCGAAGGCGCTCGGCGACAAGCGGGGAATCGCACGCTATGGGGAGGCGCACTCCCCGATGGACGAAACGCTGACCCGCTGTGTCCTCGACATTTCAGGGCGCCCCCACTGCGTCTGGAAGTCGGGCTTTTCACAGCCGCGCCTGGGCGAGATGGATACCGAGCTCTTTCCGCATTGGTTCGCGAGCTTCGCGCAGACGGCGGGGATCACGCTGCACATCGAGACCCTCTATGGCGACAACAATCATCACATCGCCGAGAGCATGTACAAGGCGCTCGCGCGCGCGCTGCGACAGGCGGTCGAGATCGACCCCCGCAAGGGCGACGCCATTCCCTCGACCAAGGGGGTCCTCTAGGTCTTTCCGATGAGCGCGATCGCCTTGATCGACTATGGCGCGGGCAATCTCCGCTCGGTGCACAATGCCCTCGGGGCGGCGGGAGCGGAAGGTGTGGCGGTCACCGCCGACCCAGACGTCGTGGCGAAGGCGGACCGGATCGTGTTGCCCGGTGTCGGCGCCTTTGCGGCGTGCATGAAGGGGCTTTCGGCCATTTCGGGGCTTATCGAGGCGATGGAGCATCGCGTTCGCCGCGACGGCACGCCCTTTCTGGGAATTTGCGTTGGCATGCAGCTGCTGGCCAGCGCGGGCGAGGAGCACGGCCGCCACGCGGGACTCGGCTGGATTGACGGTACCGTGCGGCCCTTTGTCCCCATGCCAGGCGTTCGGATCCCCCACATGGGCTGGAACGACGTCCTTCCAACCTTCGCGCATCCGGTGATCGCACGCGGCGAGGCCTATTATCTCCACAGCTATCATTTCGCCGAAGCCGCGAATGTCGTGGCGACGAGCGAACACGGCGGGCCATTCACGGCGGCAGTCGCCCGCGACAATATCGTCGGCGTTCAGTTTCACCCCGAAAAAAGCCAGGCCTATGGTCTTGCGACGCTCGAAAGGTTTCTTGCATGGCGGCCTTGACCATCTTCCCCGCGATCGACCTCAAGGGTGGGCAGGTGGTGCGGCTCGCTGAGGGCGACATGGCGCGAGCGACTGTGTATGGCGACGATCCCGCGGCCCAGGCGCGCCTGTTCGCCGAGGCGGGCGCATCCCACCTTCACGTGGTTGATCTCGATGGTGCTTTTGCGGGAGCCAGCGTCAACGGGGCCGCGGTCGAGAGCATCGTTGCCACCTTCCCTGGAAAGGTGCAGGTCGGCGGTGGCATCCGGGACCGTGCCGGCGTTGATCGCTGGCTCGCGGGGGGCGTGGACCGGGTGATCATTGGCACCGCGGCTTTGAAAGACCCTGAATTTGTGAAGTCCGCCGCACGCGACTTGCCCGGGCGGATCGTCGTCGGGGTCGACGCGCGAAACGGAATGGTCGCCACCGAAGGTTGGGCGGACGTCTCCGACGTGCGCGTCGAGGAGCTCGCCCGACGCTTCGAGGATGCCGGAGTCGCGGCACTGCTCTTCACCGACGTCGGGCGCGACGGGCTGCTCAGGGGCTGCAATGTCGAGGCGACCGTGGCGCTGGCGCAGGCGGTGAGCATCCCGGTGATCGCGAGCGGCGGGGTTGCGGGGGTGGCCGATATATATGCACTTCGCGGCCATGTGATCGACGGTATCGAAGGCGTGATCACCGGGCGCGCGCTTTACGACGGTCGGCTCGATCTGGCCGAAGCGATTGCGATCGCCAGCTCGGCGCCGGCTCGCGAGAGGAACTAGGGGAACCCATGTGACGAAGCTGCGCTTCCACAAAGGCCATTCCTTTGGCCCTTCCGGCACGCGGGAGGCGCGCCGATGACGGTCCGTGTCCGCGTCATCCCGTGTCTGGACGTCGCCGATGGACGCGTGGTCAAAGGGGTCAATTTCGTCGACCTGCGCGATGCTGGCGACCCGGTTGAAGCCGCGCGCGCCTATGATGCCGCCGGCGCTGACGAGCTTTGTTTCCTCGACATCTCGGCGAGCCACGAGGGGCGCGGGACGCTGCTCGACATGGTAGCGCGAACGGCCGAGGTCTGCTTCATGCCGTTAACCGTCGGGGGCGGGGTGCGCAGCGCCGAGGATGCGCGAGCACTCTTGCTTGCGGGCGCCGACAAGGTTGCGGTGAACAGCGCCGCGGTCGCGCGTCCCGAGCTGGTTGCGGACATAGCCGACCGCTTCGGCAGTCAGTGCGCGGTTGGCAGCATCGACGCGCGGCGGGTCGAGGAGGGTCGCTGGGAAATCTTCACGCACGGCGGCCGCAAGCCGACGGGGATCGATGCGCTTGATCACGCCGTACGACTGGCGTCGCTCGGCGCGGGCGAATTGCTCGTGACCAGCATGGACCGCGACGGCACCAAGGACGGCTACGACCTTGCGCTCACCCGGACCATCACCAATGCCGTAAACGTCCCCGTCATCGCATCGGGCGGCGTGGGAAATCTTGATCATCTCGTCGCCGGGGTGATCGAAGGCGGCGCGAGCGCGGTGCTTGCCGCGAGCATTTTCCATTTCGGCGAAGCGACGGTCGCCGAGGCGCATGCGCGGCTTGCCGCCGCGGGATTGCCGGTCCGCGCGCATTAATTCGGTGGCGGGGTAGGCAGAGGGGAAGGGGGCTGTAATAGGGGTCCATGACGACGAAATTTCGCTTCGCCGACCGCACCAACGATATTTTTCCGGTCCTGGGATTTCTTACCGCGATGGCAAGCTTTGCCATGCCGGTCGATCCATGGCTGGTTGCAGTCATCCTGGCGGGTTCGGTCGTCGCGGCGGTTCACCATGCGGAAGTGATCGCTCACCGCGTCGGGGAGCCGTTCGGGACACTGATCCTCGCGCTCGCGGTGACGGTGATCGAGGTGGGCCTGATCCTGACGTTGATGCAGGCCGAGCCTGAAAAGGCGCAGACGCTCGCGCGCGATACGGTGTTTGCAGCGGTAATGGTGATCCTCAACCTGCTGATGGGGCTGTGCCTCCTCAGCGGCGCGATCCGTCATCACGAACAGCGGTTCCAGCGCACTGGCATCGGCGCTGCGCTTGCGACGCTGACGGTGCTTACGGTGGTGACGCTGGTACTTCCCAATTTCA
The DNA here is from genome assembly GCA_044508875.1 of Sphingomonadales bacterium. Lineage (GTDB taxonomy): Bacteria > Pseudomonadota > Alphaproteobacteria > Sphingomonadales > Sphingomonadaceae > Sphingopyxis > Sphingopyxis flava_A. The sequence continues at coordinate 73,897 of JBIQHE010000012.1, read as the reverse complement.
CCTCGAGCGTTCCCGGGCCTTTCTATTCAGCGAAGCAACTCGGCTTCGTCGCCGCGGTCTCGTTGATCCTCTATGCAACCTTCGCGCTCGTTCAGACCCTGCGCCACCGCGACTATTTCCTTCCCGATGGCGATGCCGATGGTGACGGCGTCCCCGACGCCCACGCGCCTCCTCCGAGCGCCCAGCGAGCTGCCATTTCGGGCGCGCTATTGCTTGCAAGCCTGTTCGCGGTCGTTCTTCTCGCGAAAAACCTGTCCCCCGTCATCGGCGCGCTGCTTGCCGACTGGGGCGCTCCGCCCGCGGTGCTTGGTGTGCTGATTGCGGCGCTGATTCTCGCGCCCGAAGGGCTCGCCGCGGTGCGCGCGGCGAAGGCCGACCGCCTGCAGACCAGTCTCAACCTCGCGCTCGGGTCGGCGCTCGCGACGATCGGGCTCACGATCCCGGCGGTTGCGATCCTTTCGATCGCCATCGACCTGCCGATCAGCCTCGGTCTCGATGCCAAGTCGACGGTGCTGCTCTTCCTGTCGCTGATTGTCGCGTCGCAGACGCTCGCCAATGGCAGCACCACCGTGCTGCAGGGCGCGATCCATCTTATGCTGTTCGCGGTCTACCTGTTCACGACCTTCGTGCCGTAAGCTCAAGTCTTCCGCACGAAGACGGTTCCCACCGAGTAGCCCGCACCAAAGGAGCAGATCAGCCCGGTATCGTCCGGGGTCATATCTTCGTGATGGAGGTGGAAGGCGATGATCGAGCCCGCGCTCGACGTGTTGCCATAGGTGTCGAGCACCGTCGGGCTTTCCTGGGCGCTGGCCTCGTGCCCGAGCACGCGCTGCGCAATCAGGCGGTTCATATTCGTATTTGCCTGGTGCAGCCACAGCCGGCGCATGTCGCTGCCCTCGAGCCCGAGCTTCTCCATCTCCTCGACGATCATCGTGGCGACCATCGGCACGACTTCCTTGAATACCTTGCGGCCTTCCTGGACGAAGAGCTTGTCGGTCCTGGGGCCCGACTGGTCGATGCCGCCGTGCGAGCGGTTCAAGAAACCGAAATTATTCCGGATATTGTTGGAAAACACGGTCTTGAGGCGGGTGCCGAGTATGTCCCAATGTCCCGCCGGCGCGATGCCCTTGTCCTCGATCAGAATTGCGGTCGCGACGTCGCCAAAGATGAAGTGGCTGTCGCGGTCGCGCCAGTTGAGATGGCCCGAACAGATTTCGGGGTTCACGACCAATACGCTCTTCGCGTGACCGGCGCGAATATAGTCGGCGGCAGTTTGGATGCCGAAGGTCGCCGACGAGCAGGCGACGTTCATGTCGAAGCCGAAGCCCTCGATTCCCAGCGCGGCCTGTATTTCGATCGCCATTGCGGGATAGGGGCGCTGCATGTTCGACGCCGCGCAAAGCACCGCGTCCACATCGGCGGCGTTGCGGCCCGCCCTGGCAAGCGCATCCTTCGCCGCAATCACGCCAATTTCAGCGAGAATCGAAAGTTCCTCGTTGCTGCGTTCGCGCAGTCGCGGAGCCATGTGCGCCGGATCGAGGATGCCCGCCTTGTCGACGACGTGACGCGAGCCGATACCGCTAGCCTTCTCGATGAACTCGACGCTCGATTCAGCGAGCGGCGCGAGCTCGCCTGCGTCGATCGCTGCCGTATTTTCGCGGTTATAAAGTGCGACATAGGCGTTGAAGCTGGCGACCAGTTCTTCGTTGGAAATGGCTTCGGCTGGCGTGAAGAGTCCGGTGGCGGACAGGACCGGCTGCGGTATGTGCGACATGAAAGCCCCTGGGTGTCGTTGTTGATGCTGATTAGAACTGCTTCGGGTCGCGCGCAACGTCCATCCCGGGGCTTAATATGACCCGATATCATGGTTAACCAGCCACTAACCTTTGCTGTGGCAGATTGCATGAATGCAAGCCTCCCGGGGGACGGCTCCCGGGGCGCGATGCGGGGAGCATGACGATGGCGACGCGCTCAGGACCGGCCGCGGGCGACCTTTCGATTTCGGAAATCAGGGAATTTGCGGGGTTCCCCGCAGCGACCCAGCGCTATATCCGGCGTTCGCTCGACGTCGGTCTCGCGCGCGAGGACGCGATCGCGCGCTGGTCACGTGACATGGTCGAGGAAACCGCAATTCGGGTACAGACCCGCGTCTATCAGCGGCTCGCCGAAATTCGCGATCATATCCCGGAGGATAGCGGCCTTGATGCGCTCGACGGCTTCATGGCGCCGCTTGTCGCCGTGTCGGCGTTCGACCTCGGTCAGGACCGGCTTCCCGGTTTTGCCTCCTATCGCTTCCTTTACGAGCGGCTACTCGGCGCACATGCGCGGCCCTGGCTCCCTGGCGCCTTTTGCGCCGCGGCGTCGCTTCCGCACCTTCATCCCGACAAGCGGCGAACCTTGCTCCAGTCGATCAGCGAAGCCGCCGCGACTGCCCCTGGCTGGTCGGCGCGCGAACCGAGCTTCTATCCTCAATGGGTCGACAAGATCGACGAGACGAGGCCCGCGAACTAAGACCGCCTCCCGCGCGGAGGTGCGGCTAGACGAGTACCTTGTAGAGCCCGAAGGCGCTCGTTGCAGTCAGCACGAAGCCTACGAGGATCAGCATCAACTTCGGCGAGAAGCGTTTCGCCATCACCGCGCCGAGCGGCGCTGCGAGCACGCCGCCAATCAGCAGGCCAAGGGTTGCGCCCGCGATATCCTCAAGACCGAGGTGCCAGATGAAGGTCGCCGAAACGGCGAGCGTCAGGAAGAATTCGACGCTGTTCACCGTGCCCACGACCTTGCGCGGCTCGGCGCCCTGGACGAGCAGGTTCGATGTCACGACGGGTCCCCAGCCGCCGCCGCCCGCGGCGTCGAGGAAGCCGCCGATGAGCCCCAGCGGAGCGATCACCTTCGGTTTGCGGAACTTGGGAGGATAGAGCAGTCCGCGAAAGAGGAGCCAGATGCCGACGGCAACCAGGTAGGTGAGGACGAAAGGCTTGACGAAATCGCCGTTGAGCGAGCTCAGGAGATAGGCGCCCGAAACGCCTCCGATCAGGCCCGGAATGAGCAATTTGAGGAAGAGGCCCCATTCGATGTTGCGGTGGATGAGGTGGCTGATCCCCGAAACGCCGGTCGTGAACACCTCAACGACATGGATGCGCGCAGACGCCGCCGCGGGCGGCACCCCCATCACGGCGACGAGAAGGGTGTTGCAGATGACCCCGAACGCCATCCCCAGCGCGCCGTCGACCAACTGCGCTGCAAAGCCTATGAGAATGAAGGGTAGGAGCGCCGTGGGGTCCAAGGCGGCCAGATCGAGCATATGTTCATTCCAACTGGTTTAGTTGACATCTGGCTGCCGCCTTTTGACCCGATACGCCAGCCCAATTTTTCTGCGCGCGGCAAAGGGATTTATTTGTGCCGCGCATGGGAGGGGTCAGCGGGCCACGTCATCGGGCAGGTGATCGCGGACATAATCGATGAACGCGCGCAGTTTCGGCATCACATGTTTGCGGCTCGGGTAATAGAGGAAAAGGCCCGACGTCGAGGCGGCGTGCTCGGTGAGCAACAGTTCGAGTTCGCCCGTCTCGACCAGTGGCTGCGCCGTCGGCTCGGCGATCATCCCCGCGGCGACACCGGTTGTGACGGCCACCATCATCGCGTGAAAATCATTGACGATCACGGGGCCGGTCACCGGCACCTCGATCTCGCGGTTCCCGCGGGCGAAAGTCCAGGGCATCATCGCCCCGGTGCCGAGCCGCACCCGCACGCAGCGATGGTTGCGAAGGTCCTCGGGTGTTTCAGGGCGCCCGTAGCGGGCGATATAGCTGGGGGTCGCGGCAACGACGAAGCGAAAAGGCCCGGTCAGCCGCACCGCGATCACGTCAGCCTCGAGCGATTCGCCCATCCGGATTCCGGCATCAAAGCCTCCGGCGCTGAGGTCGGCAAAGGCGTCGTCAGCGAAAATCTCTATCTCGATTTCCGGATAGGCTTCGCAGAAGCCTGCAAGGATCGGCGCAAACAGCGGCTGAACCGCGCCGCGCATCAGGTTGATCCGCAGCCTTCCGGCCGGGCGATTGCCGAGGTTGCGCGCTGCTTCATAGGCGTCGGCGAGTCCGGCGTAGGCGGGCGCGGCGCGCTCGAGGAACATCTCGCCCGCCTGCGTCAGTCCGACGCTGCGGGTGGTGCGCATGAACAAGGGCGCGCCGACGCGAGCCTCCAGCGCCTTGACCGTCTGGCTGATGGCGGAGGGCGAGACGCCAAGATCAGCCGCTGCCGCGGAAAAGCTCCGCCGCTCTGCGACGCGCAGGAAAGCTTCGATCCCGTCGAGCGCCCCATGGGGAATTGTTAAATCCTGCTTCAAGGCACTTGCAGATTATAGAGGATTATCTATGTGCGCAACCGCGGCTAAAAAGGTTGCACAACGAAACGAAAGGAACCTCTCCCATGACCTATCAGCTCTCCTCTTTCCGACGCTTCCCTTCCGCTCTCGCGATCGTCGCGGCTTCGGCGCTCGCTTTCACCGGCCTGATCGCCTCGACTTCGCCGGCCTATGCGCAGGCGAAGGGTAGCGACTATCGCTGCGCTGGCCTCGCAGACCAGGCGCGCGCCGCTGCCGACGACATGCAGGGCAGCAAGCAGTCGAGCGCGAAGCGCTTCGTTTCGACCGGCAACAAGCTGTGCGAAGCGGGCAACGAACGCGCCGCCGCCAAGCAGTATCGCGCTGCGCTGAAGATTGCCGGCGTTGCCGAAACCGAATCCGACAGCCAGATGGCCGCTCGCTGAGCCATAAGGCACCAATCTCCGGCCTGCCGCACTCTCCCTCTCCCCGGCAGGCACCCCAACTGGGGCGGCTCCTCACCGGGCCGCCCCATTTGTATTGAAGGCCGGTCAGGAATAGGGGCGGCGTCACGCTTCATTTCACGCAGGCGCGAGCCTGGGATTGCGGCGGCCCAAGATTATTCGGGTTGCGATATTTCTCTCACCTGGGGCAGATAGGCCGCGGCTTGCGGGGGCGAGGGACGGCGATGAGCACGCATCACAGGATTTTGATCGTCGACGATCACCCGATCACCCAGAGCGGCCTCCGGTTGCTGTTCGCGGGCGAGGAGCGCTTCCTTGTCGTAGGCACGCTCGACCGCGGCGCCACCGTTGGACCCTTTGTCCAGTCACAGGCCGTTGACCTCGTGATCCTCGACCTCAACATGCCCGACGTGCGCGGGATCAACGTGCTCGCCGAAATTATCGGGTCGCGCGACATGACGGTAATCATCCTGACCGGCGAGACCCAGTATGGCGAGGTCGATTATGCACTGAAGCTCGGCGCGCGCGCGGTGGTGAGCAAGGCCGACCCGCCCTGTGAGATTCTCGCTGCGTGCGATGCGGCGCTCGCAGGTGATGTCTATATCTCCCCCCAGATGCGCGAAGCGCTGGGGAAGTATCGCCAGCCGCCGGTCACTCTATCGTCGCGGCAGATGGCGATCCTCCACTATCTCGCGCAGGGCGAGAGCAACAAGGAGATCGCATACCGCCTCTCGATCGCGCAGCCGACGGTGTCCTTCCACATCGCCGAGCTCCGACGCAAGCTCGACGTCTCGCACAACCGCAAGATCGTCGATCGCGCGCACGAACTAAATCTCCTGTGACCGCTCTTTCAGCCGGGGATGCGCCGCCATCTCGCGGCACAGCGGCTTGATAAAGATCAATCCCACCGACTCGGCGAGACGGCCACGTGTCACGCTCGTATCGTCGTACGTGAACGCAATGATTTGTTCTTTTGGTGCGCGAACAGTGGAAAGAGCGGCTTCAAATGCGTCGCGCTGGTCAAAATCGATCAGGTGAAAACCTGGGCACATCTCGGCGATATCGGCTGCCGAACAGGGCGATACGGCGGGAAACGCATTGGGCAAAAGCACGCGGATCTCGGTGCCCGCTGGGGTCGAGCTGATGATTTGCACCGAACCCGACAGCGCTTCGATCAGCCGCTTCGCCGACTGAAAGCCGGATCCGCTTCCGTCACTGCGCTCGTCACCGCGCAGCCGCGTGACGGAGTGGTCATTGAGGCGCTTCATGACCTCGCCGGGCATACCCTTTCCGCTGTCGATGATGGTGATCACGGCTTGGCCATCCTCGGCCGCGACCCGAACACGCGCGCCTCCACTGTCGGTATGATGATAGCTGTTGCCAAGCAGGTTCGCGAGCGCGCGCATAACGAGCGGCTTGTCCGACACGATCGTGATCTCGCTCTCGATTTCAACATCAAGGGTCAGTCTCTTCTGCGCAAAGCTGGTCTTGAACATCATCACGAGCGGTTCGGTGAGAGCTTCCGCGCGAAAACTGCTGAGCGCGACGAAGTCGGTATCGCTGCCGACAAGGCTGGCGCCCGATATGGTCGTGGAGACGATCCCGCTCAAATAGGCGGCGGAGCTTTGCAGCAGCGCGGTGAGTTCGCGGTGTTTGCCGGCATCGTCGCCGCGCTCCAGCACCTCGACCGCGCTGTTCAGCGCGAGGATCACCTGCTTGCTGTCATGACCCGAGGCGTGGAGCATCGCGTTCTGGCTGTTGACCGTCGCGAGCGCGAAGGCTTTTTCCTCCGCGAGCCGGGCCGCGCGTTCGCTGATTCGTACCCGCTCAGCCAGCGAGCGCGCGTAATTTGTATCGGCGGCGAGCTTGTCGGCCCGAATCTTCTTCAGATTAAGCCCTAGGGCGAGCGTCACCATTATGGCCTCGAAGAGGCCCACGGGTCCAGCAAGGTGCCAGTTGATCGGTAGCCAGGTGAAGAGACCCATCGACGCGACGGCCGCATAGAGGATGAAGAGCGCGAGGCTGGCCCAGCCCGCGAACAACGGCCAGAGTTGGCGCCCGAACTCTCGCATTGCGGCATATCCGACAACTGGCAGGAAGAAGGTGACCGCGACCGTGACGAGCCAGGCCGCTCCATGCAGTGCAGCGCGCAGACCTTGCGGATAGAGAAAAAGTCCGGGTTGAAGCAGCATGATTGCGAGCGCCGCGGCGATCAGAGCCCTCAACGCGATGTCGCGAGCGGGAAAGTGCTTGGCGGTGTTCACAAAGCTGCGGCAGAATTGGGCCATCGCTGCGGCGAAGCCGCATTTGATTGCATCCTCGATCGCTACCCCGGTCAGCGGTTTGTCAGCGAGGAAGAAGATGGTGAAATAGCCTTCCGAGTGGATGGTGTTGAGCGCGAAGCAAGCTTCAGCGACCGCGAGCCACAGGAATTCGCGGTGCCCCGTAATGGCGAAAAAGAGAAAGTTCAGGAAGATCAGGACGCCCGTGCCGACGACCAGTCCCGATACCATCGCTATATTCGCGCGTCGCGCCTTGAAGAAGGTTCCGTAGGTTTCGATCCTGAGGGGCATATAGGTCGAATTTCCCGAGAGGAAGTCGATCAGGATCAGCTTCTCCTGGTCTGCGTCGAGCAGCACTTCAGTGCTGAACGCCTGATAGGTTCGCAAATTGTTGCTCGCCGCGCGCGCGTCGGTCCCGTCGACGAGCAGGGTCAGCTTCCCGTCGGACACATCGTAGAGGCGGAAATAAGTAAGGGACCCGCGCCCGGTGGTGAGGATCCAGCTTCCTTGACTGCCACCCGCGTTGCGGACCTTCAACAGCAGCGCCGTGTGACGTCCGGGCGGCCCGAAATGTACGGCCGGTCCGGTAATGCGTGCGAGCGAAGAGCCGAGCAGCGTGTCGACGCGCGCACTCTCGATGGGGCCGTCAAGGCGCGTGTAGCGTATGAAAGGTGCAAGCGGCGGCGCATCGTGGCCCGGCCGAAGGTCGAGCACCGGAAGCGGCAGGGCCGCGTCACCTCGCCCGATGCAGGCGGGCGTACCATCGCAATATTCCTCGTTGGACCCGGACGTCGGGTTTCCCCCTGACCGATCGCCGGATGCTGGCGCAGCCTGCGCGAACAGCAGCGCCGCCAGCATCGCGAGCGCGAACAGCAGAATTCGGCTTGATCCCCCCATGCCCGGCGATGTTGCTGCGTGTCCCGCCGAAGTCAAATTCCTTTTCGGCTGAGGCGCTTGGCGCGCTCACGCCCTCGCGGCTGAGGGGGGATGGCGCGGGGCCACCCCAAAAAACATTGGGTAGACGCCTGCGTCATCGGCCATTTAGTCCGGCCGCGAATGTCGACGGCCGGATACGGACCGTCGGCGCAGGGGCGCAGCAGACAGATGGAACGGATGGACGAGGCGTCGCGGCGCAGCGTCACCATTCATTTGCTGCCTGTCCTGAGCGAGGGGGTTGTTCGATGTCTGCCATTTCAGGGTGCGACCAGCGTCATTCGCGCGGTTTGGCTTCGGTCGAGGCGGACTTCGGTGATCGCGGGGGCGGCTTGGGCGTCGCTGCGACGAACTCGGGCCAATCAATTTCGGATCGCAACACCAATGGTGCTTGCGTGGCTGCATGGATTTCCTCCTGACCCCGCGACCCGGTCGGGATGGAGCCATGCAGTCGGCCGGGGCAGCACCCACCGCCCCGGCCACCTTTTCATGACCTTGGCGCGCGGGCGAGCCCTATAGCGCGACCGCGAGAACGCCAGCAGTCCCTGCAGCGAGCGCGACGAGCAGCGCGGCGCGGGGCGCATAGGTGCGAACCCGCTCGAATAGGGGAAAGTCCTCGGCGGGTACGTCGCCGATATCGGGCTCGGCGACCAGGGAGGGCGGCTCGCCGGGATCGCGGCGCAGGAAGGCGGGCGCAGAGGCAAGGTCGGGTCCGCTGACCCCGCTCGCCAGCGCGAGCTTCTCAAAGGCGAGCGCCATCTTCTCTTCCAGTATCTGGCGGGTGATCGTCCTGAGCCGTGGGTCTTCAGCGCAAGGCAGGCTTTCAAGGAGGCGTTCAATACGGGCGTCGAGGGCGTGGAGCCGGTCGATCGCCTCGATTGCGGCGGTCCGGTCGCCCCGCTCGAAGGCAAGTTGCAAGCGCAACAGCGAGAGCGCACTCGCGCGCGAAAGTTGCAGGCCGAGCGCGGCGTCTATGGACAGGACGTCCGGGTCTGCGCGATGCACATCGGCGTTGGCGGCATCGCCGTCATCGTGCGTCGAAAGGGCGTTCATGTTCTTGCTCCCGTCCTGCAGTCGCCCCCCGGGACGGGGCCTAGAGCCAATGAGGCGGCCCAAGGAGTCCTCATCGGGTCTGCCGTGCCCCGGACGCGCCGGGCTGCAATGGCCAGCAGAAGATGGCGGGAGCGATCCAGGAGCGCTACAAGGCGCGGATGATGAAAGACGTCTATCGGCAAATCGGGATTGTCGGCACGGGCCGGGTGGCGCAGGCGCTCGCGCTCAGCCTCGGCGCTCACTCGGAGGCGCCTGTGATGCTATGGGGCCGCTCCCCGGGCCGGCTCGAAAACGCCGTCGAACGGGCGGGTCGCGCCGCAGCGGCGGAGCGGCTCGAAACACTGGTCGGGGCCTGCGATCTGATCGGCATCGCCGTGTCCGATGACGCCCTCGCGCCGCTAGCGGCCGCCATGGTGGCCGCGGTCCCGGCAGGGCGCGCGCCTTTCATCTTCCATGTCAGTGGTCGGAGCGGCGCGGCGCTGCTTGAACCGCTCCGCGGCTTGGGCGCGCTGACCGCTGCGATTCATCCGGTCATGACCTTCACGGGCGATCCACCTACCGAGGTTGAGCGCATGGCAGGCGCGCGCTTTGCGGTCACGGGGTCCAGTGCTGCGGCGAAGTCGGTTGCCCGCGACGTCGTCCGGCGCCTCGGAGGTGTCGCCGTTGATATCGCCGAAGCGCACCGTCCGCTCTATCACGCTGCGCTGTGCCACGCTGCGAACCATCTCGTCACTCTGCTCGAGGGATCGTTCGAAGCTCTTCGCAGCGCGGGCGTGGACGAGCCCGCGGGGCTCCTCGCACCGCTCGTACGCGCGGCGCTCGAGAATAGCCTCGCTAACGGCTTTGCAGCTCTCTCTGGCCCGCTCTTGCGCGGCGACGAGGAATCGATCGCGGGCCATCTGGACGCTCTCGGGGAAGGCGCGCCCCAGGTTCTGCCGCCCTATCGGGCGATGGCGCTTGCTACGCTCGACGCGATGGAGCGCTCGGGGATGAGGGTTGCACCCGCAATGCGTGCCCGGCTGGGCCCGCGCCGCGCGTAACAGGAGCGCGCTCCTCCTCGCGGGGCTCAGTGCCGTCACCATCGCGGCAAGCCGCAATTTTTTTTGTCACTCGATCTGCCGCCACTGCTCATGAACGATCTCACGCGATATGAGGCCATCCCTCATGTGGAAGACATGCACGAGTCGCAGTTCCACCCGGGATCCAATAGCGAGAGGGGCATTGACCATTCCATCGCCGGTCAGGCGAAAGCGCGCGATCATGTCGTCGACGACCCGATCCATGGTCGCAAAGCGGTCAAGAGGTTCGATTTCGATTTCCGTCATCGAGCCGAACATGCGCCGGTAATTTTCCTCGATGGCGGCCCGGCCCGCGAAACGAAGGGCGCGGCCCGGTACTTCAAGGACGATATCGTCCGTGTAGAGCGCCATGACCGAAGCGGGGTCGCGCGCCTCATTCTCGATATGCTCCCCCGCAACGCGCAAGTTCAGAGCTATCATATCTCTGTGGTCGATCACCTCTGCCGTTCCTGTCATGCTCTGCGCCTCCTTGATTGATTTAGTCAGTTCGTCTGTCGAAATCGACATAGACAGACTTTCTGTCTTATGCAAGAGAGGCGATATGACTCTGCAATCCTATCGCGAAGAACGTTTGGCGCAGCTTTTCCATCGCGCTTATGACCGGCTGCGGGCCCGGATTTACGCCCAGGCACGCGAGAAGGGATTTGCTGATCTCCGTCCGGCTCATTCGAGCTTGCTGCGCAATATCGATCCTGACGGCTCGCGCGTGGTAGATCTTGCCGACCGGGCGGGCATGACGAAGCAAAGCATGGCCTATCTGACCGACAGCCTCAAAAAGCTTGGTTATGTTGCCGTCGGTCCCGACCCGCTCGATGGCCGCGCGAAACTTGTCACTTTGACCGACCGGGGCGAGCAGGCGGTGGAAACGCTCGCGCATCTCAGCCGGAAGGCCGAGGCAGACCTCGCCCGCCACTTGGGCAAGGCAGAGATTTCCAGCCTTCATGATATTATGCGCCGCTTGCTCGCGGCCCTCGATTGATATCGGTCGCCTCCGATCTGCCCTCGATCCGCATCATCGGGGAGCGCCCGCGCTTGATCGGATAGCGCCTTGAGATCGATCAGGCGCGATAGGCAGAGACGAGTGCCCCTGCGATGGCCAGGAGCGATACCCCGAAAAGGATGATCCCCGATAGCGTGGCGGCGCGGCTCGAGCGTCCGGCAATCATCAAGACGCCGCTCGCCATAAAGGCGCAGCCAAAGGAAAAAAGGCCGATAAACCCCGCCGATAGGAGAAAAGCCTCAAAGGCGGTTCCCCGGAATGTCGTGGGAGCGTGCGCGATCCTTGCGATCATGCCTGGCCCGAGCATCGATGCAACGAGGCCCATCAGCGCGGCCAATATCATGCCCAGCAGCAGAACGTGACGACCGCGCGCGGCCAGCGGTTCGCCCGCGAACAGCGGCCGGCCGCACGCGGGGCAGTGAAGCTCGACCCAATCGACCATCATTCGATCGATCTTGGTGCCGCAAAAAGGGTTGAGGCAATGGGCTTGCATAAATTCTCCTCGCTCCCTTCTAGCGCCAATGGCGCTGTGCGCTGTGACAATCGTCACGCCAGTCTTGCCGGACCGGGAACCCGGGCTCTCGATCAGAGTTCATTTGATGTACGGGATAGGCAGAGATCATTGCGCGGTTTCCTGCATCCATGTGCGTTGTAAGGGGAGCCGCTTCGGCTCCCCTTAGTCCTGGGCGAGCAGGAAAGCCGGCGGTCGGTCTCGGCCGCGATGGGCCGGACTGCTCGGGCGCGGTTGTTCACCGGCAAGATGGGCGTGATGAACGCGGGGATGGGGCCGCGCCCGGCGCCCGTGTAGCGTCGGGGCCGCGCGGTGCCTGTAAGCGGCCGTTCTCAAGATGCGCTATTTTCGCCTGAATCGAAAGTACCAGACCTCGTGCCCCTGCGCGCGCGCCTTCGCTTCATAGCGTGTCTCGGGCCAGCCGCCGGGACGAACGAGAAAGTCCTTCGCGCTGGTTGCCAGCCATTCGAACTGGTGACGGTGACGCCGCATGACCATGAGCGCGTGGGCAAGGTAGACAGGGTGGTCGGTGCCAAAACGAAACTCACCGCCCGGCCTGAGCTTCGCCGCGATCAAGTCGACGGGCCCATCATTCATCATCCGCCGCTTTGCATGGCGTGCCTTTGGCCAGGGGTCGGGGTGGAGCAGATAAGCGAAGGATAGGGCGCCGTCGGGAACGCGCCGCAGCACTTCGAGCGCGTCCCCATGATGGATGCGAATATTGGCGAGCGGCGGATGCGCCCCATGGTCGCCGCTCACATGAACCAGCGCCTGTGCGACGCCGTTCAGGAATGGCTCGGCGCCGATAAAGCCGTGATCGGGCAACATGTCGGCGCGCGCCGCCATATGCTCGCCGCCCCCGAAACCAATTTCAAAATGCAAGGGACATGCATGGCCAAACAAGCGCTCCGCGGAAACTTCGCCATCCTCGGGAACGGCAATTTGGGGCAGCAGATGGTCGACAAGATCCTGCTGTCCTGCGCGCAGGGGTTTGCCCTTGGCGCGGCCATAAAGACGATTAAGCGTGGTCGGGTCGCCGGACTTGTAAGCGGTCATGGCGCGCGCCCTAGCCTTCGGGGGCCGAGGCGGCAAGCGCCCCGGCAATCCTCAGGCGAAGGCCGCCTTGAGCTTGTCCGTCAGATCGGTGCGTTCCCACGGGAAAGCGTCACCGTTCGCCTGGCGGCCGAAATGCCCGTAGGCCGCGGTCTGCCGATAGATCGGTTTGTTGAGGCCGAGGTGGGTGCGAATGCCCTTCGGCGTCAGGCGAACAAGCTGCGGGATCAGCTGTTCAAGCGCCGCTTCGGTCACGCCCGCCGCGTTCGTGCCGTGAAGGTCCACATAGACCGATAGCGGCTCGGCGACGCCAATCGCATAGGAAAGCTGGATGGTGCAACGGCGAGCGAGTCCTGCCGCGACGATATTCTTGGCAAGATAACGCGTGATATAAGCCGCTGAACGGTCAACCTTGGTCGGGTCCTTTCCGCTGAAGGCGCCGCCGCCGTGCGGGCTCGCGCCGCCATAAGTGTCGACGATGATCTTGCGCCCCGTCAGCCCGGCGTCGCCATCGGGCCCGCCGATCTCGAAACGCCCGGTCGGGTTGATGTGGTACACGGTGTTGGCGGTCAGTAGTTCGGCGGGCAGAACATCGGCGATGACGCTCTTCACATAGTCGCGAAGCTCGGCATATTTCGTCTCGTCGCCCTCGCCATTATGCCAGAAATAACCGGGCGCGTGCTGGGTCGATACGACGATCGCGGTCGCCTCGACCGGACGCTCGTTGGCGTAGCGAAGCGTGACCTGGCTCTTGGCGTCGGGTTCAAGAAAGGGCGCCTTGCCCGACTTGCGGTCGGCCGCCATGCGTTCAAGGATCTTGTGGCTGTAATCGAGCGTCGCCGGCATCAAGTCGGGGGTCTCGTCCGATGCATAACCGAACATGATCCCCTGGTCGCCCGCGCCCTCGTCCTTGTCGCCGCTTTCGTCGACGCCCTGCGCGATATGGGCCGACTGGCCGTGGAGATTATTTTCAAAGCGCAGCGTGTGCCAATGAAAGCCATCCTGCTCGTAGCCGATCTCCTTCACAGTCTTGCGGACCGTTGCCTCAATCTCTTCCAGCGCGCCCGGCGCCCATTCTCCATCCTCGTAGACGCCCTTGCAGCGAATCTCGCCTGCCAGGACAACGAGCTGGGTGGTAGTCAGCGTCTCGCATGCCACGCGTGCCTCGGGGTCCTTCGACAGGAACAGGTCGACGATCGAATCCGAAATCTGGTCCGACACCTTGTCGGGATGGCCTTCGGACACGCTTTCGGACGTGAAGAGGAAGCTGTTGCGCATGGAGATGCCTTCTGTAGATCGGATATAAAGGATGCTTTATGTCTAGCTGCTGTTAGCGTCCACGTCGCCGAAAGGCAATGCCGGCCGCGACCAGCAGCAGCGCGAGACCGACCGGCAATTTATTCCCGTAGCGCGCGAAAGCCGTAGGGGTGTGCGCGCGCGGAACAGCGATGTCGATCCGTCCGGCTTCATGCATCGGAACCGCCTCGAGGATGCGTCCGCTAGCATCGATGGCCGCGCTGATCCCGGTCGGGGTGGCACGCAGAACCGGCAGACCCTCCTCGATCGCGCGGAGGCGGGCCTGCGCCAGATGCTGCGGTGGACCCCACGCGCCGAACCATGCGTCGTTCGACGGGTTGAAGATGAAGTCAGGACGGTGCGCGCGGTCGACGACCTGCCCCGAAAAAATGATCTCGTAGCAGATTTGCAGGCCGGCCTTGCCAAAGCGCCCGAGATCGAGCGTGCGGGCGCCGGGGCCAGGCCAGAAGTCGATATCGCCGGGCGCAAGCCGCGACAGTCCAATCGCCGACAGCAAAGACCGCATCGGCAGATATTCGCCATAGGGAACGAGATGCGCCTTGTCGTAGCGCGGCCCCAGCGAGCCGTCGGCATGGAGCGCCATGACCGCATTGCGCGCGCCAACCACATCCCCGGCGCGGTCGAGTTCAAGCTTGAGTGCGCCGAGCAGCATCAGGTCACCCCTGTTCATGAGGCCGGTCAGGCGGCGGCGCGCATCGGCAGGCGCGCGGTCATAATAGACTGACGGATAGCCGGCCTCGAGATAGTCAGGAATTGCCGCCTCGGGCCAGAGGATCAGGCGCGGGGTATCATTCCTCGCCACCGTCAATCGCGCCAGTTTGGAGAAATTGGCATCGGCCTTGCCCCCCTCCCATTTGTCTTCCTGCCCGATATTTGGCTGGACGAGGGTGATGGGCGCCGTAGCGCGCGAGCGCGCCAATTCCGTCTCGCCAATGTCCATGACCAAAGCAAGGAGAAGCGGCGCGCCAAACAAGGCGACCGCGTTGAGGATCACGACCGCAAGCGATGCACGCTCCCTGGGATTCCTACCGATGGTCGTCAGCCAATGGGGCGCCAGGCGCAAACCCCACCCGATCCAGAGGAGGGCGAGCCCCGACAGGCCATAAGTCCCGATGGCCTTCGCCGGTGATGCCAGCGAAACCGGAATGAGAAATGCACCGAGGGGATTCCAGGCAAAGCCGGTGAATATCCAGCTCCGCAGCCATTCGGTCAGCGTCCAGAACCCCGCGAAAGCGAGGATGAAGGAGAGGGTTGCGCCCGCGACGACCGGGTTCGCACTCGCGCCGCTACCTTGGCTGCCAGCGGCTTCGGTTTTCGGTGGGGCGGCGTAACGCTGCACCGCCCATGCCCCCCAGGCCGCAAGGGCAGGATAGATGGCCAGATAAAGCGACAGCAACAAGACTGCGATCCAGCCGAGCCATGCCGGCATCGCCGCCTGATAGGTGAAGGCCGTCGCGATCCAGTTGAGTCCAAGCGCAAAATGGCCGACCCCGAAGGCCCAGCCGATGCCAAATGCGCGCCATCCCGCCGTGCTCCGCGCGACAAGCGCCATCAAGCCGGCGAAGGCGAGGATGGTCAGCGGCCAAAGGTCCAGCGGCGCGAAGCCCGTAGCGGAGACGAGCCCGAGGAGAAGCGCGGACAGCTTGGCCCAGCGGTCGGCAAGAGCGGTGATGCGGAGAAAATATGCGGTCACGCGCGATGTCTTAGACGATCCGGCGGCGTTTGTATCGCCACTCCGCGCTCGGGCGCTCACATCCGCCGGTGGCTTCGCATGGCGAAGCTCGACGTGATGCGCGAGACACCCGGGAGGCGCGAGAGGACGTCGCGGTGAAAGGCGCCATAATCGTCAATGCCCGCAATCTGTACGCGGAGAATATAATCGCCGTCGCCGGTCATAAGATACCATTCTTGAATTTCGGGATGACGGCGAAGCGCGGCCTCGAAGCGAACGAGATATTCCTCGGTCTGCCGCTCCAGTTCAATCTGCACGATCGCGATGGTCCCTTCATCTGGCGCCGCACCCGAGACGATCGCCGTGTAGCCTCGAATGACCCCCGTTTGTTCGAGAAGGCGTACGCGCCGAAGACACGCCGATGGCGACAGCCCCACCTCGGCGGCGAGCGCGCTGTTGGTTATCCGCGCGTTGAGACGAAGGCGGGTCAGAATGCGCCGGTCGGCGTCGTCAAGGGCATGCATGCAGAAACTTCCATTCTTTCGCAGATTATGCCGGATCTATCCGCGATATTGGCTAATCATACAGAAGATCGGCGGCATATTGACAATAATATTCGCTATCCCACGCCAGGGAGAGCGACATGGCGACAAGACATCGGGAAGAAGCCTGTTCGAGCCGCCTTCGCATCGACCTGGATGCGCTGCGCGCCAATTACCGGACGATCGCAAACGAGGTTGCGCCCGCGCGGTGCGGAGCGGTGGTGAAGGCGGATGCCTATGGCCTTGGGGTAAAACGCGTCGGCGCGGCGCTCTATCGCGAAAGCTGCCGCATCTTTTTCGTCGCCCAGCTCTGCGAGGTCGGTCCGCTGGCAGCCGTGGCTGGCCCCGACGCGGTGATCTTCATCCTCAATGGTTTGGATCCGGGGAGCGAGGCGGCGTGCGCGGCCTCCGGCGCGGTCCCCGTGCTCAATTCCCTGTCGCAGCTGATGCGCTGGCGCGCCCACGCACGCAGAGTCGGGTCGCCTCTTCGTGCCGCTTTGCAGGTCGACACCGGCATGTCGCGCCTCGGCCTGCAGCCCGCGCACGCGGTTGCGCTCGCCGCCGACCCCTCGCTGCCGAGCGAACTCGACCTTCGGCTGCTCATGACCCATCTCGCCTGCGCCGACGAGCCGGACTGCGCCGCGAATGGCGAGCAGCTCGCGCGGTTTCGCGCGGTCGCAGCCCATTTTCCCAGCGTGCCCGCGTCGGTCGCCAACAGCGGCGGCGCGTTTCTTCCCGCCGCGTTCCACGCTGATATTGTCCGGGCAGGGATCGCGATGTTCGGCGTTGATCCGGGGCCGAACGCGGCGGGACTGCAACCGGTTGTTCAGCTCCATGCCCGTGTTCTCCAGATTCGTGCCGTCGCAGCGGGCACGGGGGTCGGCTATGGCCTCGACCATATTGCACCCGCGCCGCAGCGGCTCGCCACGGTCGCTCTCGGCTATGCCGACGGCTGGCCACGATGCCTCGGTGGCGGTGCAGGGGCACTATGGCACCGCGGCGTGCGACTGCCGATCGTGGGCCGCGTGTCGATGGACAGCCTGACAGTAGACATCAGCGCGCTCGTCGACGGCGACCTTTCCGAGGGTGATTTCCTCGAGTGTCTCGGCTCGGCGCAATCGCTCGCCGATGTGGCCCGCGATGCGGACACTATCGCTTACGAGATGCTGACGCGGCTCGGTGCGCGTCACGCGCGCATCTTTGTCGAGGACGGCGGCGCCGAGGTCGTCCTGCCGGGGGACTTTCGATGAAGATTATCGTGATGGGTGCCGGTGTCATCGGCGTCACGTCGGCCTGGTATCTCGCCGAGGCGGGGCATGACGTCGTCGTCCTCGATCGTCAGCCGGGGCCGGCCCTTGAAACCAGCTTCGCCAATGCGGGCGAAATTTCGCCAGGATATGCCTCGCCCTGGGCGGCGCCGGGCATCCCGGCAAAGGCGCTGCGCTGGCTCTTTATGAAGCACGCGCCGTTGATCATCAAGCCGCGGCTCGACATGGCGATGCTGCGCTGGACGCTCGCGATGCTGCGCAACTGCACGCCCGCGCGCTATGCGGTCAACAAGAGCCGCATGGTGCGGCTCGCTGAATACAGCCGCGACGAACTCGTTGCACTGCGTGCCCGCCTCGATCTCGACTATGATCATCGCTCACAGGGCACGCTCCAGCTCTTCCGCTCTCAAAAGCAGCTCGCTGCGAGCGCGGGCGATATTGCGGTGCTTCGCGATTATGGTGTCCCATTTGAGCTGCTCGATCGCGACGGCTGCATCGTTGCCGAGCCGGGCCTTGCCTCCACGCGCGATCGCTTCGTTGGTGGTCTGCGGCTCCCGCGCGACGAGACCGGCGACTGCCATATCTTTACGACCAAGCTCTCGTCGCTGCTGCCCGCGCAGGGGGTCGAGCTGCGCTACAACACCCGGATCGATGGGATCGAGACGGAAGGCGGGCGCGTCACTGCGGTTCGTACGGAGGCGGGCGCGGTCCGGGGCGACGCGTACCTCGTCGCGCTCGCAAGCTATTCACCGGCGCTTCTACAGCCCCTGGGACTCGGGCTCCCGATCTATCCGGTGAAGGGCTACTCGATCACCCTGCCGGTCGCCGACCCTGAACGCGCGCCGGTTTCGACGCTGCTCGATGAAAGTTACAAGATCGCGATAACGCGGCTCGGGGACCGCATCCGCGTTGGCGGCATGGCCGAGCTTTCGGGCTTCAATCGCGCGCTGCCGCCGCGACGCGAGGGGACGCTGCGCCATTCTTTAAATGATCTCTTCCCAGGCGCCGCCGCCAAGGAATCGCCCTCCAATTTCTGGAGCGGGTTACGCCCGATGACGCCCGATAGCACACCGATCGTTGGAAAGACGCCGTTTTCGAACCTCTTCCTCAACGCGGGGCATGGCACTTTGGGCTGGACAATGGCATGCGGCTCGGGCCGCCTGATCACCAGCATCATCGGCGGAGAGGCCCCCCCGATCGACCCCGAGGGCCTGGGGCTCGACCGCTATTCACGTTGAACCAAGGAGATTGTCATGAGTATCGAGCGCCTTCATTCCGGCCCCCGCATGAGCCAGGCTGTGACTCACGCCGGCGTCGTTTACCTCGCGGGCCAGGTGGGCGCGCCGGGTGAGGATGCGGCTGCCCAGACGCGCGCCGTGCTTGCCCAGGTCGACAGCCTGCTCGCCGAGGCCGGCACGGACAAGTCGCGTCTGCTGACCGCGACGATCTGGCTAGCCGATATGGCCGATTTCGGTGCGATGAATGCCGTTTGGGAAGAATGGATCGGCGGCGCCAACGCGCCGACTCGCGCGACCGGAGAGGTTCGCCTCGCGACCCCCGACTATAAGGTCGAGGTCATTGTCACCGCAGCACTGCCCTGAATAGAGCCGGACCCCGGCGGGCGGCTACAGCATATATTTCATGCGGATCGCCTGCCGCGTCTCGCCATCGACGGTGAAGCTCGCCGCCTTGAAACTCGGCGGGCCGACCGTGATCGCAGGATTGCGCGAAAAGCCGAAGCCTTCCTTTGGCAGAAAGAGCGCCTTGTCCAGTCGGTTGTTGGCATTCTCGTCGTGAACAAGGGCGATCGCGTAGGTTCCCCTGGCTGGCGCCTGGACCACAAAGCTCGCGGCAGCCGAAGCTTTGACCGCCATTCGCACCGCGCCTTCATCCTGGCTGCAGTCGGGAAACGCCTTGGAATTGGTGGTCAAGCAGACGAGCAATTGTCCCTTCGTGTTGCGTAATCCGGTGACGCTGACCTCAACGCTTGGCGGAGTCGGGCTCGCGCCGACCAGCAGCGGCAAAAGAGCCAAGCCCGATATCCGTGCCGCACGCTTTGTCCCAAAAGCGGAAATAGAGTCCATAATTTCCCCGGTAGGCCGCGTGATGCGCCTCATGATGCGTCGCGGTTATCAGCCAGCGTCCGGCACGTCCATGGACCAGTGAGCGGGGCAATATTTCCCACCCCATATGATTGCCAACGCCCATCAATGTCATGATCGCGAGGACGAGGCCCAGCATGGCGACGTGAATCGGGACAAGGAAGACGAGCGCCGGAATGACGACGGCCCCGGTGACCGCCTCGATGGGGTGAAAGCTCATCGCCGCCCAGGCGGTTGGCGGACGGCTCGCGTGGTGCACCGCATGTGCCCTGCGAAACAGCCATGGGCGGTGCATCGCTCGGTGCGTCCAGTAAAACCAGGCATCGTGGATCAAGAGATAGGCAAACAGGCTCACCGGCAGATACCAGAGCGGATAGGCGTCGACGTCAGTGTAGATGCGCGTCCAGCCTCGTGCCTGCCAGCCCCAGGCAACGATGCCGGCCGGGACGCCGTAAATGGCGGCGCTCGCGAGACTCCAGGCGATCTCGCGCCGTATTTGGGATTCAAGCCCCCGATAGAGGCCGGGGTGCCGAAGCCGCGTTGCAAAGGCACAGAGGCCGCTTGAGACCAGGTAGCGCCCTCCAACGATCAGCGTCATCGCAAGCGCCGAGAACGCAATGGCAGCCGCTGCGGTCATTCGGGCGGGCTCGCGGTGCCGTCGCCGAGCGCGCGCTGCATATAGACGGTGTCGAGCCAGCGCCCGTGCTTCCAGCCCATCCCCGCGAGGCGCCCCGCATGCGCAAAGCCGCAGGCGGCGTGGAGCGCGACCGACGCGGGCTCGCCGCCTCCAATCACCGCGACCATCGTGCGGAAACCAGCCGCCTCGGCCGCTCTCAGCAGGGCGTCGAGCAGCGCGCGGCCGACCCCGCGGTGCTGCTGCAAAGGCGCCACATAGATGCTGTCCTCGCACGCCCATGCGTAGGCAGCGCGGGGGCGGAACTGGCTGGCATAGGCATAGCCCGCAACATTACCGTCCTGTGTACGCGCGACGAGAAATGGCCAGCCCTTGGCGTCATGCTCCGAAATCAGCGCGGTGGTCGCAGCGACGCTGCGCGGTTCAATGTCGTAACTCGCGGTGCCGCGCGTGACGTGATGCGCATAGATAGAGGCAATAGCGCGCGCATCGTCGGGCGTGGCGGGTTCGATGCGGGTGGCAGAGGCGGTCACGGGCCCAATTTGCCGCAAGTCGCGCCGAAAGTCATCTGCGCCGAATAACGCGCCATTAGCCTTTCCCCCGCCCCCGTGCTCGGCTAGGCCCGTGGGATGATCAGCACCCCGTCCTCCCGCTGTGACATTGCCATCGTCGGCGGGGGACTAGCGGGCGGGCTCGCGGCAATTGCGCTCGCGGCGAAGCGTCCCGAGCTCGACGTGCGTCTTGTTGAGGCGGGTCAGGTCGGCGGTAATCATATCTGGTCGTTCTTCGACAGCGATATTGCAAAGCGCGACCGCTGGCTCGTGGCCCCGCTCGTTCGCTATCACTGGCCCGCCTATCACGTCCGATTTCCCGGCCATGACCGGGTGCTTCGCATGGGGTACAAGAGCATCCCGGGCGAGGCCCTCGCGGAAGCGGTCGCAGAGGCGCTGCCCACAGGAAGGCTGGTCACCGACCGTGCGCTTCATGTCGCGCCCGACCACGTGCTGCTTGCCGCAGGGGGGCGGCTCGACGCGCGTCACGTCATCGACGCGCGCGGCGCGGGAAGCAGCGGCTCGGGAGTGACCTGCGGCTGGCAAAAGTTCGTTGGACAGGCGCTTCAGGTTACGGGGGGGCACGGGCTCTTGGAGCCCGTGGTTATGGATGCCACGATCGAGCAATTGGACGGTTACCGTTTTGTCTATCTCCTCCCGCTCGATGCCGAGACGATCTTCGTGGAGGACACCTATTACAGCGATACGCCGGACCTCGATATCGCAGCGGTTCGGGAAAGAATCCAAGCCTATGCAGCGGCGCAGGGGTGGAAGGTTGCAGACAATGCCATCCGCGAGGAGACGGGCGTGCTGCCCGTGGTGATCGCAGGCGACTTCGATCGCTACTGGCCTGCGTCGGACCGAACGGCGCGCATCGGCGTGCGCGCGGGCGCCTTTCACGCCCTGACCGGCTATTCGCTGCCCGACGCCGTGCGCATGGCCGCGACACTTCCTGACATCATCGGCCCAGATCTGCCGGTGTTGCTGCGCGAACGCGCTGCGGCCGGCTGGCGGCGCCAGCGTTTCTACCGGATGCTGGGTGCGATGCTCTTTCGTGCAGCCGAGCCCGGCGAACGCTACCGGGTGTTCGAGCGTTTCTACCGCCTCCGACCCGGGCTGATCGCGCGCTTTTACGCAGGGCGATCCCGGCTCGGCGACAGGGTGCGCCTGCTCACCGGAAAACCGCCCGTTCCCCTGGGCCGTGCGATCGCCGCGCTTCGGCGCCTGGATTGGAAATAATGCAAAAGGCAATCGTGGTCGGTGCAGGTTTCGGAGGCCTTGCCCTCGCGATCCGCCTCCAGTCGGCGGGTGTCGCGACCACCATCGTCGAGGCACGCGACCGGCCGGGCGGGCGTGCCTATCACTGGCAGCGCGAGGGTTTCACCTTCGACGCGGGCCCCACCGTTATAACCGACCCGCCATGCCTCGAGGAATTATGGGCCCTGAGCGGACAGAAGATGGCCGATGACGTCGAGCTCGTACCCGTCACGCCCTTCTACCGCCTCGACTGGCCCGGCGGGTCCCGGTTCGACTATTCGAACGACGAGCCGGCGCTGCGCGCGCAAATTGCGACCCTCAATCCCGAAGACGTCGCGGGCTACGAGCGCTTCCTCGAATATGCAAAAGGGGTCTATCGCGAAGGCTATTTAAAGCTTGGCTCAGCCGCCTTCCTCGATTTCGCCTCGATGCTTCGCGCCGCGCCCGCGCTGATGCGATATCAGGCGTGGCGCAGCGTCTACTCGATTGTTTCATCCTATGTTCGCGATGAGCGGCTGCGGCAGGCGCTCTCGTTCCATACACTGCTCGTTGGCGGAAATCCTATGACGACGAGCGCGATCTATGCCCTGATCCACACGATCGAAAAACAGGGGGGCGTTTGGTGGGCCCGCGGGGGCACCAATGCGCTGGTGACCGGGATGGTGCGTCTTTTCGAGCGACTGGGCGGCGCGATCCGGCTCGGAGATCCTGTCGCAGCCATCGAGACGAAAGGTGACCGCGCGAGCGGTGTCGTTACCAAGAGCGGCTGGCGGGCGAGCGCCGACATGGTCGCTTCCAATGGCGACCTGATGCACAGCTACCGCGACCTGCTGGGTCACAAGCGCGGCGCCCGGGTCGCTGGGGGTCTCGCGCGCAAACGCTGGTCGCCCTCGCTATTCGTGGTCCATTTCGGGGTAAGAGGCGATTATCCCGATATCGCGCACCACAGCATCCTCTTCGGTCCCCGCTACAAGGGGCTGCTCGACGACATTTACCGGCACGGTACCGTTGCGGAAGATTTTTCGCTCTACCTTCATCATCCGAGCGCAACCGATTTGGGCATGGCGCCCCCGGGGCATGCGACCTTCTACGCGCTCGCGCCGGTTTCACATCTTGGAAAGGCGCCTGAAGACTGGGACGGGGCTTTCGGGGAGCGCTTTGCCGGGGCTATATTAGACGAGGTCGAGCGGCGTGTTCTGCCCGGGCTGCGGGACAGGCTGGTGATCCGGTTCCACTATACCCCGCGCGATTTCGGACGCGACCTTTCGGCGCATCTGGGCAGTGCTTTCAGCCTCGAGCCGCTGTTGCGGCAGAGCGCCTATTTTCGCGCCCATAACCGCGACGACCGGATTTCCAATCTTTACTTCGTCGGCGCGGGGACGCATCCGGGCGCTGGAATTCCCGGCGTCGTCGGCAGCGCCAAGGCGACGGCGGCCCTGATGCTGAACATATAGTTCCGTTCGCGCCGCGAGCGGGTAAGGAAAGACCTATGAAACGTCTCGCCGTCTATTGCGGGTCCGCGACCCCGCGCGATCCCCTCTATATCGAAATCGCGCGCCATGTCGGCCGCACCTTGGCCAGCCGCGGGATTGGCGTCGTCTATGGCGGCGGGCGGCTTGGGCTCATGGGGGCGGTTGCCGATTCCGCTCTCGAGGCAGGCGGGGAGGTGATTGGCGTGATCCCCGACGCGCTGGTTGGCACCGAAGTTGCGCATCGCGGCGTCACCGAACTCCACGTCGTGTCGGGCATGCACGAGCGCAAGCGCATGTTTACAGACCTCGCCGACGGCTTTCTTACCATCCCCGGGGGTGTCGGGACGATGGATGAGCTGTGGGAGGCGATCAGCTGGGCGCAGCTCGGCTACCACGCCAAGCCAGTCGGCCTGCTCAACGCGGCGGGCTTCTATAACGACCTCGTCGCTTTCAACCGCCGGATGATCGAGACAGGCTTTATCCGGCCCGCGCACGCCGGCATCATGATCGTCGATGCGGGGATGGACGAACTGCTCGACAAGATGGAAGCCTATGAGCCGCATGAGCCGATCTTCGCGATGAAGGCCGACGATCTCTGATGAGCGAAGCACGGGGCTATGACGCACAGGCCCTGCACGGCTTCGCGCACGACAGCATCGCGCAGGGTTCCAAAAGCTTCGCGCTTGCCAGCAAATTGTTCGACCGGATCACGCGTGAGCGGGTCTGGCTGCTCTACGCCTGGTGTCGCGCCGCTGACGATCTTGTCGACGGGCAGGATCATGGCGGACCGATGGGAATGGGTCATGACGCAAAGGCCGCGCTGGCGCGCATCCGCGGGCTGACCGACCGCGCATATGCGGGTGAGCCCACCGGCGAGCCCGCTTTCGACGCGCTCGGCCTTTTGCTCACCGAAATCGCGATTCCGCGCGGCGTGATCGACGACATCATCGCAGGCTTCGAGCTCGACGCTGACGACTGGCGGCCGCGCAGCGAGGCCGACCTTCTCCGCTATGCCTATCATGTAGCAGGCGCGGTCGGCGTGGCGATGGCGCTCGTGATGGGTATCAACTCCGCGGACGAAACGACGCTCGACCGAGCGTCCGACCTCGGCATCGCCTTCCAGCTCGCCAATATCGCGCGTGACATCGCCGAGGATGCTGCCGCCGACCGCTGTTACCTCCCCGACGAGTGGCTCGCCGAACTCGACATTCCCCCGGGCCAGCATATGCACCCTGCCTTCCGCCCCAGGCTCAGCGTGATGGCGAAATGGCTCGCCGAAATGGCGGAGGAATATGAGGCGTCGGCGCGCTGGGGCGCCCGCAAGCTGGGTCCACGCAGCCGCTGGGCGGTGCTCGCTGCAACGGGCATCTATGGGGACATCGCCCGCGAGGTCCGCCGCCGCGGCGACCATGCATGGGATCACCGCGCGTCGAGTTCGCTGGCGGCCAAGATCGGCTGGGTCGCGCGCGCCGGCTGGTCGGTGCTGCGCCGCCCGCCGCAGCGCCGGATCAGCCGCGAAGGACTGTGGACGCGGCCGCGGGCGGAGAAACGCAAATGAGCCAGCTTGAATGGCTGGCGGCTTCATTGGTCCTGATCAACGTGGCCCTGGTCACCCGGCGGAGCGTCTGGAACTACCCCTTCGCGCTCGTCGCGGTCAGCCTTTATGGAATCGTCTTCTTCGAGGCAAAGCTTTACAGCGACATGCTGCTCCAGGGGTTTTTCTTCGTGCTCAACATCTACGGATGGGCGAACTGGCTGCGCGCGAAGGGCGAGAGCGGCGTCCCCGTGGGCTGGATGGCGCGTCGCGAACGCAGCCTCTGGATGCTCGCGACGATCGCCGCGTGGGCTGCTTGGAGCGCCGGGATGCACCGCTTTACCGATGCCGCGGCGCCGTGGGCCGATGGCGCAATAGCGATGACGAGCCTCGCGGCGCAAGCCATGCTCGCCAGGCGCCGAGTCGAAAGCTGGTGGCTGTGGATCCTCGTCGACCTGATCGCGGTGCCGCTCTTCGCTTGGCGAGGCCTATATGCGACGAGCGTGGTCTATGTCGTGCTGCTTGGCATTTCGATAGCGGGGCTCGCCCAATGGCGCCGAGCCGCGGCGGACGGGACCGTCCCCGCATGACGCGACACATCTGTCTCCACGGCGCCGAAAGCACCGGAAAGTCAATCCTCGCACCGCGTCTGGCTGCCCGGCTCGGCGGAGTGGTCGTTCCCGAATATGGCCGCCTCTACGCCGAGGCGAACGGCACCGCGTTCGAGGAGGCCGACTTGCTGGCGATCTTCGATGGCCATGTCGCGGCGACGCACGCTGCGCTGGCACAGCAGCCCGAGTGGCTGATCTCTGACACCGACCCGCTGATGACGCAGGCATGGGCGGTCATGCTGCTCGGCCGCCGCCTGCCCGCGATCGATGCATGGCAGGACGCCGCCGACTTCTATCTCGTCCCAGCGATGGACCTGCCCTGGAAAGAGGATGGCACCCGCCTTTTTGGCAGCGAGGCGGACCGGCGGCGGTTCATGGAGGTGGCGCTCGGCGAACTCGATCGCCGGAAGCTCGCCTGGGCCTGGATCGAGGGGGCAGGCGACGCGCGGCTGGAGAATGCGCTGGCGGTGCTGAAGGCTAGGGGACTGCTGTAGCGGGCGGAGCCATTTGGGTGACGCGTTCAGCAAAGGGCCCAGCGCCCATCCTGCGGCCCCATTTACCCCGAATGCTGATCGCGCAACTCGCGTTTCAGCACCTTGCCGATCGGGCTGCGCGGCAGTTCGTCAACGACCTTGATCGCGCTGAGACGCTGCGTCTTTCCGACTTTCGCGTTGCAGTCGGCCCGTACCGCTTCCGGATCGGCACCGTCTTTAAGCACGACAAATGCCACGGGCGTCTCGCCCCATTCCTCGCTCGGCATGCCGACGACGGCGGCTTCGACGACGCGTTCGTCTGCGGTCAGGATCGCCTCGAGGTCGCTCGGGAAGATGTTGAAGCCACCTGAAATGATCATGTCCTTTGCCCGGTCCATGAGAGTCAGGAAGCCGTCCTCATCGATCCGGCCGATGTCGCCGTGACGGTAGAAGAGGTTCCCCTCAGCATCGTACCAGTGCATCGCCTTGGTGGCGTCGGGGCGGTTGTTGTAGCCCGTCATCATCGCGGGGCTGCGGCCGACCAGCTCGCCGACCGACCCTTGCGGCAGTTCGTTACCGTCTTCGTCGATCACCTTGGCGATATGGCCCGGGGCGGGCTTGCCGACCGTGTGGAGCTTGTCGGGATGCTGATGCGCTTCGAGGATGAAGGTCGCGCCGCCCTCGGTCATTCCATAAATTTCGACGAGACCGCCGGGCCAGCGTTTCAGCACATCGGCCTTGAGCGCGGCCGGGAATGGCGCCGAGGTGCAATATTTCATGACAAAGCTCGAGAGATCGAAGCGGTCGAAATCCTCGAGCGCCATGATGCGACGATATTGCACTGGAACGAGCATCGTGTTGGTCGCCCGCTCGCGTTCGGCAAGCTCGAGAAATCCGCGCGCGTCGAACTTCTTCATCAACACGACCTGCCCGCCCGACCCGAGAGTGGGCAGGAAGCTCGCCATCGTCGTGTTCGAATAGAGCGGGGTCGACAGGATGGTCACCGCCGCGGGGCCATAGGCCGGCGCGCCGCGCTTGATATGCTGCCAGCGCATTGCATGGCTGTGGACGATGCCCTTCGGCGTGCCCGTCGTGCCCGACGAATAGATGATGTTGAAGCCGTCCAGCGGATCGATTTCCACCGGCGCCGGGGAGGCGCCCTCGGCCGCCATCCACCTGTCGAGGGGCGTACCGGCCTCGCTGCCGTCCATCGCGATGCGTTCGCTCGCGGTCACGGTTTGACCCTCGAGGCCCGCCGAAGCAGCGCTGTCGAGAAACAGGTGGCGCGCGCCGGTGTCGGCGATCATCGCCGCCATCTGTTCTCCCGTCGCGCTGTTGGTGATCAGCCCCGCCACGCCGCCGGCACGCAGCGTGCCGAGGATAACCGCCACCTGCTCAACGCTGTTGAGTCCCGCAATCGCAGTGCGATCTCCCTTCCCGAGCCCGTCCTCTTGCAGCCGCGCCGCGATTCGGTCGATCAGCCGGTCGAGCTCCGACCAGCTTAAACGCCGGGAAGGATCAGCCGCCGCTACGGCATCGGGACGTTGCAGCGCGTGGGTGCGAACCAGATCCGGCAGGGCGGCGAAGTCAGTGGAGAGGATGTCGTCAATGGTCATGGCGACGCGTTAGCACAGCGGCGCTCGTCTGCAACGCCGCGAGGCGCTATCGGCGCCGAGCTTGCTTGACCAAAAGTTTCAACTCGCTACTCACCTTGGGAATAAACAAACGATTGAGCTCCGGAGACGATGCCCGATGCACCCTTCTGTCCATGCCCAGACCCATCCAGACAAGCCGGCGATTATCGTTGCGGAAACGGGTGAGGCGATCAGCTACGCCGAGCTCGATGCATCATCGAACCGGGCGGCGCAGCTATTTAGGGCGCATGGGCTGGAGCATGAGCATGTCATCGCCTTCATGCTCGACAACACGCCGCATTACTATGGACTGACCTGGGGCGCGCAGCGCGCCGGATTGCGCTATGTCTGCATCTCGTCGCGGCTGACGCAGGACGAGACGGACTATATTCTGGAAAATTCGGGCGCGAAGATGCTCGTGGTTGCAGCAAGCCTTGCACCCGCCGCGCTCCAGCTTCAGACGAAAATCGAGCGCTTTTCGATGGGCGGGGACATAGTCGGCTGGCCCAGGATCGAGGACGAGCTCGCAAAGATGCCAGCCGAGCCCATCGCCGACGAACGCGCCGGCGTCGACATGCTCTATTCATCGGGAACCACCGGGCGGCCCAAAGGCGTGCGCGTACCGCTTCCCGAAGATCCAGCGATCGACGCCCCCAACAGCCTCGTCATGCTGGCGTCGATGGCGTTTGGCATCAATGCCGACAGCATCTATCTGTCGCCCGCACCGCTCTATCACGCCGCGCCGCTGCGCTGGTCGATGACGATCCACCGACTTGGCGGAACGGTGGTCCTGATGAAGAAATTTGACCCCGAGGGCGCACTCGCCGCGATCCAGCATTATCGCTGCAACGCGGCGCAGTTCGTGCCCACGCATTTCGTCCGCATGCTGAAGCTGCCCGAGGCCGTGCGCGCCCAATATGACGTGTCGTCGATGAAGAGCGCGATTCATGCTGCGGCTCCCTGCCCGATCCCGGTCAAACAGGCGATGATTGACTGGTGGGGACCGGTCCTGCTCGAATATTATGCCGGATCGGAAGGGAATGGCATGACCTTCGCGACCAGCCAGGACTGGCTCGCGCACAAGGGTACGGTGGGCCGCGCTATCAACGGGGTCGTCCACATCGTCGGCGAGGATAATGAAACCGAGGTTCCGATCGGGGAGGAGGGTACGGTTTTCTTCGAAAGCGAAAGCGTTTTCGAATATCACGACGATCCCGAAAAGACCGCCTCGAGCCGCAATTCAAAAGGCTGGTCCACGCTCGGCGACGTCGGCAAGCTGGACGCCGAGGGGTTTCTCTATTTGACCGACCGCAAGAGTTTCATGATCATTTCCGGCGGGGTGAATATCTATCCGCAGGAAATTGAGAACCACCTCGTTACCCACCCGAAGGTCGCCGACGTCGCGGTAGTCGGTGGGCCGCACGAGGAAATGGGCGAGGAGGTGATCGCGGTGGTTCAGCCGGCCGACATGGCCGATGCCACCGACGCGTTCCGCGACGAACTGATCGCTTACGCTCGGCAGAAACTGTCGGGGGTGAAGATTCCGCGCCGGATCGACTTCGTGGACGCGCTGCCGCGCCACGACACGGGCAAGCTCTACAAGAGGCTGCTGCGCGATCGCTATTGGGAGCAGGCGAAGGAAAGGGCGTGACTCGATGACGAACCGCGTCGAATTCTTCTTCGATCTGTCGAGCCCGTGGACATGCCTTGCGTTTCACAATCTACCCGCTGTGCTCGAGCGTACCGGCGCGAGTGCGCGCTATCGACCGATCCTGGTCGGCGGGGTGTTCAACGCGGTGAACCCATCGGTTTACGCCGCGCGAGAACAAGCCGACAACCGCCGGATGCAGCATAGTTGGAAGGTATTGAAAGACTGGGCGCATCTTGCCGGTGTGCCGATGAATTTCCCTTCAAGATGGCACCCCGCGAAAAGCGTGACCGCGATGCGCTTCGCCGCAGCGCTCGAGGACGACCAGGCCGCGCTGGTCCGCTTCGCACGCGGCGCCTTTGCGAGCTATTTCGACCGGCAGGAGAATCTCGACGATCCTGAAGTGCTCGAAGCCGTCGTCGATGCCGAGGGGCTCAAGGGCGGCGCGGTTCGCGCGGCGGCGGAGAGCGAAACTGTCAAGGCGCGGCTTCGCGCGAATACCGACGAGGTTATTGCGCGCGGCGGTTTCGGTTCACCGACCATCTTCGTCGACGGTGACGACATGTATTTCGGAAATGATCAATTGCCGCTCGTCGAAGCGGCCCTCAAACGCTGACGCAAAAGGAAGCCCCCATGAAGGACCGCATTTCCATCACCATGCTGGACGGCGGGATTGCCGACGTCCGGCTGATACGCGCCGACAAATTGAATGCCCTCGACGCGGCGATGTGGACGGCGCTGGCCGAGGCAATCGACGCGCTCAAGGCGCGGCAAGGCTTGCGCGTGGTCGTGCTGTCGGGCGAGGGGCGCGCCTTTTGCGCAGGGCTCGACCTTTCGAGCCTCAGCGCCGAGCGCGACCCGGGCGCGAGCAGCGCGGGGGGCAGCTTGTCCGACCGCACGCGTGGAATCGCTAACAACGCTCAATATGCCGCGTGGGGCTGGCGCGAACTCCCGGTCCCGGTGATCGCGGCCGTGCACGGCGTCGCCTTCGGCGCAGGCAGCCAGATCATGGCGGCCGCTGACATTCGCATCGTCCACCCCGACACGCGCATCGCCATCATGGAGATGCGCTGGGGGCTCGTCCCCGATGTTGCGGGGATGGCGCTGTGGCGTACGCAGGTCGCCGACGATGTGCTCCGTGAACTGATCTACACCAACCGTGAGTTTACCGGCTCGGAGGCGAAGATACTGGGTTTTGCGACTCATGTGTCGGACGATCCGCTCGCGAAGGCGCTCGAACTCGCCGAGGTGATTGCCAACAAGAATCCGTACGCGATTCGTGGCGCCAAGCGTCTCTGCAACATGCTGGCCGACGCAACCGACGCCGAGATCTTGCAGGCGGAAAGCGACGAACAGGTGAAGGTCATCCGCACCCCCAATCAGATGGAGGCGGTGATGGCTGGGATGGAGAAGCGGAAGCCCAATTTCGTCGATTGACGATCTTCCTCTCTCAACGATCCTCGCAGGCGCGGATATCACAGAAGGGTCAGAAACCGCGCGGCGTTGTGCCAGTCGGCCTCGCGCCGCGCGCGCGCCCTTTGCGCCTCGCTGTCGGCGCCCCAGCGGCGTTCCTGATAGCGTTCGTCGAGGCTCACCGCCTCCCACAGAGCCGCGGCGTCGAACGCGCCCTCGGCAAGCGCGAGTGCGGCAACAAGCGAGCCGCCGATGGTAACGATAGGAGTCAGCGCGGCGAGGCGGAAGGGGTCATGCGCCAGGAGTGCGCCGCGTAGCGCCGCAACGGTCGCGGGCGGCTGGTCGACCGGGATGACACCCTGCGCGAGGATGAACTCGATGCGGTGACGATCTTCGGCCCATGCGAGCAGCGGATTCCACGCTGCCGCCTGCTCGGCCTGCAGCGCGGCATCGCGCGCGTCGCGGTAGTAGAGAAGGTCGGTTTCGGCATAAGCGGCGATCGGCGCTGCGAAGGCGGCGGGGTCCGGGCGCGCGAGGTCGATCGCGGCATTGGCCAGGCCCGTGAGCGGCATCGACGCGGGATCGAGCGCGCTGCCCTGCGCGCTCCATTCGTCCGCGATCGCCGCGGCTAGTGCGTGGCTCTCGACAACAAGCGGCGCTCGCCCGGGTGTCCGCACTGGGCGAGCGTCGAGCGCAATACCCCATCCCCCGTCTGCGGCAACGGGCTCAGCGCTTTTCCAGAAGCGCTTCATCACAGTTCGGGCGACCGCCAGCGGCGCGCCAGGATCTTTGGCATCACCGCAAAATCGAACAGGCCAACCAGTACCACCGCGGCGCCGATCCACCGATCGGCGGGCTGCCCGGCGAGCGTCCAGCCACCGCGGATCAGCACGAAGCCCGCGAGCGTAAGAATCGCGCCGGTGAGGCGGATGGCATTGAGCGCGATGAAACGCTTCTTCGCGAGGGAGTCGTTGGCCGAGGTCGTCATGCACCGTCCCTAGCGCCGGCAAGCTGGCGCATCAAATGAGCGAGGGCGGCGTGGCCCGTTCGCTCGATCCCGTCCGCAACGCGCGCGCGTTCCCGAGCGTCCTTGTTCTGCGACAACTTGATTGTCGGGCGCCAGGCGGTGATCCGCATCTCAAATCCGAGGATCGCGCCGGCTAGCTTGTTGAAATAGGTGGGATCCACCTTCTCCCGCGTCCAAGGCGGGTTTTCGCCCACCCGCGCCTCGTGCAGCGCTGCAAGCGCATCAAGTTGCGCAACGAGCCCGTCATCGTCGAGCTGGCGGGGTACCCCCTCCATTTCGACTGCGACATAGTTCCAGGTCGGCACGGCATTTATTCGGTCAGCGTACCAGTTCGCGCTGACATAGGCATCGGGACCCTGCACGACGACGAGCGCCGCCGTGCCCGCGAGATGTTTCGTCAGCCCGTTTCCGCGCGCGAGATGGAAGCGCAGGGTCGTCGCGTCCTCGCTTAGGAGGACCGGCGCATGAGCGACCCGCGGGCCGTCAGGCGTCCCGGCGAAAATCGCGGCAAAGCCGAGCTCGCGCACGAACAGCGCGGCGAGGTCGTCTTGCATCGGACGAAAGGCGGAGTTTGGGTGCATCAGCGCGGCTTTTTGGGTGACTGCTTGCCTTTCGCGGGGCCGCGCTTTGCTGCTCCCTTGGGCTTGGCCTTGGCGTCCGCTCGCCCGCGGCGTTCGCCGCGGCGCGCCTTGCGCACCTGCTTGGCATGAGCCTTGGCTTTCGATTTCTGAATTGTGCGGGTCGAGGGCTTTGGCGGCTCTTCGGCCAGGACATCGCCGAGCAGCGGGTCGAAGCCCAGTGCGTCGAGGCTGGCCGCGAAATGGTCGGGGACCGGTGCCGAAATATCGAGCGCGCCGCCATCGGGATGGTCAATGCGGAGTCGGCGGCTGTGCAGGTGGAGCTTGCGGCTGATCGTCCCGGTCAGGAAGGCGGCCTTGCCGCCATATTTTCCATCGCCAACGATCGGGTGCCCGATCGCTGCCATGTGAACGCGAAGCTGGTGGGTGCGCCCCGTGAGCGGCTGCAGCTCGACCCACGCCGCGCTGTTCCCGGCGCGCTCGATGATTCGGTAGCGCGTCCTGGAGGGGAGTCCCTTCTCGTCCACGTGCATCTTTTCGCCACCAGATCCGGGCTGCTTGGCGAGCGGCAGGTCGATTTCGCCCTGCGCAATATCGGGCACACCAACGATGATGGCCCAATAGGTTTTGCGCGCGCTACGGTTCGAAAAGGCCTTGGCGAACCAGGCGGCCGCGCGCGGCGTGCGCGCAACGAGCAGCGCTCCCGACGTGTCCTTGTCGAGCCGGTGGACAAGCTTGGGGCGCACCGGCGCATCGAACTGGAGCGCGTCGAGCAGGCCGTCGACATGGCTGTCGGTCTTGGTGCCACCCTGCGTCGCGAGACCGGGGGGCTTGTCGAGCACCAGCGCGCTCGCGTCGCGGTGGAGTATCATCGACGATGCGAGCGCGACGTCGGCATCGGTGAGCGGACGTCCCTTGCGTGCGGGGCGCGCAGCGGGGGCAGCTGGAGGGACTGGCATCGCGATGCGCTGCCCTGCCTCGATCCGATCCGACACATCGGCTTTGCGCCCATCGAGGGTCAGCTCGCCCGACCGTGCCCAGCGCGCGATCAGCGCGTGCGGCGTACCCGGCCGGTGGCGCTTGAACCAGCGGTCGAGGCGGATGCCGTCATCCTCGTCGGCAACGACCGCGCCGTCGCGATCTTGGGCCGGGGTGCTCATGCCGGGAGCTCGCGCATGACGAGCATCCCGAGGCCGCAGGCCGAGATGCCGACGATGACTGAGGATAAAACATAAGCGGCCGCCTGCGCCACGGCGCCGCGTTCGAACAGCATCCAGAATTCGAGGCTGAACGAGGAAAAGGTCGTGAAGCCGCCGAGGATGCCGACGCCAAGGAACAGGCGCGCAGTGTCGGTGTCCCCGCTCCGCGCGAGCCAGCCGGCCAGCGCGCCCATCAGCAGGCTGCCCGCAACGTTGATCGACAGCGTCCACCAGGGAAAGCCGGGCCCAAGCCGCGCAAGCATCAGCTGGCCGACGAGGTGGCGGGCGCCGGCGCCAATCGCGCCGCCGACCATGACAGGGAAAAGGCCGTTCATGGCACCGCCCTAGCCGCAAATGCTGCGGAGGCAAAGCGCGCGCCTTAGTAGCGTGACAGGCTGAAGACGGTTTGGCGGCAAAGCGGAGCGCAATCAGCGCTTGGGGCCGAGCATGGGCGGGGCACGAGGTCAGAGCATTCGAACGCCGCCTTCGCAAGCGCGAGCGTAGCGGCCAAGCATGCCTCGCGCAAAAGGCGCGCATGCCGCTCGAAGGTGGCGACGAATTCGTCCCCCTCGGCCGCGCGCCGCGAATGGGGAACCTTTCATATTCTTCGAAAGAGAAAGCTCCGGAGTCACGAAGCTGCGCGCCCCGGCTTGCCAGCGGACGCACTCTGTGGCAGGGGCGCGCTTCCCTTAGAGGGGGCGCTTAGCTCAGTTGGTAGAGCATCTCGTTTACACCGAGAGGGTCGGCGGTTCGAGCCCGTCAGCGCCCACCACGAACTTTCCTTTTCATTTTCGCGTTTCGGCCTGTCTCGATAGGCCGCGCACGAGCGAAAGGAAAAGCTCGTGCCAAGCCTTCTCGGAGGCTGGTGCCCGTGCGGTGCGGTGCGTTTCTCGATTCGAGCCGCGCAGCGGTGCCGTCGTCGCGTCCACGTCATGCTCAAGTATAAGCGGGGGCTGGGCGGAGCCGGGTACAGGCCCCCGGCGTCCAGCAATTTGACCTTTGTCCCGAGCAATCGATCGAGAAGTGGCACAAAGACCAGGGGTGTGGCCTCGATTGATCGCGCGCCCGCGCGGGCGCGAAGGGGGACGAGAGATAGCCCCTCGCCCCCGCTTTCACGTCAGGCTGCGAGCTTCCTCAGCACATAGTGGAGGATGCCGCCGTTCATATAATATTCGATCTCGTTCGCCGTATCGATTCGGCAAAGCGTATCGAAGGCGAAGGTCGAGCCGTCGGGGCGGGTGACATTTACGGTCACGCTCTGACGCGGCTTGAGGTCGGCGATCCCGGTGATGGTGAAGACATCGTCCCCGGTGAGGCCCAGCGTCTCGCGCGTCTGCCCGTCCTGGAACTGCAGCGGCAGCACGCCCATGCCCACGAGGTTCGAGCGGTGGATGCGCTCGAAACTCTCGACGATCACCGCGCGGACGCCGAGCAGGTTGGTGCCCTTTGCCGCCCAGTCGCGCGACGAGCCGGTGCCATATTCCTTGCCCGCGATGACGACCAGTGGGGTGCCGTCGGCCTTGTGGCGCATCGCCGCATCGTAGATCGGCATAACTTCGGACCCGTAGCGCGACATCCCGCCTTCGATACCGGGGACCATTTCGTTCTTGATGCGGATATTGGCGAAGGTGCCGCGCATCATGACTTCGTGGTGGCCGCGACGGGCACCATAGCTGTTGAAGTCGGCCTTGCTGACCTGGTGCTCCATCAGCCATTTCCCGGCCGGGCTGTCTGCCTTGATGCTACCGGCGGGACTGATGTGGTCGGTCGTTATGCTGTCGCCGAGGATCGCAAGCGGTTTCGCGCCGACAATATCCGACACCGGCGCCGGGGTCATTTCCATTCCCTCGAAATAGGGCGGGTTCGCCACATAGGTCGAGCCCGCGCGCCACTGATAGGTGTCGCTGCCCTCGACCTCGATCTTCTGCCAGTGCGCGTCGCCCTGGTAGACATGCGCGTAGCGCGCCTTGAACATTTCGCGGTCGACCGCTCCCGCAATCGCATCGGCCACCTCCTGGTTGGTCGGCCAGATGTCCGCGAGAAATACGTCCTTGCCGTCCTTGTCCTGGCCGATTGGGGTGGTCGTGAAATCCTCCGTTACCGTTCCTTTGAGCGCATAGGCAACGACGAGCGGCGGTGAGGCGAGGAAGTTTGCGCGGACATCGGGTGAGACGCGGCCTTCGAAGTTGCGGTTGCCCGACAGGACCGAGGCGGCGACGATATCATTGCCGTTGATTGCGGCCGAAATCGGCTCCGCCAGCGGTCCTGAATTGCCGATGCAGGTCGTGCACCCATATCCGACAAGGTTATAACCAACCGCATCGAGATGTTCCTGCAGCCCCGCCTTTGCCAGATAATCGGTGACCACCTGCGACCCCGGGGCAAGGCTGGTCTTGACCCACGGCTTCGGCTTCAACCCCCGCTCGTTCGCCTTCTTGGCAACGAGGCCGGCGGCGACCATGACTCCAGGGTTCGAGGTGTTGGTGCAGCTCGTGATCGCGGCAATCACCACGTCGCCGTCGCCGATGTCATGCGACTTGCCCTCGACCGCGACGCGCTTCGGTGCGCTCTTGCCATAGACTGACTTCAAGTCGGCGTTGAACACATCGTCGACTTCGGTGAGCACGACCTTGTCCTGCGGCCGCTTCGGCCCTGCAAGGCTCGGCACGACGGTGCCCATGTCAAGTTCGAGCGTGTCGGTGAAAACGGGATCGGGCAGGTCGGCCGACAACCACAGGCCCTGCTTCTTCGCATAAGCTTCGACCAGCGCGATATTCTCTTCGCTGCGTCCAGTAAGGCGCATGTAATCGAGCGTCTTGTCATCGATACCGAAGAAGCCGCAGGTGGCGCCATATTCGGGCGCCATGTTGGCGAGCGTCGCGCGGTCGGCGAGGCTCAGCGAGGCGAGGCCGGGGCCGAAATATTCGACGAAGCGTCCGACGACCCCCTTGGCGCGCAGCATTTGCGTCGCGGTGAGCACGAGATCGGTCGCGGTGACGCCTTCCTTCAATTGGCCGGTGAGCTTGAAGCCGACGACTTCGGGAATCAGCATGGAGACAGGCTGGCCAAGCATCGCGGCCTCGGCCTCGATCCCGCCGACGCCCCAGCCCAGCACTCCGAGCCCGTTGATCATCGTCGTGTGGCTGTCGGTGCCGACGCAGGTGTCGGGATAGGCGACCGTCTCGCCCGATGCATCCTCGCTCGACCATACCGCCTGTGCGATATGCTCGAGGTTGACCTGGTGGCAGATGCCGGTGCCCGGAGGGACCGCCTTGAAGTTTGACAGGCTCTTCGACCCCCATTTCAGGAAATCATAACGCTCGCCATTGCGGTAATATTCGATTTCGACATTCTGCTCGAACGCCTTGGGGTGACCGAATTCGTCGACCATCACCGAGTGGTCGATGACAAGGTGGACGGGAACGAGCGGGTTGATCTTCGACGTGTCGCCGCCGAGCTTCGCGATCGCATCGCGCATGGCCGCCAGGTCGACGACACAGGGGACGCCAGTGAAATCCTGGAGCAGAACCCGCGCCGGGCGATACTGGATCTCACGGGCGGAGACGGGGTTCGACTGCCAGTCAACGATCGCCTGGACGTCGTCGGTCGAGACGGTGAAGCCTCCATCCTCGAAGCGGAGGAGATTTTCGAGCAGGACCTTCATGCTGAACGGCAGCCTCGACACGTCGCCCAACTTAGCCGCGGCCTTTTCCAGCGAATAATAGGCGTAGGTCTTGCCCCCGACGTCGAGCGTCGAGCGGGTTCCAAGCGTATCGTGGCCGGTGGTTGTCATGTGCAGTTCCCTCTTCGGGCGCGGCGGGGAAAGACGGCCCCAGGCCCGGTCAGGAGAGCGGAGCCGCAGGGAGTCGCGCGCGCGGGTTTATGTCGGCGCCGCCTTACGCCGGAGGGCGGGAAATGCAAGGGGGGTGGCAGTGAGCGAGGATGCGCAGCGAGATTCGACGCGGCCGCTCATCACCGCGAGATGGGCGGAAGAACGGCTTGCGCTGGAGCCATAGCGAGACAGGTGTGCCGGGCTCTCTCATGTCGAGGGGCACCGCAAGGCTATTTCGGCTAAGCCGGCCGGGAAGCGTCCTTGCGGTGAGCTGGCGGAGCATCCTTTCCATGGAGGGCCGGCGCCTGCCAACTGCTGACCGCCGGCTCCCGAACCTCGGCGAAGGCCCGCTATTGTCCGAGCGCGGTGGCTATGGTGCCGAAGACGTTCGCGAGATTGAGGCCCAGCATCTGGAAGGCGACGATGCATGCGACCGCGATCAGCGCCGCGATCAGCCCATATTCGATGGCGGTGGCGCCTTCTTCGTCGATGATCAGGCGCTTCGCTGTCATCCGATTTCGTCCTTATTGCGATGGGGTGCGAGCAAGGAATAGGAGCTTCAGACAAAGCAATTATTGGGAGAAGGGGTTAACGAGCAGGGCCTGAGATTTATGTAAAACATAAAAGGTTTATTGTTCTACATTTAATTCGGCATATTCAGGCCCGGAAAAGGAATTTCGATGCCGACTCGCCTGCTTCACCTGCTTCTGACCGTTGCGCTGGTTTTAGGAACCCTCGGCCTTTTGCTTGGCGCCGGTTTCTGGGCAGTCGGGCTTGCGACGGGACAGCCGTTGCAAACGACGCTCTCAGTCGCCTCCGACGCCCCGGCGCGCACTGTGCCGGTGCTCGATGAGTCCGGGCGCGCGGTCGGCAAGATGGTATTCGACCGCGGCCAGCTTGAGCTTAGCACCGGGAGTGCCGGACACCGGCTGTTTCAGGGGCTGGACCTGCTGGTGGGCGGCGGATTATGGCTCGCGATGCTGTGGCTGCTGCGGCGGCTTGTCGGGGCGATCGGGGCGGGAATGCCCTTCGCTGCGGCCAATGTGCGGCGACTGCGGCTGCTCGGCGGCGCGTTGGTAATGCTCGCGCTGTGGCGGATGGCAAGCGAGGTCGGGGCGCAGATCATCCTGCTGCGACAGATCGCGCCGGGCGACCGGGGAACCTTGTTGCTGTCGTCGTTGTCAGCGGGCACGGCGGGGAAGGAGTCGGTGCGGATCGACCTCACGCTCGACCCCTCGCTCTTCCTGGTCGGGTTGGGCGTACTGGCGCTGGCGGAGGCGTTTCGCATTGGAGCGACACTGCGCGAGGAGAATGCGGGGTCCCCCTGATGCCGATCATCGTCAATCTCGACGTCATGCTTGCGCGGAGAAAAATGTCGTTGAGCGAGCTCGCCGAGCATGTCGGCATCTCCCTGACCAACCTGTCGCTGCTCAAGACCGGCAAGGTGAAGGGTGTCAGGTTGGCGACGCTCGCGGCAATTTGTGCAGCACTCGCATGCCAGCCCGGCGACATCTTGGAGTTTCGCGCGGGCGAGGAAGGCGGTCCCTGATGTGGGCCGATGCAAGCCGATTGGCATTCCGCATGGCGCGGCGCTGCATATAGGCGCGGTTCGGCCCGAGACGCGAAGTACCTCTTCTTACGGAAGATGGCCGCAGTGAAGAGCCGAGGGTAGCGTTTCCCGGAGAGATTGAGGCCGTGCAGCTCCCCCGTGCTCCAGGGAATTCAAGAGTGTCAGACGGGCCGCGGAAATAGCCACGGTCTGAAGCGGAGTGCGCGCTCAGGCGGTGCCGCGCAGCGAGAGTCGGACGGGGATGCGGGTGCCGCTTCGGCAGTGGTCCATGTCCTCCAGCGCCATTGCGACAAGCGCCTCGCCTGCCGCGTCGAGGTCGGGTTCGATCGTCGACAGCGCAGGGTCGACGAGCGTTCCGGCGCGAATGCCGTCGAAGCCGATCAGCGCGATATCGTCGGGCACGCGGCGCCCGGCATCCTTGAGCCCCTGAAGCACCCCTAGCGCGAGCATGTCGCTCGCGGCGAAGACCGCGTCGACGTGGGGATGGTTCGCGAGGAGGCGCGCCGCGGCGGCGAGGCCCTGAGCATGGCGGTCGGGCGCGGCGGGCGGTGCAACGATGATGGGGGCGATGCCGTGCGCGTTGAGCGCGGCGGTGAAACCCTCGCGCCTTTCGTCAAACTGGCGCTGCGGTGACTGCTGTGGGCCGACGAAGGCGATCCGGCGGCGTCCGCGGGCGACGAGATGCTCAGCCGCAAGGCGGCCCCCGACCTCATTGTCGCTGCGCATCCAGTGAAAGGGGTCGCCGGGGCTGCCCCAGCAGGTGAAGTCGAGACCCGACGCCTGCGCCTCGGCAAAAAATTGCCAAGCCGCGCGATTGCTGGTCGTGCCGATGACGATCATCGCGTCGGCGAGCCCCGAGGCAACGAAATCGGCTCTAAAATTATCCGGGCTTTCCTGAAAGCTGACAAGAAGGTTGAAGCCGCGCGCCGACGTCGCCGCCGCGATGCTACCGAGCAGCGCAAAGTAAAAAGGATTGATGGCGCTCCGGTCCTCGCCGGGACGGCAGATGGTGACGAGCGCGACGGTCTCGCTGCTCTTGAGCCGTAGCGACGAGGCGTGGCGATCGACGACATAACCGAGCTCGCGCGCCGCGGCGGACACACGCGCCCGCGTCTCCGCGTTGACGCCGGGGCTGCCGCGCAGCGCACGCGACACGGTCGACTGCGATACGCCCGCGCGTTCGGCAACGTCGAAGGATGTCGGACGCAGCATCTTCTCTTCCCGTCGGGTCTCTGCCGGCGCAGGGCCGACACCGGACCGCTTCTCTCGCCGCGCGCCGGAGGCTTGTCAATCCGCTGGGGAAAGCCTCCAGCGGACCGTCACGACGAGACCGTGATCGCTGGCGTGGCGGGTCCAGCTACCCTTGAGCTGCCGTTCGATCAGCGTGCGGATAAACTGCGTTCCAAAGCTTTCGGTGTCGATGTGCGGCGTATCGGGAAGGTCGCTTTCGATCCAGTCGAGCTCGACCTCATCCCCTTCGCGCCGCCAGCTGACACGAAGATCGCCTCGGCCCGCGAGCGCTCCATATTTGATGCTGTTCGTTACAAGCTCGTGCACGGCGAGCGAGATCGCCTGCGCGGCATCCTCTTCAAGATGAATTTCGGGATCCCCGAGCCCGGTAAGGCGTTCGGCCGGCCAGCCTGCCACATGAAGCTCGCGGCGGATGATCGCGCCGAGGTCGACCATGTCGACAGTACCGGAGACCAGCATCCGCTTTGATGCCGACAGGGCTTGCAGGCGCCCGTCAAAGCGGCTTTCGAAATCGGCAAGATCGGTGGACTCGCGCAATGTGATGCGGACGAGCGCGCTGATGCGGGCAAAGGCATTCTTCATCCGGTGCGCCATCTCACCCATCATGAGCTCGCGATCTTCAGCGTGGCGTTCCTTTTCCTCGGCAAGTGCCTGGAAGGCGCCGAGGCGCCGGTGCTGCATGTGGTGGAGCTGAATGGCCAGAAAGGCGATCGCGACCCCGAACAGCAGAATGGCGAGCGGACGACCAAGGCGGTCAACGAAGCGCCCGTAGGAAATCCGCATTGTCCATTGGCGATCGGCAACCTGCAGCTTCTGCTCGTGCGTATCCCAGCCGGTCCGGCCATGCGAGAAAACGCGGGGCGCCGCAGGCCCGTCGCCCGCCAAAATCTCGATCCCGTCGATCCCCTCGATCTGCTCGCCGAGCACCGCGGTCATGAGATCGTGGATCCGGAACGGGGCGTAGACGAACGCCTCGATCGGTCGCGCGCCGCGCGCGGTGGCGACGGTTGGCGCCTCCAGCTCCTCTTCGACGCGCGCCGCGGCGCCGCCGTCAAGAAGGGGCCGCTCGGCATAGACGGGGACATAGATCAGAAACCCTGGCTGGGTTTCAGCCGCCCGCCGTTCCTGGACCAGCTGGACGACGTTGCTTGCCGCGGGTCTGCCGGTCAACCAGGCGCGGCGCATCGCCTCGCGCCGAATGGGCTCGCTGTACATGTCATAGCCAAGTGCAGCGGCGTTGAGCGCGTTATCGGGCTCGATCAATATGATGGGAAATCCGATGGCCTGGTCGGTCGCCGGCCAGGGGGTGACCGTGCGGCCATAGTTTTCGCGCAGCCGGGCCTCGACCGGCGCGGTAGCGCCGCGCGCCATCGCGATGGCGATCCCGACCCCCTGCATTCCCGGCGCGCGCGTATCGGGCTGAAGCGCGGCGAGATAAGCGCGGATGCTCGCGCCGCCCGTCGTCCTGTCTGACTGATATAGCGCGCGCACGGCTTCGAGGATCGAGAGCTGATCGTCGAGACGCGCATTGACCTGCATCGCGACCCGCTCCGCCTTATCGGATTCCTGCTTCTTGTTGTAGAAGAAGCTCGCGACCGCGGCGACGAGCGCTGCGAGCATGATTATCAGCCCGATCACCCGGACCGATAGGGCCATCAGCCGATCTGCCCAGAGCGATTTACGCATATGGCTATCCTGCTGATGGGGACGGGCAGTTCCGCTCTCTGACCTCCTGTTTCATGCCGCGCGGTCGAGGGCAAGCGCATTTTGATCCGTGGGGATTTGACCCGAACAGTTTCGGGGTCCGTTGACATTTTTGGACCGTCGTGCGCTAGCTTTACCCAGGGAGGGCCACCGGCATTGCGCCATCAATATCCTTTGCCGCTGCACCATAGCTGGCCGCTCTTCGAACGTGCGCGCCATTTCGATCTCGGCTGGGTGAACCGCAACGGCACCCGGCCTCCCACGGAGATGAGGATCGGCGCGGCTGCCGAGAGCGAGGCCATGACGCGCGCCGGCGTTGGCGTTTGGCACTGTGATCTTGCGGGCAACCGGTTGACCTGGTCGCCAACTGTCTACGACCTGTTCGGGATTCCGCGCGGCGCGGCCGTGTCTCGCGACGACGCCGTTGCCCTCTATTGCGAGGGATCGCGGGCGGCGATGGAACGGCTGCGCGCCCACGCGATCGATCATCGGCGCGGCTTCACCCTCGACGTCGAAATCGGCCCCGCGCGGACCCAAACGCGCTGGGTACGGCTGATTGCCGCGCCGGAGTGCGACGGCGAGACGGTGGTGGGTCTGCACGGCTATAAATGCCTGCTGGGACCCGAGCTCTCCGCGTAGCCGGGTCCCGCTTTTGCAGGGGCACAAAGGGGATGGGGCCAAGTCTCGAGAAGTGCTGGTTGCCACGCTGCCTGCGCGGCGACAGAGAGAGGGGATGAGCATCAAGCGGAACGAAACGGCGCACACGCGCAGCGTGGTCGGCGCTGTGTGGTCACAGGCTTATGTGCTTCTGGCCTTGTGTGCCCTGTTCTGGGCGGGCAATTCGATCGTCGGGCGGGCCGCGCGCGACCTCGTGCCCCCGGCGGCGCTCGCTTTCTGGCGCTGGACCATCGCGCTTGCGCTGCTGCTGCCGCTCGCCTGGCCACATTGGAAGCGCGATCGCGCGGCGCTCCGCGCAGCGTGGCCGATCGTCCTGGTGCTCGGATTATTGGGGATCGGGTCCTTCAACCTTCTTCTATATACCGGGTTGCAGACCACCACTGCGCTCAATTCCATGCTGATCCAGGCAGCCCAGCCGGCGCTGATCCTGATCGTCGGCGCGCTGATAATGCGCGACCAAACGAGCCTGCGGCAGATAATTGGGGTGGTGGTGTCGCTCGCCGGGGTGCTGGCGATCATCGGGCGCGGCGATCCCGCCGCGCTCCTCGCGCTGCGATTGAACGTGGGAGACGCGATCATCGGCGTCGCGGTGCTTTTATGGGCGCTTTATTCGGTGCTCCTCCGGCGGCGCCCTCTTGTGCATCCGCTGAGCCTGCTCGGCGCGTCGATTTTCGTCGGTATCCTCTTGATCGCTCCCGTCTATATCGCCGAGTTGCTGAGCGGACGGCGGATCGTTTCTGCATCAGAAAGTGCGCTTGCGATCGCCTATGTCTCGGTCTTTCCTTCATTTCTCGCCTATCTCTTCTTCAACCGCGGGGTTGAGCTGATCGGATCAGCAGCGAGCGGGCAGTTTCTGAATATCATGCCGCTGATCGGCGCGGGGTTGGCGATGCTGTTCCTCGGCGAGGCGCTCCACCTTTTTCACGTCGCGGGGCTCGTGCTCATCATCGCAGGCATATGGGTGGCGGGAAAGCCCGGGGGCGATCAGGCGAGCGCCGTCTCGACCTGATCGAGCCGGTCCTTGCCGAAGAACATCTCGTCACCGACGAAGAAGGTCGGGATTCCGAAGACGCCGCGTGCCACAGCTGCTTCGGTATTGGCGGCAAGCTTCGCCTTGATGGCGGGCTCCTGCGCGCGCGCGAGCAGCCCCGGTCCGTCGATGCCGCTTGCCGCGAGGAAGGCGGCCGCAACTTCGGGATCGTCCATTTTCAGCCCTTCCTCCCACATCGCGCGGTTCACCACATCGACATAATCGCCGAGGAAGCCTTCTTCTTCGGCGACAATCGCTCCGCGCATGACGAGGAGGGTGTTGACCGGGAAGTGCGGGTTCATCCGGAAGCTGTCGAGCCCGTGCTTCGCGATGAAGCGTCGCATCTCGAGATTTTCATAGGCAAGCTTCGCGGGGACGTCCGCATATTGCAGCATGGGGGCCTTGTTGCCCGTCGCCTTGAAGATGCCGCCGAGCAGGCAGGGGGTGATGACCAGATCGGCGCCCGTGCGATTGAGGAGCTCGGGCAGTACCTTCAGCGTCAAATAGGCGTTGGGGCTACCGAAATCGAAGATGAGTTCGAGGATTCTGGGATGGTTCACCAGTTTTCTCCCCAGGGACGCAGGTCAAGTTCGTGCGTCCAGGCGTTTTTCGGCTGGCGATGGAGCATCACATAATTGGCGGCGATCGCGTCCGGGTCGAGGATGAGAGCCTGGGCCTTGGCGCCCTCGAAATCAGGATGGCGTCCCTTGATGAACTCGGTATCGATCGCACCGT
Source organism: Sphingomonadales bacterium (assembly GCA_044508875.1). Classification (GTDB taxonomy): domain Bacteria; phylum Pseudomonadota; class Alphaproteobacteria; order Sphingomonadales; family Sphingomonadaceae; genus Sphingopyxis; species Sphingopyxis flava_A. The sequence continues at coordinate 29,469 of JBIQHE010000012.1, read as the reverse complement.
CGATAACGACATGCGCGACGTGTATGCCTTGCGGCCCCAGTTCGCGCGCCATCGACTGGGCGAGCATGCGCAGCGCCGCCTTGGCGCCTGAAAAGGCGGCGTAGCCCGATCCCCCGCGCAGGCTCGCGGTCGCGCCGGTGAAGAGGATAGTGCCCCGGCCGCGCGGGGTCATGCGTCTCGCAGCCTCGCGTCCCGTCAGGAAGCCCGCTAGGCACGCCATCTCCCATACCTTGGTGTAAACACGGACCGTCGTCTCGCTGATTGAAAAATTCACATTGGCGCCGACGTTGAACACCGCAACCTCGACAGGTCCGACCTCGGCTTCGACCTGGTCAAAGAGCGCCGTCATCGCGGCTTCATCGCGCGCATCGGCAGGGAAGGCGCGGGCTGCCTGTCCTGCATCACGGATCGACTGCGCGAGGCCCTCCAGGGCCTCGCCGTGCCGCGCGCGCCGCGTGACGCAGGCGGTCAGCCCCTCGGCGGCGAAGGCGCGGGCGATCGCTCCGCCCGTGGCGTCGCCTGCGCCGATGATGACAGCTGCGGAGGTCGGCATCGCGTCTCTCTTGGTTAGAAGCCCATTGTAGATATGATATTCATAGTTACAAGCGAAAAGCTGCATCCTTCGCTTTGCGGGATGAAGGTTCGAGAAATGGGGAAGGCACCATGCCCAGGCGCGCGGATCTGTCGGATACTTTCTGCCCCGTCGGCCGGGCCGCCGAGCTGCTCGGCGACCGCGCAGTTCTGCTGATCGTGCGTGAGCTGTTCTTCGGCCGCGGACGGTTCGAGGATATCATGACGAATAGCGGCCTTGGGCCGCAGCTTGTTTCTGCGCGGCTCAAGCGGTTGGTCGCGGAAGGCGTGATCAAACGCAAAGCGTATTGCGAGCGGCCTCCCCGCTTCGAATATCGGCTGACCGCGAAGGGGAAGGACCTGTTCGACGTCCTTTATGCGATGCGCGGCTGGGCCGAACGCTGGGCGTATCGCGAGGGCGAGACGGGCGGCGGTCCGGCGGTGCGCTATATTCACCGTGTCTGCGGCACCGACGTCGGCACAGCGTCCATTTGTCCCGGCTGCGGCGAGGCGCTGCGCCATGGCGCCCTGAAAGCGGAGCCGTCGCCTGCGCTCAGGGCCGAGCTGGCTGCCAAGGCAGGCTGATCAGGCTTTCTCCAATGTGCACTGGAGTGGGTGCTGATTCTGACGCGCGGCGTCCATTACCTGGTTCACCTTTGTCTCGGCGACCTCATAGCTGAAGACGCCGCACACCCCGACACCTTGTTGGTGGACGTGAAGCATCACCTGCGTCGCGCGCTCGATATCCATGTTGAAGAAACGCTGCAGGACCATCACCACAAATTCCATCGGGGTATAGTCGTCGTTGAGCAGCAGGACCTTGTACATCGACGGCTTCTTGGGCTTCGCGCGCGTGCGCGTCGCGATGCCGACCCCGGGGGTGCCGGGCGCGTCATCGTCCTTGTCCGCCATGGCGCGGACGGGACCCGGGGGCGGAAAAGAAAACATCATCACTTGGAATATCGCACGCGGCGTCGGAATCGCAAGAGGGCGAGAACGCATTAACCCCCTTTTCGTGACCGGCTCAGGCAAATCGGGCCGAGCCTAATCAAGAACCGCCCGCATCCCGAAAGGATGCGAGCGGTCCTGGTGTCGTCGGCGCAAGCGGGGAGGAGGGGAGAGAGTGCCCGCGCCAACGGGAAGAGGAAGGCCTTAGGCTGCCTTCATCTTCGAGCTGATAACCGAAACGCGGTTCGAGATCGGCGCAAGGCTGTCATTCGCCATCTTGACGACGAGCTCGCTGGTCTTCGAGGTCTGCGCTACGGCGGCGTCGAACGCCTTCTTGCTGTTCTCGGCATAGAGCTTGAAGAACTCAGCTGGCGACTTGACGGCGGTATAGCCTTTCAATGCGGCCGAGGTTTCTTCGAAGCTCTTGCGGGCGAAGGCGACGCCTTCCTGCCCGAGCGTCTCGAGGTTCTTGGCCGCGATCTTGCCAGCTTCGACGAGCGCTTCGACATTGGCCTTGTTGAATTCCACGGCCTCCTCGGCGAGCTTGCTCGACTTGGCAAGCGCTTCCTTGGAGCGTTCCTGGAATTCGGCGGTCAGCGCTTCCGCGCGGGCCTTGGTGTCTTCGGCGAATTTCTTGACACTGTCGTTCATGGTCTGGAATCCTTTGGTAGCGGCGGCGACGGGCTTCGGCGCGACCTTGATCTTGGGGGCAATCGTCTTCGCAGCCGTCTTCTTGAGGGCGGGCTTGGCGGCCGGCTTTGCGGCCTTCTTTTGGACCGGCTTGGCTTTGGCCTTCACGGTCTTGGTCTTCGGAGCCGCGGCCTTCGCAGGGGCCGGGGCGAGCGCATCGGCCACAGCCGGCGCGGTCGGAGTCACCGGCTTGGCGCTCGCTTCCAGCGGGGCGGCCTCGAAAGCCTTTTCAGCACTTTCCATTTTTGTAGCCATCGGACAACTCCTTTATGTTGCACTGCACAATATAGGAGCTGCCTGGCAATTTCAAGGAAAAATTTGTGCAGCGCACAAAAATCGCGAGTCTGCTGTGATCCTGCTACGGCTGGCCGGGGGCTTATCGCTGTTTGACGTAGCGCCCGGGGGCGTCCTCAATCGGCTTCAATTTGCCCTTGCCGGGGATCCGCGCGCCCTTGGCTGGCGTCTTCGCGTGGTCCTGCGCCGCAATCCACTCGATCCAGTGAGGCCACCAGCTTCCCTTTGTCTCGGTTGCGGACGCAACGAAGTCGTCAAGGTTCGCCGCGGCGTTATCGCCGGTCCAATATTGATATTTTTCGGCCAAGGGTGGATTGACCACCCCGGCGATATGCCCCGAGCCGGCGAGCACAAAGGTCTTGGGGCCTGACAAATGGTCCATCAGCCGCCAGACACTCGCGAGCGGCGCTATGTGATCCTCCCGCCCCGCCTGGATATAAACAGGAGTACGGATTTTCCTGAGATCGATCGGGGTACCGCATACCGTGAGACTGTTCGGAATGACGAGGCGATTGTCACGGTAGAGATCGATCAGATACTGGCGGTGCCACTTCGCAGGCAGGTTCGTAACGTCGCCGTTCCAGTAGAGGAGGTCAAAGGGCGGATAGTCATTGCCAAGAAGGTAATTGTTGACGACATAATTCCAGATGAGGTCGCGTCCGCGCAGCGCATTGAAGGTCGCGGCCATGTAGCGGCCGTCGAGGTAGCCGTGCGCCGAAAGTTGCTGGAGGAGCGCAAGGTAGCTCTCGTCCACGAACAGTTTGAGATCGCCCGCAAGCTCGAAATCGACCTGTGCGGTGAAGAAGGTTGCCGACTTGACCTTGTTCGCCTCCCCCCTTGCCGCCAGCATCGCCAGGGTCGCGGCAAGGGTGGTCCCCGCGACGCAATAGCCTATCGCGTGGACGTGCGGCACTCCAAGCAGGTCGCGGACCGTGTCGATCGCATCGACCTGCGCCGCAACATAGTCGTCCCACACGATATCCTTCATCGACGCGTCGGCCGATTTCCATGATATCATGAACACTGAAAGCCCCTGTTCGCTCGCCCATTTTACGAAGCTCTTTTGGGGGTTGAGATCGAGGATGTAGAAGCGGTTGATCCACGGCGGGAATATGACGAGCGGGACGGTGAACACCTCCTTGGTCGCCGGCGCATAGTGGATCAGCTGGTAAAGCTCGGTCTCGTGGATTACCTTGCCCGGCGTCGTCGCGATGTTTACCCCAACCTCGAAGGCATCGGGGTCGACGTGGCTGAGCTGCCCGCGCGCGAGGTCCGACAGCATGTGGCGAAGACCCTTGAGCAGGCTCTCGCCGCGCGTCTCGACCGCGCGCTTGATGACCTCGGGATTGGTGATCGCAAGGTTGCTCGGCGATAGCGCCTCGGTCATTGATTTGGCCGCGAACTCCATCTTCGCGCGCGCCGCCTCGTCGAGCCCTTGCACCTGCCGGGCGGTCGCGAGCAGCTGGTCGGACAACAAGCCATAGGTTTGACGGATCAGCGCGAACACAGGGTTCGCGCTCCAGTCCGGGTCGGCGAAGCGCCGGTCCCTGGCGGCGTCGGCGGGTTGCTCGGGGACAAAGCCCGGGGTGAGCGCCGCGAGCGAGCTCCAGAAGGCGGCACCTTGCTCCCACAGCTTGGCGCTTTGGTCAGCCCACAGGCCTGCGCCCTCGCTCCCCAGCCAACGCGCGGGGTCGAACAGCGGCGTGGCCACCGTGCCCGCGCCCGCCTGCGCGAGCGCAAAGTCGAGCATCATCTGCTGCGCGCGCGCCATCACGCTGCTCCAGTGCTGGAGATCTTCCGCCGAGGGTATGAAGGGGTTGAGCGTACTGGTCGTCCCGTCCCCACCCTTGCCGCTACCCGCATCGCTCATGTTCGTTCCCGCTGGTCAGTGCCGTCAATATGCCTATAACAAGCCGTGATGCGGCTGGCGAGGTTGCCGCTTGCATCCCTTCAAACGCATACGAAAAGGAGTTGTTCTAGTTTCCCATGTCCGACGATGAATTCTATCGCATCAAGCGCCTGCCGCCCTATGTCATCGCCGAAGTGAATGCGATGCGAGCGGCCGCGCGCGCGGCGGGCGAGGACATCATCGACCTGGGGATGGGCAACCCCGACCTGCCGCCGCCGCAGCACGTGATCGACAAGCTGTGCGAGGTTGCACAAAAGCCCGACGCGCACGGCTATTCGCAGTCGAAAGGCATTCCCGGTCTCCGCCGAGCGCAGGCCAATTATTATGCCCGCCGCTTCAACGTCGAACTCGATCCCGAGAGCGAGGTTGTCGTGACGATGGGTTCAAAGGAAGGCCTCGCGAGCCTCGCGACGGCCATAACCGGCCCTGGCGACGTGGTGCTTGCGCCGAACCCCAGCTATCCGATCCACACCTTCGGCTTCATCATCGCCGGCGCGACGATCCGAAGTGTGCCGACCACCCCGGACGAGAATTACTGGCGCGCGCTTGATCGCGCGATGGCCTTCACCGTTCCGCGACCGTCGATTCTCGTGGTCAACTATCCTTCGAACCCGACCGCTGAAGCGGTCGATCTCGCTTTCTACGAGCGGCTCGTCGCCTGGGCGCGGGAAAATAAGGTCTGGGTCTTGAGCGACCTTGCCTATTCGGAGCTTTATTACGACGGGAATCCCACACCCTCGATCTTGCAGGTGCCCGGGGCGAAGGACGTTGCGATCGAATTTACCTCGATGTCGAAGACTTATTCGATGGCGGGGTGGCGCATGGGTTTTGCCGTTGGCAACCAGCGGCTGATTGCGGCGATGACGCGGGTTAAATCCTATCTCGATTATGGCGCCTTCACGCCGATCCAGGCTGCGGCCTGCGCCGCGCTCAATGGCCCGCAGGACATTGTCGCGAAGAACCGTGAACTCTATCAGAAGCGCCGCGACGTGATGGTCGAAAGCTTTGGCCGCGCCGGCTGGGAAATCCCGAGTCCGCCCGCGTCGATGTTCGCCTGGGCGCCGCTGCCGCCCGCGCTCAAGGAAATGGGCAGCCTCGAATTTTCGAAGCAGCTCTTGACCCATGCAAAGGTCGCGGTCGCGCCGGGGGTCGGCTATGGCGAGGACGGCGAAGGCTTCGTTCGCATCGCGATGGTCGAGAATGAGCAGCGCATCCGCCAGGCCGCGCGCAACATCCGCAAATTCCTGTCGATGCACGGTGTCAACACGCCGTCGGTTGCCGCGGGCGGGAACTGATTCGCGGGTGCAGACCTTGGACGCGAGTGCGATAGCCCAAACGATCCAGCTGTCGGTCACGCCGGTCTTCTTGCTCGTGGCGACGGGCAGCCTGCTCAACGTGCTCGCGGGCCGGCTCTCGCGTGTCGTCGATCGCTCGCGGGTCCTGATGACCCGCTGGTCGGAGACCGACGGCGAAGAACATGGGCGGGTCGTTGCCGAATTGCGTGCTGCCGACAGGCGGATGCGGGTTATCAACAATTCGATCCTTGCCGCGGTCGCCTGCGGGATCGTCGTCTGTCTCCTGGTCGCGCTGCTTTTCACCCAGGCATTCACCGGGCTCAACCTCGGAGTGGCCGCATCATGGTCCTTTGCCCTCGCAATGCTGTTGCTGCTTGTTTCGCTACTGCTGTTTCTCCTGGAGGTCCGCCTCGCCATCCGGGCCATCCAGGTGCCGATGGATCTTCTCGAAGGCGAGGAAATGGGCTGGCTGCGGCGGCAAGGTCGGCGCTAGCCTTTCCTACCCCGCCCTCAGGCCCGGCCCATTGGCGCCCTCGCATGCGGCGACGCCTCGCGCCGGCGGGGGCACAGAGCCCGGCCCGCCAGGCGTCCCGGGCCCGCTCGGTGCGGGGCGGCCGCGAGGGCAGCTAGTGCGCCACGCTCGCCCGATAGGTGGGTGTGACCCGCTTCTGGCTCGCCTGTTCATAGGCGTAGCCTGCCGCAAGAATAACGCTGTCGGACCACTTGGGGCCGATGAAGGAGAGGCCCACCGGCAGCCCCTCGATCGCGCCCATTGGCACAGTGAGATGCGGATAGCCGGCGACCGCGGGAAGGTCACTGACGCTAGGGCCCGTATAATGGTCGCCGTTGACGAGGTCGCTCGTCCAGGCAGGGCCATTGGTTACGCCAACGAGCAGGTCGAGACCTTGTTCCTTCAATAACCTGTCTATCCCCTCGGGGCCCGCGAGCCGCGCCGCCTTGGCCTTGGCCGCGAGATAGACGGGGTCGTCGAGGCCGCCCAAGGCGTCGGCGAGCTTGAACAAGGACTGATCGAACCAGCGCAACTCTTCAGGATGCGCCTCGTTGAAGACAATGAGGTCAGCAAGCGTCTTTGGGCCGTCTGGTGCAGGCAGACTTGCAAGATAGGCGGCCATGTCGGTCTTGAGCTCGGTCAAGAGCACCGCGAACTCTGCATCGCCCAGCCCTTCAAGGCCGCTCCGACTGTCTTTCACCTCGACTATCGTCGCGCCGAGACCTGCCATTTGCGCAAGGGCCGCGTCGAAGAGCGCCGCGATGTCCGCGCGCGCGCCGATGCGGTCGCGCAGCACCCCGATGCGCTTACCCTTGAGCGCGTCGGGCGACAATGCGGCCGCGAAGTCGATCTTGTGCGCATCGGCCTCGGCCGTCGCTGGGTCGGCGGGGTCGCTCCCCGCGATAACCCCCAGCATGGCGGCGGCGTCGCGCACGGTCAGCGTCATTGGTCCCGCGGTGTCCTGGGTGTGGCTGATGGGTACTATGAAGGTGCGGCTTACCAGCCCGACCGTTGGCTTGAAGCCGACAATGCCGTTGAGCCCCGAGGGGCAGGTGATCGAACCGTCGGTTTCGGTACCCACCGTCAAGGCCGCAAGGCTGGCCGCCATCGCGGCGCCGCTTCCCGCCGACGACCCGCACGTGTTGCGATCGAGCGCATGGGGGTTCTTCGTCAGTCCCCCGATCGCGCTCCACCCGCTCGTTGAATCGTTTGAGCGAATATTCGCCCATTCCGACAAATTGGTCTTGCCCAGGATCACCGCACCCGCCTCGCGCAGCCGCGCGACCAGCGGCGCGTCACGGTCCGTGACATTGTCCTTGAGGGCGAGCGAGCCCGCCGTCGTCGGTACCGGCCCCGCCGCCTCGATATTATCCTTGAGGAGCACCGGAATCCCGTGAAGCGGGCCGCGAACTTTCCCCTCGCGGCGTTCGCCATCGAGCCGCCGGGCCTCGGCGAGGGCGTCCGGGAAGGTCGCGATCACGGCATTCAGCGTGGGTCCATTATCGTCGAGCTTCCCGATGCGATCGAGGTAAATGCTGGTGATGAGCTCGCTGTTGATCGACCCTGCGGTCATTTCGGCCTGCAGCGTCGCGGCGTCCTTGCCCTCGATCGCGGGAAGCGGCGGCGGCGCCGCGGAGGCGGGAATATTCGGAAGGATCGCGGCGGCTGCGGTGAGGGCGGTAGCAGAGAAAATTTTTTTCATGGAAAGCAGGCTCGGACGCCGTAACGGCAATTGCAAGCAACAATTTTCGGTCCGGCGCAGCGCCATTGACAGGCCCGATCCTGCTCTGCTCTGTCGCGGCCGGAGACAAGAATGAGCGAAAAACCTATCCTTGCCGCAGGGTCCGGGGCGCCCCTCGCTGGCCCTGCCTCCGCGCAGACGCGGACCATGCTGTGGATCCTGCTGGTTGTTTATATCTTCAACTTTCTCGATCGGCAGATCGTCAATATTCTCGCCGAGCCGATCAAGACAAGCCTCCACCTCAGCGATACGCAGCTCGGGCTGCTCGCAGGGCCGGCATTCGCGGTTTTCTATGCGCTGCTTGGCATTCCGATCGCGCGCCACGCGGACAGGGAGGGTACGAACCGGGTGCGGCTCATCGCGGTCGCCCTCGCGATCTGGTCGGCAATGACTGCGGTATGCGGTCTCGCCCAGAATTTCATCCAGTTGCTCTTCGCGCGCATTGGCGTCGGCGTGGGCGAGGCGGGCTGCACGCCGGCCGCCCATTCACTGATCACCGATAGCGTCCCGGCCGAGAAGCGCTCGTCCGCGATCGCCTTCTACGGGCTCGGCGTGCCGATCGGCTCGCTGCTGGGTCTCATTCTCGGCGGGGTGGTGAACGACCTCTACGGGTGGCGCATCGCGCTGATGCTGGTCGGTGCGCCGGGCCTGGTTCTCGCGCTGATCGTTCTTATTTTCATGCGCGAGCCGCGGCACTATCGTATCGTCGAGACGGTAAAGGCAGCGCCTGCCCAGCTTCCTGTTGGTGCGGCGCTGCGCGAGATCTTCAGCTCGCGCGCGTTCGTCTACATCCTGGTTGCGGCGTCGGCCACGGCCTTCCTGAGCTATGGCAAGGCGCTGTGGACGATCAGCTTCTTTATCCGCAGCCATGGCCTGTCGACAACCGAGGCGGGGTTGTCGATGGCCGTTGTTCTGGGACTCGCTGCGGCGTTCGGCACATGGCTTGGCGGCAAGGCGGCCGACGTTTTCGGCCGGCGTGACAAGCGGCACATATTGACGCTGCCCGCCTATGGCATGGCTATCGTGGCGCCCCTTCTTTTCCTCGGCTATGTGATGGAAGATTGGCGGGTCGCAATGGCTCTGCTGATCGTTCCGAGCATCATCAACGCGGCCTATTATGGCCCCGCTTATGCCTGCGTACAGGGGCTTGTGCGACCGCAGGCGCGCGCGGTTGCGGCATCGATCATGCTGTTCGGCCAGAATCTCATCGGGCTCGGCTTTGGGCCATTTCTCTTCGGCGTATTCTCGGACGCGCTCGCGCCCACTTATGGTGAGGAAAGTGTCCGCTACGTTCTCTATGGCGCTGCGTGGCTGGGGCTGATCCCCGCATTCTTCTTTTGGCGCGCCAGCCTGCGCCTTGAGCGCGAACTCAAGTCTGGTTAGAAGGGCGGCCCTGCGAGGGCGCGCTGCGCCCGCGCAGCGTCGATCCACCAGCACAGATCGTCTGCGAAGCGCGGAAAAGCCTTTGCAATCCGGGACCCGTCCTCACCCGCCGGCTGCCCCTGATCGTCGAAGGCAGCGCCGATGCGCGCGAGGCTGAGCGGAGTAGAGGTCACCACCATCCCCATTGCACCCAGCGTCGTGCGCCACGCGGTCGCGGCCCGGATGCCCGCAAAGGGGCCTGCTGAATAGGAGGCGATCGCTGCGGGCCGCCAGGCAAATTGCGGTAGATAATGGTCGACCAGATTCTTGAGGCCGGGCTGGAGCCCGCCATTATATTCGCCTGCGACGAAGACGAAGCCGTCGGCTGCCGCAATGGTGTCCGCAAGGGCCTCCATCGCGGCTGGGACCTCTCCTGCGTCATAATCGCTGTGGCGGCGATCGAGCATTGGCAGATTGACTGCCTTTGCATCGATCAGCTCGGCGCGGTCGTCGCGCGCGGCGATGGCGTGGGTGATCCAGCGGGCGAGCTTGATGCCCTGCCGGTCGCGGCGATAGCTTCCGTAGAAGACGAGGATAGAGCGGCTCATGCCTCAACGTGCCACGGAGTATGCTCAAACGGAAGCGCTTGCGCGACAGGGCGCGCGCCCTAGTGTGGCGGCGAGCAGGTGGGGGAGATCATCATGCGCGTCTATCGCACGCCCGACGAGCGCTTTGGGGCGCTGCCCGATTGGCCCTATGCGCCGCAATATGGAGAGGTAGGGGGCGGCCTGCGGATCCATTATGTCGACGAAGGCGAACGCGAGGCACAGCCCGTTCTGATGCTGCACGGCGAGCCGACCTGGGGCTATCTCTATCGCCGCATGATCGGGCCAGTGGTCGCGGCGGGCTTTCGCGCCCTCGTGCCCGATCTCATCGGCTTCGGCCGTTCCGACAAGCCCCTCGAGCGCACCGCCTACAGCTATTCGGCGGAGGTCGCGTGGATGCGGCAGTGGATCGAGGCGCTCGACCTTAGGGACATCGTCCTAGCCTGCCAGGACTGGGGGTCGCTGATTGGCCTCCGCCTCGTCGCCGAGATGCCCGGACGCTTCGCCGGGGTTGCCCTTTCGAACGGAGGCCTGCCCGAGGGGCAGCCGGCCCCTCGCGCCTTCGCGATCTGGCGCGCGTTCTCCCGCTACAGTCCCGTTTTTCCCATCGGGCGGATCGTCAACGCCGGAGCGCAAAAGCGGCTGAGCGCGGCGGAGATGGCCGCCTATGACGCGCCCTTTCCGACCCGTGCGTCGAAAGTTGCGGCGCGCCTTTTCCCCTCGCTTGTGCCGCTGGGCGACAATGTCGCAGTGGCCGACCAGAAGCGCGCCTGGGCGGCGCTCGAACAATTTGAACGACCCTTCCTGTGCTGCTTTGCCGATGGCGACCCCATCACCCGGGGCGGCGATGCGATGTTTGTCGAACGCGTTCCCGGCGCGCGCGCGATGGCGCACCGCACGCTGCGCGGCGGACATTTCATCCAGGAGAACGACCCGGCAGGCTTTGTCGCCGCGATCCTTGACGTGGCAACCGCGCTTTAGGCGCGCACGCCCTTTCGCGCGGGAACGAGCCGGAGTGCCGCGGCCGCGATGAGCAGCAGTGCTGGCGGGATGTATAGGGGATTGGTCACCGCGCGGCCCCCATAGCTGATCATGAAGATCAGCCAGATGTACCACACCCCGGCCGTGTGTAGGCGCTGCCAGTTTCTTGCCCCAAGCATTCGCACCGCGCCGTCGGTCGAGGTTGCAGCCAGCAGGACGATGAAGAGATAGGCGGCACCGCCGCCAACGAGCGTCGCGGTCGGGGGCGGCGGTGCCTGGTTCCCATGGGCGCCATACAGCCAGACGATGGCGAGGAGGTGGAGGAGGTGGGAAAATGCGAACGCCAGTCCAAGCCAGCGGCGGTTGCGGATCGCCCAGCGCGCCGTGGGCGCGGGTCGCAACCGGACGAGCGTCCCCGCGCAGAAGGCGGCAAGAAACAGAAGAAGCGAAGAGCGCGCCGTCGCGCGGATCAACATCCGCGTACCGTCCATAGCGCCGCCCATGGAGGCGACAATGATCGCGCTCATGACAAGCAACGCTGCCATCAGCAAGATCAAGAGCCGCCCGCCTTCACGCCACCCACGGGTTTGCGCCGCCATGAAACCCTCCCGGTGGAGGAATTATAAAGCGTTTGCGCGGGCTTCCTAGTCGCTGAACGGGTCGCGGATCAGGATCGTGTCCTCTCGCTCGGGGCTGGTGGAGACGAGAGCGATGGGCGTCTCGATCAATTCCTGCACGCGCTGGATATATTTGATCGCCTGGGCCGGGAGGTCAGCGTAGCTGCGCGCACCCGCGGTAGATTCGCTCCACCCATCCATTTCCTCGTAGATTGGCTCAACCGCGGCCTGGTCCGCGGCGTGGCTTGGGAAATAATCGAGGATCTTGCCGCGAAGGCGGTAGCCGGTACAGATGCGCACCTTCTCGAACCCGTCGAGAACGTCGAGCTTGGTAAGCGCGATACCGGTAACGCCCGACACCGCGCAGCTTTGCCGCACCAGCACCGCGTCGAACCAGCCGCAGCGACGTTTGCGCCCGGTGACGGTGCCAAATTCATGGCCGCGTTCGCCGAGCCGCTGACCGATGTCATCCTCAAGTTCGGTGGGGAAAGGGCCGCTGCCGACGCGGGTGGTATACGCCTTGGCGATCCCGAGAACGAATCCGACCGCCGAGGGGCCGAGCCCCGACCCGGCCGCCGCGGTGCCGCTCACCGTGTTCGAGCTGGTGACGAAGGGATAAGTGCCGTGGTCGATGTCGAGCAGCACGCCCTGCGCGCCTTCGAACAGGATGCGTGCGCCGGCCTTCCGTACCTTCTTCAGGCGCTTCCACACCGGCTGGGCGTATTCGAGCACATAGTCGGCGATCTCGGCAAGATCTGCCTTCAGCCGCTCGCGGTCGATCGGCGGCTCGCCGAAACCTGCGCGCAGCGCGTCGTGATGCGCTGTCAGCCGGTCGATCTGCGGCTCGAGATGGTCAAGATGCGCGAGGTCGCAGACGCGAATCGCGCGCCGGCCGACCTTGTCCTCGTAGGCGGGCCCGATGCCGCGACCGGTGGTGCCGATCTTGCCTGCGCCCGCCGCGGTCTCGCGCAGCGCGTCAAGGTCGCGGTGGAAGGGGAGGATGAGTGCGCAATTATCGGCAATCGCAAAATTGTCGGGGTTGATCTCCACTCCCTGGCCGCGGAGCTTGGCGATCTCGTCGCGCAGCGCCCACGGATCGAGAACGACGCCATTGCCGATGATCGACAGCGTGCCGGTCACGATGCCCGAGGGGAGAAGCGACAATTTGTATGTCTGGTCTCCGACGACGAGCGTATGGCCGGCGTTGTGACCGCCCTGAAAGCGGACAACGGCGTCGGCGCGGCTCGCGAGCCAGTCGACGATCTTGCCCTTGCCCTCGTCGCCCCATTGCGACCCGATGACGGTAACATTTGCCATGATGCTGTCCTGCTGTGCGCGGGCTCCGAAGCCCGCGCGGCTTTAGCCGATTCCTTCGTGGAGGCAAGGGTCGGCGCCGCGAATATCTGGCGCCGGGGGACTGGACGAGCTGCCCCCTCCCATCTATGGGGCCAGCCCCATTGCGGCCGCTCGAGAGAAAATATGATCGACGCTAACGCTCCCTATCACGCCCATATCTACTACACCCATGCAGATCGCACGGCCGCCGCTCGGCTGCGCGAGGCGTTTGGGCGCGACCCGGCAATTCTCCTTGTCGGCCCGATGATCGACGGGCCCGTCGGCCCCCATCCGATCGCCCAATATGAAGTGCATTTCCGGGCCAGCGCAGTTCCAGCCGTCAGGGCGATGATCGAGAAGACGGGTCTTCGCGCGCTTGTGCATCCGCTCACCGACGATGACCTTGCGGACCATACGAGCCTCGCTAACTGGATTGGCGACCCGCTCGCGCTTGATTTGAGCGTGCTCGACTCACCGGGCGCGAACAAGGGCATGCCACGTTTCGGCGTCTCGGATTTCTAGACCTCGACCGGCCCCTGCGGACCGAGCGTCCATCCGCAACCGAGACGGACTGGGTCCTCGGCATCAGTCAGCGCCGCAACCGTCTGCCAGCCGTCGGCACGCAGGCTTTGGGCGATGACGGCGTCGTGGCCGAGGGGCAGAAAGATGCGGCGTTGGGCGACGTCCTCGCCGCCGAGCCCCGCATCGATCAGCGGATCGGGATAAAGCGAAAAGCCCACTGCGGGTTCTTCCTGGCCGCCCCCGACCGGGATCGCATAGCTGCCGCCAAGCCCGATGTGCGCCCCCTGGCCAAGGACGAAGATAGAAAAGCCGAACCAGCTTTGATAGGCGAAGCCGTGCCGCTCGGTCGGGTCGAGAGTGAGGTCAACGCGCTCGCGCACGGGGGCAACGATCGCCTCGATTGCGTCGAGACGCCGCGCCAGCACGCCTGCGCGGTCGAAGCCGCGTAGGTTGGCAATGGCCGTGTCGAAAGGTCCGGTCGCGCGCAGGAGCGGCAGATAGGCCTCGGCGCCGAGCCGGGCCAGCGCGCCCGCGTCCTTGGCGTCTAGCGCGTCCCGCAGCGCCTCGATATCGCTCGTCACCGGCAGCGGGCCGCCCGCCAGCAGGTCGACGAGGTCGGGCATGGTAAAATCGAAGGTCGCACGGCCGATCCCTGCCGCCTCGATCGCGTCGATCGCGACCGTCACGATCTCGCGCGCCGCCGCAACGCTGTCACTGCCGATGAGTTCGGCGCCCACCTGCAGCATTTCGCGCGCCGGTCGCAGCTGGCTGGCGCGCAGCTTGACCACCTGGCCCGCATAGCAAAGACGTAGCGGCCGCGGGGCCTGCGCGAGCAGCGAGGTGGCGATGCGACCTACCTGGCGCGTGATGTCGGGGCGCAGCGCCAGCGTGCGCTGTGACACCGGATCGGTGAAGCGGAGGAGGTCGCGCGCGGATCGCTCGTCATCGCCCCCCAGCGTCTCGCGAAATTCGGCGAGCGGCGGCGCGACGCGGCCATAACCGTGCGAGCGCATCGCATCGACCAGCGCGCGCGTCACGCGCGACGCCGCCTCCGCCTGGGGGGGGAGGCGGTCGCGGAGGCCTTCGGGCAGCAGGGCAGGAGCCTTGGTCATTGCGGTGGCCTTAGGATGGTGGCGAGACGAGTTCAACATGTGTCCCGCCCCGCCCGCGCAAGCGGCTCGAGAGCTAGAACGTCAGCCCCTTCACCGTCTTCACGCCCGGAAGCTGGCAGATCTGCCACAGCATCGGTTCGGGAAGCGGCGAGTCGAGCGACAAGAGCAGCACCGCCTCACCGCCTGCGGCGCGGCGACCGAGGTGGAAGGTGCCGATGTTGAGGCCCGCCTCACCGAGTGCGGTACCGATGCGGCCGATGAAGCCGGGCGCGTCCTCGTTGACGATATAGAGCATATGGCCATCAAGATCGGCCTCGACCTTGATCCCGAACATTTCGACCAGCCGCGGCTCATTATTGCCGAACAAGGTTCCCGCGACCGAGCGGTCCCCCTGGCTCGTCGCGACCGTGACCCGGACAAGGGTGTGGTAATCCCCCTCGCGATCATGGCGCACCTCGCGCACGTCGAGTCCGCGCTCGCGGGCGAGGTGCGGAGCGTTGACCATGTTCACGCTGTCCGAATATCGGCGCATCAGGCCGGTGAGAACCGCAGCGGTGATCGGCTTCAGGTTGAGTTCGGCGGCCGCACCCTCGACCTCGATCGAGATGGTCGTGAGGTTGTCGTGGGCGAGCTGACCGACAAGACTGCCAAGCTTCTCGGCAAGGCTCATATAGGGGCGCAGTTTCGGCGCGTCCTCGGCTGACAGGCTCGGGACGTTGAGCGCATTGGTGATGCCGCCCGTCAGCAGATAGTCCGAAATTTGTTCGGCGACCTGGATCGCGACATTCACTTGCGCCTCGTCGGTCGAAGCGCCGAGGTGAGGCGTGCAGATGAAGTTCGGCGTGCCGAACAGCGGATGATCGGGCGCCGGCGGCTCGGTCTGGAAGACGTCGAGCGCTGCGCCTGCGACATGGCCGCTATCGAGTGCCTCCTTGAGCGCTGCCTCGTCGACCAATCCGCCGCGCGCGCAGTTTATGATCCGCACGCCCTTCTTGGTCTTGGCGAGGTTCTCCTTCGAGAGAATGTTGCGCGTCTGGTCGGTCAGCGGCGTGTGCAACGTGATGAAATCGGCCTTGGCGAGCAAGGTGTCGAGATCGGCCTTTTCGACGCCGAGCTCGATCGCGCGCTCGGGGGTCAGGAAGGGGTCGAAGGCGACCACCTTCATTCGCAGTCCGAGGGCGCGCTCGGCCACGATGCTGCCAATGTTGCCGCAGCCGATAAGACCGAGCGTCTTCTGCGTGAGCTCGACCCCCATGAAGTCGTTTTTCGGCCATTTGCCGGCCTGGGTTCCCGCATTGGCTTCGGGAATCTGGCGCGCGAGCGCGAACATCATCGCAATCGCATGTTCAGCGGTGGTGATACTGTTGCCAAAGGGTGTGTTCATGACGATCACACCCTTTTTCGATGCTTCGGGAATGTCGACATTGTCGACGCCGATGCCAGCGCGGCCCACCACCTTCAAATTGGTCGCGGCGGCGAGCACATCGGCGGTGACCTTGGTCGCCGAGCGGATCGCGAGCCCGTCATAGTCACCGATGATGGCGATCAGCTCTTCCTTCGTCTTGCCGGTGATCACGTCGACCTCGATGCCGCGTTCCTTGAAGATCGCGGCGGCGCGGGGGTCCATCTTGTCGCTGATGAGAACCTTGGGTGCAGTCATGATATTTTCTCCGTCATCCCAGCTTTGGCTGAGACCTTTGGGAATGGGGGGTATGCGCTGGCTGTCCCGGCTTTGCCGGGACGCCAATCAGGCCGAGAGGCTGGCGTAGGCCCAGTCGAGCCACGGACCGAGCGCTTCGATATCGGCGGCGTCGACAGTCGCGCCGCACCAGATGCGCAGGCCCGGAGGGGCGTCGCGGTAGCCAGCGATATCGAAGGCTGCGCCTTCGGCTTCGAGCAGCCCGGCGAACTTCTTGATGAAATCCGCGTCGGCCCCCGCCACAGAGAGGCACACCGAGGTCTTCGAGCGGCTCGCAGGGTCGGCGGCGAGGTGGCTCAGCCACTCGCGCTCGGAAACGATCTTGTCGAGCGCCGCGGCATTGGCGTCACTGCGCGCCTTGAGACCGTTCAGGCCCCCCAGCGATTTCGCCCATTCGAGCGCATAGATGGCATCTTCGACGGCAAGCATCGACGGCGTGTTGATCGTCTCGCCCTTGAATACCCCTTCGACCAGCTTTCCGCCCTTCGTCAGGCGGAAGACCTTCGGGAGCGGCCAGCTGGGGGTGTAGGTTTCGAGGCGTTCCACGGCACGTGGGCCAAGAATCAGCACGCCGTGGCCGCCCTCGCCGCCGAGCACTTTCTGCCAGCTGAAGGTCGCGACGTCGATCTTGTCCCACGGCAGGTCATAGGCGAACACAGCCGAGGTCGCGTCAGCGAAGCTCAGCCCCTCGCGATCGTCGGCGATCCAGTCGCCATTCGGAACGCGGACGCCTGAAGTGGTGCCGTTCCACGTGAAGAGCACGTCGTTCGACCAGTCGACCTGGCCAAGGTCGGGCAGGGCGCCATAGTCCGCGCGGATGACGGTCGGATCGAGCTTGAGCTGCTTGGCGACGTCGGTGACCCACCCCTCGCCGAAGCTTTCCCATGCAAGCGCCGTTACGGGGCGCGCGCCGAGCATCGTCCACATCGCCATTTCGAACGCGCCGGTATCCGATCCTGGTACGATGCCGATGCGGTGAGTCTCGGGAAGCTGGAGAAGCTCGCGCATCAGGTCGATGCAATATTGGAGGCGCGTCTTGCCGATCTTCGCGCGGTGCGAGCGGCCCAGCGATTCGGTCGCGAGTTTCTCGGGGGCCCAGACCGGCGGCTTGGCGCAGGGTCCGGAAGAAAAATAAGGGCGCGTCGGGCGCACCTGTGGCGTCGTCACTTCACTCATTTAGTCTCTCCTTGCAGAGAGCGCGCGCGGCGTTGGGACCGCGTGGCCCGGCGCCGCGTTTAGGGCGGGCTGCGAATCTGTCAAACAAAATGCGCAAAGCGCGCGAAATTATCGGTGAGCCGAGCGAATGGTTAAGAGCTTCTTTACCAAATTGTCGGTATTTTGACGTCATGGACATCCCGACGCTCTTCAAGCCCCGGATGCTTCTCGCCTTCACTGCGGCGCTGGCGCTTTCTGCCTGCTTCGGTACGCCGGAGGCGATGAAGCAATATGGCGGGGGCAAGCAGAATGCCCCGCCGAAGTCCGGCCGCCCGCAGGTGGTTGGCACGCCGTCCTTCGTTAGTGCCAAGGCAAAGCAATGCGCCGTGGACCTTCAGCGGGCGGGTGTGCGTTTCACCCCGCTTCCCAATGTCGACCATGGCGGCGGCTGCACCTCGATCGATTCGGTGAAACTTCTCGATATTGGCACCCCGGTTACCAATCTGGGCGCGATGACCTGTCCACTGGCGCGCAATTTTGCGGCCTGGGCGCAATATGCGGTTCGTCCGGCGGCACGCGCCTATTTCGGAACCGAGGTTGCCAAAATCGAGACCTTCGGCACCTATAGTTGTCGCAACATCTACGGCGGTCGCTCGGGGCGGCTGTCGCAGCATGCCTCATCGAACGCCATAGACGTGGCAGGATTCGTGCTGGCTGACGGCCGGCGGATCATGCTCGACGGGGGCTGGAACGGCGACAAGGCGTCGCAGGATTTTCTCCGCGCCCTCCATAAATCGGCCTGCCGGCGCTTTGGAACCGTGCTCAGCCCCGATTACAACGCGGCGCATTATAACCATTTTCATCTCGACATGAGCGGTAACGGATACTGCCGCTGACTTGGCAAAGCGCCGTGAAATCGCTAGCCGCTCCCCAATGACAAAAGAGAAAACCTTTCGTTCGCGGTTCCACAAGGCCAAGGACGACGCCGAATTCGCCCAGCAGGCGACTTCCACTCCTCAGACCGCAAGCGCCGCCTACCGGCTCGCGTTCCAGGACACCGATTTTCTGCTGCGCGAGGATCTGCGCCCGGTCCGCTTCCAGCTTGAACTCCTCAAGCCCGAACTGCTGCTCGACGAGGCGGGGATCGAGTCGACCCTCGTCATATATGGCTCGGCGCGGATTCCCGAGCCCGTCGACGCAGACGCGCTCGAGGCGGCAGCGACCGACGATACCACCCGCAGCATCGCGCGGCGGCTGAAGGCCAAGGCGAAATATTATGACGAAGCCCGTGCGCTCGCCCGCCTGGCGAGCCAGGTTCCGTGCGATGAAAAAGGATGCCGCCATTTCGTTGTCTGTTCGGGGGGTGGGCCGTCGATCATGGAGGCGGCGAACCGCGGCGCCGCCGACGAAGGACGCGATTCTATCGGGCTCAACATCGTGCTGCCGCACGAACAGGCTCCCAATCGCTATGTGACCCCGGAGCTTAGCTTCCAATTCCACTATTTCGCGCTCAGAAAGATGCACTTCCTGCTCCGTGCGCGCGCGGTCGCGGTTTTTCCGGGAGGCTTTGGCACGTTCGACGAGATGTTCGAACTGTTGACGCTGATACAGACTGGGAAAATCAAGCCGATCCCGATCGTGTTGTTCGGCAAATCTTTCTGGAACCGCGTCGTCAACTTCGAGGGGCTCGTCGATGAAGGCGTGATCAGCGCCCGTGACCTCAACCTGTTCCGCTTCGTCGAGACAGCGCAAGAGGCGTGGGCGATCATCCAGGAGTTCTACGCGAACGCCCCCCATCCTTGACCCTGACGCCGCTCCAGCAACGAGGCGCCTCCTCCCCGCTGAGCGGATGCGAGCGGGCCCAGCTTGCGCTGGAGAGTCTCAGTTCGAATGCGTCTTTAAGTAGAGGATCAACGCTTGGCGGTCGGCGGGATCGATGACGCCCGCGAAGGCCATCCGGGTGCCTGGCACATTCTTCATCGGCTCGGCGATATAGGCGTCAAGCGCAGCCTCGTCCCAGCTGCCGTCCTTCGCCTTCATCGCGCCCGAATAGGAAAATCCGGGGTGCGAAGCGACGGTCCGGCCGACGACAGCGTAGAGATTAGGGCCGATGCCATTCGCGCCGCCTTTTTCGATCGTGTGACATGCGACGCAGCGCTTGAAGACCTGTTCGCCCATCGCCGCGGTCGGCTTGATCGCGGCCACTGGCGCATCTGCGGTCGCGCTATCGTCGGCGGCCGGCACGTCTTGCGGTTGGCCGCAGCTGGCGAGCGCCAGCACGCCCCCCGCCAGAACGGCGGGCAGCCAGCGCATTATTTCTTGGCGTCGGCAGGAGCCGGTGCCGCCGCGGTATCGACCGGTGCTGCCGCTGCGTCGCCCTCTGCAGGTGCACCAGCAGCTTCGCCGGCCGCATCGGCCGCATCCTCGGCGGGCGCGGCTTCAGGCGCGGGAAGGGGCAGGTTCGACCCCTGTGCGTTCATATAGACGATCAGGTTGGCGCGGTCTTCGGGGTTGCTGAGGCCCGCAAAAGACATTTTGGTACCCGGGGCATATTTGCGAGGGCTGGTGAGCCAGGCGTCCATGCCTTCGAAATCCCAATTGCCGGGAACCGACTTCAGTGCATCCGAATAGGCAAAACCGGGAACATGGCCGTGAGCCTTGCCGAGTGCACCATAGAGATTGGGCCCGATGCCGTTGGCACCGCCCGCGTTGATCGTGTGGCACGCGGCGCATTTTGCGAACACCGCTTCGCCCTTTGCCGGGTCCGCAGCCGCCAGCAGGTTCGCAAGCGGTACGGCCGATTCGCCGCCGCCGGCGCCCGCATCGGCGTCTTCGATCGGGAAACCCGGCTTTTCGGGGTTATGGCTCGCATTCAACATGCCGGTGCCGATCGACAGTCCAAGCGCGCAAATGCCCGCGAACAAGACCCACCCGGCAATAGTATTGTTGCGATTGTCCATGCTTGCAGCCCCGTTCGCTGGCGCCCGCGAGACGGGGCGCATGATAGGAATTGGCCGCTCCCTTACTGGCGCGCGCGCGGCGGCGCAAGGGGATGAAGGGGGCTCGGCGCAGTTGCGTGCTGCGAACCGTCCGGCTATGCGCCCCCGCGCACGTGAGGGAAGGCAGATATGGGCAGTTATTCGGCTTCGGCGCAGCGGTTGGTCGATGAAATGAAGGCGGCGGCGCTGGCTGATCCCTCGCGCGGTCTTGCCTTTCAGGGCGCGCCCGGCGCCAACAGCGATCTCGCGGCGCGCCAATATGATCCCACCGCGCTGCCACTGCCCTGCTATGCGTTCGAGGACGCGATCGAGGCGGTGCGTGAAGGGCGGGTCGACCGGGCGATCATTCCCATCGAGAACAGCCTCCACGGCCGGGTTGCCGACATCCACTTCTTGCTTCCCGAATCCGGCCTGTCGATCGTGGGCGAGCATTTCCTGCCGATCCGCTATGGGCTGATGAGCCGCGATCTCGGCCCCGTAACGCGCGCCATGAGTCATGAGCAGGCGCTGGGGCAATGCCGCAAATGGCTGCGAGCGAACAATATCTCGCCGGTTGCTCACAGCGATACCGCGGGGGCTGCCGCGTGGGTCGCCGACAGCGACGAGGTCGGGCTTGCGGCGCTCGCGCCGCCACATGCCGCCGACCTTTATGGGCTGACGCTGCACGGCACCGGGATGGAAGATGCCGATCATAATATGACGCGCTTTGTCGTCCTCGCGCGCGAGCCGCTCGCGGTGCTGCCCGAGAACGTGCCCCTGATGACGACGTTCATCTTCGAGGTGAAGAATGTTCCCGCCGCGCTCTACAAGGCGCTTGGCGGCTTTGCGACCAACGGCGTCAACATGACCAAGCTCGAGAGCTACCAGGTGGGAGGCAGTTTCGCGGCGACGACCTTTTACGCCGACATCGTCGGCGCTCCGGGTGACGAGGCCGTCGGCCGGGCGTTCGAGGAGCTCGATTTCCAGACCAAGTCGCTTCGCCTGCTTGGCACATATCCGATGGCGCGGGTACGCGGCTGACGCCGGCGCCGAGGGCCTCCGATCTAGCCGCCGCGCTTACGGAGCAGGCGGGCGGTCGCGAAGCTCTGGACAACGAACAGCGTCACGAGAACGCTGGCGACGACAAGTCCGAACAGGTCGAAGGCCGAAAAATCGGTCCCCAGGACCGAGGCGCCGCCGACCAGGGGCATGATCACCGTCATTGCCATCAGCAGGAGGCGAAGCTCGGTCGGCCCGCCCGCCATGTAGGAAAGGCGGAACTCCCCGAGCACCTTCGCTGAAAGGAAGGTGTGGATCGCAAGCAGCAGGTAGCCGATCGCCCCCAGCAGCGCGACGTCGAGGCGGAAATATGGGCTGGCACCAATCCCGCCCACGATCAGCACGATCGCGAGCCCGTCGACGCTGTGATCGACAAAATAGCCGTAGGCGGGCCGCTCGATGTGACGCCACCGCGCGAGGCTGCCGTCGAGCGAGTCACCGAACCAGTTGATGATATAGCCCGCGAGCGACAGCCCGAGCCATTCGTCATCGACCCAGCTCAGCATATAGCCCGCCGCGACGAGCAGTGCGCCCGCGAAGCCCAGCGCGGTGAGCTGGTCGGGGGTCACCCAGCGGGGAAGGCGCGCGCAGAGCCAGTTCAGGACCCGCCGCTCGCTGCGCGCGAGAATGTTCTGCTGAATGCGCGTCGGCGGCTGAACGGTCGCCGACGCGGAACCAGGTAATTTGTCGTGCATGTCGACCTTTCGTCGATGGCTGTCACATCTGTGTCAGCCAGACGTCACGACCCGTTCATAGGCGCGATCGAAGGGCAAGGGAAGGGCGGGACCCTCCTCCCCCTTCGGGTCGTCCCCCCAGCATGGCGGCTCAGCGATTTTCCCCTAGTCGCGCCAGGGGCCGATTTCGCCGACCTCGCCCACGGTGCGATAGCGAACTTCGCCGTCGAGCCAGGCGACCTCCCACATCGGCGCGGGCCGTGCCCATTCACCGACCACGAATAGGGGCAGCCGGTTCGCCGCGACGAAGGCGAAGTCGTCGTCGGTTGGTCCGGGCATCACGGCGCTCGGCTTTTGATGCAGGCGCAAGACCGCCAGCGTTCCCGCGGGGGGAGGGGGCAGCGACTCGCGGACGGGGAAACCGAAGCTCGCCCCCACAACCGGGAAGCCCCTGTCGTCGCGCGCGATGATCAACACTTTGTCGGCGCTGCCGAACGGGCCTCCGACCGGCTTGCCCACGGCCTTGCGCCCAACGATTGCTGCATATTCGCGGACGTCGCTGTCCGCCACCGGCGCACTCCGCAATGGCGCTGCTTCAGCAGCGGGCGGCGGGGCGGGCGCGGGCGCCGGATCTCCAGCAAGAAGGAGCAGGACGGCGATCAATGCGCGTCACCCCAGCTCTTGCCGCTGCCGATATCCACCTCGAGGGGCACCGAGAGCGTCAGGACGGGCTCGGCCGCCCCCATCATCACGCGGCGGATGATCTCGCTCGCGGCCTCGACCTTTTCTTCGGGCGCTTCAAAGACGAGTTCGTCATGGACCTGGAGCAGCATCTTGACGTCCGATAGCCCTGCATCGGCGAGCGCAGAGGGCATGCGCGCCATGGCGCGCTTGATAAGGTCGGCGCTCGTGCCCTGAATGGGGGCGTTGATCGCGGCGCGCTCGCTGCCCGCGCGCTCGTTTTGGCTCGCGGCCTTGATACGCGGGAACCAGGTCTTTCGCCCGAAGAGTGTCTCGGTATAGCCCTTGGCGCGCGCGCTCTCGAGCGTGTCGGTAATATAGTCCGAAATCCCGGGGAATCGCTCGAAATAGCGGGAGATCAGCGCCTGCGCCTCGTCGGGCGCGATCTCGAGCCGTCCGGCGAGGCCCCAGCGCGAAATGCCGTAGAGGATCGAAAAATTGACGGTCTTCGCCTTGCTGCGCGTGTCGCGGTTGACCTCGCCGAACAATTCGATCGCGGTCGCGGCATGAATATCCTGTCCTTGCGCGAACGCTTCCTTAAGTTCTGGTACGTCGGCCATATGCGCTGCAAGACGCAGCTCGATCTGGCTATAGTCCGCCGCCATCAAGACATGACCCGGCGCGGCGATGAAGGCGTCGCGGATCTGGCGCCCGATTTCGGTCCGGATGGGAATATTTTGAAGATTGGGGTCGGTTGAAGACAGCCGCCCCGTCTGCGCGCCGACGAGGCTGTAGCTCGTGTGAACGCGCCCGGTCACCGGATTGATCTGCTCCTGAAGCGCGTCGGTGTAGGTTGACTTCAGCTTCGCGAGCTGGCGCCACTCGAGGATCTTGCGCGCAATAGGTACCCCGTCGCGTTCGAGCCGTTCAAGTTCGGTCTGGTCGGTCGACCAAACTCCGGACTTGCCCTTGCGTCCACCTTTGAGCCCCAGCTTGTCGAAAAGGATTTCGCCAAGCTGCTTGGGGCTTCCGATCGCGAAGGGCTGGCCGGCGAGGGCGTGAATTTCGCCCTCCATGCGCAGCATGTCGTTCGCGAACTCGCCGGAGAGACGCGCGAGATAGTCACGGTCGACCATGATCCCCGCGCGCTCCATTCCTTCGACAATCGTGGCGAGGGGGCGGTCGACCATTTCGTAGATGCGGGTGCCGCCTTCGATTGGGAGGCGCAGCTTGAGGAGCCTCCAGAGCCGCCAGGCGACCTCGGCGTCCTCGGCAGCATAGGCGGTCGCGCGATCAAGCGGCACTTCGGCAAAGCTGATCTGCGCCCTGCCGGTTCCGCAAACTTCCTTGAAGCTGAGACATATGTGCTCAAGGTGGAGCTTTGCGAGCTCGTCGAGCCCGTGCTGGTGCTTGCCGGCGTCGAGCGCGAAACTCATTACCAGCGTGTCATCATAGGGCGCGATGCCGATTCCGTGCTGCGCGAGCACCCCGATGTCATATTTGAGGTTGTGCCCGACCTTCAGCACCGCCTCGTCGGTAAAGAGCGCGTGGAGCCGGCCGAGCGCGTCGGACATGGGTATCTGGTCGGGCCTTTCGGCGAACATGTCGGTGCCGCCGTGGCCGAGCGGGATATAGCAAGCCTTGCCCGGTCCCGTTGACAGGCTGACTCCCACAAGGGTGCCGGTTACGCTGTCGAGGCTCGCGGTCTCGGTGTCCACCGCGACGACGTGCGCGGCGCGCGCCTCGTCGATCCAGCGGTCGAGCGCCTCGATCGTCGTCACCGTCTCATAGAGCGATCGGTCGATTGCCGGCATCGGCGGCAACGCGGGCGTCGAGGGGGCGGTTGATAGGGCGGCCGGCGCGCTGTCCTTGCGCGTCAGCGTGGGCGGACCCGAGGGCGCGGTGCCATTGTCGAGCTTTGCCGACAGCGAACGGAACCCATGTTCGTCGAGGAAGAGCTTGAGCGGCCCGGGCGGGATCGCGCCGAGCTTAAGCGCGTCGAGCGGATCTGGGAGCGGGCAGTCGCGTTTCAGGTCAACGAGGACACGCGACAATTCCGCGAGGGCGCGGTGTTCGATGAGATTTTCGCGAAGCTTGCTGGGCTTCATGGTCGCGGCGCCGTCGAGCGCCGCGGTCAGGCTCCCATATTCCTGAATCAGCTTTGTCGCGGTCTTGGGCCCGACGCCCCGCACGCCCGGGACATTGTCGACGCTGTCGCCCATCAGCGCGAGCACGTCGCCGACGAGCTCGGGGGGAACACCGAACTTCTCGTTCACCGCCTCGAGCCCGATATGGACGTTCTTCATCGTGTCGAGCATGTCGACGCGCGGCCCCTCGGCGGGCTCGCGTATCAGCTGCATCAAGTCCTTGTCCGACGATACGATGGTGACGTCCCAGCCCTCGCGCACCGCGGCCTCGGCGTAGCTCGCGATGAGATCATCGGCCTCGAAACCCTCCATCTCGATGCAAGGCAGCGAAAACGCACGCGTCGCGTCGCGAATCAGCGGGAATTGCGGGACAAGGTCTTCGGGCGGGGGCGGACGGTTCGCCTTGTACTGGTCGTATATCTCGTTTCGGAAAGATTGGCTCGAATGGTCAAGGATGACGGCGAGATGGGTGGGTTCCTCCGCGTCGTTCAAATCCTTGGCCAGCTTCCACAGCATCGTCGTGTAGCCATAGACCGCGCCCACCGGCACGCCGTTCGGATTCGTCAGCGGCGGAAGGCGATGATAGGCGCGGAAGATATAGCTGGAGCCATCGACCAGATAGAGATGATTCTTATCGGACATGGCGCGGGGTGTAGCAGCGGCGGGCGAGGCGGCCTAGCGCGATGTTCCCGGTTTCTTCCGTTCGCCGCGGAGACGCGGTGCGATGTCGAAATGCATGACGTCCTCCCGCGTGCCAAGCCCGGCGTAGAGCGCGACTGCCGGCTCGTCGCCATGATCGGCCTGGACGAAGATCACCCAGGCATCGGTCTCGGCGGCGATATGCTGGAGCTCTGCGATCAGCGCGGTCGCGATCCCCCGGCGGCGATCGCGCTCACCCACCGCGAGATCGTAGAGGTAAATTTCGCTGTGGGCCCGTTCGAGCTTCGGCAGCTCATAGGCGGTCAGCCCGCCGACGACTTCTCCATCCTCTTCGGCGACCAGGATGATGATCGCATCCTTGCCGAGCTGGTGCGCGAGCCACTCGTCGTCCGGGCGATCGGGGGCATAGGTTTCGCTATCGTCGAACGCCGCGGCATAGAGCCGGTTGAGCGCCCGCATGCCAGCCGCGTCGGCTGGGCCGAGGCGCCGGATCGTGAAACTCAAAGCGTCCAGCTCTCGGTATCGTGATCGGGATGCTGATGACTGCTCGCCCGTATGACGACGGCTTCATCGGGTATCATCTCTTCGGTCGTGCTGTCGCCGGGCAGAGCCGCAAGGCTGTCAAACCATGGCAGGCGCCCCTCGACGCCATATTGGCGTTGTGGGGGAAAGCGTGCGGGCTCGTCGAGGGAGCCCGTCGTTACGCTGATATGAGCTGCGCCAAGATAATGATAATATAGCGGCGTCCCGCAGTCGCGACAAAAGCCGCGTTCGACGGGATCGGAGCTCTTGAAAGTCGCCGGCTTGCCCCGCGTCCATCGGAGCGCGTCGCGCGGTACCCCAACGAGCGCCGCGAAATAATTGCCCGCCGCCTTTTGGCACATGCGGCAATGGCAGATGTGCGAGGTGTCGAGCATTGCGCTGGCATGGTAGCGCACCGCCCCGCATTGGCACCCGCCCGAGACCTCGGCTTCGATCCTCTTCATGATTGCAGACTAGCAAAGGCGGCAGGGGTCGACAATCTGCCGTCCCGCTCGATGATCTGCTGCGATAGGCGACGAATCGAAAAGGAGGAAAAATGATCATCTTTGAAACGGAAATTCCTTCAGCGTCGGCGGCAATTGCTTATGAAAACAATGGGCTTTTCGGCTGAGCGGCCTGTGGAAGATTCCACCATCTACTGCTGGTGACGCGACCGAGCTTTTCGAGGCTTCCAAAGGCAAAAGGGCTCGCCGTCACCGCATGGTATCGATTCTCTCCGCAATTCGCGATCCTCTTCCAAAGATTCCGTTTCCGGCGCCTGACAAGGGTCACGCATTGGGCCAGAGACATCTGCGACTGAATTCATCCTACGCCAGTTGCCGCGCAAGCTCCTCCGACTGCTCGGTGAATTTCCGCGCATTGGTTTTGCGCAGCCGCTCCAGATTCTGCAACTTCCAACGCACGCCCGGAAGCTCTTTGACATGCGGGATGTCGAGAAGCGCCCATTCCGGTTCGGCCTTGACGAGCGACAGGAGGAAGCGTCTCTCTTCGTTCGCCAAGCCTTGCTGGAGTTCGCGCATCATCTGCTCACGCGCCGCCAAAAGCCTCTCGAGTTCGACCGGCTCTGTGGTCATGCCGGCGAAATTATGGTCAAAATCCCGGCGGATGTCGCGCTGCGACGGAAACAGCACCTCGTGCACGGGCCTGTTATGGCTCGCGAGATATACGACGAATGCGCGGCGAATGCCGGCCGTGATCCCCTCATGCGCAAAGAGCTGCATGACATCGAACAGATCGCGGGGATGTTGTCGGTCCATCGCCGCCATGAGCTTGCCGCCGTAGACGTCTTCGAGCGACACGACCGGGATTTCGATATCGGCCTCCAGCGTGTCGCGGGCGTTCGGTGTCAGTGATGCCATCCTCACAGGCTGCACTGTGCCGCGCATGACGAAATTGACCTCGACCTTGACCTCGGTCGATCCCTGTCTGACCAGCAGCTTGGTCTCGCCGGCATCTCCTTTTGCAGGAACATGCGTCTGGAAGCCACGCTTGTTCAGGCGCTCGACGGATTGACGGATGGCATCATTGATCCGAGCCAGGGCTTCGTCGCGAGGCAGCCTGTGGTTTGGGAATACCAGATCGAGATCGACTGACAATCGAGGCATATCGCGCACGAAGAGATTGATCGCGGTGCCGCCCTTGAGCGCGAAGGTGTCGTCCATAAAGACAAGCGGTGCGACTCGTGTCAGCAATCGGGCCGTGTCGAGATAGGTCTGGTTCATGGCTTGAGCACCAGCAGACCGTCATCCGAACGAGAAACCCAGGGCCGATCGCTTCCCTTGGGCAATTGCGATGGATTGAGCTTGCTGGCCCATGGCTGGGCAAGCTCACGGCCGAGTTGCAGACAAAGACGCACGGTCTTGACGCTGGTGCAGACCTTTAGCAGTTCGCCGAGCACATTGGCGCGGAGGCTATAGCTGCTTTCGACCAGTTCGCGCGCCTCTTCCAGCGACTGACGGACACCGACTTCGCTCAAAACCTCCAATAGTGCGCGTTCCGGCGCCGAGACGAGCGGCGCGCCGTCCCGGTTCCCGAACCGCCGGACATGCAGCAGCGCGTCCGGCCGCTCGGTGAATAGCCGCTTGCGGTGATAATCGGCCGGAAAGCGTTTCGTGAACCATTCCGGAAGGCGCCCCGCCTTCCAGCCATAGAGATGAAGGGTCGGCCGCTGCGCGACGTAATGGCGGATGCCGTGCCAGTCGAGCGCGGACCTCCCGCCGACATGCAGGCCCTCGAAGCGCTGCTCCAGCAGGACTAGACTGGGCTCCAGGGCGGGCGGGTCATTGGGACGGCAATAAACGCCGCGCGCCAAACGTTTCAGCCAGCCCGCGCGGACATAGTGAACCGCGAGGTCGGCCGATATTCCAAGCCCGGCAAGATCCTCGCTCGTTACTGGCGCTCCCGGGGCCAGACGGCCATAGAGCCGATTTAATTTATCTCTCCTCATAGTAGTCATGCTACGATAATATCAATAATATCAAAAACGGCAAGGTTGAATGCGCTCGGTGGATCGTAATCAGGCTACGATAAGGGAAACCTTTATAAATGATCGCGTAACCAGAAAGAGACGCTGGAACGTGATGTTATCCCTCCGATCGTTCTGGAGCGTATCGACGCCCATGTGAGGGCGAGGATGCCTGTTCTCTTGGGCTAAGCGCTGTTCATTGATGCGGCCAGATAGAAAGGGCCGGCTTGGGCGCCGGAGCCCTTTGCTCTCCCGTCGCCGCGACGCGGATTGGGCGGGACCAGACCAGCGAATGGGCTTCGCCATTCACGTCATCGAAGAGGTTGGCGTAGATCAGAGCGGTGAAGCTTGGATCATCGAGCTTGAGACCCAGTTAATCGCGGCCTTCGCCCCAGCGCTTGGACCAGGCGGAACCGATCTCGGCGCCGCTCCCCCGTGATCAACTCGAGCGAGCACCGTCAATCGTGACGGTACTTGTGATTTCCATCCACTGAGAAGTCTCGGTAGCGCGCAATGAAAGGATATTTCTAATCAGAGCTTCAGGAGAAACTCTGGGACCCCTTTGGCGGCGTTTGGTTGCCTGAGTCATTCCCACTCTATTGTAAACAAGACATTTTTATCTTTTATATTCAATGGCTTATTTTCCTGCTAATTGGTAATACCATGAAAAATACCATGCTCAGAAAAGGCTTAACAATATTTTGAAAAATTGCCTACTGAGCGCTGCCGCACAGCTCCATAGGCCGCTTTCCTGGCTTTGCTTCCAGATGTATGCTATTCTGCTCCTGCAGCTAATGGATCACCGCAAACAGGTTACTCGCCTGGGGATTCCCTTTCGACCCGAGCATCCGTATGAGACTCATGCTCGATTATTATTATTATAGAAGCCCCCATGAATAAATCGCTCATCATTTTCG
>JBIQHE010000048.1:0-17526 GCA_044508875.1 Sphingomonadales bacterium | reverse complement strand
AACACCTACCTTGGCACATAGATGCCGTCGGGGGGCGTCCACCCCATCAGACGACAGACAAACCTCACCTACTGGCCCAATCAGTGGCTCAAATGAGAGGAAGCGGATCGCTGCCGGCACCGCACGAAGATGGTCGATGCGATCGACGACATCGGCATTTTCAATGCTCGTTCCTAGCCAGACATTGGGAAGAACATCGTCAACCAGCCTTGAAACGACCGATGCCATGCGCTCGGGCCGTTTGGTGAGTATCTGATAATGGTGGCGCGGTGTGTCGCGCATCACGCGCCACACCTTTAGAATGAAGTCGTCGCTGACCTGTTCGTGGAATAGGTCGCTCATCGAGTTCACGAAAATTTTGCGCGCTTTCCGCCAGCGATAAGGGATTGCAAGCGCGTTCTCGTCCTCCCGAACAACACCCTTCCAAATAGTGCGACCACCACTACGGCGAGTCAGGCCGGCATATTTCGCTACGTCCATCGCTTCGAGACGCCGCGCCATTTCCATCGCATAGCAATGGGTGCAACCGGCACTGACGATCGAACAGCCTGCCACCGGATTCCAAGTAGCATCGGTCCATTCTATCTGCGTTTCAGCCATGACGATCCCGCCGCTTTCCGATTTCCGGCACAACCTTCATGGCGGCCCATATATCAAACAGAACGAAATGGGAACAATGGGATTGCCAAGTCATGCCGCTTCGACCGCATGAACCTCGATTGCGACACCCAGGCGCTTCCGCACCGCACCGAAAATTGCAGCGAGATTATCCATGCTCGGATTGCCACTCTGCGAAAGCATCCGATGCAGGCTCTTGCTGGGCTTGTTGGTTTCCACCGCCAGTTCCTCGAAGCCAACCGAAGCATTGACAAGATCACGCAGGATCAATCGCGCGACATTCGGTTCACCGTTGAGGAACGCGGTCGCGGCCTCGTCGAGCATAGCCTTGGCGAAAGCGGGATCGCGCGCGGCGCGTTCCTTCACCGTTTCTTTGAAATCCCGTGTCAGTGCCATGTCGTCACCTCTTTACCTTCTTCGCCGCCGCCTTGCGGGCCTTGTATTCCGTGAGCAGTTCGCCCGCGCGGTTAATGTCGGCCTGCTGCCGCTTCTTCGTTCCGCCGACGAACAGGATGATGAGTTCATCCCCATCGCGGGCGAGATAGAGCCGATAGCCCGGCCCCCAGTCGATGCGATACTCGCCAAGGCCGCTGCCGATCCATTTGACGTTCGACATATTGCCCATTTCGAGCCGCACGATCGCCGTCGCCACCTTCGCGGCAGCCAGCGCGTCGAGACTATCGAACCAGACCCGGAAGGGGCATGATCCATCCTCGCGGACATATTCATCGACGACCATCGCATCTACCCCACGTAAGTAACTTATATGTTACCAATTGTCGAGTCCCTTTTGGCATACGGTTCTCCATAGCCAATTCAGCCGCCACATCATCCTGTATCCCGCCATCACGATATGCTCGGCCCGCTGCGCTGGCGGCCGAACGTCCAGCTTATGCCACCGTCGCGCATGATCCCCGATATATTCTTTCCGATGTGCCGCTCCATCACCGGACGCCACGGAACCAGAACAAAATCGCGCGATCGCTCGACCAGGGCTTGCCGCCCGCTCGTCATCTCGACGGCGCGGACCAATCGGCCCTGAATCGGCTTCTGCGGCTTCGCTTCGGCAAAGGGCTTGCCGACCTCATCCGATAGCTGAGCCGCGACGCGGAGTAATTCGCGGCGCTGTAGCGAGGCGAGCATATTGCGGCGATAGACGGTTCGCCCGTCCTGTTCCTCGGCAAGCTGCTCGGCGACCAGCCATTGCCGCCGCATCGCCTGCGCGGCGCGAACCTCGCCCCCAAAACCGGAATCGCGGAGCGGCGCCGGACTATCGGAGACCAATTCCCGGTCCAGCCACGTCGCCGCCTCGGCTCCCGGCAGCTTGTCGAGAGGCACGGCCGACAGGGTTTCGACGGTGACGGGACGGTCGCGAAGTTGGCGGGCCTCGAACTGCTCTACCTTGTCCAGATGGTCCGGGGCGATGACCCAGCTCCCATCGGGTTCGCGCTCGACGTTGCGGGTCACGCGCCGCATCGCTTCTAGCCTGCGGACATGACTTTCGGCAAATCGCTCGCTGGCGGTCGGGTCGTGCCGCAAATGGGCGTCGATCGTGTAGCGCCCGCCATTGGCGGCGGCGACCTCGGCAATCGTGCGATCGACGGGACGAACGCCGCTGCTGCTACGTGGTGCGATCTCGACGATGGCGTCTTTGGGGATCGGGCTGACCGCTTCGCCCTTGCCAATCTCGGCATAATGGGTGCGGCCGTCGATCGCCTCGACGATGATATAATGACGGTCGGCATATTCATCGGACAGGCCGCGCTCGACGACACGGCCGACAAGCGGACGGGCATCAGCGGTGGTCGGGTCATAGATGATTTGATCGACCAGCGCGGGCGCGTTCCCGCGCGGCATAGGCGCGCTGCATGGTGCGGATAATGTCGTCGCGCTCACCCATGCGGCGCAGCGTGTCGGCAAGATCGGGGGCGAGACGCCAATGCGCCGCGCCGTGCCGGGTCGCCAGCCCGAGACGTTCGAGCTTCTTGAGCCGCCCCATGCGAATGGATTGGTCGAACGCGCCGCGCGCGTTGGAACTGACCAATATATCCTTGTCGGCCTCGCGCAGCATCGCGCGGTCGATGCTGGTCAACCGTTCCTGCTCGACCTCGGCGCGAAGCCGCTGCTCGATCGCATGGTCCGTGCGCGGGCCAAGGTCGAGATCGACCAGCTCACATGCGCGCTCGCGCAGGCCGTGGCTGATATAGTCGCGCGCGATGATGAGATCGGCGCCGCGCTCGTCCTTCCCGCGCACGATGATATGGGTATGCGGGTGGCCCGTGTTGTAGTGATCGACCGCCACCCAATCGAGTTTGGTCCCTAAATCCTCTTCGACGCGCTGCATCAGTCGCCGGGTCAGCGGCTTGAGGTCGTCATATTCCATGCCGTCCTCCGCGCTGACGATGAAGCGGAATTGGGTTCGAGCCAGGCATTACGGTCCACCGCGTCACGGTCGGCGCTATAGAGTTGCCCACGTCCGTCCTCGCGCGTCGTGCCGTCGCGCTCGACGTAGCGCAAATGCGCCTTGGCAACCTCGAATCCGTTGCCGCCGAGTTTGATGGTGCGAACCTTGACGATCACGCGCCGCTGGCGAAAGGCGCCGTAGCGGTCGCGTGATGACAGGACGCGGCCGACGCCCGCGCCGCGTCCGATCCTGCTGCCGGTGAACGCCGACTGTTGCGCGCAACCGGGCGCGCCGCCACGCGCGAGGTTGGTTGCGGCGATGACACGCGAGAGGAATTTGCGCGGGCGCGGCTTCCGGCCCTTGTCGCCAAGGCGGCCGAGCCGCGGTTCAAAATCATCGTTGGTGGGCATGACCAGTGCCTTCGATGGGAGCGAAAGCCCGATCATGCGCGCGCGCCGAAAGTATGAAAATCGGTGCCGCCGAATATGGCGGAAAACCGCCGCTTTCGACCGCTCTGGCACTGTCGCCGGCATGGCGGCACCGTTTCAAAGCCCCTAAAAACGATGTGCAGACAAATAGTTACGGCAACCGGGGGTGCCGTAGCTTTATATCTTGCCTTCCGTGCCTTTCCTCACCGCCGGCCCCTTCGCGTCATTCCTGGCCCATTCTCAAGCCTTCAGCGAGTTTGATAAAGACCCCGCGTTGCGGGAATTTCTAATGCCTCCCGAAAAGGTGATCGGGTTCCGCAGCCATCCTGACGGTCCCATCTATTCCTCGGGCCGCTTTTGGAAATCATGACTCGACTGTGGCTCCGCGGCAATCCGGATGCGTCGGATATCCCGGCGGGCCTCTGTCGATTGCCCGTACGCTCACGGCGATGGGACCTCCTGAGGCGTCGGCGGCTGGCTAGCCCTAGAGCCGCTTAAGGAGGCGCTCGACGCTGCGGTGACCATCGCCGCGTTCCTTGCTCGCGATGTCCGCTTCGAGCGCGTCGCGGATTTCTCCGATTTCGGCATCGGTCAGATGCTCAATCCCGACAAATTCCACCCGGGCCGTGTCGATCGCACGCAAAATCTCGTCGAGCTTGGCCTGCATCGCCGCGCCGTCGCGGTTCTGGCTGTTCTGGATCAGGAATACCGCGAGGAATGTGAGCACGGTCGTCGCAGTGTTTACGATAAGCTGCCAGGTGTCCGAAAATTGCAGGAGCGGACCGCTCGCCGCCCAGATGATGATGAAGGCGACCGCGATGATGAAGGTTGCGGGCTCACCCATCAGATGGGCGCATCTTGAGGCAATTCGGGTGAATATGTGATTCATGCTTTCCTCCATCGGCGAGCGGGTGCGGCGGTGACGTGGCAACCGTTCGCTCGGCTAACGCCGATGCCGCAACTTGGCTCCCTCCTGGTGGCGTTCGCAACCTTCGGTGTCGCGCTCCGTTTCGTCGGCATGAGCCATAATACGCACCATAGCGACGGGCAGGGCCGCGGCGCCCGTGCCTCGCCTGCCGACGATATCGGCCGTCACGCGACCGAGCTCGCGCGTCTTCTTTCGGCGCGCGGGCTTTCCTTCGCGACGGCAGAGAGTTGTACAGGCGGCCAGCTTGCTGCAGTCCTGGCGGGCGATGAGGTGCTCGGACCGCATTTGGAGCGCGGGTTCGTGGTCTATTCTGCCGACGCGAAATGCGAGCTGCTCGGTGTCCGCCGAGATGACGTTGAGCGATGCGAAGCGGTCAATTCGGACGTTGCTGCAGCGATGGCGAAGGGCGCACTTGCAAACAGCCGGGCTGATGTAGCGATTTCCATCACCGGCTTTTGCGGCCCGCGCCAAGGAGATGAAGAGGTAGGCCTTGTCCACCTGGCATCTGCGGACCGGACCGGACGGCTCACCCACCGCGAATGTCACTTCGGCGACAGGGGACGCCGGCAGGTGCTCGATAGCGCGGTTGCGGCGGGTTTGTCGATGATGGTGGAGGCCGTGCGGGACGCCGCGAAGAGCGGATAGAAGTCGTTCAAAAGGTAGCGCCGCGCGATGCCTGGAAAATGGTCGCAAGAGTGAACGAAGATTCAGACGCGCTCGGCCTTGAAGAAGGCGTTTTCAAGAAAAAGGGCCCGGCCGAAATTGCCCGGTCCCTCATGCACTCCGCCAAGCAAAGCAGTCGGCGCAATGCCACCCCCCTCCACCGCGATGAGCATGCTCACCTTTTACATAAATCGCGCCCGTGACCACGCTCCCTGCCGCGGACAAGCGACGATTGGAGCGGGCCAAGAAGTAACTGCGCAGACCTTTCAAAGCAGAGGAAAGCTGACCCTCCTACATCGTCACCGTCTGGGCGGGCGGCAGGCCGCCGTCTTTCGCTATCGCCAGCAACTCTTCCTTGCGAGCCAGGATCTGTTCGCCGAGCGTTTCGAGATCTGCGCCGGCGGCGCGCGCCTGCTGGAACATGTTGTCGTGGCGCTTCTCCTCCTCGCGGACATGGTGCTCGATTTCTTCCTTGAGGACGGTAACGCGTGCGTCGAAAAATTCATCCTCGGGGGTGCTCGCCTCGATCGCGTTTATCAGCGTCTTTGCGCCGTCATGCTCGACGAAGGCCTCGAAGAAGAGGTCATCATCGATCTTGCCGCGCAGCGCGGGGTAGAAGATTTCTTCCTCGACCTGCGCATGGATCTTGAGCGCGGTGCAGATCTGCTTTGCGAGGGTCGCCTTTCGGCTCGCGCTCGATGCGCTTTCGAAATCCTCGAAGAGCCCCTCGACCTTTCGATGGTCGGCGGCGAGAATGTGAGTGGCGTCGGTATCAACGGTCGTCGGCATGGAATGGCCCTCCTTTTCGAATGAACGAATTATCGACGCCGGCCGGTGTCGCCGGTTCCCCGAACAGCCGCTTTTGCCGCGAGACTTTTTCGCTTTTCTCAACATGGGTTAGAAAAGGAAAAATTCAGGAGTTATGCCGCCCGGGTCGACGCAACTTCAAGGGCTTTTGCCGCGTTTCCGGAGGCTGAGTTGGTACTGGAACGGATGGAAGGCCCGTTATGAAATATGACGTCGAAGACAGGTTTTTCCCGCACTATGCCGACACGGAAGTCGGCCCGACACTTGCTCCATTATCTTCTTCCCCTGCCATCACACGCCGCGTCGCGCTTGTTGGTTGCTTTCGGCCGCGACGCTGCGGAATTGCGACTTATACCGCTGACATATACGACCATCTGACACGGGAGCATCCTGACATCGGGATCGATGTCTACGCGCTGCGCGCGAACCCCGCGGATCCGAGCGATGCCGATGTCGCCGCGCTCGTCGATGCCGACGATCCCGCCTCCTACCGGTCTGCTGCGGCGGCAATTAACCGGAGCGGCGTCGATGTTGTCTGGATACAGCATGAGTTCGGAATATTCGGCGGGCCCGCGGGCGCCATGCTGCTCGAGCTCGTCGAGCGCATCGCCGCGCCGCTGATCGTCACGCTCCACACGGTGCTCGCACAGCCCAGCGAGGACCAGCGACGGGTAATGGAGGCGCTCGTTGCGCGCGCATCGCACATCATGGTGATGAGCGACTTCGGACGGCAGCTTCTCATCGACACATACGGTGCCCCGGCGGAAACCGTGACGCTGATCGAGCATGGTACGCCGGTTCGTCCGTTCACCGTGCGGTCACCGCTGCGTGCGGAGCTCGGCCTTGGCGATCGGCCAGTTCTCTCGACGTTCGGACTGCTCGGGCCGGGAAAGGGGCTTGAGACCGCTATTCGCGCCCTTCCCGCGATTGCGGCGCGGCACCCCGACATTCTTTATCGTATCGTCGGGGCGACTCACCCCAATCTCATCGCCGCCCAAGGCGAAGCCTATCGCGAAAGTCTCCAGGCTCTCGCCGAGGAGCTTGGGGTTGGAGGCAATATCGGATGGGACAACCGCTTTCTCGATACCGAAGAGCTTCTCGACCAGATCGAGCTTTGCGACATCTATCTTGCGCCCTATCCCAATCTTGCGCAGGTGACCTCGGGTACATTGTCCTATGCCGTCGCGCTTGGACGCGCGGTCATATCCACTCCCTTCGTCCATGCCCGCGAACTGCTCGCAAACGACGTGGGCCTCCTGGTGCCCCAGGGCGACAGCATAGCGATCGCTGATGCTGTGCTGCAGCTGCTTGAATCGGCCGAAGCGCGCCGTGCGCTGCAGCGCCGTGCGTATGAGCGCGGAAGGCGCACCGCCTGGCCCCAAATCGTGGGCCAGTGCGCGGCGCTCCTCGATATGGCGATATCAGGGCCGCCCCGTATTTCCTCGACGCTGCGCACCGCCCCTTCGCTCTCAGGGGTTGACGCGATGTGCGACGATGTCGGGATACTCCAGCACGGGCGCGGGGTCGTGCCTGATCGTGACCACGGCTATTGCATCGACGACAATGCCCGGGCGCTAATTCTGGTCAATTGCCTTGGCGGCGAGGTCACGCCCGAATGGGAGTACCGCGCCGTTCGCTTTGCGGCCTTTATCCAGCATGCGTGGAATCCGGATGAAGGAGCTTTTAGAAATTTCATGTCCTACGATCGCCGCTGGCTCGAGGACCGTGGCTCGGATGACAGCAATGGGCGCGCAATCTGGGCGCTTGGTCATTGCGCAGCACATGCGCGGTCTAACGAGCTTGCACGGTGGGCGCGCGAATGGTTCGACCGTTCTGCCCGCGCCGTCGCCGAGGTTCGCAGCCCGCGCACCATTGCCTTTGCGATGCTCGGCGCAGCCGAAGTCCTTGGCCGCTTTCCGGCGGATGCGACCGCAAGTGAAATATTGGGCTGCGGCGCCGCATTCCTCGAACAGCTTCGCGGTCAGATGGCGCGTCCTGACTGGGACTGGTTCGAACCGACGCTGGCCTATGATAATGCGCGCCTCCCGGAAGCGCTGCTTCGCGCTGGAAGCCTGCTCAAGGTCGCCGCCTGGCAGGAAGCGGGTCTTGAGACGCTCGGCTGGCTCTGCGAACAGCAAACTGCTGCGACGGGCTGCTTTCGTCCGGTGGGCTCGGAAGGCTTTGGCCGACCGCACGACCTCCTCCCCTTCGACCAGCAGCCGCTTGAGGCCTGGGCGACGATTGCCGCCTGCGGCCGCGCCCTCGCTGTAAGCCATGACGAGCGCTGGCGGCGCTATGCCGAGGCCGCCTGGTACTGGTTCTTTGGTGCCAACGACCGGGGGGAGGCGCTGGCGAGCATCGACACTGGT
Source organism: Sphingomonadales bacterium (assembly GCA_044508875.1). GTDB lineage: Bacteria > Pseudomonadota > Alphaproteobacteria > Sphingomonadales > Sphingomonadaceae > Sphingopyxis > Sphingopyxis flava_A. Next base: position 9,309 of record JBIQHE010000048.1, on the reverse strand, counting down.
CGGTGCCATGACGGGCTGACCCCCCGCGGCATCAACAGGAATGTTGGTGCTGAGTCCACCTTAGCCTTTCACCTTGCCTATCATGCGATGGACGCCCTAATCTGGCCGCGGGGGGCCAGGAAGGACGTCGGCTTCGTTCATGCTGATATGCAGACCTGATCACTCGCCGCTGCGCATTCTTCGCGAAAAGCTGAACGCGGATCCCGCGCGCGTAGTGCTGCGCCCGTTTCATCTTGCCTGGCAGGCGAGCGTGTCCGAGCCTTCGCGCGCTGCACAGCTCGTCGAGGATATATTGAAGCTTGACGACGACCAGGCCGAGGCCGAGCTTGATCTCGTCTGGAAGGATTTTTCCGAACGCCATTGGCAGATCGGCCGAATTTTTGATGAGCGTTTTGCGGAGATCGCGGAGGATGTGGAGCTCGCCGAGGAGGCCGTCTCCCCTGTTAAACGGCGACTGATCGGCGCCTATTTCTGTCACGAATATAGCTACGCCGCCGCGGCGCTGATGAACCCCAGCGTGGTGCCGCATCCGGACCAGACCGGCCTTGACCCCGACCAGCAGCGCTTCGTCATGTCACTGCGCGCGGTCGGGGAGGGGCATATCTCCTCGGTTGCCTTTCGCGAAGGGATCATCGGGCCGGGCGGGGATTTCAGGCTTTGGCCGCAGTCCGGCCCGGCAATGGCGGGCGTTGTCGACGACCGTCACCATATGGGTCCTGAGGGCGCGGTCACGGTGCATCGTCAGCCCGACAGCACGATATCGAACAGCGTGCTCTTTCCGGTGACCGAGGCGCAGCGTAACGGATTGGAGGACTTGCGCCTCGTGCAGTTTACCCATGAAGATGGAAGCTGCGAATATATCGGCACCTACACCGCATATTCGGGACGCGAGATCCGCTCGGAGATGCTGCGGACGAGCGACTTCACGCGCTTCTGCCTTGAACCCCTCACGGGGCGCGCGGCCCGTAACAAGGGCATGGCGTTATTCCCGCGAAAGATCGGCGGCCGTTATCTGATGGTCGGGCGGCAGGACGGCAAGAATGTCACGCTTCTCGCGTCGGATACCCTGAATAGCTGGGACGACGAAGGGACGATGCTGCTGCGCCCCGCCGTTCCCTGGGAGTTTGTCCAGATGGGCAATTGCGGTAGCCCGATCGAGTGCGACGCGGGGTGGCTTTTGCTGACGCACGGCGTGGGTGCGATGCGCAAGTACAGCCTCGGCGCGGCGCTGCTTGATCGCGACGACCCGTCAAAGGTGATTGGCCGCACCGCCTGCCCTATCCTGTCGGCGGCAGAGAGCGACCGCGAGGGCTATGTCCCGAACGTCGTCTATACCTGCGGGGCGATGCGCGTCGGACATGAACTCTTCATTCCCTACGGCATTTCGGACAGTGCGATCGGCTTCGCAGTCGCCGGGATCGACGATCTGCTGAACCTTATGATCTGATGGTCAGCCGAGCTGCTGGCCGCGGTGGAGATAGACGTCCGAATAGCTTGAGAGGCCGCGTAGCACTTCGACGTCGTCGATGATGAGGCGCCGGCCTTGCCGCATGATGCCCCCGATCTTCTCCAGCGTCTTCAGCGTCCGGTTGATATGGACGGGCGTCAGGCCAAGAAGATCGGCGAGCTGCTCCTGGGTGATCGGTACCTCGACCCGCTCCGCGGGCTCGGCCATCGTCAGGTGCAGGCGATAGAACAATTCGCAGAGAAAGTGCGCGAGACGGGAGAGCGCATTGCGCCGGCCGATGTTGAGGAGCCATTCGCGCCCGATCGACGCCTCAATCAATATGTCCACGAGAAGAGCACGGGCGATGGCCGGGCGGGCCTTTACCAGCTCTTCGAGCGCCCTGAGTGGGACGATGGCGAGGTCAGCGACCGTCAGGGTCTGGAGATTGTGGTCCGCAACCCGCAGAAAGAGCGACTGAAGGTCAAGCGCATCGCCGGGCATCTTGATCGCGACGATCTGGCGCCCGCCGTCGGCCGCGAACTTGTGCCGATAGGCAAATCCCGAAATGAGCAGCGGGCAGGCATTCGCGTGCTCGCCTTCGCGAAAAACATACTCACCCGGGCCAAGACGCCGCGGCGCGTAAGGAAGGAGGCGCAAGGCCTGTTGATCGTCGGGCGACAGCAAGCTGTGGCTCAGCAGCTTGCGGACGAACAAGTCCAGCCCTTCGTCTCTCGCGGGCGGGCCATTTGCCCGAACGGGTGACAGCGCAAGCCGGTCTGGACGCACAGTGACTCCTTTCGCCCGGGGAACGCCGCCACACGCCGTTTCGTTGCAAGCGGCGGTGCAACACCGCCGCCCCTCGCGCGTTGGGTTTGGCGAGGGGGCTCAAGGAGCAAGTTGATGTCCGACACAGTCCCACGCGGCCCTTTGGGTGATGCCCGTCCCGATGCGCCGCATCCCGATGTCCGCGGCGATGGCCCGCAGCCGCCCGAGAAGGTCGAGATCCGCGAGAATGTGGGCACTGCCAGGCCGGAAGACTATCCAAAGGGCGCACGCGATGCGGGAGATGTCACGGGCGCCGCGAATCGCGGTCGGCGACGGAGCGAAGGGAGCGGACCGGTGAGCGGTAGCGGGGCCGGCGCTGGTGGAGGGGGGAACCCCGAGGACCATGATGCCGATGCGCAAGGCGGTGGCGGCGGGAAGGCCTTTCGCACCGATCACGGTCCAAAGCGCGGAGCCGATGCGCCCAAGGGCGGCAGCCGGTAAGGAAAGACGGGCGCTCAAGAGGGAGACCGCGGCGGCCGCCGGCTTCGAAACAGCATGGCCTTGCCCGATCAGTGAGCGCTCCCCATCGGGCCTAGCGCACGCGCTTCGGCTCCACGCGCATGAGTGACACGGCCGTTCGGCGCGGCTGAGTCAGCATAAAATGGACCGCAACGGCGATATCCTCGGCGCGAAGCATCCGCTCCTCTCGGATCAGTTTCTTCTGTTTTTCAGGAGGATAATCGGGATACTGAAAGTCGGCGCCGGTAAAGCCGGGCTCGATGAGCCCCACCTTGATGTCCTGTTCGGCGAGTTCCTTGCGGAAGGCGGGGACAAAGCCTTCGATTCCAGCTTTCGCGGCAACATAGAGCGAACTGCCGGGCGGCGTTGAAACCGCCGACATCGAACCAATAAAGATGATATCGCTTCCCGCGCCCATTCGCCGGGCCGCCTCCTGCGCGCAGATGAGGTAGGCAGTGAAATCGGTCTCGATCTGATAGCGCGCCTCGCTTTCTCCCGCATCAGCAAGCGCGTCGGCAGGAACAGCCGCATTGATGACGGCGATGTCGATTTCGCCGAGGAACTCGCCCGCAGCCTCATAAAAGCGATCGATGTCATGGGGGAGCGAGAGGTCCACGGCGATGCCATCACCCTCGCCGACTTCGGCGATCCGCTGCAAGGCGTCCTCGAGATGCTCGGGCGTCCGGCCGCAGATGAAGACCTTCACCCCGTAGCTTGCGAGAAGCACCGCGGTTGCCCGGCCGATGCCGGTGGTCCCGCCAGTGACAATTGCGGAACGGCCTTTAAGCTCGGGCATCAGCGTATGGGCGTCGTTTTCGTCGATCATCGGGGCCTCGCGGAATGGCTATCGTCAGCATATCGACCCATATCGCCGCGCCGCGTTCCCGGCCGCTCTTCCGCCAGGGGTGCTTATTCGTGCTTTAGCAACCTGGGTTAATCGGCGCAGTGCGTACGAGGACCCGGGAAAGTTCGCATCGATCCCCGCGCGATGGATTTGCCGCCAGGCGAAGAAGCTGCGCGCCCTATAATTTGGATCAAGTTCCAAAAAACATAAATATTTTCGCGCCGGGAACTTCTACTTTCGAGTGGCGTCGGTGTCTCATCAAGCAAGGGAGACCGATCATGATTCATCCGCGCATGGCAGGGCTCGCCGCTGTCATTCTCGTAGCCGGCTGCAACAGCCCCGACACCAATACTCCGGCCCAAACCACTGACGGGACATTACCCGGCGAGGTGAGCCCGCCCGTTGGTGACACCGCTGCCGCCAACACGGACCCGCAAAGTTTCGCAAATCGAATGGCCGCCAGCGATCAGTTCGAAATCGATGCAGCCAAAATCGCTCAGGAGAAAGCGAAATCCAAGGAGCTGCGTGATTTTGCCGCCAAGATGATCACGGATCACACGGCCTCGAGTGCCAAGCTGAAGACTGCAGCAACCGCTCAAGGCCTGAGCCTCGCCCCGAGCCCGACGTCGCAGCAGGGCGCCGATCTCGCGGCCCTGCGCGCAGCGAGTGACAATTTCGATAGCCTTTATCTCGAGCAGCAGCTGAAAGCGCACGAGACCGCGCTCGCCGAGCTTCGGGGTTTCGGTGAAACCGGGACGCAAGGTGCGCTGCGTGATTTTGCCACCGCGACCGCGCCGGTGGTCGACGGTCATCTCAAGATGCTTCGCGAGATGAAACTTCCCGCCGCAGGTTCAGCTCAGCGCTAGACAAAGCCCGCGCTCGGGCAAGAGTGCTGCGCCTCTCCCGTCCTTCCCGCCCACCCGAGCGGGCGGGAATCGCGACGAGCGGAAATCCAGCGTTAACATGGGTCAAGGACGCGCCCGCTTTAGAGGTTCAATCTATGGTAAGTTTCAAGGTTCGCCTCCATGCCGTTTCGTGAAATTCTGAATAGGCTGATGACGCCTGGAGAGCGGGTGCTGTGGGAGGCGTGCCTTGCCCGAAGCGCCTGTGAATATCGCAAGGGTGAGGATATGGTGCGCGAGGGTGAACATCCGCGCGTTCTTCACGTGGTTCTGTCCGGATGGGTTCAAAAATATAAGCAGCTTCCTGATGGGCGCCGCCAGATTCTCGCCATCTACATGCCGGGGCAGCTTTGCGATCTTGACCTGTTTACCGTCGAGCGCAGTGACCATTCGCTTGCCGCGGTGCGCGCCGCAAGTGTTGCAGAAATCTCTCGCAGCGACGCCTGCTCGCTCCTGCGGCGCTGTCCGAATATTCCGCAGATATTCTGCTGGAGCGAACTTGTGGCGGCTGCGGTTCAGCGCGAATGGATGATCAGCCTTGGGCAGCGAAACGCTCTCGAGCGCGTCGCGCATCTTCTGTGTGAAATCTACGTCCGCCAGCGCGGAGTTCCCGACCCCGGCGATGGCGAGTGCGATTTCTTTCTTACTCAGTGGCAGATCGCCGAAGCAACAGGCCTGACGCAAGTGCATGTCAACCGAACGGTCCAGGAATTGCGGCGGCGCTGCGGGGTCGAGCTTGGGCAATTGCGCCTGCGCGTCCCCCACTTTGCCGAACTCGCTGCAATCGCCGCTTTCAGCCCCAATTATCTCCACTTCGGTGAGGCCGGTGCAGGCGTCGACCGCGTGGCGCCGCTATTCGAGACTTCGGATATGCCGATGTTTGCGGGCCTCCCGTCGGAACGCGATCGCGCCTCCCCGCTTCAACTTCTCTCCTGATGCGATGCGGCGCTAACGGGCGAACGGCTCGCTCGTTCTGGCCCATTCGGCGAGCGGACCTTGCCGCTTGATAGATTTAAGGCATACGACGGACGCGAGCCGGTGGACCCCTGGAAGTTTCGAAAGATCGTGCCGCAGCAAGTCATCAAGATGCTGTACCGATCGTGCGAAGACCTTGAGCATGTAATCGCTGTCACCTGCGGTCGTGTGGCACTCGACGACTGCGGGGTGCGCGACGACCGCCGCCTCGAATGCGAGATGCGCGTCGAGATTTATCCGCACCTCGACCAAGCTCTGCACTTCAAGGCCGAGCGCGAATGGGTCGAGGGACGCGGTATATCCCTCAATGATCCCTAGCTTTTCCAGATTTCTCACCCGAGACCAGCAGGGCGTTTTGGAAAGGCCTACCTTTTCTCCAAGATCGGCGAAGGACGCGCGCCCATCCTCTTCGAGCGCGGCAATGATTTTCCAGTCGAGCCTGTCCATGTGTCGTTCATCCGATGTTCTGCTAAGCGGCCGATCCGATCACGATTTTTGGTCGAGTACCGCAACTGCGAAGAACGATAGGCTGGTAATACAAGATTCTAAAGGACAATTGCCCGATAGTCCGTGCGGATAGCCTCCAATCGCGAACAATGTTTTTCCCTGCCTGCTCTATCGTTCATGGGACGGGAGATTTGAGTGACGGCAACGCACATCTATGAAGCGCCGCCCGAAGGGGCGGCCCCCGACTGGACGATCGACCAGGACTGGACGTCTTTTACCGCCGAGCAGCATGCAACATGGCGCACGCTGTTTCATCAGCAAGGTGAAGCGCTCGCAGGCTATGCCTGTCAGGATTTTCTCAAAGGTCTGGATCTCCTGGGGCGTATGCCGCCCGGAATTCCGGATTTTGCCGACCTTAATCGCCGCCTTCGGCCCGCCACCGGGTGGGAGGTTGTCGCGGTTCCCGGCTGGATTCCGAACCGGCCCTTTTTCCAGCACCTCGCGAACCGGCGCTTTCCGGCCGCCAATTTCCTGCGGCCCCCCGAGCAGATCGGCTACAGCGAAGAGCCCGACATGTTCCATGACATATTCGGCCATGTCCCGATGCTCATCAATCCTGCCTTCTCAGAGTTTCTGGTCGCTTATGGCGAGGCTGGACTGCGCGCCGAAACGCTGGGCGCCGCCGATTTTTTGGGACGACTCTGGCTCTATACGACCGAATTCGGTCTGGTGGTCGAAGAGGGCGAACTGCGCGCCTTTGGGGGTGGGCTCCTGTCGAGCTACGCCGAGTGCGTCGCGGCCCTGACCTCGCCCGAGCCGCGCCGCGTCTGGCTCGATATCGAGCGCGTGATGCGGACCAAATATCATTTCGACCGCTTCCAGCGCATCTATTTCGTTGTCGAAGGCTTCAACGAGTTACTGCGCGCCACTGAAGAGACCGACTTTGCACGTGTTTACAAAAACATATCTGGCGAAGCTGCGCTTGAGCCCGGCGATGTCTTTCCGGGCGACCGGGGCTATGATGGCCCGCTCCAATCGGTCCGGCCGGGACCGGCCTTCATGAAGCGGGAGGGGCGGTGATGATCAGAGAGTCGAAGGACGGCGATACTGACATTTTCGAGACCGAGATCGATGGCGAGACAATCCAGTGGGATAATGGTCTTACCTATGCGCGCCATATCCAGACAGCGCAGCTTCTGTCGGCGCAGGTGCCCGTGTCGGACAAGCCCGACGAAATGCTCTTCATCATCATGCACCAGACCATGGAGCTGTGGATCAAGCTGGTGCTCCACGAGGTTCAGCTCGTGGTGGAAGCGATCCGGGCCGATGAACTTGAACGGGCGGGCAAGGGGCTCGACCGCATCGCGACGATCCAGCGCCACATGATTCACAGCTGGGAGGTGCTCGCCACCTTGACCCCACATGACTTTCTTACTTTTCGCGGCTTCCTGCGCCGCGCCTCGGGTTTCCAGTCGCAGCAATATCGCGAGCTTGAATTTCGGCTTGGAAACAAGCGCGGCGACATGATGGTCGTCCACAAGGACGATGCGGCGGCGATGGAGGGGCTGCGCGCGGCCTTCGAGGCGCCCTCGCTCTATGACGAACTTCTCCGGCTGCTCGCGCGGCGGGGGTTCGACATTCCCCCAGGCCACCTGGAACGCGACTGGACGCAGCCTTATCAGCCCTCACAAGCGGTCGAAAAAGCGTGGCTTGCGATCTACACCGGCGTCGAGCGCCACTGGGCTCTTTATTCATTGGCGGAGAAGATCACCGCGCTTGAATATTATTTCCAGGAATGGCGCTTCAAGCACATGAAAACCGTCGCCAGGGTCATCGGGCACAAGCCCGGCACCGGGGGCTCGTCGGGCGTCAATTACCTCGTCAAGGCGCTCAGCCTCAGCTTCTTTCCCGAACTCTGGTCGATGCGCACCGAGATGGTCGCCCCGCGCGAAGGCGGCGACTATGCCGCAAAGCCTCCCGGATGAGCCGGCTGTGGGACATTTCGCAGCCGCTTCACCCGGGGGTTCCGGTGTGGCCCGGCGAGGCGCCGTTCGCGCTCAAGCGTCACGCAGTGATCGGCGAGGGCTGCCCCGTCAATGTCGGCGCGATGATAACGCCGCTCCACGCCGGGACGCACGGCGATGCGCCGCTCCACTATGCCGATGAAGGACAGTCGGCGGCCGAATGCGACCTTGAACCCTATATCGGCGCGTGCGTGGTCCTCGACGTCCGTCATGCGCGGGGCCGGGTCGAGGTTCCCGATATCGACTGGGCTGCGCTCCGCGGTGCGATACGCGTGCTGCTTCGGACGTACGAACATTTTCCGCACGAGCGGTGGGACAGCGATTTCACCGCGGTCGCGAGCGAGGTGGTCGCGCGGCTAGGAATGATGGGGGTTCGCCTCATCGGCACCGATGCCGCCTCGCTCGACCCTGAGCAGTCAAAGACGCTCGACGCGCATCACGCGGTCCGGGCCGCCGACATGCGGATATTGGAGGGACTCGTCCTCGATGACGTGCCCCCGGGGCGATACGAGCTAGTTGCGCTCCCGCTGCGCATCGTTGGCGCCGACGCGAGTCCGGTGCGCGCGATATTGAGAGAAATGGCATGATCGATGCGGGCCTGATCGCCGATGCGACAAGAGCCGACGGGACCGATCCGCTCCGAGGATTTCGCGACCGCTTTCAATTGCGGGGCGGGCTCATCTATCTCGACGGCAATTCACTCGGCGCGCTTCCCACGGTGACCGCGAGCCGGCTGACCCGGGTCATTGCAGAGGAATGGGGTGAAGGGCTGATCACTTCGTGGCTCGACGCCGAATGGTCGACCGCGCCCCAGCGGGTCGGCGACAAGATCGCACGGCTGCTCGGCGCGGCGCCCGGCGAAATTATCGTGGCGGACTCGACGTCGGTGAACATCTTCAAGGCGCTGACCGCGGCGCTGTCGCTGCGGCCAGGGCGCAATACGCTGCTTTCCGAGGCGACGAATTTTCCGACCGACGTCTACATGATGCAAGGGATCGAGGCTTTTTCGCGTGGGCGGGTGAAGGCAGTGACCGCCGGCCCCGACGCCGTGCTCGAAGCGCTCGATGATGATGTTGCCGTCCTCCTCCTCACCCAGGTCCACTACAAGTCGGGCCGCGTCCGCGACATGGCCAAGGTCACGCGCAAGGCCCACGACGCCGGAGCGCTCGTCGTTTGGGACTTGAGCCACAGCGCCGGGGCGATCCCGGTCGACCTCAACGGCGCGCTCGCCGATTTCGCGGTCGGCTGCGGCTATAAATTCCTCAACGGCGGGCCGGGCGCGCCCGCCTATCTCTTCGCCGCCGCGCGGCATCAGGCAGCGACGCCGGTGCTGTCAGGCGAAGTGAGAAACTGCCCCCCTTCCGAATCTGAGAACTGACCCCCTCT
>JBIQHE010000011.1:0-101760 GCA_044508875.1 Sphingomonadales bacterium | reverse complement strand
GCCAACGATTGATCTTCCCCAAGAACAACATCGTCACGAATAAGAGCGGCTAGGGCGCTCAAGAGATGTGAAAGCTGAGCATCGTGAAGCGCGCAGGTCCGGTCGCGTAGACGCCGTGCCCCCGCCCGCCCTTGGATCCGAAGACCAGCCCGATGCGCGATGTCTGCTCGAGCGCCTCATGAAAGGCGCGCACGTTCGCGCCCGATTGCCCGCCCATCACCGACCCCCAATGCGGATCGTCGAGCCGCATCGTTATCTCGTGCACGCCAGGCTCGATCGTCTGCATAGATGTCGCCGGCGCGTACCAGCGGTAGAAGTCGTAGGGGCCCTTGGCAGTCCAATTATCGCCGCGACGCTGCAAGTAGAGGGTGATAGCGGCGGTGCGGTCAGGAAATTCCTGCGGAACGAAACGCACTCCGGGCGCCGCGTCAATGCGGTAGCGCACGCTGATCTTCGTCTTGCCCGCAAGACTGCCGGGGTCGAAGGTCACATAGTGGACATGGCCGCCGCGGCCCTGCCGATCGGGCGCGAGGGGAAAGTCGAAGAACCAGCTCAATCCCCTACCCGGAAGCGGATGAAGGGGCATGCCGAGCGAATAATTCTTTCCGCGAATGACGGGCCCAATTTCCCAATCCTGGGCGGTCTGGCCCCACGCAGGCACGGCAAGAGTGCCGGAAAGCAAGGCGAGGGCTAATGGCCGGGCACGGCGGCGGGGCATGTACGTCATGCCATCATCCTAGCGGCCCCGCATGAAAAAGCGCTGAACGGTGCCTTCATGTGGCGGCTAAAATAGTTTCAAGGGCAGAGTGCGCGGTCTCCGTCTTGCGATTGTCCCCGGGAGGATGTCCCGAACCGATCATAAGAGGAATTTCATGCGCAAGACCTTGCTGGCGTCGACCTGCCTGGCCGCGATGGCCGCCATGCCCGCTCACGCCGAGACCACGATCTCTACCGCCACGACGACGCCGGTAAAGACCTCGACGGTCAAATCGGGTGCCCCTGACGACATCAAGATCACCAAGGACGGCTCGATCAAACCGGCCGCCGGCACGGCAGTCACGATCGACAGCAATCACAAGGTCGTCAACGAGGGCACGATCGAGATCGTCAATAAAGACGGCGCGACGGGCATCTCGGCCAACGCCGGGGTTACGGGATCGATCACAAACGGTGCGACCGGCAAGATTATCATCAACGAGACCTATGCTCCCACCGACATCGACAATGACGGCGATATCGATGGCCCCTTTGCGGTCGGCAACAATCGCACCGGCATCGCAACCGGCGGCGCGTTCACGGGAAACATCGTCAATTCGGGCGAAATCACGATCGAGGGCAATAATTCTGCCGGCATTCGCCTTGGAGGGCCGCTCACCGGAAAATTCACGAACGATGGATCGATATCGGTTCTCGGCGACAATGCGCTGGGTGTCGGGCTGCAGGACGTTACCGGAAACGTGCGCCTGGCAGGGAAGATTGCTGCGATCGGCGAGAATGCGACGGCGGCGAGGCTGACCGGCGACATCACGGGTGCGCTCGAGGTGCAGGGCGAGCTCACCGCGAGCGGCTATCGTTACACGACGGCGCCTTCCGATGCCTCCAAGCTCGACGCTGATGACTTGCTGCAAGGCGGTCCCGCGCTGTCGATCGAAGGTGACGTCACGGGCGGCATCATCCTCGCGGTTCCCCCGAAGGACACGAGCGAAACCGACAAGGACGAAGACAAGGACGGTATCGAGGACGCCAAGGAAGGCTCTGCTGCAGTGCGCTCCTTCGGGTCAGCGCCGGCGATGCAGGTCGGTTCGGCAAGTCGCGACATCACGATTGGCGCTGTCGCGGGCACGGGCACCAATTTCGGTCTCATCATCAACGGCGGGGTCGTGGGCAGCGGTGTTTACACGGGCGTCGATTCGACCGGCCTGCTGATTGGCGGTCTCGGCGGCGCGGTGAACATCTCGGGCGGGGTCAGCGTCGCAGGCTCGGTCAATGCGATTTCGAAGGACGCCTCGGCCACCGCGATGCGCATCGGTGCGGGCGCTACCGTTCCCGAAATCCGCGTCTCGGGCAAGGTCGATGCGACGACTGGGGGCAAGGCGGACGATTCGGTTGCGACCGCGATCCTCGTCGAGGCGGGAAGTAATGTCAGCCTCATTCGCAACAGCGGCACCGTCAACGCCAAGGTCGGCGGCGAGGATGCAATCGCGCGTGCGATCGTCGACCTCTCCGGCAATGTCGATATGGTGGAGAATAGCGGCGCGATCAGCGCGACCGGCGGCAAGAACGCTGCTGACAATATCGCCATCGATCTCGCGGCAAACGCAGGCGGAGCGACGGTGAAGCAGATCGCGGTTGGCGAAGGCAAGACCGCGCCAAGCATTACGGGCGATGTCCGTTTCGGCAGCGGCAACGACGTCTTTGACATCGCCGACGGCACGGTGAAGGGCAATACGAGCTTTGGCGCAGGGAACAACCAGCTGAAGCTTTCGGGCGACGCGGTCTATACAGGTAACGCCGTCTTTGGCGGCGGAAATGACAATTTCGTCCTGGAAGGCGCGTCCCGTTTTACCGGGCTTGCCGACTTCGGCGGCGGCAGTGACATGTTGAGCATCGGCGGGTCTTCGGTCTTTTCGGGTTCGCTCGCAAATTCGTCGGGGCTTGGGGTCAGCGTCAACGGCGGCGCGTTCGACGTTCAGGGCGCTGCGACTATCGCCTCCCTATCGATCACCGGAAAAGGTGTGCTCGGGGTGACCCTGGACGGCGGCGACGGCGGCACTGCGCTGACCGTGATCGGAAACGCCAGCTTCGACAAGGATTCCAAGCTTGCGCTCCAGCTGACCAGCATCGAAGGCGCCGAGGGTGAGCATGTCGTGCTGACCGCAGGCTCCCTGACGGGTGCGAGCAACCTCACCGCGGAAACGGCGCTCCTTCCCTATCTTTACAAGGGGGAGCTCACCGCGAGCGGAAGCACGCTGGTTGTCGACGTGACGCGCAAGACCATCAGCGAACTCGGCCTCAACCGTTCCGAGGCGAGCGCGTTCGATGCAGCGTTCGAGGCGCTGGGCGCCGACGAGGACATCGAGGGCGTATTCCTGCGTATTGCCGATGGCGATGCGTTCCGCGGTCAGCTCCAGCAGATGCTTCCGGAGCATGAGGGCGGCGTATTCGAGACCGTCACTACCGGCTCGCGCGCGCTGGCGCGCTATCTCCAGGATCCCAACGCCCCGTTCCAGGATGAAGGCAAATGGGGTTATTGGGTCAACCAGGCCGTCTGGGGCACGTCCAAGGGCATCGGGAATACCGCAAGCTATGATGTCACCGGCTGGGGAATTTCGCTCGGCGCCGAGGTCAAGACCGACATCGGTAATTTCGGCGGGTCGGTCGCATTCCTGAGCGGCAAGGACGGCAATGGTAGCAATGACAATGAAGTAAGCACCAGTCAGTTTGAAGGTGCACTGCACTGGCGCTTGCGGTCCGACGGCTTCATGGCGAACGCCCGCGTGTCCGGAGCGCCGATCAAGATGAAAGGCACGCGCAACTTCCGGGCCGAAGCCGGTGCCGAAGACATTGAAAAGACGATGCGCGGCAAATGGGACGGCACGCTTTATTCGGCGTCGGGCTCTCTCGCCTACGACGCGAGGACGCGTGGCAACTTGTCGTTCCGCCCGATGGTCGCGGTCGACTATTACAAGTTGAAGGAAGACGGCTACACCGAAACGGGTGGCGGTGATGCGCTCGATCTCACCGTGCTTGGCCGAAGCAGCGACGAGCTCGCCGTGACCGGTACCATCGCCCTTGGCCTCGATTTCGGCGGCGCCGACGAATATGACGGCTGGACGCGCTTCGAGATCGAAGCGGGCCGGCGCGAGATTGTCGGCGGATCGCTCGGCGCGACGGTCGCCTCGTTCAAGGACGGCGATGCCTTCACCCTGATCCCGGAGGAGAGGACGAGCGGCTGGATTGGCCGCCTGCGCGCGATTGCCGGCAATTCGGCGTTCCAGGTCGGCGGCGAGCTGTCGGCGGAGGAACAGCAGAGTCACTTTGGCTGGTCGTTCCGCGCCAGCCTCAAGGTCGGCCTCTAAGGCTGGCACGAGATGCGGGCCGACCCAATGCCCCCCGGGTCGGTCCCGCCCGCAAGGGGGAAGCTCTCCTCACCCTGCTTCCCCCTTGCTTAGGGGCATTTTGGAATAGAATGATTGATGCGCGCTCTGGCCCTCCTCTCTCTTCCCACTCGCCCCGCGCCGCAGTTGCGCAGGCCCGCGGAGCCGCTATATGAGAGTGCCATCAGCGGGACGTACCGGACCCGGGGCGCGGGTGGCGGATCACAACCAACGGCGTTCCCAACCAAGCGAAGAATGACCCAGGCGACCGAACGAAACGACGCCGCGCAAGGCATCGAAGGCGTATTGCTCGCCAACCGCGAACGCATCGTGCGTTTCCTCGCGGTGCGCGGCGCAGGGGATGCCGCGGAGGATCTGTTCCAGGACCTGTGGATGCGGCTGACCGAGCGCGCGACGGGTCCGGTTGCCGACCCCCTCGCTTATGCGATGCGCGCTGCGAACAATCTGATGCTCGACCGTTATCGCTCGGCGCGCCAGAGCGAACTGCGCGACAAGGCGTGGGGCGAAAGCGCGGCGGTGCAGACGCCATCGGCGGAACGTACGCTGATTTCGCGCGAGCAGCTTGCCCTCGTCGAACAGGCAATTGCAGAGACCGGCGATCGCCCCGCGCGCATTTTCCGCCGCTTCAGGGTCGACGGGGCGCAGCAACGCGACATCGCCGCCGAAATGGGCGTCAGCTTGAGTACGGTCGAAGCCGACCTGCGCAAAGTCTATGCCGCGCTTGCCGCGGTGAGGAGGCAATTCGATGCGTCCTGATTTATCCCCTGATATCGAGGCGCGGGCGATCGACTGGGTAATCCGCCAGCGCGACCCCGGCTTTTCCGATTGGGATGGCTTCGCCGACTGGCTCGCCGAGGATCCGGGCCACGCCGAAGCCTATGACGCGATCGCGAGCTTCGACGCCGACCTTGACGCGCTGCCCTTACCAGCAAAGCCGCAGGTCATCTGGGACGAGGCGCCTCCGCGCCGCCGTGCGTCGCGCCGTGCGTGGATCGGGGGTGCGGTGGCGGCGGCGCTGGTTGCGGTCGTCAGCGTCTCGAGTTTCAACCTGCTCGGCGATCCGACCCGGATTGAAACCGCCGCGGGCGAGCATCGAACTGTCACGCTCGCCGATGGGTCGAAGATCGAGATCAACGGCGCATCGGTCCTGACCCTTGACGACGATCGTCCGCGCTTCGCGCGGCTCGAGAGAGGCGAGGCGATGTTCCACGTCGTGCACCGCGAGGGCGACCCCTTCGTGGTCGAGGCTGGTAACGCCGAGATCGTAGACCTTGGTACCGCCTTCAACGTCGTGCGCCGAAACGCGGGAATGTCGGTCGCCGTTTCGGAAGGCGTTGTCGCCTACAATCCGCGGGGCGAGAATGTTCGTGTCGCGGCGGGCCAGGGGCTTGATGCCGCCGATGGAGAAAAGCCGAAGGTCCGGAAAGTCGAGGCGAGCAACGTGGGCGGCTGGCGCACGGGCCTCCTCGTTTACAATGGGACCCCGCTTACCGATGTCGCCGACGACCTGCGGCGTACCGCGGGAATGGACATACGCATTGCGCCGGAGGCGAGCGACCTGGCGTTCCGCGGGGCCCTGGTCATCGCCGAAGATCGCGGACGCACCATTGCCGATCTTGCTGCCCTTTCGGGCACGCGCGCTGAACGGCGGGGTAATGGCTGGGTATTGACGCGCTGAGATGACACGCCGCTTTCCTTTCCTCTTCGCAGCCGCCGCGCTCTGCGCGCCCGTGTCCGCGCAGGCGGTGGAGCAGCAGCGCTTTGATGTCCCGGGGGGGAGCTTGGCGAGCGCCCTCCCCGTGCTGAGCCGTCAGGCGGGGATCAGCGTGAGCGTCGCGGATGCGGACCTGTGGAATGGCCGTGTCAAGCCGGTGCGCGGGCGGATGACCGCCGAGGATGCGATCCGCCGGATGCTCGCGGGCTCCGAAGCGCGCGCCGTTCGGGTGAGCGAGACGAGCTGGCGCATCGAACGCCGCCCGCCCTCACCGCGCGTCGCGCGCCGTGCGACTTCCCCGCCGCGCCGGACGGCGCGGGCTGGACCGGCTCCTGCGGGGGTCGCGCAGCCCCGGGACGAAATCATCGTCACCGCGTCGAAAACCGATTTGCCCCATTCGCATTTTGCCGGCGTCGCCACCCTCCTCGATGGCGGCGATTTGGCGTTTGGCGGAGAGCGCGGGATGGAATCGATCCTCGCGCGGATGGCGACCGTCTCCTCGACCCACCTGGGATCGGGGCGTAACAAGCTCTTCATCCGCGGCATTGCCGATTCAAGTTTCACCGGCCCGACCCAATCGACGGTGGGGCAATATCTGGGCGACATACGTCTCAGTTACAATGCGCCCGATCCTGACCTTCGTCTCTATGACGTCGACAGCGTCGAGATTCTCGAGGGACCGCAGGGCACACTCTACGGCGCGGGATCGCTCGGCGGCATCATTCGCGTCGTGCCGAAGGCGCCGACCATCGACCAGATGACATTGCAGGCCATCGCAGGTGCGTCGGTGACACAGCACGGCGACCCCGGCGGCGACCTCGGGGTGATCGCCAATGTTCCCGTGAGCGACCGTCATGCCCTGCGCCTCGTCGGCTATATGCTGACCGACGGCGGCTATATCGATAATCCGGTGCGCGGTCAGGATGACGTGAACCGTGTCCACATCCGCGGCGGCCGCGCGACTCTTCGGCTCGATGCGGGCGACGACTGGACCGTCGATCTCGGCGGCGTCTTCCAGGCGACGACCTCCAAAGACGCGCAATATGCCGATAAGGACGCGCCGCCGCTGACCCGCTTTTCGCTGGTCGAGCAGAACGCCCGCGCGCGCTATGGCATGGCGACGCTCGTCGTGGCGAAGGATTGGGGCGATCTCCGTTTCCAGTCGTCCAATGCCTTCATCTCTCACCGCCTGTTCGAGCGTTTCGATGCGAGCGGTGCCGAAAATGATCCGCGCGTGCTCGACCAATCGAACCGGACACGCATGTTCGTCAGCGAAACGCGGCTCTCGCGACCCTTCCATGAGGGCCTCGGCTGGGTCGTCGGCGCGAGTTTCGTTGATAACCAGACGCGGCAACAGCGCGAATATGGAGCGCTGACGTTGCAGGCCCCGATCACCGGCGTTTCCAACCGCATCACCGAATTCACCGGCTATGGCGAGGCAACGGTTGAGCTTGTGCCGAAGCTGCTGGTCGAAGGGGGCCTGCGGCTTTCGCACGCGCGGCTCGGGGGGAGCGGTGAGGATGTGCCTTTTGCGCTAGCCCCGGCCCAGTACGCGGTCACCGCGCACCGCACGGAGACCGACCTTCTCCCCTCTTTTTCCGTGCTCGCGAAACCCATGCGCAACGTGACGCTTTATGCCCGTTACCAGGAGGGGTTCCGCCCTGGCGGCCTCGCGATAGACAGCAACTTCGTGCGGCGCTTCCGCAACGACCAGGTCCGCACCTGGGAAGGCGGGGTGCGTCTCGGCGAAAAGGGTCTGACCCCTTTCGATGCGCATCTCTCCATATCGTACAGCCGCTGGCGCGACATCCAGGCCGACTTCATCGACTCCAATGGCTTTCCGAGCACCGCCAACATTGGTGACGGCCGCATCACGAGTATTTCGGGCGCCGTTGCGGTGCAACCCGTCCCATCGCTCTCGCTCGAAGTTGGCGCGGTCTACAACCACAGCCGCGTTGATGAATTATTCGCGGGCGAGCTCAGGACGATCGCGACGCGCTTCAGCGCCACTGGCGAGGCGCCGGAATTTTCCGCCCTGCTCTCGCGCCTCGGACAAATTCCCAACATCGCCCGTTATGCGCTGCGCGGTGCGGTCAATTACGCCGTTCCGATCGGGGATGAAGATTTCCGCGTTAACGGCTGGGCGCATTATGTCGGGCCATCGCGGCTCGGGATCGGCCCAATTCTGGGCGAAGGTCAAGGCGATTATGTCGACACGGGACTCGCGGCGCGCATTGGCAACGAGCGGCGCGGCCTGTCGTTGACACTGACCAACCTGCTCGACGCGCGCGGAAATCGCTTCGCGCTCGGCACACCCTTTGTCGAGGGCAGCGCGGGATATCTGACCCCGCTCCGCCCCCGAACATTCCGGATCGCTGTCGACGTGGCCTATTGAGGCCCCGCGTCGCAGGTGAAGGGGGCCTTCCTAGTCGGCTAGCGCCAGACGTTCGTATCGGTCCATATGATAGTCCGCGCTGCCGAACTGGCCCTCGATCAGGGTCGCGCGCTTGAAGTAATGGCCGATCGCAAGTTCCTGGGTGATGCCGATGCCGCCGTGGGTCTGGATGGCATTCTGGCCGACGAATTTTGCGCCGCGCGCGACCTTGTTCTTCGCCGCCGATACTGCTGCCATGCGCTCCTTTTCGGGCAGACCGAGCTTCAGTGTCGCCATGATCGTCATCGAGCGCGCCTGTTCGACTTCCATGAACATGTCGACCATGCGGTGCTGGAGGACCTGGAACTTCGCGATCGGAATGCCGAACTGCTTGCGCTGCTGAGTATATTCGAGTGTGCCTTCGTGAAGTTTCTGCATCACGCCCGTAGCCTCGGCGCAGAGCGAGACGGTGGCTTCGTCGACAATAAGTTCGACCAGCGGCAGGCCCGCGCCCTCGTCGCCGAGCAGGGCGTCGCCGGGAACCGCGACATTCTCGAAATATATCTCCGACGCGCGATTGCCGTCGACGGTGGGATAGTCTCGGCGGACGATGCCGGGCAGCTTTGCGTCGATCAGGAATAGCGACACGCCGTCGCGGTCGCGCTGATTGCCGCCGGTACGTACAGTGACGAGCAAGTGCGTCGCCCACGGTGCGGCATAGACGACGCCTTTGTGGCCATTCAGAACCCAGCCCGCGCCATCCTTCTTCGCATTGGTCTTGAGATTGGCGAGATCATAACGGCCCTGCGGCTCGGCGTAGGCGAAGGCAATAATGGCGTCGCCGGCGATGATCTGCGGGATCATCGCGTCGGCTTGCGCTCCGCCGACGGCCTTGAGCGCGCCGCCTGCGATCACGACGGTGGGAAGATAGGGCTCGACCGCGATGACTTTGCCCAATTCCTCCATGATGATCGCATTTTCCAGCGCGCCGCCACCGAGCCCGCCCTGGTCTTCAGCGAAGGAAGCGCCGAGCATGCCGAGATCCCGCGCGAGCGCGGTCCAGATTGCAGGGTCGCGCCCGGCCTCGCTCCCGATAAACTTCTGGCGCGTTTCAAACCCATAGGTGTCGCCCAGGAAGCGCGACAGCGTGTCGCGGATCATGTCCTGCGTTTCGGTGTAGGTGAAATCCATTTTTCTATCCCCGTCGCCCCCGTGAGATCGGGTGCTGCTGTGACTCTATGCTGCGGTGATGGCCAAGGCGCAGTGCACTCGCCCCCTCCCGGGGGCGGGCGCGCTGATCAAAGCCCCAGAACCATCTTCGCGATGATGTTGCGCTGGATCTCGTTCGAACCGCCGTAGATCGTCGTCTTGCGCATGTTGAAATAAGTGGGCGCAGCGCGGTGCGCATAGTCCGGCCCGATCGGATGCTCATTGTCGCCTTCGCCGAAGCCGCGGAAATAGGGCGCGCCATAATGGCCGACGGCCTCGAGGGTCAGTTCGGTAAGCCGCTGCTGGATTTCGCTGCCCTTGATCTTGAGCAGGCTCGATTCCGGTCCAGGCCCCTTCCCCGCGTTCGGGCCTGCAAGGCCGCGCAACTCGGTGAACTCGAGCGCCGTGAGGTCGATCTCGAGCTCGGCAATCTTGCGCCTGAAGAAGGGGTTGGCAAGCAGCGGCTTATCGCCATCGAGCTCGGTGCGGGCGATCTGCTTGACGCGCTCGACCCCGCGTTTGGACGACGCGACGCCAGCGATGCCCGTGCGTTCATGCGCAAGCAGGAACTTGGCGCAGGTCCAGCCCTTATTCTCTTCATAGACGCGCTGCGATACGGGAACGCGGACATCTTCGAGAAAAACCTCGTTCACCTCATGCTCGCCGCCCAGCGTGATGATCGGGCGCACGGTAATGCCCGGGGATTTCATGTCGATGAGGAGGAAGCTGATTCCTTCCTGCTGCTTTGCATCCTTGTCGGTACGCACGAGAAAGAAGCCCCAATCGGCGTGCTGGGCCATCGTCGTCCAGGTCTTTTGCCCGTTGACGATATAGTCATCGCCGTCGCGAACCGCCGTGGTGCGGAGCGAAGCAAGGTCGGAACCGGCGCCGGGCTCCGAATAACCCTGGCACCACCAATCCTCGCCCGAGAGGATGCGCGGGAGAAAGCGGGCCTTCTGCTCGGGGGTGCCGAAAGTATAGATGACGGGTCCGACCATCGAAAGGCCGAAGGGCATCAGGCGGATGCAGTCGGCGCGCGCGGTCTCTTCCGAAAAGATGAAGCGCTGCGTCGGGGTCCAGCCCGTGCCGCCATATTCGACGGGCCACGCGGGCGCGACCCAACCCTTCTTATAGAGGATGCGGTGCCACGAGAGGAAATCCTCCTTTGTGAGCTCGTCGCCCTCGTCCTGCTTGCCGCGCAGTTCGGCGGGATAGTTTTCGGCGATGAAGTCACGCACTTCCTGCTGGAATGCGAGATCTTCGGGGCTGAACTCCATGTCCATTGACGATTCTCCTTGGGCAATGGGCTCTTATAATAACCACTCACGTTTACGTAAACGGTAAGTTGCGGCCCGCAACCTTCTTCGGTGTCAGGCCGAAAGCTTGCGCCCAACGTCGTGGCTTGTCCAGCGCCCTCCCCTGGCGCATGTTGCCGAAAAAACGGGTGGGGGTAAGAGAGATGTCCAAGGCCTGGCGCGCTGCGCTATTCGTCCTTCTGCTGGCAGCGCTTGTCACAGCCGCGCTTTGGCTGTTTCAGCGGCCGGTCGGAATTTGGCTGTTCGAACGCGGCGCCGCGCAGGCGGCGGGGCGCGATCCGCTGACGAAGATTCCCGACGGATTACATGTTGCGCTCTGCGGCACGGGGTCGCCGCTGCCCGACCGCGATCGAGCTGGCGCGTGCACTCTCGTCATTGCGGGCGACAGGATGTTCGTCGTTGACGCAGGCGAAGGCGGCGCTCGTAACATTGCGCTTATGGGGCTTCCCAACGCCAGGATCCGCGCCCTGTTCCTCACCCATTTTCATTCGGATCATATCGACGGGCTTGGACCCATGATGCTGCTGCGCTGGACCGCGGGCGGCAACACCGCGCCGCTTCCCGTTTACGGTCCCGAGGGCGTCGAGGCAGTCGTCGGAGGCTTTAACGCCGCATATGCCGCGGACAATCGCTACCGCACCGCGCACCACGGCGCGCTCATCACCCCGCCGGCGGCGGCTGGCGGAACTGCGTTCCCCTTCGCGATGCCCGAAGGGCCAATGCTTGTCTATCAAGCGGACGGGCTGAAGGTCACGGCCTTTCCGGTCGACCACAGGCCCGTGCAGCCTGCGATCGGTTACCGTTTCGATTACAAGGGGCGCTCGGTGGTAATCAGCGGCGATACCGCTCCCTCCGCCTCACTCGAAGCCGCCGCGAAGGGCGCCGATCTCCTCCTCCACGAGGCGCTGCAACCCGAGATGGTCGAGATTCTGTCCCGCCAGTTGGACACCGCGGGGCGGGTGATGACCGGACAGATCATGCACGACATTCTCGATTATCACGCGAGTCCCGCCCAGGCGGCCGAGAGCGCCCACCGCGCAGGGGTTAAAATGCTCGTCCTCACACACATCGTTCCGCCGCTTCCCTCGCGCGCTCTCTACCCGGCATTCCTAGGGGGAGCCCCGGGCCATTTCAGCGGTTCGCTTGTCGTTGGTGAGGATGGGCAATATTTCTCCTTGCCGGCGGGCAGCCGAACAATCGAAAGAGGGAACTGGTTCTAGCGGGAAAATCCCGGACTATTCCGCGGTTTCGGGGGCGATCTTGTCCTGCGTGCGCAGGTCGAAATCCGAGGCGTCGTGGCGTTCGTGGAGCTGGCTTGCGGGGTCGCCGGTCACGCGGTTGACCATCCGTCCGCGCTTCACCGCCGGCCGCGATGCCACCTGATCGGTCCAGCGCTGGACATTCTTGTAATCCTGCACCTGCAGGAATTCGCCAGCGTCGTACATCAACCCCTTGGCGAGCGCGCCATACCACGGCCACACTGCCATGTCGGCAATGCTGTACTGCGCGCCCCCCAGATATTCGCTCTCGGCGAGCCGGCGATCGAGAACGTCCATCTGGCGCTTTACCTCCATCGCATAGCGATTGATCGGATATTCCTGCTTCGTCGGCGCATAGGCGTAGAAGTGGCCAAAACCCCCGCCGAGGAACGGCGCGCTGCCCATCTGCCACATGAGCCAGGAGAGGACCTCCGCGCGGTTTGCGGGTTCGGTAGGCAGGAAGGCACCGAATTTTTCGGCGAGATAGACGAGGATCGCGCCCGATTCGAATACCCGAATTGGCTCGGGGCCGCTGCGATCGAGGAGCGCGGGGATCTTGCTGTTCGGGTTGACGCTGACGAAGCCGCTCGAGAACTGGTCGCCCTCGCCGATGTTGATCAGCCATGCGTCATATTCGGCGCCGCTATGACCGGCTGCGAGCAGCTCCTCGAGCATTACGGTGACTTTCACGCCATTCGGCGTGCCGAGTGAGTAAAGCTGGAGCGGGTGCTGGCCGACCGGCAATTCCTTGTCATGCGTTGGTCCGGCGGCCGGCCGATTGATATTGGCAAAGCGTCCGCCGCTTTCCTTGTCCCAAGTCCAGATTTTCGGGGGGACATATTCGCTCTGGTCACTCATCGCGGCTGCTCCTGCAATTTCATACTGATCGGTACTTAAGCGTAGGCCGCGGCTTCGTCCACCCGGGAGGGTCAAATAATCCTTGCCTCGCGCAAAGCCGAAATAGCTTCGGCGTCATATCCCAGTTCGGCGAGAATCTCGCTGCTGTGCTCTCCCGCCTGGGGGGCGCGGGCGGCGGGCGCCTTTGCACTTGCAGAAAGCTCGATCGGCGCGCGGATGACGGGGGCCGGGGTCGGTGTGCCAGGATAGGCCGAGGGCTCGACGATACCCAGGGCGGCGACCTGCGGATGCAACAGCGCCTGGGCCGGCTTGATAACGGGCGCTGCAGGAACGCGCGCTGCCGCGAGTTCGGTGATCGCGGTCTCGCTCGTCCGCTGCGTGCACCATTGCTGCATGATCGCGCTCAGCTCTTCGCCGTTGTCGCCGCGCAGCATGTCGCTCGCAAAGCGGGGATCATCGATTAGTTCGGGGCGTCCGACCAGGGCTGCCCAGCGGCGAAAAATGGCTGATCCGACGATCTGCGTGACGATCCAGCCGTCGCGCGTGCGAAAGAGGTCTGTGGGCCCCGAGCTGTAGGCGCGGTTGCCGAGCGGCTGCCGTTCGATGCCGTTCAGCGCATGGTCGATGGTGAGGGCGTTGGTCATGGCAAGCGCCGTCGCGAAGAGCGAGGCCGATATGCACTGCCCCTTGCCGGACACTTCCCGCTCGCGGAGCGCCAGCATGACCCCGAACGCACAATGCAGGGCAGTGCCGAAGTCGACATAATTGACCTGCGCGCGGTAGGGCTGGTCGGGGGTTCCCGTCAGATGGACGCTGCCTGACATCGCCTGTCCTACGGCATCGAAACCGACCCGCTCCGCCAGCGGCCCCTCCCGGCCGAACGCGGAGGCCGCGGCCAGAATGATACGGGGGTTGATCGCGGACAGGCTGTCAAAATCGAGGCCAAGCTTGACCAGAGCCTTGTGCGGCAGGTTGGCAACGACGATGTCTGCGGTCGCGACGAGCCGCCGGACGATCTCGCGGCCTTCCGGACTGCCAGGCTTCAGCGTCAAGGAGCGTTTGTTGCGGTTCATCTGGAGGAACATCGCGCCCGATCCGTCCGCGGCCACCGGCACCGAATAGCGGTCGTCGTTGCCGCCCGGCGCCTCGATCCGAATCACGTCGGCGCCATAGTCAGCGAGCAGCGCCGCACAATAAGGCCCCGCGATATAACGCCCGAAATCGAGTACTTTCAGTCCGGTCAGCGGCACAGCGCCCCCTTCTTCATCGCTGCGCCCACCAATCGGGCCGCATTTTTGCCAAGAGAGGCTTGCATGATCCGCAGACCATCGCTAGGGGCGTCTGCCTCAGCGAGGAGAGTTGGCTGAGTGGTCGAAAGCGTCGCACTCGAAATGCGAAGTGCCGGCAACGGTACCGAGGGTTCGAATCCCTCACTCTCCTCCATTTTCTAACCCCTCTTGGCCCTCCACGCACGAACCGCCGCCATCGTCTTCTCGATATGCGCGCGCGGATTGCGATCGCTGAAGCTCAAAAGGATCGTTCCGTCGGGCGCGATCACGAACGAGGTTCGATCGGAGAGCTTCGTTTTTCCCGGGCCCTCCATCGTCGCATCATATTCGGCCGCAACCTTGGCACCGGGATCAGCGGCTACGGCAAATTTGCTGCGGCATTCCGATTTGGAAAATTCGGCAACGCGGTCGATATTGCCTGCGGTGACCCCGACGACCCGCGCGCCCAGCTGGTTGAAACGGCTGTTCGCCTCGGCAAAAAGATGCGCCTCGAGCGTGCAGCCAGGCGTGAAGGCCGCGGGAAAGAAATAAAGGACGAGAGGCCCGCTTCGCAGCGTCTGCTTCAGCGAAAGATTGAACGATTTGCCGCCCTGCGCGGCGCTCAGGGTAAAATCGGGCGCCTTGGCGCCCGGCGGAAGCGCAGCGATTCCCGGCACAGCAAGGCTTGCCAGCCATAAACCGGCGCCCAGC
The DNA here is from genome assembly GCA_044508875.1 of Sphingomonadales bacterium. Taxonomy (GTDB): domain Bacteria; phylum Pseudomonadota; class Alphaproteobacteria; order Sphingomonadales; family Sphingomonadaceae; genus Sphingopyxis; species Sphingopyxis flava_A. Next base: position 86,933 of record JBIQHE010000011.1, on the reverse strand, counting down.
GCCATTGCGAATTTGCGACTGTTCATATCGGCCTCCAAAAATATGGGCCCACCGCGCGCCGGCCTCCTCCTCCCTCTTCGCAGCAACATTGGTCGAGGTTGCAGCGATGGACGGGAGAATTGAACCTCAGCGCAGACTGAGGCCGCCCGCGAGCGCCGGCCCCTGCGGCATGGCCAGCGCTCCCACGATCGCCGCGATGATGAAGTAGATGATAGCAGTGACGACGACGACCACCACCGTATAGACAAGCGCCTTGTCTTCGGGTGCCTTCATTAGGCGCGGCAAGCCAAGATAGAGAAGATAGAGGCTGTAAAGTCCGAGCAGGCCCAATATTGCCAGCGCGGGAATGATACCGAATATTCCTGCAAGCCAGCCAGCGGTGGCTGAATAGACTGCGACCTTCAGAGCCTGGATCGGGTTTTTCTGCCCGCCGAAGGTCGGTGCAAGCGCGTCGATCACCAGCGCGACGACGTAGACGCCGATCAGCGTCATTACGTAGGAGAGCAGCGCTCCGACGATCGCGCCCCCGAGCGGGGGGTAAACGGAGATCGTGAGGAAACGATAGCCGAAGATCTGTCCCCCGATCAGCTGCGCGAGCGGGCCGATCGCGGCGAGTATAAGCACATAGGGGACGTAAAGCGACTGGACGGTTTCCGTTTCGCCGTCGATCTCGGCCCAGGTCTCCTTGGGCTTGAGAATCATGTCTTTCGCCCGCTGCAATATATTGGTCATGATGCGCCTCTCCCCTTGTTGCGAAATTGGACACCCGCAAATCCAGTCCTCTGCGGACGCGGCCAAGCGAGGCTAACTCCAAATCGAAAAGGATTCTATGGCCAAGATCACTGCAAATTCAGAAGAGTGTCTCACAAGTCGGGGCGATAGCGCCTTGAATCATGTGCGAACCGGCATAGATTGAGCTCATGAGAGCAAAGACTTCATCGGATTTCCAAGGCAAGGGTGACCGCGGCATCGTGATGCCGCTGATCGAACGCGCGCGCTTTGCGCCGGGCGATATCGTGCGGCACAAGATGTTCGACTTCCGCGGGGTCGTCTTCGACGTCGATCCGGTCTTCGCGAACAGCGAGGAGTGGTACGAGGCCATTCCCGAGGCGATCCGCCCCTCGAAGGAACAACCTTACTACCATCTGCTCGCTGAAAATGAGGATTCGTCCTACATTGCCTACGTCAGCCAGCAGAATCTGGTCGCTGATTCCGAGCATGGTCCGGTCGATCACCCCCAGATCGAGGCGATGTTCGAGGGGCTCGACAAGGGACGTTATCGCCTCCGCGCCATCCATCGCCATTAAGGTGGAGCGCGCGACCGTTCAGGCCTTGAGCTTCCACCCGGAGGCAAGCAGGCGATAGGTCAGCAGGCCCAGCACAATATTGACCGCGACGAGCGCGAGAAGCGCCGTCAACACGGGACGATCGATCGTCGAATCCACCGTGCCGATAAAGCCGTAGCGAAAACCCATGATTGCATAATAGACCGGGTTGGCGTGCGCGATGCTCTGGAACCAGGGCGCAAGCCGGTCGATCGAATAAAAGGTGCCTGAAAGCAGTGCGAGCGGCGTCACGACGAAATTGGTCACGGCGGCGGCGTGGTCGAATTTCTCGGCCCAGACCGAGGTGATCAGCCCCACTAAACCGATCATCGACGCGCCGAGAAGACCAAAAGCGATAACCGCCCAGAGATGCTCGGGCGCGACGTGAACCCCGGGCCAGGCGAGCATGGCGAGCCACAGGGCCAATCCGACGAGGACCGCGCGGCTGATCGCGGCGCCGATGAGCGCGAGCATCAATTCGCCGATACCGAGCGGCGGCATCAGATAATCGACGATCGTTCCCTGGATCTTGCCCACGAGAAGCGAGAAGTTTGCATTGGCGAAGCTGTTCTGGAGCATCGCCATCATGATGAGGCCCGGCGCGACGAAATCGGCAAAGGGAACGCCAATGACGGTGCGGCCCGAGCCACCGAGCGCGACCGTGAAAATGACAAGAAAAAGGAGCGTGGTGACCGCCGGAGCCCAGATTGTTTGGAGCTGCACCTTGAAAAAGCGTCGCACCTCCTTGACATAGAGGGCCTGCATACCGGGCACGTTAAGCGTGTGGATGTGCGGCACCCCCGGCTCGGCAAATGCTGGCGTCGCGGTGGCGGAAGGCGAGTCGGTGCGCGTAATTTGGGGCTGGTCGTTCATGGCGTTCTCGCCTATCGCGTCCCCGAACTTACCGCAAGCTGGGCAGCCGCCGCGCCGATCCGACCCGAACGGCCCGAAAGGATCGCTGCGTCGCCCGCGGCGTGAGACAATGAGGAATATGAAGCATGTCATGGACTGACCAGCGCATCGAACAGCTGCGCAGCATGTGGGAAAAAGGCCTGACCGCCAGCCAGATCGCCGACGAGCTCGGCGGGGTCAGCCGCAACGCGGTGATTGGCAAGGCGCACCGCCTGGGCCTGAAGTCGCGCCCCTCGCCGGTGAAAGCGACCGAGAAAGTTGCCAAGCCGGTCAAGGCTCCGCCTGCACCCAAGGCGGCCGCTCCCGCGGCGCCGCGCCCGGTCGCCCCCGTGCGCCACGAGCCCAAGGCCCAGCCCGAGGCAGCGCCCGCGGAGATCGCAGCCGAGGCGGCGCCCGCAAAGCCCGACGCGCCGCGTATCGTATCGATCGGCCCGGGCGGTTTCATCCGCCAGGGACCCGGTGACCAGCAGGCGCCAATCCCTCCCGCGCCGCCCCGCCGCCTGGTTCCCGCGAAGCCAAGCCCGGAAATAGCCGACAAGACGAGCCTCCTCGACCTCAACGACCGTATCTGCCGTTGGCCGATGGGGCATCCAGGCGAGCCCGATTTCCACTTTTGCGGAGAGGCAGTGAACCCCGGCTTTCCTTATTGTGTCGAGCATTGCGGCCGAGCCTACCAGGCACAGCTGCCGCGCGGCACGCGCCGCCCGCCCCCGCCGCCACCCTTCGGCGGACCGCGCGTGCGGTGAGGCCGTTCGGGCAGGAATTCGAATTTGCGCGCATGCTCGGCTTTCAGATGGTCGAGCGCGGTGATGGGCGGTGCCGGATGGCGATCGATATCGAACCGGTCCGCCATTTCAATCCGCAAGGCGTCGCGCACGGCGGCGTCGCTTACTCACTCGCCGACACGGCGATGGGCGGTGCGCTTACGAGCGAGCTTGCCGACGATCTCTGGTGCGCGACGCTCGAAATCAAGTTCAACTATCATGTCGGAGTTCGAGAGGGCCGGCTGATCTGCGATGCGACCGTCCTCCACAGGGGCAAGCGCATCGCCAATATCGATGCGCGCCTGTTCCAGCACGACCGCCTTGTCGCGAGCGCCAACGGCAATTTTGCAATCTTCGCAGCGCCGCTGGGAGCCGCGGGCTAGGCTCGCGGTCACTCTTGCACAGCAGGGAGCCGCGCTCCCGCCTGACCTCTCCAATAAGAAGGGCGCCCGGGCATTTGGCCGAGCGCCCTTCCTCAGATATTCGGTCGATCAGAAGCGGAAGTTGACCGATGCCCGAACGCTGTGCGTGCGGAAATGCGGGTCGCTGCGCTTGATGTCGGTGCCGTCGCCAAAGGGGTTGGCGTCGGGAGCGGTCCCCTGCCCGACCTCGACGGTATAATCATTGTCCTTGAGGTCAGTGTAGAGATATTCGAGCCCCAGCGACACATTCTTGGTCAGCATCGCTTCGGCGCCGCCACCCGCCGAATAGCCCCAGGCATTGGTCTTGCCGTTATCGGTGAAGCTATTCGCCGTGTTCGTCGTGGAAAATCGATTGTCCATCTTCGCAAAAGCGCCGCCGCCGGTGGCATAAAAGAGGACGCCGCCGCCAGGAGTGTAGCCTGCGCGAAGTCGTGCGCCGGCCTGCCAGTCGGCCTCTCGGCGGATCGTGTAACTCGCGGGCGTTGTCGAGAAGCCCGATACGCTATCGCGCGCTTCGCTCCGCCCGCCCTCGAGGACAGCGCCGACAACAAAATTGCCCATTCGCTTATCATAGCCGAGGCGGGCCATATATTCAGCGCCGTCCTTGTCATTGGTGCAGCCGCGGTTAGCGGTCCCCGTGGCAGCTCCGCCGCAGAAACCGGGCGAAAAGGCATTGGCGCCGCCCGCTGCATTGACGGGGTCTCCAAAGGAGCCGTCGAGCTCGGTGTCGAACGTCAGCGTTTCATGACCGTCATTCGGTTGCATCGTATATCCACCGACCACGCCGATGTAGGGGCCGTTGAAATCCTCCGCGGTGTCACGATCCTGAGCCAGGGCTGGCACAGCGAGCGAACCCGCGGCCGCGGCGACGAGGAGAGATGTGAATTTCATGTGTTTTACTCCGATATTTGATGGCCTTGCAGGCTCCCGGGAAACCCGGGCCTTTGTGCCGAAGTTCCTCCCCGTGCCGAAAACGGGACGAGCCGTTCCCCCCTGAAACGGCCGCAAAGCAGCTCGATAGCGGCCTTGCCAGCGGCCTCACCTGCCCCCTATAGCCCTTGTATGAGTCACGATTTGTTCGACAGCTCCGCCCCGGCCGCGGAGAGCTACAACGCCTCACAGATCGAGGTGCTGGAAGGGTTGGAGCCTGTCCGTCGCCGCCCCGGAATGTATATCGGCGGTACCGACGAGCGCGCGCTCCATCATCTCGCCGCCGAGGTCATCGACAATAGCATGGACGAAGCCGTGGCCGGGCATGCGAGCCGTATCGAGATCGAACTCGGTGTCGGCAATCGCCTGACCGTCGTCGACAATGGACGCGGCATGCCGGTCGACCCGCACCCCAAATTCCCTGGGAAATCGGCACTCGAAGTCATCATGACGATGCTCCATTCGGGAGGCAAGTTCGAGGGCAAGGCTTACGCCACCTCGGGCGGCCTGCACGGCGTCGGCGTCAGCGTGGTCAACGCGCTGTCGACCGAGACAGAGATCGAGGTCGCACGCGGCAAGCAGCTTTATCGCCAGCGTTTCTCCCGGGGCATCCCGCTTGGCGGCCTCGAAGAACTCGGCCCGACCCCCAATCGCCGTGGAACGAGCGTGTCCTTCGTACCCGACCCGGAAATCTTCGGCGAGCACGGCCGCTTCAAGCCCCAGCGCCTCTATCGCATGGCGCGCTCGAAGGCCTATCTGTTTGCCGGTGTCGAGATTCGCTGGAAATGCGCACCCGAATTGATTGGCGACGACACCCCCGCCGAGGCGGTGTTCCAGTTTCCAGGCGGCCTTGCCGATCATCTGAAAGAGCAGATTGGCAGCCGGGAATGCGCAACCGCCGAACCTTTCATGGGGCGCCAGGAATTTCCCGACGGACAGGGCCGGGCCGAATGGGCAATCGCCTGGCCGCTATGGTCCGATGGCAGCTACAGCTGGTATTGCAATACGATCCCGACGCCCGCCGGAGGGACCCACGAGGCGGGATTGCGCGCTGCGCTCACCAAGGGGCTGCGGGCATTTGGCGAACTGATCGGACAGAAGAAGGCGGCGCAGATCACCGCCGACGATGTGTTCAACGGCGGCGAGATGATGCTGTCGGTTTTTATTCGCGATCCGCAGTTCCAGAGCCAGACCAAGGACCGGCTTTCGAGCCCCGAGGCCGCGCGCTTCACCGAAAATGCCATCCGCGATCATTTCGACCATTTCCTCTCTGACAATATGGATAGGGGGCGCGCGCTGCTCGGCCTGATCCTCGAGCGAATGGAGGAGCGGCTGAAGCGCAGGGCTGAACGGGAAGTCAAACGCAAGACCGCGACGAGCGCGCGCAAGTTGCGCCTGCCCGGCAAGCTCACAGATTGTGCGAACGATGGCCCCGAAGGCACCGAATTATTTATCGTTGAGGGTGACAGCGCAGGCGGAAGCGCCAAGCAGGCGCGCGACCGCAAGACCCAGGCGATCCTGCCGATCCGAGGCAAGATATTGAACGTCGCGAGTGCCAGCGCGGACAAGATCCGCGCCAACCAGGAAATCGCTGACCTTGCTCTCGCGCTCGGCTGCGGGATGCGCAAGGATTGTGACCCCGATCGGCTGCGCTACGAGAAGATCGTGATCATGACCGACGCCGATGTCGACGGCGCGCATATCGCAACGCTCCTGATGACCTTCTTTTTTCAGGAAATGCCTGAAATCGTACGCGAGGGACATGTCTACCTGGCGCAGCCCCCCCTCTACCGCCTGACAGCGGGATCGACCTCCGCCTATGCACGCAACGACGAGCATCGCGCCGAGCTGGAGGCGACGCTTTTCAAGGGGAAGAAGGTCGAAGTCGGGCGCTTCAAGGGCTTGGGTGAAATGAACCCTAATCAATTGAAGGAAACGACAATGGACCCTTCGAGCCGCAGCCTTCTCCGCGTGACCTTGCCTCAGGAATATGAGGAGCGGCACCAGGTCAAGGATCTCGTAGACCGGCTGATGGGCAAGCACCCCGAACATCGTTTCCAGTTTATCCAGGCCAACGCCGCTACGCTCGACGAGGCCGCGATCGACGCCTGAGGTTCATCGCTCGCGCTTAGCGGGATGCGAAGGGGGGCGGGATCGCAGCCTTTCGGATCGCACCCCAGCGCGGCGCAGGCCGGCGCCCCGCTTTGCCTGGCAGCGCTGGCCTACGGGACGCGGCGTGATAGCCTGTACATGGGGTTGCCCAGGCAGCGGACCGGCGCCAAGATGGGCGACCCGGGCCGCTCCGACCGACAAGAAGCGCGCTCCTGGAAGGAGACATTTTGATGCCCCGCTTTCTCACCGCCATCCTGCTTGCGGTCACCGCGGCGCTGCCTTGTCCGGCCCCCGCGCTCGCGCAGGCTGAACCGCAGGCTACTGCAGCGAATGAGACCGCCTTCGACATGCGCGCAGGCCAGCTCGTCGCCCTGTTGAACGGGCAGCTCGCCTACAATGACTATTTCGCGCCGAAATTCCAGCAAGCGGTGTCCGAAGCCCAGTTCCGGGGCATTGCCGCAAATCTGGTGGCCCAATATGGCGCGGTGGTGGCCCTCGACGCCGTCGAGACAAGCGATGGCCGCACGGGCACGGTCAAGCTGCGCTTTGAAAAAGGGACAGGGACGATTGCGCTCAGCGTACTGCCGGGCGGCGATCGCCGCGTCGATGGCCTCTTTTTTCGTGGATTCGTCATGGCGAATGACAGCTTCGAGAGCGCGGCCGCCGAGCTCGCAGCCCTGCCGGGGCGCACGGGATTCCTCGTTGCCGAATTGAAAGGCGGCGAGATTGAGCCGATCGCCTCGGCGAACGCTGACGTCGCGTTCGCGATCGGTTCGACCTTCAAACTCTATATTCTCGATGAACTTGCAGCGCAGATCGCGGCGGGGACGCGCAAATGGTCGGACGTGGTCCCCTTAACGCACCTCAGCTTCTCCTCCGCCGCGACCGCGAACTGGCCGAAAGACACGCCGGTAACGCTGCAAACGCTTGCCAACTGGATGATCTCGGTCAGCGAGAATGGCGCAACCGACACGTTGATCCATCTTCTTGGCCGCGATGCGATCGAAGCCCGGATGCGCGCCACGGGCCATAGCGATCCCTCGCGCAACATTCCGCTGCTGACCACGGTTGAGGCCTTCGCGCTGAAGGGAAATAATTTCGGCGACCTGCGCGCAGAATTCCTCGCTTCGGACGACGAGGCGCAGCGCCGGCTGCTCGATGCGAACAGGAGCCGGCTCGTGCTTGCCAATGTCGATGGCGCGAGCTTCGGGGGCAATCCCCGCTTCATCGACAGCCTCGAATGGTTCGCGACGCCAAGAGACCTTGCCCGCGTGCTTGCCGACATAAAGGGGCAAAATTCGCCGCAGGCAATGGCGGCGATGACGATCAACAAGGGGGTGGCCCCTGCGGCCGCGGCGGACTGGAGCTATCTTGGCTACAAGGGCGGCTCCGAGCTTGGCGTCTTGTCGATGAGTCTCCTGGGGCAGCGTCAGGCCGACGGAAAATGGTTTGTCGTCACCGCGAGCTGGAACAACCCCGATGCCGATGTGGCGGCGGAGACGCTGAGCGGGCTGGCGACGCGTTTGCTTGCGCTGGCGGTGAAGTAAGGATCAGCCCGAGGTCAAGGCCGCGACGAGGGCCTTGACCTTCGCCTGTCGCCACTGCGGGGTCGGTGCGACCAGCCAATATCCGTGCTCGACCGCAAAAGGCTCGCGCACGACGCGCACCCGCCCGGCAGCAATATCCGCCTCGGCCAGCATCGCAGGAACATTGGCCTGCCCGAGCCCATTGGCGGCGGCATCGATTGCGAGCCCGGCGTCGCCGAGCCGCAGGGCTGGTTCATCATCCTCGAGGGGGCATCCGGGCCACGCGATGTGCGTGCTGCTGCCGGTGCCCGGACCCGCGACCGTGACCATCAGCGGTTCGGCGAGCGCGACGCCTTCATGCTCGCCCGCGCTGTCGGTCCAGAAGATTGCCAGGTCGAGATTTGCCTCGGTGAAATCGATCCCGCCATCGGCCGAAACGAGTGTGAAGCGGACGTCGGGTGCCTCCTGGCTATAGCGCGCGAGGCGCGGTGCCAGCCATTTGGCGGTCAGGTCGCGCGGGGCAGCGATTGTGAGCGACTGGGAGGACTGGCCTGCCTGCATGGCCCGCACCGATTCCTCGAACTGCAGGAAGCCCTGGCGCAGCGCTTCGAGCCCGGCATTGGCCTCCCCGGTCAACTCCAGCCCCTTCGGCGTCCGGCGGAACAAGACGACCCCGAGCATGTCCTCGAGCGCCCTAATTTGCTGCCCGACCGCGGCGGGGGTGACCGCCAGCTCGTCGGCGGCGCGCGTGAAGCTCAGGTGCCGGGCAGCGGCATCGAATACGCGCAGTGCGTTGAGCGGCAGGTGGGTCCGCTTCACGACGCGGTCGCCGGGGCAACGAGTGGGAAATGCGGAATCGCGACGAGCATCTGCGATCCGTCGCCGACTTCCATCATATAGCTTCCGACCATTGATCCTTCGGGGGTGGGTAGCGGGCAGCCCGAGACATAATCAAAGGCGCCGCCCGGCGCGATCAAGGGCTGCTCGCCGACAACGCCCTCGCCTTCGACTTCGCTGACCTTGCCCTGGCCGTCGCTGATTCGCCAGTGGCGGCTGATCAGTTGCACCGCCGTCTCCCCCCGGTTCTCGATCCGGACGTGATAGGCCCAGAACCAGCGCCCGAGCGAAGGGTGCGACTGTTCGGGCAGATAGCTGACCGCCACCCGCACCGTGATGGAGCCGGTGGTCGCTGAAAAGGGGAAGAAGGAGTCGATCATCGTCCCCGCAAACTCGCCTATAGCCCGACCCTGGTCAATGCCTGCTCCAGATCGGCAATCACGTCGCGCGGGTCCTCAAGCCCGATGTTGATACGAAGAAGCCCCTCGCTAACTCCCATGTCCAGCCGCACCTCCGGGCTGACACCATAGTGAGTCGTTGTCCATGGATGGCAGCAAAGGCTGCGCGCATCGCCGATATTGTTGCTGATGTCGACGAGTTCGAGGGCGTTGAGAAAACGCATCGCCTGCTCCGCGCCGCCTGGCAGTTCGAAGGCGAAAATCGGCCCGCAGGCTTCCATCTGGCGCATTGCGAGATTGTGCTGCGGATGGCTCGTAAGCCCGGGGTGAAGGATGCGCGCAACGCGCGCCTCGATCGCCTTGCCAACCGCGAGCGCATTCTCCGACTGCCGACGCGCCCGCAGTTCGAGCGTTTCAAGGCCTTTCATGACCAGCCAGGCGTTGAACGGGGACAAATTGGGTCCGGTGTTGCGCTGGAAGGGCAGAAGCACATCGTTGATGAACTTCTCGGTCCCGCACACCGCACCCGCGAGAACGCGTCCCTGACCCTCCATCAGCTTCGTTGCCGAATAGGCGACGACGTCGGCGCCGAAATCAAGCGGGCGCTGGAGGACCGCGGTCGCGAAGGCATTGTCGACGACGCTGGTGATCCCGTGCGCGCGCGCCACGCCGCAGACATGCGCCATGTCGACGATGTCGAGCGTCGGGTTCGCCGGAGTTTCGAAGAAGAATACCTTCGTATTGGGGCGGATCGCCCTTTCCCACGCATCATTGTCCCGCCCGTCGACAACCGTCGATTCGATGCCGAAGCGCGGGCAGAGCGTGTCGACGAGCCAACGACATGAGCCGAAGGCCGCCTTGGCCGAAACGATGTGGTCGCCTGCGGAAAGCTGGCAGAGAAGCGCTGTCGTCATCGCCGCCATCCCGCTCGCCTGGACCCGGCACGCCTCGGCGCCTTCCATCAGCGCGATCCGTTCCTCGAGCATCGCGACCGTCGGGTTCTGCAGCCGCGAATAGGTCATGCCCTGTTCTTCGCCGGCAAAGCGCGCTGCGACTTCCTCCGCAGTGTCATAGCTATAACCGGAGGTCAGGAAGAGCGCCTCCGATGTCTCGCCATGCTCGCTGCGCCAGGTTCCGCCGCGCACAGCGCGCGTCGCGGCATGCCATTTCTGCGTCGTGCTGCGATCGAAACCCGTCGTTTTTTTCATCGTATCCGTCCGCCTAACCTTTGAGGGCCGCAACGACCGCATCGCCGAGCGCGCTCGTCGTCATATCACCGCCAAGGTCGGCACCTCGGCATCCGTCCGCCAACACGGTGGCGACGGCAGCCTCGATCCGTGCCGCGCTTTTCTCGTCGCCCCCCGAGTGGCGAAGGAGCATTGCGAGCGACAGGATCATTGCGAGCGGGTTGGCAATCCCCTTCCCCGCGATGTCGGGTGCGCTGCCGTGGATCGGCTCGTACAGCCCGACCCGGCCCGCGCCAAGCGATGCCGAGGCGAGAAGCCCGATCGACCCCACGCACATCGACGCCTGGTCGGACAATATGTCGCCAAACAGGTTTCCGGTGAGGATGACGTCGAACTGGCCCGGATTGCGCACCAGCTGCATCGCCGCATTATCGACATACATGTGGCTAAGCACGACGTCGGGATAGTCCGCCGCGACCTCGATGACCACGTCGCGCCAGAGCTGCGAGGTTTCGAGGACATTTGCCTTGTCGACCGAGCAGAGCCGCTTCTGCCTCCCCTGCGCCGCCTTGAAAGCGACGTGCGCGATCCGCCGCACTTCGCTCTCGCTGTACGACATCACGTCGTAGCCCTCGCGTTCGCCGGTCGCACTCGTGCGGGTGCCCTTTTCACCGAAGTAAACGTCTCCGTTGAGTTCGCGAACGATGAGGAGGTCGATTTTGGAGGCGACTTCGGGCCGCAGTGCCGAGCTATCTTCAAGCCCGGCGAACAGCTTCGCCGGTCGCAGGTTTGCGAAGAGGCCGAGCTCGGCTCGCAGGCCAAGAATTGCCTGCTCGGGACGCAGATGCCGTTCGACCGCGTCGAAGCGTGGATCACCGACGGCGCCGAACAGGATCGCGTCAGACCCCCTTGCTTTTTCGAGCGTTTCGGACGGCAGCGGATGACCCGTTGCTTCATAGGCCGCGCCGCCGACGAGCGCGCGGTCGATCGCTACAGGCAGCGCGAGGGCGGAAAGGACCTTCTCGGCCTCCGTCATGATTTCGGGACCGATACCATCGCCAGCCAGCAGCAGGATTTTCAACGCTTCACCCTTTCTTGTCTCGCCAGCCGCTTAAGGAGCGGCGGCGAGTCACGCAACCGCCCTCTTGAGGCGGCTCACCAATCTTTCCCTTACGGCCAGTAAGTCACGGTTGCGTCCCTCGAGCAAATCGCGGTCGAGAAAATGGCCGGTGATCACCAGCCCATCGAGGACGTCGCGAAGCGCGGGGTCGCTACGTCCGCCGCGCAGGAAGGGCGGTAGCCGCATCAGGCGGGCCTCATATCCCGTCGCCGCGGCCGCAGACACCGCCCCGCCCGTCCGGGGGCTGACGAAGGCGAGATCGACCGCCGAGCCAGTCGCGACGCACTCCTCGAGATTGAGCCCGAAGCCGAGTTCGGCAAGGAGCAGCAACTCGTAGCGCGCAAGCGCCGCCGCCCATTGCCGCGCCGACGCAGCCGCCCCGATGGCCTCCAAAACCCCGGATAGCGCGGCATGAAGCGCCGGATAGGGCTGGCTTTCCGGTAGCGTCGCAGCGGTGAGGCTGGTCGCCCAGGCGATCGCCGCGGCGGGAAGCGGTTCGGCGAAGAGGGGCGCGCGGCTCGTCAAGAGTTCTACCGTTGCGCCGCCGAGTTGTTCCTCGGTGCGCGCGCGAAGTTCCAGCGCGACAAGGTTGCCGGGAACGAGGATCGGGCGCAGCCGCCGCGAGCGCCCGCCGCGAACATAGGCCGCAACCAGCCCGGCTTCGCGCGTGAGCGCGCGCAGGACCGCGCCATGCTCGCCATGCGCGCGCACCGCGCAGACGATCGCTTCGGCATTCAGGACGGCCAAAGCACCATCTGCGTCTGGGTCACGAGCGCGACTTCGGCGCCGGCCTCGGTGCGAATGCGTGTCTGCCACACCGACAGCCGCTTTCCAATCTTCACCGGCGTGGCTTCGCCGACGAGCACCGACCCTACGGGTCCTGCGCCGAGAAAATTGGTCTTGCTCTCGATTGTCGTCGTGCCGCTGGCGCCCTCGGGCAGGCTCAGGAAGGCGCCGACCGCGCCGAGGCAGTCGGCGAACGCCATGATCGCCCCTCCGTGAACGATGTTCCCCGCGGTACAGATTTCGGGGCGTACCGTCAGCTTGCCAGCAACCCGGTCCGTGCTGCCTTCGTCGATAATGATGCCGAGCGTCGTGGCGAGCGGCATGGTGGCTGCAAAATCCATCGTCTCCCCTTCTTCCAAAAAGACAATCTCGCGCGCCCTTTCTTCGTCCATGGGCCGCCGTCTCGCCAGGTGAAAAACGCAGGCTCTGCCTTCCTATCCCCCCGGGTTGTAGAAATCATATACCGCCTGCGCGACGCCGGCGCTGACCCCCGGAGCCCGCTTCAGGTCTTCAAGGCTCGCGCTGCGGATCGCGCGCGCGGTGCCAAAATGCATCAGCAATGCCTTTTTGCGCGCGGGACCAATTCCCGGCACCTCGTCGAGCGGCGAGCTCCCCATCGCCTTCGCGCGCTTTTGCCGATGAGCCCCGATCGCGAAACGATGCGCCTCGTCGCGCAGCCGCTGGATATAGAAGAGCACCGCATTGTTCGGCGGCAGCGTGAATTCGCGCCCGTCGGGCAGATAAAAGGTTTCGCGCCCTGCGTTGCGGTCAGGTCCCTTGGCGACGCCGACGTAAGGCAAATCGTCGATCCCGAGCTCGGCGAAGACCGCCGATACCGCCGACACCTGCCCCCTGCCGCCATCAATGAGGACGAGGTCCGGCCATTCGCCCTTGGTGCGCTCCGGATCCTCCTCGATCGCGCGCGCGAAGCGGCGGTGGAATACCTCGCGCATCATCGCGAAATCGTCACCGGGCCGGGTTTCGGCGCGCTTGATGTTGAACTTGCGATAGGCGCCCTTGATCCACCCCTCGGGCCCTGCGACGACCATGGCGCCGAGGGCGTTAGTGCCCTGGATGTGGCTGTTGTCATAGATTTCGATGCGCTGCGGCGGCTCCTCGAGGTCGAAGAGCTCGGCGAGTTCGCGGGCCAGCCGAGCCTGGCTGCTGCTTTCGGCAAGCCGCCGGTCGAGTTCCTCGCCGGCGTTGCGCACCGCCTGCTCGAGCAGGCGGCGGCGGTTTCCGCGTTGCGGGACAGCAATCTCGACCTTGCGCCCAGCGGTCTCGCCCAGCGCTTCTGCAAGCAGCGTGCATTCGGCGGGTTCGCGGTCGACGAGGATCAGTTTCGGCGGGGGAACCCCTTCGTAGAACTGCATGAGAAAGCTCGCCAATACCTCTTCCTCGGGGACCCCGGCGACATGCGCGGGAAAGAAGCTTCGATGCCCCCAATTCTGCCCGCCCCGGATGAAGAAGCCGGCGATGCAGAGCTGCCCGCCCTTCGCTGCCAGAGCGAATATGTCGGCATCGCCCAAACCATCGGCGTGGACCGACTGGCTGCCCTGGATGAAGGTCAGCGATTTCAGCCGATCGCGCAGGACCGCCGCCAGCTCGAAATCCATCGCCTCGGCCGCCTTCGTCATCGCGTCGCCGAGGCGTTTCTGCACGGCGGTCGATCGACCCTCGAGAAAATCCTGCGCGTCGCCAACCAGCCGCGCATAATCCTCCTTCGAAATGCGATCGACACATGGCGCTGAACAGCGGCGGATCTGGTATAATAAACACGGCCGTGAACGGTTCGCGAAGAAGCTGTCGGTGCAGCTGCGCAGCAAAAAAGTCTTCTGCAGCGCGTTGAGCGTGCGGTTTACCGATCCCGCACTCGCAAACGGCCCGTAATAGCGTCCCTTGGCGCGCCGGGCGCCGCGGTGCTTCTGCACGCGGGGAAAGTCATGATCCATGCGCAGGAGGATGAAAGGAAAGCTTTTGTCGTCGCGCAGAAGAACATTGTAGGGCGGGCGATAGCGCTTGATCAGTTGCGCCTCGAGCAGCAGGGCTTCGGCCTCGCTGTTTGTCGTCACGATCTCCATCGCCCGCGTCTGGGCGACCATGCGCTGAAGCCGCTGCGGCAGGCGCGCGACCTGGGTATAATTTGTCACGCGGTTCCTGAGCGCGCGCGCCTTGCCGACATAGAGGACGTCGCCCCGTGCATCGAGCATGCGGTAGACACCCGGGCGTATCGGGAGCTTTCGCACGACATCGCGAATAATTGCCGCGCCGCGTTCAAGGTCTGGCTTGTCGCCCTCATCCCCGCTGCCGCGGATGACATAGGTGGCTTTTTCTTCGTTGAACCGGTCGGGAGCGTTGGGGCGAGCCATGATTTTGCATGTAGGCGATGCTGCTGCGCGCCGCCATAGTGCCCGGGGCAAAACATGGGAGGGTGCAATGGACGTTCGGGGAAAGCTCGCGCTCGTCACGGGCGGAAGTGATGGGATCGGCCGGGAGATCGCGTTGCAGCTCCAGCGCCTCGGGGCGCAAGTGATCGTGACCGGACGATCGGCTGAGAAACTCGAGGCGATGGAAGCGCTCGGCTTCGTGACGATTGCAGGAAACCTCGCCGAACAGGCCGGAATTGACGCGGTCGCGGACGGGCTGTCGGACAAACCCCTCGCGCTTCTCGTGAACAATGCCGGGATCGGCAGCGATTATGAACTGGACAATATGTCGTCGCTCGCGAGCGCGGCAGAGTGCATCGACACTAATCTTTACGCCCCCATTGCAGTCATCACGCGCCTCCTTCCCCAGCTCAAGGCACAGGGCGAGGCGATGATCGTGAATGTGACTTCGGGCCTAGCTATCGCGCCGCGCGCGGGCGGGCCGATCTATTGCGCGACCAAGGCCGCACTGCGCAGCTACACACAGGCGATCCGCTACCAGCTGAAGCGTAGCGGGGTCAGGGTCATGGAAGCGCTTCCCCCGCTCGTCGCGACGAACATGACATCCGGGAGAGGCGGGAAAATGATGTCCGCGTCGAATTGTGCCGCACAAATCGTCCGGGGAATCTGTCTAGGCAGCGAAGAGGTGGCGGTAGGGCAGACCAAGATCCTGCGGCTCGTCCACAGCATATCGCCTGCGCTCGCGCGCCATATCATGATTCGATATTGAGGGAGCCGGGCAATGATCGCCTTTAGGGCGAGCCCAGAGCAAAACGCCCGCGGGGTGTTTCCGCGGGCGCTTTGATTTCATCGATGCTCAGGCGTTTCAACCCCTGGCCACCGCTGCGATCGCCTGATCGATCAGCGCCTTGTCGGCGGCAGCATCATGTTTGGCGGCGATCAACGCGGCTGCAGCCTCGGTCGCGGCCTTCGCCGCCGCGGTGCGAACTTCGGCGAGCGCGCCGGCTTCGGCGGCCGCGATGCGGTCCTCGGCCATCTGCTTGCGGCGCGCGATCAACGCGGTCGCGTCGGCTTTTGCCTTGGCAACGAGCGCTTCGGCCTCGGCATCGGCGCGAGCGCGCATTTCGTCGGCTTCCTTGGCGGCGTCTGCGAGCTTGGCCTCATATTCGGCCTTCAGCGATTCGGCGTCGAGGCGAAGCTGTTCGGCTTCGCTCAGCTGCTTCGAGATCTCCGCGATGCGCTTATCGAGCATCGCCCCGATCATCTTCGGCACGCCTTTCCAGACAAGGATGCCAAGGAACACCAGCATCGCGATCGAGACCCAGACGGTCGCGTCCATGCCGAAGGCTTTCGGCGTGGCATGGGCTTCACCGGCGGCTTCGGAGAGAATGGTGATAAAATTAGCCATGGAGCACCACCTTTACCGCTGCCTTGGCGTCCGCCGCAGCAACCTTTGCACCCGACAGCTTGGCGACGAGATCGCTGGCCGCTTCGGCTGCCACCGATTCGACCTCGGCCATTGCCGATTTGCGCGCCGCGGCAATTTCGGCTTCTGCGAGCGCCAGTTTCTCGCTCAGTTCGGTGTCGACCTTGGCGAGACGTTTCTCGGCATCGCGCGCGGCCTTGTCCTTGGCATCGGCAACAGCCTTTTGCGCAGCGGCACGGCTCGCGTCAGCCTGCTGGCGATAGCTTTCTTCCAGCGCATCGGCCGCGGCGTGGGCCGCCTTCGCCGCTGCCAGATCGTCGGCAACCTTGCGGTCACGCGCGTCCACCGTCGCTTCGATCTTGGGCAGCATGCCGCGTCCAATCACGACATAAATGCCAGCGAATACGACGAGCAGCCAGAAGAGCTGCGAGGCAAGATACCAATTGTCAGCGGTGAGCTGGGCTATCTGGGGCATGAAAGGCGAACCCTAAACTGGTTTGAAAATCCGCAACGAAGCCGGTCCCGCTGGGCCCGGCTTCGCAAGCTTCGTCGAAATCAGACGACGAAGAGCAGGATCATCGCAACGACGAACGCCAGAAGGCCGAGAAGCTCGGCAGCGGCGAAGCCGATGAAAAGGCGGCCCTGCTGGCCATCGGCGGCTGCCGGGTTGCGCAGGGCGCTTTCGAGGAAGCTGCCGAAGACGTTACCCACGCCGATGGCGGCCATGCCGGCACCGATCGCTGCGAGACCTGCACCGATCAGCTTTGCTGCTTCTGCGTCCATTATACTACTCCTTGGGTGTAAGCGTTTATTCTAAAACGTAAATTAGTGAAGATTGACCGCGTCGTTGATGTAGAGCGAGGTCAACAGGGCGAAAACATATGCCTGGATGCCGGCAACAAGCAGCTCGAGCGCGCTGATACCGACCATCAGGGTAAAGCTGAGCACCGAAACGATCGAACCGAGCCACAGCGTTTCGGCGTTGAAGCCATTGATCACGAAGCCCGAAAGCACCTTGAGAAGCACGTGACCGGCCGTCATCGCGACGAAAAGACGCAGACCAAGGCTGAACGGGCGCACCAGGAACGAGACAAACTCGATCGGGGCGATGATCGGGATCATCGGAAGCGGCGTCCCGTGCGGCACGAACAGCGAGAAGAAGTGGAGGCCGTGGCGCCAGAAACCCACAACAAGAACGATGCCGAAGCTGATCAACGCGAGGACACCCGTGATCGCAATATGACTGGTGACGGTGAAGGGGTGAACCCCAAGCACGCCCAGCGGCAACATGCCGAGCAAGTTGCAGAAGAGGATGAACATGAAGAGCGAAAAGACATAGGGCGTATATTTGCGGCCTTCGGTGCCGATATTCGCCATCATCATGCTCGAGATGAAGCTGGTGAAGCCCTCGACTGCCGCCTGCCAGCGACCCGGAACGAGCTGCCGGCGCATCCCGCCCCACATGAATATGCCCAGCGCAATCGCGGCGACAACCATCCACAGCGCGCTGTTGGTGAACAATACCTCGTGCCCGCCCAGGTTGAAGCCGCCGCCAAGCGGAGTCACCTCGAACTGGTGCATCGGGTCGATCTTGCCGGATTCCGCCGCCACTATTCACTCCACGCGTATGGCGAGGCGGCGCGCGGCCGTCCCGCTAGAGAATTTCGTTTGCGCCCAGCTATTTGCGAGGCGCCGAAGAGAGGCGGATGATGTTCCGAAAGGCCACGATGATCCCCATGAACAACATCCCCAACAAACCCCAGGGCGACGTTCCCGCGATGCGGTCGATCAGCCAGCCGAACAAGGCACCGCCGATCAGTCCGCCCAGCAGCTCGGCCAGGACACGGTTGCCGAGCCGATAATTGGCGTCGGATTCCGGCCCGGCGTTCACCGCGGTCCGTCTCGCTTCTGCGGCTTCGGCCCGGTCCAATCGCTCTTCGAGCGAGACCAGGCGCGAATCCTCCGAGCCAAGTTCCGGATCGCTGCCATTCCCCGTCATCTTGCGCCATCCTCCTGAAACAGAAGCGGAAACCACCGATTCTGCCTGCGAAAAAAGGCCCGAAAAATCGGGGGACCCCTAAGGCGCGGCCCGTTTAGGAACGCCGCCCCGTGAAGTCAATGCTTGTGCGCAGGTGCACAAAAAATGCCGCCGCGTTTAGGGGCGCGGCGGCATTGACGCCCGCAGGCGCCCTTGAAAACAGGATCTTAGGGACAGCGCGAATCGCGCACCGGCGGGCCGCTGTCGCGCGTCAGCCAGCGGCCGTCGGGAGCCTTGTATTTCTCGCCGGGCTTCGTCTTCGCGATCAGATTGCATCCGGTCGCAAAAGCAAACTGCTCGACGGTGCTGCCCTGCGGCGCATTCGCGGTGTAGGCCGCCTTGCGCTTGATATTGATGTCATTGACGATATCGCGAACCGCAGGTGTCGGGTTCGATACAAAACCGAGATAGCCATCAGGTTGCTCGCCGATCTGCCCCGCCGCACGCGCCGCCTCATAGGCGGGGTCACGCTGCGCCATCGCCGAGGGAACCGCTATGGCGAGAGCAGCGGTCACCGCGAGTGCCCCCATTACCATTGCGCCCGATTTCCAGTTTTTAAAACGCATCACCATTCACCCTGTCCTGAAGGTCGCTCAGAAGATGTCTTCATTCTGCTCGATCAATTTTTTCGCATCGCCATCAAGCTTGTAGACAATTTCCTGCTTGATGTTGATGTTGAGGTTGATTTCGATCGGCTTGTCCGGCGTGTCGATCTGCACGCAGGCGGAAAGACCCGCCATGACGCAGAGGATTGCCGGATAGCGGCCGTCAAAGGTCAGCCTCCTTCTTTCCTTGTTGGATATCGTCATGGCACGGGCTCGCTTTCTGGGGGCTGAACGGGCGCTATAGCGCCCGCATTGGCGGCGTCGACCTCCTGCTGCACGCGCAGGAGGGTCGGGAGGTTCTGCTCGATCACCAGCGTCGGGTCATAAAAGCCCTTGGCGGAGGAGATAAGCTGGCGGAAGGGGGCCTGTATCTTCACATTGAAGACGAAGGGCAGTCTGGCGACCTGACGGGTGAGAAAATTCTGCGTTGCCCCTTCGCCCTGCCCCACGCCGCCAAAGCGGATATCGGTCACCATTTCGCCGTCGAGGTCGCCGTTGAGGATGATGGTGAGGTCGTCATATTTGAGACTGCGCAGCGCGCCAAAGGCAAAATTGGCGATGGCACCAAGATTATGGTTCGACAATTCGCCCACATAGGCGAGCGTCCCGCCGCCGCCACGTGAATCGATGCGTCCGTCGACGATGCTGCCGCCGAGCCCGCCGAACTCGACCGGTAGCGTCCCATCGAAGGTCCCGGTCGCATAAATATTATCAAATCCGAATTGTTGAAGGAAGACCGCGGCCTCGACGCCGACGATGTCGAAGGACAGGTGCCGCGGCTCGCTCGCGCCGAAATCCAGTGTCGCGGGGTGGAGCACCAGTTCGCCGCCCGCAAAAGGCCAGCGTCCCCCCTCGATCCGAACCCGGTTGTCCCCGAGAAGCCGGTATTCGATCGTCCCGTCGATCACGGGGATGCCCGGGTTGATCTCTGCAACCGTTGCAATTTGCGCCGGCGCGGTGCGCAGATTGATGAGATCCTCAAAGCTAATCGTCGTGGTCAGGCCCTTGACGGGACCGAAGGCGGCGGCGAGGTCGGCGTTCGCGGTGGAAAAGGTGCCGCGGCTCGTGACGGTCTCCGGTGACCATTCGATACGCCCGTCACCGACGACTGATCCCTGCACATTGGCGACGACACCCAGCGCGAGGCGCGTGAGCTGGTCGGGCTGGAAGCCCTCGTCGAAGCGGATCTCGGGTATATCGAGATCGGCAAAGCCGGCACCGGATCCCAGGTCGTGGCGAATGCTCGTATCGAGGATCTTCCTCCCCGATTTGCGCTCGCGAAAGCTGGCCTTGGCATCGATCCGCCCGTCAGCGTAGCGGAGGGTTGCCATGTCGCTTACGAGGGGAAAGAAGCGGGGATCGGGGTCAGCATCGGTCAGCAGCAAGCCGCCATCGAGTGTCAGCGCGCCGCCCTGCCAACGCCAGCGGCCCGCGATGTCGGACAGGGCGAGCGGTACGGCTCCGATCTTGCCGGTGGCGCCCGAGAGATCGCCGCTTATGCTGCCGCTCGCAGGGCTGCCTCCGATGCGCGCAGCGGTGAAGCGTGTCATGCTCTCCCCTTCGCCCAGCCGCACGTCGGCCCGGGACAGGGTCCAGCGCATCGCGGCAAGATCGACCTCGCCCCGCCCAGCATCGAAGGCGAATGGCGACGAGCCGCTCGTTCCGCGTAGCGCGATGCCCGGCGCCCGGACGGTGCCGCGCAACCCGCGGCGACCTGTCGTGAGCAGCGGCGCGCCGGGGCGGCTGCAGAGGTTGATGCCGCTAGGACCGATGCGAAAGCCGGAGGCGTCGAGCCGATCGAAACCGACGCGGGTACAACCGCCGGCAAGGGCTATTTCCCCGGTCGGCGCAAGCGTGCCGGCCAGCGGCACTGTCAGCCCATCGACGCGCCCATCCGCGAGCGGCCCCGAAAGGCTCGCGCGCGTTGCGAAGCGCAGCATCCCTTCCGGCCCGCCTGAAAAGCGGACGGGATCGAGCGCCAGCCGGGCACCGTCGGCGACGTAAGGGTCGAAGCGCGCCTCGCCCCGTGTTGCCCCGTTGGCGCTGCGATCAAGCGCCAGCGATCCCGACGGGAGGCCTCCGCCGCCAAAAATCCAGTCACCCTCGATCGTCATCGCTGTGCCTGGCGCCGCGAGTAGCCATGCAATACGGCTCCCGCCGTCACTCGTGATGCGAGCGCCCGCCGCGCTCTCAAGCTGCGGCGCGACGAGTTCAAAGCGCGCGGTGCGGTTATCCCCGACAAGCGAAAAGGCGCTGCTGCCGCTCATGTTGGCAAGCATGCGCGACAGTGCGGCCGTGGCCTTTGCCGCGAGCGGGCCGAGAGGGCTTCCATCGAGGCTCGCACCGCTCCGGGCAATGGAATTGCGAAGCGCCAGGCTGGCGCTTCCTTCGGCAAAATGGACATGGCCCTCTGCCTTCGGCGCCCCATGACCGACCACCGCCTTCGCGGAAAGTTCGACGCGGCGCGCCGAAAAGTCGAGCACGCTCAGTGCGGTCATCTCGGCGTCAACATCGAGCGCCGTGCGCGCGGCGCTTCCCGAAAAGCGCGTTCGCACGCCCAGCTTTGCGGCTTCGGCCGAGCCCGCAGCGACCTTGGCAATGCTCGCGTTGGCCGTGCCGCGCCAGCTCTTCAGATTCTCGGCGAGCGACACGTCGAGGGCGACCTCGGGACTGTTCACCGCGACGCTGCCATCGCCGCAGAGGAGGCGCCGCCCGCGCAGCGGTCCGCTGAGCGACGGGCGGACGTTTCGCACGCGCACGTCGCCGTAGAAGCTGACACCCTCTGCAGAGCATCCAGCCGCAGCCAGCTCAGGGGCGACGAGAGCAAGCTTTCCAGTGAAATCGCTCCGGAGATTGCCGCCGCCTTCGAGCACGGCCCCCACATTTCCCCATGGAGTTTCGATCCGTGCGCGTGCATCGGCCAGGAGCACCGAAAGATCGGGCAAAGCGAACGGCGTCGTGTCGGCCGGGTCCCGGAATTTGTCGAGCGTGCCGAGCGATAGCTGGCCGTCCACGAAATGACCGTAAAGACGCACCCCGTCGGCCCGTATCTCGGAGACATAAGGGCCCGAGAAACCATATCCCAGTGATACTTCGACGGTTTTCGCGGTGAGGTCAGGGCGTGCAGGATCGCCGATTACGACGTTGCTGAGGCGTTCGGTCCGAAAGCCGATCTCGTCAATCGTATAGCGTGCCGGGATGCCGCGGCTGTTGAGTTCGTCTCGGATGACGCGGTCCGCGATCGGCTCACGCGCGAGCCACAAGCCGAGCGCGAGCGCCGCGACCGCGCCCGCAGTCAGCCAGCGCTTCTTGAACAATCGCTTGGGAGGCGTCGGAGATTCAGGATCGGTCATGGCCTGCAACTATTGTCCGTCCTTCGACCGCAAACCCCCCGTTTTAGCCAACGGAACGCGCGGAAATCCTTTTCGATGCAGGATATGGGTCCGCAACGCTGTCGCTCTTTTTATGGCCGTCAAGTGCGCGCCACAAGGCGCTTGTTCCGTCGCAAGGCCGAGAGAGCGGAAAGGGCGCGCCGCTCCCCGATACGTTAACTGACGCCGCAGGGGGCCCGGATTGCCGTGGACGAAGTGGGAATGGTCGAAGGACAAGGGGGCGATGTCTTTTCCGCTTTCGGTCTTCTTGATGCGCACATTGTTTGACTTGCGCGCCCGGGGCGGACATCATGGCGCGATGCAGACTCTGCGCGCCCTGTCCCGACTCCACTCGCATGCGGGTCAACGCCTCGCGGGCCTTTAGCCCCGGGTCCGGCGCGGCATGCCCCGAGCCCGGGGCAAAGTTCCTCCCGTCCTGATCTCGACATTAGGCAAGCGTGAGCTTGCGCAGTTTTGAAAGTTCTTGCGATGACAACCCGTAGCGCGCCCAAGCGGCCGCCAATCCATATGATCGACACCGAGGCTGATACGCTGACGGACCTGGCGCTCGCTCGCCAGGAACGTTCGCCCGAGGTCAGCGCGCTTTTGCTCGAAGAGATTAATCGCGCGAAAATCCATCCGGCGAACAAGATCCCCCTAGATGTGGTGACCATGCACTCGCGGGTCGAATTCGTTGACGAAGCAAGCGGCGCCTCGCGCACCGTCGAACTTGTTTACCCGGCCGATGCCGACATCGACGCGGGTCGGATATCGATCATGACCCCGGTGGGCGCTGGTCTGATCGGTCTGCGCGAAGGCCAGTCAATCCTGTGGCCCGACCGTGATGGCCAGCAACGCCGGCTGTCGATCGTCAAGGTCGAGCGCAGGGATTAGTGCGAATGGCGATTACACAAGGCGATGCGGCCGCCGGATAGATCCGACGGCCGCACCGCCCAGTCCAGGGGCGCTAATCGGCTAAGATCAAGCGCCGCGCGACAGGAAAGACGTCAGTTCTTCCTTGCTGACGCGGCCCGAGCCGTCTGCGTCAGCGGCAGCAAATGCCTGGGCGATCCAGGATTTGACCTGCTCCGATTCGGGGTCGACCGTGGGGTCGGTCGCGGTGCGAAGCTTTTTCATCCACGTCCCGAACTCGGTCTCGCTCAAATCGCCATTGGCATCGCTATCATAGGTCGGGAACTCCTGGTTCACGATCTGTGCAACCTGGCCCGGTGTCGCCGCCGCGCCGCCCGGTGCCACCTCGCCTGTCTGGGGATTGGCCGGGTCAGCAGGCGTCGCCGGCTCAGCCGGGGTCGCGGGATCTGCGGGCACGCCGGGGTCACCAGGCGCTGCGGGCTCAGCAGGGTTGGCCGGGTCAGCTGACGGCGGTGTCGTCGGATCAGCAGGCGAAGTCTGGGTCGGATCAGCCGGCGTGGTTTCTCCCGCCGGTGCCGTCGCCGGATCGTCGCCGGCAGGCTGGGTTTCCTGGGCAATCGCGGGGAAACTCATAGCTGCAGCGCCGATTAAAAGCATATGTTTCAACATCGTAAATCTCCTGTACCAGTGGCGGGGCTCTTGATGACGGCCCGGCCACCGCTTTGAAGGGGCAAGGGACTAACCGGTCGGCTCCGCTGAAGTTGCTGATCTCGCCCGATTGGCGAAGCGCCCGACCCCTGCTAGGGGGCGGCTGGTCGCTATTTCGCGCCTAATCCGCGATAAATCGTCATAAAAGGAAGGAAATCCAATGGTTCCGCGTTACGCCCGGCCCGAGATGACTGCCATCTGGTCGGCCGAGAATCGCTATCGAATCTGGTTCGAGATCGAGGCGCACGCGACCGATGCGCTCGCCGAACTCGGGATTGTGCCAAAGTCCGCGGCCATCGCGCTTTGGGACTGGTGGGCTACGAAACCGGCGATCGACGTCGCCGCGATCGACGCGATCGAAGCGGTGACCAAGCATGACGTGATTGCCTTCCTGACCTGGGTCGCTGAGAATGTCGGGGAAGAAGCGCGCTTCATGCACCAGGGCATGACGTCGAGTGACGTGCTCGATACCTGTCTGGCGGTGCAATTGACGCAGGCGGCCGACATCTTACTGGCGGACCTCGACGCGCTGCTTGAGGCGATCAGGCGCAGGGCCTTCGAACACAAGCTGACCCCCACGATCGGCCGAAGCCACGGCATCCACGCCGAGCCTGTAACCTTCGGCCTCAAGCTCGCCGAAGCCTATGCCGAGTTTTCGCGCGGGAAAGACCGGCTTCTCGCCGCCCGCGCCGAAATCGCGACCTGCGCCATTTCAGGAGCAGTCGGGACCTTTGCGAACATCGATCCTCGCGTCGAGGCGCATGTCGCCGCGAAGCTTGGTCTTGCGATCGAGCCCGTCTCGACGCAGGTCATCCCGCGCGATCGGCACGCGATGTTCTTTGCAACATTGGGCGTCATCGCGTCGTCGATCGAGCGGCTCGCCGTCGAAATCCGTCACCTCCAGCGCACCGAAGTTCTGGAAGCCGAGGAATATTTTTCTCCGGGGCAGAAAGGGTCCTCGGCGATGCCGCACAAGCGCAACCCGGTGCTGACCGAAAACCTGACGGGCCTCGCGCGCATGGTTCGTAGCGCCGCGATCCCGGCAATGGAGAATGTGGCGCTCTGGCACGAGCGCGACATCAGCCACTCCTCGGTCGAGCGCTTCATCGGCCCCGATGCGACGATCACTCTCGATTTTGCGCTCGCGCGTCTCACCGGCGTCGTCGACAAGCTCCTCGTCTATCCCGAACGAATGCAGAAGAATCTCGACCGCATGGGCGGTCTGGTCCATTCTCAGCGCGTTCTACTGGCCTTGACGCAGGCGGGTGCCAGCCGCGAGGACAGTTATCGCATGGTCCAACGGAATGCGATGAAGGTCTGGGAATCGGACGGCGAGCTCTCGCTCCTTGAACTGCTCAAGGCTGACGGCGATGTCACGGCCCGGCTGTCGGCGGATCAGCTCACCGAGCTGTTCGACCTTGGCTACCATCTGAAGCAGGTC
This sequence comes from Sphingomonadales bacterium, assembly GCA_044508875.1. Lineage (GTDB taxonomy): Bacteria > Pseudomonadota > Alphaproteobacteria > Sphingomonadales > Sphingomonadaceae > Sphingopyxis > Sphingopyxis flava_A. The sequence continues at coordinate 61,765 of JBIQHE010000011.1, read as the reverse complement.
GACACGATCTTCGCGCGGGTGTTCGGCGACTCCTAGACAGGTTGGACTGGAAAGCCGCGCGAAACTCGCATAGGAAATGCGAGGGGCCGAACGAGGAGTAACACCAAGTGGGAATCCTGCGTACGATCATCTGGGTCTTGCTGACCATCGTGCTCGTCCTGTTCGCAATGGCGAACTGGAACCCGGTGGCCGTCACCATCTGGCCGGGCCAGGTACTCGACACCAAATTGCCCGTGCTGATTGTCGTTGCATTTCTCCTTGGCAGCCTGCCGATGTGGATCGCGCTGCGCGCGGCCCGCTGGTCCTTGAAACGTCGGCTCGACACAAGCGAGCGGCAGCTTGCCGACCTTCGGGCGATGGCCAATCGCGCCGCAGAACCCGTGCCCGCTCCTCCCGTGCCCGCAACGGCGCCGGCGCCGGCGCGGGTCAATGACATTCCTCCATCCCCGCTGGATTCGCAATGACATCGCCGCTTTATCTCGCCATCGACACCCCGCACCTCGACGCTGCGCTGACGCTGGCGCAGCGCGTTCGACATCATGTGGGGGGCTTCAAGCTCGGCCTCGAATTCTTCTGCGCCAATGGCCACCACGGGGTGCATGAGGTGGGCAAGCTTGGTCTGCCCATTTTCCTCGACCTAAAACTTCATGATATCCCGAACACGGTGGCAAAGGCGATCCAGGCGCTGCGCCCGCTGGAACCTGCGGTTCTCACCGTTCACGCAGCCGGCGGCCGGGCGATGCTCGAAGAGGCAAAGGCAGCGGCGGGCCTGAACACGAAGGTGGTGGCGGTGACCGTGCTGACCAGCCTCGATACCTCCGACCTTGATGACATTGGCGTTGGCGGATCCCCGCACGACCAGGTGGTCCGGCTCGCCGCGCTGGCTCGCGAAAGCGGGCTCGACGGGATCGTCTGCTCTGGCCAGGAGGTAAAAGCGGCGCGGAACGCCTGGCCCGGCGGCTTTTTCGTTGTTCCCGGAGTACGACCCTCCAACGGCAAGACGGGCGATCAGAAGCGGGTGGTTACCCCGGCGCAGGCGATGAGCGACGGGGCCTCAATCCTCGTCGTCGGGCGCCCCATCAGCCAATCGGACGACCCCGATCTCGCCGCGCGCGAAATCGAGGCGACGCTCTAGCCCCCTTCCCGTACGCACCGAACCCGGGCGAGCGCGTGCCCGAAACGGCGCAAGGTCAAGAGGCTTCCGGCGGCGCTTGATGCGAACCGGTTACGAGAGATAATCCATGACTCCATTGGTTAAAATCTGCGGCATCTCCACGCCCGAAACCCTCGATGCGGCCATCCGGCTTGGTGCCACGCATGTCGGGCTGGTTCACTATGAGCCGAGTCCGCGCCACGTCGACCTCAAGACGGCGGCCGAGCTTCGCCGGCGAGCTGGGCCCGCGGTCAAGGTCGCGCTGCTTCTGGTCAATGCTTCGCCGCAGCTTACAGGAGCGGCCTATAGCGCGGTGCAGCCCGACATTCTCCAGTTTCACGGCAGCGAAACCCCCGAATGGATTGCCGCGGTCAAGCAGCATGTGCCCGTCGAGGCGTGGAAGGCGGTCGGGCTCCGGGATTCAGGAACGCTCGAACGGTCGCGGCAATATGAAGGCATCGTGGACCGCCTGCTCTTCGATGCCCCCGCGCAGGCGCTCCCCGGGGGCACCGGAACGCGTTTCGACTGGACCCTCCTCGTCAATCACCGCCACACCATGGACTGGGGGATTGCCGGGGGCCTGACCCCTGCAAATGTTGCCGAGGCGCTTGCCGCGACCCGCGCGCCGCTCCTTGATGTGTCTTCGGGAGTTGAGAGCGCGCCGGGCGTCAAGGATGTGGACAAGATCGCCGCTTTCCTTAAAGCGGCGGGACGATGACCGACCGACCCAACAGCCTTCGCACCGGCCCCGACGAACGCGGCCATTTCGCCGCCTTTGGTGGGCGCTATGTCGCCGAAACCCTGATGCCGCTGATCCTTGATCTGGAGCGCCACTATCGTGAGGCGCGGCAGGACGATGGCTTCAAGGCGGAGTTCGAGCGGCTGCTTGCGAATTATGTGGGGCGGCCGAGCCCGCTGTGGCTCGCCGAACGGCTGACGGGAGAGCTCGGCGGCGCGAAGATCTACCTCAAGCGCGAGGATCTGAACCACACCGGTGCGCACAAGATCAACAATTGTATCGGCCAGATCTTGCTCGCGAAGCGGATGGGCAAGACAAAGATCATCGCCGAGACGGGGGCCGGCCAGCATGGGGTCGCGACCGCTACGGTCGCTGCGCTCTTTGGCCTTCCCTGCACGATTTTCATGGGGGCGGTCGACGTCGCGCGGCAGCAGCCCAACGTATTCCGGATGAAATTGCTCGGCGCAGAGGTGGTCGCGGTCGAGAGCGGGGCGAAGACGCTGAAGGACGCGATGAACGAGGCGCTACGACACTGGGTCGCAAACGTCCACGATACTTTCTATATCATCGGGACCGTCGCGGGTCCGCATCCCTACCCCGAGCTCGTCCGCGATTTCCAATCGGTGATTGGCAACGAAGCGCGCGAGCAAATCCTCAAGGCCGAGGGACGTCTGCCCGATATGCTGATCGCCCCCGTCGGCGGCGGGTCAAATGCGATCGGCCTGTTCCACCCTTTCCTCGACGACGAGGACGTGGAGATCGTTGGAGTCGAGGCCGCAGGCGAGGGCCTGGACAAGAAGCACGCCGCCAGCCTCGCGGGCGGGCGCCCCGGCATTCTCCACGGAAACAAGACCTATCTCCTGCAGGATGAAGACGGGCAGATCACCGAGGCACACAGCATCTCGGCTGGGCTCGACTATCCTGGCATCGGGCCCGAGCACGCCTGGCTGCACGAGATTGGCCGCGTCCGCTACGAACCCGTCACCGACGAAGAAGCGCTGGCAAGTTTCCAGAAGCTGACCAGGCTCGAGGGCATCATCCCCGCGCTCGAGTCCGCGCATGCCATCGCCGCCGCCGAGCGCATCGCGCCGACGCTGAGCAAGGACAAGATCATCATCGTCAACTGCTCGGGGCGCGGCGACAAGGACATCTTCACGGTTGCCGACGCCCTGGGAGTTGCGCTGTGACCCGCTTTTCAACCGCTTTTGCCAAGCCGCATGCCGCCCTCGTCACCTTCATCACCGCCGGTGACGGCGATACGGCCGCAAATCTGGACGCGCTCGTTGCGGGGGGCGCCGATGTGATCGAACTCGGCATGCCCTTCACCGATCCGATGGCTGACGGCCCCGCGATCCAGGCTGCCAACCTGCGCGCGCTCGGCAAGGGCACTACCACCGCGGATATTTTCGCGATTGCCCGGGCCTTTCGCGAACGCCACCCCCATATCCCGCTCGTCCTGATGGGATATGCCAACCCGATGACGATCCGCGGGGCGGACTGGTTCGCCGCCCAATGCTCCGCGGCAGGGGTCGACGGCGTCATCTGCGTGGACATACCTTCCGAGGAAGACCCTGAAATAGGACCAGCGCTCCGCAGCGCCGGGGTCGACCTGATCCGCCTTGCCACCCCCACCACCGACGCTGCACGGCTTCCTGATGTCCTGAACGGTGCCGGGGGGTTCCTCTACTATGTCTCGGTTGCTGGCATCACCGGGCTCCAGCAGGCTGTACAGGCGAGCATAGAAGTAGCGGTGGCGCGCCTTAAGGCTGCGACCGATCTGCCCGTCGCGGTCGGCTTTGGCGTCCGCACGCCCGAACAGGCCGCTGCAATTGCAAAGGTCGCGGACGGGGTCGTCGTCGGCTCGGCGCTTGTCGACATCATCGCCGAGCACGGCGATGCCGCCGCCGTGCCCCTCCAAGCCTTCACCCGCACCCTCGCCGATGCTATTCACGGCGCAAAGGAGATCGCCGCATGAGCTGGCTCGACCGTGTCCGTAACGCCCTGCCCTTCACCGCAAAGCGCGATACGGCGGACAATCTGTGGCACAAATGTCGCCAATGCCAGCAGATGGTGTTCGTCAAGGAATGGGAGGACAATCTCAATGTCTGCCCCCGCTGCGACCATCATGACCGCATCGGGGCGAAGGAGCGCTTTGCCCAGCTCTTCGACGGGGGCTTGCACGAGATCATTCCTGCCCCCGCTGCGCCCGAGGACCCGCTGAAGTTCCGCGACGCAAAGAAATATGCCGACCGCATCAAGGCGGCCCGCGCGCAAACCGGCGACCGCGATGCCTATCAAAACGGTTTCGGCCGCATCGACGGACGCCCGGTCGTGATCGGTGTGCAGGATTTCGCCTTCATGGGCGGGTCGATGGGGGTCGCGGTCGGCGAAGCTTTCGTCGCCGGGGTCGAGGAGGCGATCAAGCGGGGCTGCCCTTATGTGGCGATCACCGCCGCTGGGGGCGCGCGGATGCAGGAGGGTACGCTGTCCCTGATGCAGATGCCGCGTGCGACCGTGGCGCTCGCTCGGCTGCGCCGCGCCGGCCTTCCCTATATCGTGCTTCTGACCGATCCGACCACGGGGGGTGTCACGGCGAGCTACGCGATGCTCGGCGACGTGCAGATCAGCGAGCCCAAGGCGCTGATCGGTTTTGCAGGGCAGCGCGTGATCGAGAACACGATCCGCGAAAAACTGCCCGAGGGCTTCCAGCGCGCCGAATATCTGCTTGATCACGGCATGATCGACATGGTCGTGCACCGCAAGGATCTTCCGGCAACGTTGGGACGATTGATCGCGTATCTCGCACCCGAAAAGGCGGCCTGATCAAATAGGCTTCCTTGGACATTCGATTTGCGCCGAGCATGCCGAAGCGCGCTCCACCCTCGGGCGGGAGCGAGATGACGGATATGTTCACCAGCTCGGCGCGAGGCGAGTGAAACTCGTTTCTGGACTGCCCCGCCATGCCCGACCACGCCCACAGCTCCGACCTTGCCGTCCAGGCCCAGCTTGACCGCCTGGCCGCCCTGTCCCCGGGGCGCGATATCCTCGGCCTCGAGCGGATTGCCAAGCTTTGCGGCCGTCTCGGGAACCCGCAGGAACGCCTGCCTCGTACCTTCCACGTCGCGGGGACCAACGGCAAGGGTTCGACCTGCGCCTATTTGCGCGCAATCCTCGAGGCCGAGGGGCGCCGCGTTCACGCCTATACCAGCCCGCACCTCGTCCGCTTCAACGAGCGCATCCGGCTCGCTGGCGAACTGATCGACGACAGCCATCTTGCATCGCTTCTTGCCGAGGTGCTCGACAAGGCCGAGGATTTGCAGGCGAGCTTTTTCGAGGTGACGACCGCGGTCGCTTTGCTGGCGTTCGCCCGCACCCCCGCCGACGACTGTATCATCGAGGTCGGGCTTGGCGGCCGCCTCGATGCGACGAACATCATTCCTCCGCCGGCCGTCTGCGGCATCGCCTCGCTGGGTATCGACCACGAAGCTTTTCTGCTCACCCCCGAAGACAGCGCTCCCGCCGAACCCGCGATGCGGATCGCGTGGGAAAAGTCCGGAATTGTGAAGCCGGGCGCTGCGCTCGCAACGCTCGCCTACCCCCCGCCCCTCAACCGCGTCATAGCCGCGCGTGCCGAGGCCGCAGGGGTTACCCCCTTCGCCGAGAGGGAGGCCTGGTCGGTCGAGGCCGTGGGCAGCGCGTTTCGCTGGATGTCGAGGGACGGCGCGGTGCCTCTGCTCCTGCGCTCGCGCATGGCCGGCGCGCACCAGATGCGCAATGCGGGACTGGCGATTGCGATGCTCCACCTTGCGCCGGGGGAAAAGCCCGAGGCCGAGGCAATCGCGAAGGGCGTTGCAAGCGCCTTCTGGCCGGCGCGGTTGCAAAGGCTCGGGGTCGGCCCCCTAACCGCCAATCTTCCACCGACGACTGAAGTGTGGCTCGACGGAGCCCATAACGCTGACGCGGGAATCGAACTCGCGCGTCATTTTGAAACGGAGCCGCGACGCATCCATCTCGTCACCGGCATGCTCGCGAACAAGCATCCCTCGGCGATCCTCGCTCCGCTCGCCCCGCGCCTTGCGTCGGTGACCGTCGTTCCGGTTCCCGGACACGACCATCATGATCGCGCTGCCTTTGGCCCCGAAGCGCAGGCGGGCGTTTCGGTCGAGGCCGCGCTCCAATGCCTGAAAGTCGACCCTGCAAGCGAGATCGTCCTGGTTGCAGGCTCGCTCTACCTTGCTGGCGAAGTGTTGAAAGCCAACGGCGAGCTTCCGGATTGAAGACATGATAGAGGGGCCGCGTGCGTCCCGCGCGTGCCCGGCCGGATCGGGGATCGCGCAGAGGCGGTGCAATCAAGGGCGAAGGAGATAGAGGCGCGCCTCGCTCAGCCTGGTGCCGGCCTCGAACTGGCCTCCTCCGCTGTAACCCCGTCGTCTTCGGTGCTCGGCTGGCGCACGGTCTGCACGACAAAGCCGCGCCTCCACAGCAGCCACAACAGGATCATGCCGGGCGCCGCGATGACCACGGTAAACAGCCAGAAGCCGACCCACCCCAGTGTCTCCGCCACATATCCACCGGGCGCCGCGAGCCAAGTCCGCCCGACGGCTGCGAAGGAGGACAAGAGCGCGAATTGCGTTGCCGTATAGGCAAGGGACGACAAGCCGGAAAGATAGGTCACGAAGACAGTGAGCCCGATCCCGCTGGTAAAATTCTCCGTCCCGACGGCAATCGCGAGCATCAGCGGCGAGTGACCGGCGGACGCGAGCACTGCAAAGAGCAGATTGCTCAGCATCATCAGCAGCCCTGAGAACAGGAGCGCGCGCCCCATTCCAAGCCATGCGATGAAAGGCGCGCCGCACGCCGAGCCGATGATCAGTGCAACGAAACCGACGCCTTTGTTGATCGCGACGAACTCGGTATCGGTAAAGCCCAGTTCGACGATCATCGGGTTGAGCATCCCCTGCCCCATCGCGTCGCCGACCTTGTAGATGAGGACGAAGAGCAAAATCAGGACCGCGCCGTGGCGTCCCAGGAATTCGCGAAATGGACTGACCACGGTTTCATTGAGCCACGCGGAAAATCCCTGCGCTCCGCCGCGCGCCTGTGACGGATGGAACCGCCCCGGGCCTGCCAGGAGCGCGGCAACTGCCGCGGGAAGCACGGCCAGTCCGGTGAAGGCATAAGCCGCCGCCCAGCCCAATCCGAAACCTTCCGGTGACGCAAGCGCGATTGTGCCGACCCCGGCGATCAGGTTGCCCGTGCGGTAGCCGAACTGGTTCATTGCAGTCCCGTGAGGAAGCTCGGCATCACTCAATATCTCGATGCGGTAAGCGTCGATGACGATATCCTGCGTCGCGGAGAGAAAGGCGACGACGATCGCCCACAGCGCGAACGGAGCGAGATGGTCGTTGGTGGGGTTGCTCGCGCCCAAGTTCCAGATCGCGACCACGAGCAGCGCCTGGATCACGAAAAGCCAGCTTCTTCGCTGGCCAAAGAGCCGCGTGAGGATGGGAATCGGCAAGCGGTCGACGAGCGGAGCCCACAGGAACTTCAAAGTGTAAGGGGTCGTGAGACCGATCGCAAAACCGATCGTCGATTTCTCGATACCGACCTTCGACAGCCAGAAGCTCATTGTCGCAAGCAGCAGTGTCAGGGGAAAGCCGCTCGATATGCCCAGCAGGAAAGCGACGATAGGCATGGGTTTTCTATACGGAGCAAAGGCCGGGATCACGTAGGCAAGGCCAATGATCGCCGCGATCACCGCTACCAGGATCGCACTATCGAGACCGAGTTGCATCGTTCCTCCCTCAGCCGCTCGCCCGAGCGGCCCTCTTGGCACCTGGTCTGGCCTAAAGCGTCGTGAGCAAATTGGAAGCCGCTAATCGGCGCGGCGAAGACTAGGCCGCCTCGGGTCGCCAATAGGTTCTAAGGCCGCTGACCTTGCGCGGTGCCTTGTTCTGGCAGATCATCGTCTCGATCGCCCGCAGCGCACCCACCAACGCCGCGGGAGGGTGAGGCTTGTTCAAACAGGCGAGCGCGATATCCCGGGCATCTTCAGGGCACTGCCCGGTGACGAGAAGCACCGCGAGACCGCGATCGCGCGCCAGTCTCGCGACTTCGCGACCCGTCATATGGCCGGCGAGACCGAGGTCGAGGACGATCGCATCAACCGTCTCGGTGGCCATCACCGCGACGGCAGCTTCGCCCGTATCGACCGTCGCGACGATTGTGTAGCCATTGTGCTGGAGGGTATGCTCGTAGTCGAACGCGACCAGCGGATCATCCTCGATGACCAGCAGCCGCTTGATGCACGACGGGCGAGACGCAAAGAGCATTTAAAACTCCGTTCCACCGCGCCATGACGCGCTCCTTGCCTTCGTGCAATATCGCTTCTGCTTACCATCGACGAAGCGGCACGTTTCCGGTTATGAGCGTGATCACAACGCAACACTTTTCTTCCCGAAAAACGACAAGAAAGCCGATCCGTTCCGATGACGACCCGTCGCCCACCTCGATCCGCGCCCCGATCATCGGCTGACCGCGAGGCCCCAAAGGGTCGCCGCACGGCTCGGGGTGCAACACCCCGCAGACCCAAGGGGCCCGAGGACGAGCAGGAGAACGGGCCGCAGCGCATCGCAAAGCTGCTCGCACGTGCGGGCGTGGGTTCGCGCCGCGACGTCGAGCGCATGATCGAGGAAGGGCGAGTTGCGCTAAATGGTGAGACGGTGTCGCAGCCTGCGCCCCTCCTCTCGTCGCTCGAGGGTTTGACCGTCGATGGCAATCCCGTCGCAAAGCCCGTCTCGACTCGGCTCTACCGCTTCCACAAGCCCTCCGGCTGCCTCACGGCCGCGCGCGATCCCAAAGGGCGCAAGACGATCTACGACATTCTGCCCAAAGGGCTGCCGCGGCTGATGCCGGTCGGACGTCTCGATTATAATACAGAGGGGCTCTTACTCCTCACGAACGACGGCGAGTTCAAGCGTCAGCTCGAACTGCCCGCGAGCGGGGTCGAGCGAACCTACCGCGCGCGGGCTTTCGGCGACATCAGCCAAATGCAGCTTGAAGAGCTGGTGGAAGGCATCACGATCGACGGCGTTCGATACGGCAAGATCGACGCCAACCTCGAACGCCGCACGGGGCGCAACCAATGGATTGAGCTCACCCTGAGTGAGGGCAAGAACCGCGAAGTGCGCCGGGTTCTTGAACATCTCGGGCTCCAGGTAAGCCGCCTGATCCGCACGCGCTACGGCCAGTTTAGCGTTGGCGACCTTCCGGCCGGAGCTGTCGAGCTCGTCCCACGCGATGAATTGTTCCAGTTCCGGCGGCGTCTCGACAAATGAGAGTGATTGCGGGCGAGTGGCGCGGCCGCAAACTGCTTGCGCCCAAGAATGACGCGACGCGGCCGACGGCAGACCGCACGCGCGAGACGCTCTTCTCCATGCTCGCGAGCCGCCTTGGCAGCTTCGAGGGGCTTTATGTCGCCGATCTCTTTGCCGGGTCGGGCGCGCTCGGGATCGAGGCGCTGTCTCGGGGGGCCGCAAGCTGCCTGTTCGGTGAGCAGGACCGCGACGCGCTCGAGGCACTGCGCAAGAATCTCGCAAACCTCGGCGCGGCCAGCCGCGCCGAGGTTCGTGCAGGATCGGTCCTCGCCCTTGGACCTGCACCGCGATCGTTCGACCTGCTCCTTTTCGATGCGCCCTACGGCACGGGTGCGGGCAGCGTAGCGCTTGATAAACTTACCCGCCTTGGCTGGGTCGGCCCGGAGAGCTGGGTCTCGATTGAAACCGCGGTGACGGAAGCCGTCGAGATCGCGGGGTTCGAGATCGATGCCGAACGCAAGGTCGGCAAGGCGCACATCACGCTGTTGCGGCGCGTGACCTGACCAGCAACAGGCCGAGAAGGCTCAGCATCCCCGCGACCCCCAGATAAAGGCCGACGAAACTCGTGCCGCCCTGGTCGCTCAGCCATTGCGCCGCGATGGGAGCGCCTGCGCCGCCCAATATCCCGCCCACGTTGAAGGCGACCGAGGCCCCGGTGTAGCGAACGCGTACCGGAAAGAGTGCGGGAAGCCACACCCCGAGTGGCCCGTAGACCAGACCCATCACGAACAGCGACGCCGACAGCCCCAGTCCGACGAGAACCCACGATCCAGATCCCAGCGACGGGCCGAACAGGAAGCCAATCGCTACCGTCGCCGCGCAGCCCCAGCCTAGGACGCGCTGCGCGCTCGCCGCATCGCTCCAATATCCGGCGAAGACGATTCCCGCCGCCATGAAGAGAATCGCGCCGAGCTGGATCAAGAGGAATTGCTCCTTCGGATAGCCGAGCGCCGTCGTTCCGTGCGCGAGCGCGAAGCTCGTTGCGAGATAGAAGATCGCAAAGCAGGCAACGACCGCGAAGGTCCCTGCAAGCAGCGCGACACCATGATCGCGCAGCACCGCGCCGAACGGCACCGCGACCGGCGGTTCGCGCTCGATCGCTTCGGCAAAGGCGGGCGTCTCGTGGATTTTCAGCCGTACCCATAGCCCGAGGCCGACAAGCACTGCCGAAACGAGGAAGGGAATGCGCCAGCCCCACGCCGCGAACTCGGCATCGCTCAGCCACAGCCCAAGCAGCAGGAAAAGCCCGTTCGCCGCAATGAAACCAACTGGCGCACCCAATTGCGGGGCCATGCCGAAGCGTCCGCGCCAGCCTGGGGGCGCATTTTCGACCGCGAGGAGGGCTGCACCGCCCCACTCGCCGCCAAGGCCGAAGCCCTGTCCAAAGCGCAAGGTGCAAAGCAGCAGCGGTGCGATCCATCCTGCCATGGCGTAGGTCGGCAGAAAGGCGATCAGCAGCGTAGAGCTGCCCATCAGCATCAGCGACGCAACGAGCGTCGACTTTCGGCCGATACGGTCTCCATAATGGCCGAAAACGACCGCGCCTACAGGCCGCGCGAAAAAGGCGAGGCCAAAGCTCATGAAGCTCAGCATGAGCTGCGCCGACTCGGATTCGGATGGGAAGAAGAGCGGTCCGAACACCAGCGCTGCGGCCGTGCCATATATGTAAAAATCATAGAATTCGACCGCGGTGCCAACGAGGCTCGCGGTCAGGATGCGCCGGTGCGCGCGATAGGGTGCCAAATCCATGGGCAACCGCCCTCCCCTGCTTTTCTCAGGCCCGCTTTGGCCGGATTGGTGCGCCTGGCGCAAGGCCAAATGGAAAAGAGTGGCCGGGAGGGCGCGCATGGTCATTGCTCCTGTTTCAATATGGGGGCTGGCCAAGAAGCGTATGCGTCCCCCGCGCCCGTTGGCGACCTCGTCGCGCCGTGCTGGACAGGACCGCCGCTGTTCCCTAATCGTTCGCGCGTGAACAACCTCCCTGCCTCCATGCCTCACTTGCCTGATCCTTCGGACCCCCCCTATCTCCAGGGGTTGAACGGCCCGCAGCGGCAGGCGGTGCTGACGACCGAGGGGCCGGTGTTGATGCTTGCAGGGGCCGGAACCGGCAAGACCGCGGCGCTGACTGCGCGGCTCGCACACATCATAGCGACACGGCGCGCCTGGCCATCCGAAATCCTCGCGGTGACTTTCACCAACAAGGCGGCGCGCGAGATGCGCGAGCGCATCGGCCGGATGATCGGCGACGCAGTCGAGGGCATGCCGTGGCTTGGCACCTTCCACAGCATCGCGGCGAAAATGCTGCGTCGCCATGCCGAACTGGTGGGACTGCAGAGCAATTTCACCATTCTCGATACCGACGACCAGCTTCGCGTCCTCAAGCAGTTGATCCAGGCCGAGGGGCTCGACGAGAAACGCTGGCCGGCGCGCCAGCTTGCGGGCCTGATCGACAGGTGGAAGAACCGCGGCCTGACCCCGCCAGACCTCGATGCGGCGGACAAGGAGGCCTATGCCGACGGCAAAGGGCAGCATTTCTATGCGCTCTACCAGGCGCGGCTGAAGACCTTGAATGCTTGCGACTTCGGTGACCTCTTGCTGCACATGCTGGTGATATTGAAGACTCACCGCGATGTGCTCGAGCAGTATCAGCAGCGCTTCAAATATATCCTGGTCGATGAGTATCAGGATACCAACGCAAGCCAGTACCTCTGGCTTCGGCTGCTCGCGCAAGCGCGCAAGAATATCTGCTGTGTCGGTGATGATGACCAGTCGATCTATTCGTGGCGCGGCGCCGAGGTTGCGAACATCCTGCGTTTCGAAAAGGATTTCCCGGGTGCGACCGTGATCCGCCTCGAGCAGAATTACCGGTCAACCCCGCAGATCCTCGCAGCCGCCTCGGCGCTGATTGCGCAGAACAGCGGTCGGCTTGGGAAGTCGCTCTGGACCGAGCTCGACGAAGGGGACAAACTTCGCGTTGTCGGCGTCTGGGACGGGCCCGAAGAGGCCCGGAGGATCGGCGAGGAACTTGAAAGCCTTCAGCGCCGCGGGGTCAGTCTCGACCGCGCCGCGATCCTCGTTCGCGCGCAGTTCCAGACGCGTGAGTTCGAGGACCGCTTCATCGCGATCGGAATGCCCTACCGGATTGTCGGGGGATTTCGCTTCTATGAACGCGCCGAGATCCGCGACGCCCTTGCTTATCTGCGCCTTGTCCAGTCGCCTGCAGACGACCTGGCTTTCGAACGCATTGTCAATGTCCCCAAGCGCGGGCTTGGCGACAAGGCCGTGTCGCGAATTCACCAATTTGCCCGTCACGAACGTGCTCCGCTCTTCCACGCGGCCGCGCGGGTGACCGAGACCGACGAGCTCACGCCGCAGGCGCGCCGCCAGCTCGCCAACTTCGTCGCACAGGTGCGCAGCTGGCAGGGAAAGGCCAACGAGCTGTCGCATCCTGAACTCACCCAGCTCATTCTCGACGAATCGGGCTATACCGCGATGCTCCAGGCCGACCGGAGCGCAGAGGCCGCAGGCCGCCTCGAGAATCTTTCCGAACTGGTCCGCGCCATGGAAGAATATGAATCGCTCGAGGCGTTTCTCGAGCATGTAAGCCTCGTCATGGACCGCGACAATGACGCGGAGAGCGAGACCGTGACGATCATGACGATTCACGCCGCCAAGGGGCTCGAATTCGATCATGTCTTTCTCGCCGGCTGGGAAGATGGCGTGTTTCCCTCGCAGCGCGCCATGGACGAGGGCGGCACGGCGAGTTTAGAAGAAGAACGCCGCCTCGCCTATGTCGCGATTACCCGCGCGAGGCAGCGCGCGAGCATTTATCATGCGGCAAACCGCCGTATCTATGGCCAGTGGATGAGCAGCATCCCAAGCCGGTTCATCGCCGAGATCCCGCCCGAGTTCGTCGAGAGCGAGAACAGTTTTGGCGGCGGTCAGAGCCTGTGGCGTGCCAATTGGTCAGCGCAGGGTGATCCCTTCGCGCATGTTGCCGAGCGAAATCCGGCACGAACGATGACGCGCGGCCCTGCCTGGCAACGCGCGGTCGCCGGTTCATCGACGATAACCCGTGCGCCCGCGCCCAGCGAAAAGGGTCCTGCCGCGTCGGTTGGCGCCAAACCGCGCGCCGATCTCGCGATCGGCATGCGCGTGTTCCACGAGAAGTTCGGATACGGCGCCATTACCGACATCGATGGCAACAAGCTCGAAGTCGAATTCGAACAGGCAGGCACAAAGCGTGTTCTCGATGGTTTCGTCCGGCTCGCTTGAGCGCGAGCGCGACATAGCCGATGTTCGCGGCGCGATGCGGGCTGTGCGGCACCGATGAGCCTCGATGCCGACACGAGCAGCCTCACGGCCGCGCAGGGAGGCTCAACCTGTCCCCGGTCGGCACGCTTCTTGAAGGAGGAGGGAGGGTCGTGGTGGAGCCGAGGGGAATCGAACCCCTGACCTCTGCAGTGCGATTGCAGCGCTCTCCCATCTGAGCTACGGCCCCGCGACCGGCGGCCTCTTAACCAGCAAGCTTGACAGTGGCAACGGCTTTTCTGACCAATGAGCCTTCCGCCGGATAAAAAGTGGGGTGAGGACATATGGCGAAGGCCTGGCATCTGCTCAATCGTCCGCAAGGACTTCCCTCGATGGGTGATTTCGCGCTGCGCGATCTGCCCGAGGCGCCGCTGGAACGTGACCAGCTTCGCGTTCGCAATCACTGGCTCTCGGTTGACCCCTATATGCGCGGGCGGATGACCGATGCGAAGAGCTATACTGCGAGTTTCCAGCTCGACCAGCCGATGACCGGGGGCGCAATCGGCGAGGTGATTGAAAGCCGCATGGACGGCTTCGCGCCTGGCGACCTCATCCTCCATATGGGGGGCTGGCGCGACGGCGGCGTGATCGGACTCGACATGTCGCCCTTCAAGCTCCCCCCCGAGGCGCTTGATGCGGGGATGCCGCCCCAGACGTTCCTCCACAATATGGGTCTGACTGGCGGTACCGCATGGATTGGTCTCTTGCGCGTCGCGGCCGCCAAGCCTGGTGATACGGTGTTCGTTTCCGCTGCGGCGGGCGCGGTCGGGTCGGCGGTAGTCCAGATCGCCAAGGCCCGCGAGATGACCGTGATCGGGTCGGCTGGCGGCGCCGGTAAATGCGCGTGGGTCAAGGACCTGGGCGCCGATGCTGCGGTCGATTACAAGGCTGGAGCCGTGCTCGATGGACTTTCCGCAGCATTAAACTCGCTCGGCAAACCGGGCATCGACGTCTATTTCGACAATGTCGGGGGCGAGCATCTCGACGCGGCATTCGCGGTCGCCAACGATTTTGCGCGCTTCGCCATCTGCGGCATGATCGACGTCTATAATGATGGCCATCCACAACAGATGCGCCATCTCATCCGCACCATCCCGGCCCGCATTCGAATGGAAGGCTTCATCTACACCGACCAGTTCTTCGACTGCATGGAAGAATTTTATGCCGACATGGGCGGGTTGATCGCGAGCGGGGCGGTCACGATGCGCGAAACCGTGCACCATGGCCTTGAAGCGACACCCGAGGCATTCCTTGGCCTGTTTACCGGCGCCAACATTGGGAAAATGCTGGTCCGGCTCTGACGGACCAGCGCCTTCAGTTCCCGAAGCCCACCGAGAGAAAGTCCGGCATCGGACCGTTCCAGCCGTCGTCGGGGCCGTCTTCATCCTCGCCGCGGCGCGGCGCTGGGGCGGGCTTGCGCTCACCGGCCTTCTTCGCAGGCCTGGCGGCTGGCTTCTCGACCGTCTCGGCGCGCTTTGACTTGCCCCGAGCGCCGCGTTCCGATTTCTCGCGACGCGGTTCGCGCTCTTCTTTAGTCGCTGGCGCGGTTTCGCCCTCGGCGGGTTCGTGGATCGGGATCGTATAGCCAGTCAGCTTCTGGATATTGTCGATGGCCTCATCGTCGGACGGCGTAATGAGCGTGAAGGCGCGCCCCTTGGCTCCCGCACGACCGGTGCGGCCGATGCGGTGGACATAGTCATCCGGGTGCCAGGGCGCGTCAAAATTGAAGACGTGGGTAACGCCCTTGACGTCAAGACCGCGCGCCGCGACGTCGGAGGCGACGAGAATGTTGATGTCGCCGCGTTTGAAGCGATCGAGTTCGGCAATGCGGCTCGACTGGTCCATGTCACCGTGGATCTCACCCGCGGCATAGCGCGAACGCTGGAGCGATTTTGCAAGTTCGCGTACCGTTGTCTTGCGATTGCAGAAGATGATCGCGGTACTCACATCCTCGGCATCGAGCAGGTCGCGCAAGGTATCCCGCTTTCCGCGCTCGCTCGTCTTCACGAGGAACTGCTCGATATTCTCGTTGCGGCTCGCCGGGCGCGCGACCTCAATCGTCTTCGGGTTCGACAGAAACTTGTCGGCCAGCTTCTTGATCGGCGGCGGCATCGTGGCCGAGAAGAGCAGGGTCTGCCGATTCGCGGGCAGCTTGGTGCAGATATTCTCGATGTCTGGGATGAAACCCATATCGAGCATCCGGTCCGCTTCGTCGATAACGAGGAGATTGCAGCCGGTCAGCAATATCTTTCCGCGCTCGAACAGGTCCATAAGCCGGCCCGGCGTCGCGATGAGGACGTCGACGCCCTTTTCCAGCGCCTTGACCTGGTCGCCCATCTGCACGCCGCCGATGAGAAGCGCCATCGAGAGCTTGTGGTACTTCCCATATTTTTCAAAATTCTCCGCAACTTGCGCTGCGAGTTCCCGCGTCGGCTCGAGGATGAGTGATCGCGGCATGCGCGCGCGGGCGCGGCCATGCGCAAGAATATCGATCATGGGTAGAACGAAGGACGCGGTCTTGCCCGTGCCCGTCTGTGCAATGCCGATCATGTCGCGCATCATCAGCACCGACGGGATCGCGCCCGCTTGGATTGGTGTCGGTTCGTCATAGCCCGCTTCAGTGACGGCGCGCAGAAGTTCGTCGGAAAGGCCGAGGTCGGCAAATTTCATAGGGTCATCATGTCCGGAAAAAACGGGTCAGCACGGCGCCCACGTCCGCCGCTGCTGACGCGGCCCTTGGGGAAATTGCAACGAAAAGTCAAGGAAGGCGGTGAATTACCGGCTCAGTCGTCGTGCCGCGGCACCGGCACGAGCAAGCGGAATTTGTCGATTTCGCACCGTGCGCCGCTACGGGCATGTATCTCGTCGCGGTCCTCGCAGAGGCGACCGTCCTTATTTCCCTTCATGTAGAAGCCCGCGTAAAAGTCGAGCGCCTGGCAGCCGCGATTGAGCTGCGCCCGGAGTCGCTGGTTTTGCCGGGTGATCAGGTCGATACTGTCGCGCTGCACGGCCTGCATGCCCCGGATGTCCCGCATTGCCACGCACTTGGGGGCCTTTTTTTCTTTCCACACGACGGGCGGGTCATCGCGCAGCCGCGCCCGCGGCGCCGGCGGAGCGGAAAAATTGGTCAGCGGCGTACGCTTGGCGGGAACGCGAATGATGATTTGTTCCTCGATGACCACCTGCCAGTAAGGCGCCGCCGACGGCTCAAGGGGCGGCACGATGGCGCCGAGCGGTGCAGGTTGCGCCGCAGCCATGTCGGTATCGGCGGCGGGCCCGGCGGCGAGCATCAGAGCGACTGCCGTCAACACGCGCGCAATGTCGCGCTTTTCGCGCCGATCCCTATATCGCTACTCACCCTAGGCTCCCAATGCCGGCTGGACGAAAAGATACAATTCGTCCATCGCCCCCTTTAACGCCTGCGATTGAACCACAAATGAATTGTTTTCCGCACCGGCTGTCAAGCCGGGCGTGAATAATCGGACCCGATGACCATGCCGCAGCCCCCTTCCCCTCGCCTGCTGGACCGCTTGCAGAATCTCCTTGGTCCCAAGGGATATAGCGACGATGCCGAGGTCATGGCACCCTGGTTAACCGATTGGCGCGGTAAATATCGCGGCCGCGCGGCGGCGATGCTATCGCCCGCCTCTACCGAAGAGGTGGCAGCGGTGGTGCGGCTTTGCGCCGCCGAACGGGCGGCGCTGGTTCCCCAGGGCGGGAACAGCGGCATGGTCGGCGGCGCGACGCCCGGCGACAGCGGCGGTGAGCTCCTGCTCAGCCTTCGGCGCATGAACCGTGTCCGCTCGATCGACGAGGCGGCGCGCCTCGCCGTGGTTGAAGCCGGCGTCATCCTCGAGACATTCCACCATGCCGTGCTCGAGCGCGGCCTGCGCTTTCCGCTGACGCTCGGAGGCAAGGGATCGGCGACAATCGGGGGGCTCGTGTCAACCAACGCAGGCGGCACGCAGGTCCTGCGGCATGGGACAATGCGTGCGCTCGTCGCGGGTCTCGAGGCCGTGCTGCCGGACGGGAGCCTTTACGACGGTCTCGCGCCGCTCAAGAAGGATAACCGGGGCTATGATCTCAAGCAATTGCTCTGCGGAGCAGAGGGGACGCTAGGCGTCGTCACGGCCGCCTGCCTGCGGCTGGTCCCCGCGGCTCAGTCGCGGGCCACCGCGTGGATCGGCCTCGAATCCCCCGCGATCGCGCTGTCACTCCTTCGGCGCCTCGACGCCGCGCTCGGGCGTCAGCTCGAGGGGTTCGAGATCATTCCGCACGATTGCCTCGCTGCCGTGCTGCGTCACGTTCCGCGGACGCGAGCGCCGCTCGAGGCCGCCCACCCCTGGTACGCGCTGGTCGAACTCGCCGGGGCGAGCGGCGATGAGCTTGACGCCGCACTTCAGGCGCAGCTTGTCGATGCGCTGGAAACCGGGCTGATCGCCGATGTCGTTATCGCCAAGAGCGACGCCGAGAGCGAAGCTTTCTGGCGACTGCGCGATTCGATCTCCGAGGCCGAACGCGCCGAAGGCCCCGCACTTCAGCACGACGTCAGTGTCCCGGTTGATGCGATGCCGCGCTTTATCGCGGAAAACCCCGCGCGGCTGGCCGCCGCCTTCCCTGGCGCGCGCGCACTTTCCTTCGGACATCTGGGGGACGGCAATGTACACCACCATGTCCAGCCGCCCCTAGGCGTGGACGGCCGCGAATGGCTGGCCGCGCATGGCGAGGACGTAAGCCGTCTCGTCTACCGGCACGTCATCGAGCTCGGCGGTTCGATCTCGGCTGAGCACGGGATCGGCCAGATGAAGCGCGACTTGCTCGCCGAACTCGACAGTCCTGCACGGCTTGCTGCGCTGCGCGGGATCAAGGCCGGGCTCGACCCTCATCGCCTGTTCAACCCGGGCAAGCTGATCGACTGAACCAGGCGAGGAGCGGCATCGGCCCTTGCGTCGCGGCGCGCGGAACAATAAGGCGCGCCATTGTCTTTTTTTGCCCGCCTCGCGGGTCCCCGTTCGGAGCTTTATCATGGCCACTGCGCCCGCCAACGCCAATCTGCCGCTTTTCTACAAGGATCTCGCCCCCCTTTCGAGTGTCGACCACGCGGATTTCCGCGCCCGCTCGATGGACAGCGCCGACTTCCTGGTCGATCAGCACGCGGTGCCGCTGACCACCGACGAATTTTCGTCGGCGTGCCGCTTCTTCCCGATTGTCTTCTCCGCAGGCGACAACCCGGTCCCGCTCGCACTGATGGGGATGAACGAGGGCATGAACACCTTCGTCGATGCGGAAGGCAAGCTCATCAACCCGGTTTATGTCCCGGCCTATATCCGGCGCTACCCCTTCCTTCTTGCGCGTCTTCGCCCGGACTCGGACGAACTTTCACTCTGCTTTGACCCGACCGCGGGCGCGATCGGCAAGTTCGACGAAGGAGACAAGTTGTTCGAAGATGGTCAGCCGACCGAGGCGACCAACGCGATCCTCGAATTCTGCAAGAATTTTGAGGAAGCAGGCCAGCGAACCGGCATGTTCATCGAGGAACTGAAGAAGGCCGACCTGCTGATGGATGGCGAGGTCAGCATCACCCCTGAAGGGAGCAGCCAGCCCTATATCTACCGCGGATTCCAGATGGTGGACGAAGCGAAGCTGCGCGATCTGCGCGGAGACGTTCTCCGCAAGATGATGCAGAACGGGATGCTCGGCCTCATCTTCGCGCACCTCTTCTCGCTGCAGCTTATGCGCGAGGTGTTTGCCGAACAGGTGAAAAGCGGCAAGATGCAGTTGGTGACGGAAGCTCCGACCGCCTGAGGAGCTTAGCATATGGCCACCTTTGCAGGCGCGTCTGCCCACCCCACCACGGGATTGCGCTACACGAAGGTGGCCATATGGCTTCACTGGCTGATCGGTTTTGCGGTCATTGCGAATATCTGCCTCGCGATGTTGACCGAAGGCTTGCCGCGCGAGGCGCACCGCGCCGCGATGGGAGTTCACAAGGCGCTTGGAATCACGATCCTGGCGCTGACCCTCGTTCGGATCGCCTGGGGGCTCGTGCACAAGGCGCCGCCACTCCCCGCTAGCATCCCGGCATGGCAGCGTTCGCTGAGCCGGATCGTGCATTTCCTCTTCTATGCCCTTCTGGTCCTGTTGCCGCTGTCGGGCTGGATATGGATGTCGGCCGCGGATCGCCCGATCGATTTCTTCGGATGGTTCACGCTTCCCTCGCTCGTCTCGCCCGACAAGGCGCTGGCCGAAGTCCTGCACGAACGCCACGAGCTGCTGGGTCTCACGATGCTCGCGCTCGTCGCGGTCCATCTTGCTGCGGCGCTCAAGCACCAGTTCGCGCGTTCAGGGGTTCTTGCGCGGATGAACCCCTTTTGAACGCAGTCCCGCACGTCAGAAGTCGATCGCGAGGCCCTTGAGTTCCCAGTCGCCATAGCGCACCGGATTTCGCCCTCCCGGCTGCGCCTCGTCGGGTTCGGGGACGATCGGCCTCGGTGCTGGGATCGGCTCGTTCGTCCACGCGGCGGGCGCCTTCACATGAGCGGGGCGTTTCGTCGCCCGCGGCGTGCCGCCGATAGTGGACTTGCTCTCTTGGGTCATCGGGCCGTCCTCGATAGAATGGAAAGATGAAAGCCAGATAATGTCTTTGTCCGCTCGCGCCAACCTTTCGCCTCCCCGGCCCCATGACTGAGCGTCGACGCTCTCGCCGCCGCCCGGACGTTGGCGACCCACCCGGCACCGCGCCGCGTCGTGCAGCACTGCGATTGATCGATGCGGTGTTGAGACGCGGCGAACCGCTCGACATTGCGGCTCATGCCGCGACGCAAGGGCTCGCTCCCGCCGACCGTGCCTTTGTGATCGCCATGGTTTCCGAGGCGCTGCGCTGGATGGTCGATATCGACGCACTCATCGACCGCGCGACATCGCAGCCTCTTCCCGCGGACGTCAAGTCGCGCGCCGTCCTCCGGATCGCGCTTGCGCAGCTGCTCGTGCTCAAGACCCCGGCCCACGCGGTGGTCGCTACCGCGCTCCCACTCGTCGATGGCGGACCGCGGCGTCTCGTCCATGCGCTGCTGTCGCGCGCGCAGCAGGAAGAGTGGATTCTGCCGCCGGTGGCGAGCCTGCCGACCGCGGTCGCTGCGCGCTGGCGTGCGCAGTGGGGCGAAAAGATGGCAACTGCGGCCTCCGCCGCATGGAGTGGTCCGCCTCCCATCGACCTCAGCTTTGCAGCCGAACCCGACGGCGCTGAATGGATCGATTTTCCCGCGCTCGCGCCCCGCCACCGCCGCTTGCCCCGGGGGGGCGCGGTCGAGGAGGTGCCGGGCTTTCGAAAGGGCAGCTGGTGGGTGCAGGATCTCGCTGCCACGATACCCGCGCGCCTGCTCGGCACCGGTAACGGTCGGCGAGTGCTCGATCTCTGCGCTGCACCGGGCGGCAAGACGATGCAGCTTTCGGCCGCAGGCTGGAACGTCGCCGCGGTTGACACAAGCACGAGGCGCCTCGAAAGGCTCAAGGCCAACCTCGCCCGCACCGGTCTTGCCGCGGAGGTGACGCAAGGCGACATCCGGACATGGGAACCCGATGTTCCTGCCGACGCAGTGCTGCTGGACGCCCCCTGCTCCGCCACGGGCATCTTTCGCCGCCACCCGGACGTGCTGCACCGCATCGAGCCGGCGCAAATCTCGGCCATGGCGCAGCTGCAGGCCGAATTGCTGGCGCGCGCCGCGCTCTGGGTCAAACCCGGCGGCGTCCTTGTTTATGCAACCTGCTCACTTGAGCAGGCCGAGGGCGAGGAGCGGATCACCGCCTTTCTCGCCGACCATCCTTCCTGGGCGATCGACGCGGCGAGGGCGGAGGAACTGCCCCAGGGCGTCACCCCGGATGGGAGCGGTTTTGTCCGTACCCTGCCCACGATGCTTGCCGAGGCGGGCGGGATCGACGGCTTTTTTGTCGCGCGTCTACGCGCACCTGCCTGATCGGTGCGGCCGGCCCGCCGCGCCGTCCCCCGCTCGGGTCAGAACACTGCCCTCGCGGCGTCTTCTTTCATCATCGCCGCGCGCACCATCGGGATCGGCGGCCCACCATAGGAGAGGAACTCGTCGTGGAAGGCTTTCCACTTCGACCGGTCGCCCTTGGTCCAATCATCGCGCAGCTTGCGGATCATGAGCTTTCCGAGCGTATAGTTCAGGTAAAGCGGGTCATAAGTGCCGCGCGCGGCCTGCTGGCGCGCATTTCCATCATCCTGAAAACATTGCTCCTTGAACATCTTCTCGCTGTCGGCAACCGTCATGCCCTTGGTGTGGAGACCGATCGCCGAGATGAAGCGGCAATCGCGCAGCAGCGCGTTCGATAGCTGGCCGATGTGCGTCTCGGGATCGCCGTTCCCTAGGCCTGCGTCCCACATCATCTCCTCGGTGTAGTGCGCCCAACCCTCGGCGAAGGCATAACCAACGAAGAGCTTGCCAAAGATACTCTGTGCGCGGTTCGAGTGGAGGAAATTGAGGAAATGTCCCGGCCAAACCTCGTGAACCGAGGTGAAGAGCAGGTCCTTTCTGCCCGGCACGAAGGCATCCTGCGTCGCCTTGTCCCAGGCAGGATCCGGCGGCGATATGTAATAGACCGAGGGCAGACCTTCCTCATAGGGACCTGGAATGTCGATATAGGCGCTGTTCTGCCGGTTATAAGGTGGCGACTCCTCGACCTCGGCCTGTTCGGTTCCCGGTATCGAGACCAGATCTTTTTCGATGAGGAACGCGCGGAGTTCCGGAAGCTGCCGACGCGCCTCGGCAACCGGGCCGTCCTCGGGCTTGTCGGCATTCATTCGCTTCATGCAGTCCGCGATCGTCGCTCCGGCGGCATAGGTCGCGCACGCCGCCTTGAGCGCGTCCTGGTTCCGCCTGAGATCCGCCTGGCCGATACGTTCAAGCTCGTCGAGCGGCGTGTCGACGGCTTCGTTGGTGAGGATCAACTTCGCGAACTTGTCGGCGCCGAGCGCATAGCCGCCCGCGGTACCCGCCTGCGATCCGACAAATGCGGCGAGATCCTTCATCGCGGCGGCGGCCCTCGCGACCGCCTCGTCGAATTGCTTGTGGAGCGCCGCATCCTTTACATTGGCAAAAGCCGCCTTCGCGTCACCCGTATAATATTCGGCGAAGCCGCCGAAGCCCGCCGTGCCGAATTTCACGAAGGTCGCAGGCAGCGGCAGTATGAGGTTCGCTTTGATCTGCGCTGCAGCCGCGGGGACTTTCTCGGCATAGGCAATGAACGCCTTCATCCGCGTTGCAGGGTCTGCATAGGGGCGGGCGATATAGACATTGGGATCGAGCGCGCCGATGTAAAAGGCGGGGTTTTTCTGGACGAAGTCGGTATCGCGCAGGAAGAATAGCTGTCCCTCGGCGACATGGACGAGATAATCCCGCTCGAATTTTTCGGCGTCGGTCATCGCCCCGTCGAATGCCTTCGCATCGGCGATTGTCTTCTCAAGGAATGCGGCCTGCTTCTCGATGCCTTGAGGGGACCAGTCGGGAAGCTGGCCGTCATATTCATGTTTGCCCTGATAGACCGCAAAAGTCGGGTTGAGCGGGAAATAGCCCGCGAGAAAAGCATCGCGGAACTCGCTCCACGTTCGCGCGGTGGAGGTCGCAGCGGCGGTAGCCGATTCATTGTCGCTGGCGTTGCAACCGGCAAGAATGAGCAATGCGCCGGCGAGCGCGGTCCCGCCGAAACGGGCCAATTTGCGTGTCATACCAGGATCTCCCTCTGTCCGATGGGGAGGTTTGCCACCCTCGGGCGGGTCGCGCACCCGTTAATCGACGAACAACGGCTTTGCCATCTGGTGCGGTTCAAGAAAGCGCATTAGGGCGTGGGGCACATGGCGACGATCCCCCCTCCTCCGTCGGTTGACCCTGCGCTGCCGACCAGTGATCCCGGCAAGCCCTCTTCCCCGCTTCAATTCGCTGATTTTCGATATTTCTGGTTTGCTCGCTTTACAGCGGTGATGGCGACGATCGCGATGGTCGTCGTCATCGGCTACCAGCTCTACGATACCGCGCGCACCGACTATGGCATGTCGATCAAGGAGGCATCGTTTCAGCTCGGCCTGCTCGGCCTTTTCCAGTTCGTCCCGCTCGCCGTCCTGACCCCGGTTGCTGGCTGGGCGGCAGATCGTTTCGAGCGGCGGAGCGTCGCGATTTTCTCGAACCTCATCGACTTTTGCATCGCCGCGACGCTCTGGTGGTTCACCTTTTCCAATGGGCTGACGTTGCCGCTCCTGTTCGGCCTCGCCGCCCTGCACGGCGTGGCAAGGGTCTTTTCAGGCCCGGCCATGAGCGCCATAGCTCCTAATATTGTCCCTCCCGCGGTCCTTCCGCGGGCGATCGCGATGAGCAGCATCGCGTGGCAGTCGGCGTCGGTGATCGGTCCCGCTGCAGGCGGGCTGATCTATGCCGCCCACCCGGCGTCGGTCTATGTCTTTGCGGCCGTCCTCCTCGCATTGTCGGCGTTCACGGTCAGCCGTGTCCGCCCGGTTCAACCGCCGCCTGCCGAAGTACGGCGTCACCCGCTGCGCGAGATGGTCGACGGGTTGCAGTTCGTGTGGAGTGAGCGCTTCCTGCTCGGGACGATCACTCTCGATCTCTTTGCAGTGCTGCTTGCCGGAGCGACGGCGATGCTCCCCGTCTATGCGCGCGATATTCTGCACGCGGGATCGGAAGGTCTCGGCTTTCTGCGCGCGGCACCCGCAGTCGGTGCGGCGGTGGTCGCGCTCGGTCTCGCAATCCGTCCGATCGAGCGCAATGTCGGGGTCAAGATGCTATGGGCGGTGGCGGTGTTCGGGGCGGTCACCGTGGGGTTCGGTCTATCGACCCATTTCTTTCTTTCGCTCGGACTGCTCGTGATCATGGGCGCCGCCGACATGTTCTCGGTTTTTGTGCGCGGGACGCTGATTCAGCTCAACACCCCCGATCATATGCGCGGGCGAGTCAGCGCCGCGTCGGGCCTCGCCATTTCGGCATCGAATGAGCTTGGCGAGATGCGGGCCGGTGCCATGGCAGCGTTTCTCGGCCCCATTGGCGCCGTGGCGATCGGGGGCGCGGCGGCGATCGGCGTCACCGCGCTCTGGTCCTGGCTTTTCCCCGAATTGCGACGCGCAAAAACGTTCGAACCGCAGTTCAAATAACCATCCCCGAACCGCTCGCCGCATCTCGGCCCCTGTTCGTCACTATGACTATTGTCAATTCGTTTAGTTGAGTTATATCGAGCTCACCCGTCACCGCGGTTTTTCCCTTCATCCCGATATGGAGCGGCCGCCATGCAAGCGTCGAGCATTCACTATAAAATCCTGACCATCCCAGGTCTTCACAACAGTGGCCCCACCCATTGGCAAAGCCTGTGGGAGCAAAAATTCGCCTCCGCTGAGCGAGTCGAACTTGGCCACTGGGACGACCCCGATCAATCTGAATGGGTGGCGCAGATCGCCGACGCCCTCGACGCCCAGGATAGTCCCGTACTCATCGCGGCGCACAGTCTTGGCTGCCATGCATTTGCGCACTGGTTTGCGGCCGCGAACGGATTTTCCCGGGCAAGGGTCGCTGGCGCGCTCCTCGTGGCGCCGCCCGATCTTTCGCGCTTGCCGCGACAGGGACGGCTTGCAGGCTTCACCCAGTCCCCGATGCTGATGCCGCGGCAAACCTTCATCACTGTTGCGAGCGAGAATGATCCCTATGCGTCGACAGCGCATGTTTGGCGCCTCGCGCGCCATTGGGGCGCGCGTTTCGTCAACGCGGGACCGTTCGGCCACATCAACGCGGACTCCGCGCTCGGCGACTGGCCTTATGGACAGTATCTCCTCGCCTCGTTACAACCTGCGCCAACACGCGCCCTCGCGAACGAGGCGCTCTGGACCCGCTCCGGGGACTGGCCGCATCGCTTCGCCCGGCGCGATCCCCGGTTCGCATATCAAGAAGGTGCACAGCGACGATGAAAGCCAATTCGATCCTCGAGACCATCGGCAACACCCCGCATATCCGCGTAGCCAAGCTGTTCCCCGACGCTGAAGTCTGGATCAAGTCGGAGCGGAGCAACCCCGGCGGTTCGATCAAGGATCGTATCGGCCTTGCGATGATCGAGGCGGCCGAAAAGGACGGCAGCCTGAAACCCGGCGGTACCATCGTCGAGCCGACTTCGGGCAACACCGGCATCGGTCTCGCGATGGCTGCTGCGGTCAAGGGTTACAAGTTGATCCTCGTCATGCCCGAGAGCATGTCGCTCGAGCGCCGCCGATTGATGCTCGCCTACGGCGCGACCTTCGACCTCACACCGCGAGAGAAAGGTATGAAGGGCGCGATCGAGCGCGCGATCGAGCTCGTCGAAACCACGGCTGGCGCCTGGATGCCGCAACAGTTCGAGAATGATGCCAATGTGGACATACACTATCGAACGACCGGACCCGAAATCCTTGCCGATTTCAAGGACACGCCGATCGATGTGCTGATAACGGGGGTCGGTACCGGGGGGCATATCACGGGCTGCGCCAAATTCCTGAAGGAGCATTGGCCGAACCTGAAGGTCTACGCGGTCGAGCCTGTTTCATCGCCGGTCATCTCGGGAGGCCAGCCCGGGCCGCATCCCATCCAGGGGCTCGGTGCGGGCTTCATTCCGCGCAACCTGCACACCGAATTGCTCGACGGCGTGATCAAGGTCGATGCTCCGGAAGCCAAGACGATGGCGCTGCGATCGGCGGCGGAGGAAGGCTTGCTGGTCGGTATCTCGTCGGGCGCCACACTGGCCGCGATCGCGCAGAAATTGCCCGACTTGCCGAAGGGCAGCCGCATTCTGGGGTTCAATTACGACACTGGCGAGCGATACCTCTCGGTACCAGACTTCCTCCCCGAGATCTGATTTCGCGTCATGCGGCTGCGCTTGCGCCGAGAAACGTCGCCGCTGCGGCGCGAATGGTCGGGATGGCTGTTTCTTCTCTTGTCGGTCGCTGTCATCGCTGCCGTTCTCCATTCGAGCGGGCCCCGGGGAAGAACAGACGCGGCGGCGCTTCCGCACCCCGTGGCGCCCCCTGCCGAGGTGGTACCCAAAATCCTCCCGACCGAATTCGCGCCTCTCGCGCCCGAGGACGCCCGTGCTGCCAACGCGCGCATCCCTCTGGTTCTCAAGGGGTTCGCGCCTGCGCGGCCCTTCACTTATCCAGGTGATACGGAGAACCGGGGCCGCGCACGCGATTGCCTTGCCGCCGCCATGCTCTATGAGGCCGGCGACGATGCAAAAGGCCAACAGGCTGTGGGCCAGGTCGTCATCAACCGCGTTCGGCACCCTGCCTTCCCCAAGTCGATCTGCGCCGTGGTGTTCCAAGGTTCCGAACGCGCCACCGGCTGCCAGTTCACCTTCACCTGCGATGGTTCGCTAAGCCGGCGATATTCCGACGCCGCGTGGCACCGTGCCCAGGTCCTGGCAGAGATGATGCTGTCGGGGATCACGGACTCGCGCGTCGGGCTCGCGACGCATTACCACACCGATTGGGTGCGCCCCTATTGGAGCGACAGCCTTCTCAAGATTGCGATCGTCGACACGCATCTTTTCTTCCGCTGGCCAGGCTATTGGGGAACACCGGGAGCGTTTCGCGGTGCGGTCGCTGGGAAGGAGGATCCTGTTGCGAAGCTCGCTGCGCTTTCCTCGCTCCATGCGCTTGGGCTCGGCCCTCCCGCCGAATTGGCCGCAGGCGACGCCGACGCCATGGCCAAGGAAGTGCGCCTCGTTCCAGGCGCCGGCGAGGCGGCGGGGCGCGACACCCTCTATGTCGAGCTTGATCGCCGCGCTCCCCCTGAAAGCTTCGTCACCCTCGCGCTTCGGCTTTGCGGTGAGAAGTCCTACTGCAAGTTGATGGGCTGGACCAACCCGACGCTCAAACCCGCGAGCGACGCGATGAATGAGACGCAGCGCGCCGCGATGAGCTTTTCTTACCTTCGCGACGACAAGGAGGGGTTCGAGAAGGCGCTTTGGAATTGCGGTGAATATCACCGCGACGATGCAAGGCAGTGCATGAAGCGATAGGCCAGCGGTCGATTGCCATCTGTCCCGGCCACCGGGCCGGTCCGGCGACGCGCCCCGATTGATAAGAAAGGGCGAGGTCCCGAAGTCCGCGGCCCAGCTGCCCGCCCGCTCTTCTGCAGCGCATGCTTTGCAGAGCCCCGCGCTCTGCTATGCTGGACACATGCTTATCCGACCAGCCGCACCCGCCGACTTCAACGCCATCGCGGCGATCATCATGCCCACGATCCGAGAGGGATCAACCTATTCCTATGACCCCGAGATGAGCGAGCACGAGGCGCTCGAGACCTGGTTTTCTCCCGACAAGCATGTCTTCGTCGCTGTCGATGAGGAAGACGGCGAGATCGTGGGAACCTATTATATAAGGCCCAATCAAGGGGGCGGCGGACGTCACGTCTGCAACTGCGGCTATATCACGCGAACCGACGCCACGGGACGCGGGATCGCTCGCAAGATGTGCGAGCACTCGATCGGCTACGCCCGGGCGGAGGGTTATAGGGCCATGCAGTTCAATTTCGTCATCAGCACGAATGAACGCGCTGTAAAGCTCTGGAAATCGCTCGGTTTCGAGGTCGCGGGACGGCTGCCCGAGGCGTTTCGGCTTCCTTCGGGCTCATATGTCGACGCGCTCGTGATGTATCGCAAGCTGGTCTGATCCCCGGCAATCGGTTCCAGCCCGGCGACCTTCACCCTAGCCGTGCGGGCGTATCAGATATTTCTCGCCCGTGCGCTTTGCATTATATTCGGCGATGGTGCTGATTTCGAGCGCGTCGGTCAGCGAGATCTCGTGACTGTAGTGGCTCTTGAAGGTGGTGGTGAGTTCGTCGACCACGCGCTGCCGCAGGCGCATGTTCACCTCCATTCCCGCCTTCTGAAGGAAAGGTGTCAACAGGAAGCCCGAAAGCGACCAGGTCAGCCCGAAACTGCGATTGAGGATGGTCGGACCGAGGTCGAGGGCGCCGTAGATATAGACTTGCTTGAACGTGTCCGAACCATAGCGGCTGTAGCTCGTCATTCGTTTCACGGCCGCGGCCTCCATGCAGGCGAGTATCTGCCCTGCAAGCTTGCCGCCACCGATCGCGTCAAAACCGCAGGTGGCGCCCGTCTCGATCAGCGCGCTGGTCAGCTGCTCCATGAAGTCATCATCGCTGCTGTTGATCACATGCGTCGCCCCGATCCCCTTGAGAAGGGTGACCTGCGCCTCGCTGCGCACGATGTTGACAAGCGGGATGCCGTCCTTGGCACAAATCTTGACGAGCATCTGACCAAGGTTCGATGCGGCCGCGGTGTGGACAAGGGCGCTATGTCCTTCCATCCGCATCGTTTCGGTAAAGGCGAGACTGGTGAGCGGGTTGACGAAGCAGGATGCGCCATCGCGAGGATCGGTGCCGTCGGGCAGCAGCATGCACATCTGCGCGGGCAGGCAGCGATATTCGGCATAGATCTCGCCGCCTATGAGCGCGACGGTCTTGCCGAGCAGCGCCTGCGCTTCGGGCGAAGCGCCCGCCTTGACGACGAGGCCGCAGCCTTCGTTCCCGATAGGAAGCGCCTCACCTACCCGCCCCGCCATAGCCCGCATCCCCGGCGCGGGAATGTCGGCAGTGACGAGCGGCAGCCCGTCGCGGGTCGATGCACGCGCGCTCGACATGTCCGCCGCGCCCAGGAGCAGTCCGAGGTCGGAGGGATTTATGGGAGTTGCGAGCACTTTCACCAGGACTTCGTGCGGTGCCGGCTCGGGCATCGGCCGCCGCTCGAGAAAGACTTCGAGCTCGCCCTCAGGCTTCACCAGCGTGAGCATGACGAGATTGGTGTCAGGCAGGTCGGTCATCGCGCATCTCCCAAGCATCGGTTTCTTGATGCAACGGGTTACGGCGCGGCGCCGGCGCTGGCAATGGGCCTCGGCTCAGGCGGACGAATATTCTGCTGCGAGGCGCAGCACGTCGGATGCCAGTTCCTTCCGGCAGATGAGCAGGTCGGGAAGAAAGGTGTCGGCGTTGTTATAGCGTAAAGGTGACCCGTCGGCGCGGCTGACGTGGAGCCCGGCCGCCGCGGCCACCGCCACAGGCGCACAATTGTCCCATTCATATTGGCCGCCGCTGTGGAGATAGATATCGGCCTCGCCGCGCACGACCGCCATCGCCTTGGCGCCTGCGGAACCCATCGGCAGGAGTTCGGCCCCGAGCGCCTCGGCAACAAAGACCGCTTCGGCCGCGGGCCGGGTCCGGCTGACGAGCATCTTCGGCGGCGTGTTTGCGGGAGAGAGCGGTGGCGGGGCGGCAGATGTCAGCGTGATCCCGAGGCCCGGAAGCGCAACCGCGCCGACCGCTGCAATCCCATCGATCGCGAGCGCGACATGCACCGCCCAGTCACTGCGCCCCTCGCCATATTCGCGGGTGCCGTCGAGAGGATCGACGATCCATACGCGCGACTGCGAAAGCCGACCTGGATTGTCCTTCTCTTCCTCCGAGAGCAGCCCGTCGCCCGGGCGCGCAGCGCGTAGCTCGCGGCACAGCATCCTGTTTGCAGCGGCGTCGCCCGCCTGCCCGAGGGCCTTGTCCTTGAAATCACCGGCACGCTGCAGATCGAGCAATATGGCGCCTGCTGCCGCAGCGAGGCGAGTGGCCAGTTGATCGTCGTTTTCCGCCATGTCGGGCCATCAATCCTTCTTAAAATAGAGTTAGAAGCGCGCCATTATCGTCGAGGCGCGCCCGCGCACGCCTCCGCTGCCCTTATGCGCGCTACCAAGACATGGCGCAGGGAGTATATGTCCATGCGGCCGAGTGCACGCGAGACTATCGCCCTCATCTGCGACCCTGGATGCGCATCATTCCCCCCGAAAAGGCGCACCTGGCACTACCCGAGCAAGCGTTCAACGATGAGATCGGCGGCCTCCTCGGGCGTGATCCGCGTGGTATCGATGTGAATTTCAGGGCTTTGCGGCGCCTCATAGGGGCTGTCGATGCCGGTAAAATTCTTGAGCTGTCCCGAACGCGCCTTTTTGTAGAGGCCTTTGACGTCGCGCCGCTCGGCTTCCTCAAGCGGGGTGTCTATGAAGATTTCGAAGAACTCACCCTCGGGCAGCATCGCGCGCACCATATCGCGTTCGGCTTTGAACGGCGAAATGAAAGCGGTGATGACGATCAGCCCGGCGTCCGTCATCAGCTTTGCAACCTCGCCGACACGGCGGATATTTTCGATCCGGTCGGCCTCCGTGAAGCCGAGATCGCGGTTAAGCCCATGGCGGACATTGTCGCCGTCGAGTAGGAAACTGTGCCGGTTCATCCGGTGCAGCTTCTTCTCGACCAGATTGGCAATTGTTGACTTGCCCGACCCCGAAAGCCCGGTGAACCAGAGCAAGGCGGGCTTCTGATTCTTGAGGTCAGCGCGGGCCTCGCGGCTGACGTCCATCGCCTGCCAATGCACATTCTGCGCCCGGCGCAAGCTGAAATGCAGCATCCCGGCAGCGACCGTCGCATTGGTCAGCTTGTCAATGAGGATGAATCCGCCGAGGGTGCGGTTGTCGGCATAAGCCTCGAAAATGATGGGCTTGTCGGTCGTGACCTCGACCACGCCGATGCCGTTCAGTTCAAGTGTCTTGGCCGCGAGATGGTCGAGCGTGTTGACGTTGATTTCATATTTGGGGGCCTGCACCGTCGCTGACACCGACTGGGTGGCAAGCTTCAGCCAATAGGCGCGCCCCGGGATCATCGCCTCGTCCGCCATCCAGACGAGGGTTGCCTCGAACTGATCGGCCACCTCGGGGGGGCTATCCGCCGCCGCGATCACGTCACCGCGCGAGCAGTCGATTTCCTCGGCAAGCGTCACCGTTACCGACTGGCCGGCGACGGCCTCGGGAAGGTCGCCCGCAAGCGTCACAATCCGGTCAATTGTCGTCGTCTTGCCGCTCGGGAGGATGCGCACTGCCTCTCCGGGCTTCACCGTACCGCTCGCGATCTGACCTGCGAAGCCGCGAAAATCGAGGTTGGGCCGGTTGACCCACTGCACGGGCAGCCGAAATGGCTTCGCCTCGTCGCTCGCGCTCGAAAGCTCAACATTTTCCAGGTGCTCGATGAGCGCCGGCCCCTGGTACCAGGGCGTGTTCGTGCTCGACGTCGTGATATTGTCGCCCTTGAATCCCGATATCGGGATCGCAGTAAAATGGGTGATGCCGATCTCGCTTGCAAAGGCGCGGTAGGCGAGCGTGATGCGGTCGAACACGGCCTTGTCATAACCGACAAGGTCCATCTTGTTCACCGCGAGCACGATGTGCCGAATGCCGAGCAAATGTGCGAGGAAGCTGTGTCGGCGCGTCTGGGTGAGGACCCCCTTTCGCGCATCGATCAGGATCACCGCAAGGTCGGCGGTCGACGCGCCCGTGACCATGTTGCGCGTATATTGCTCGTGCCCCGGCGTGTCGGCGACGATGAACTTGCGCTTGGCGGTGGTAAAGAAGCGATAGGCGACGTCGATCGTAATCCCCTGTTCGCGTTCGGCAGCAAGTCCGTCGACGAGCAAGGCAAAATCGATCTCCTGTCCCTGGGTCCCGACGCGCTTGCTGTCGGCCTCCAGTGCTGCAAGCTGATCTTCGAAGATCATCTTGCTGTCGTAGAGAAGCCGTCCGATCAGGGTCGATTTGCCGTCGTCGACCGAACCACAGGTGATGAAGCGCAGCAGGGACTTCTGCTCATGCTGCGCGAGATAGGCATCGATGTCCTCGGCGATGAGCGCGTCGGTGACGTAGACGGGAGAGTCGGCACCATGGGGCATCAGAAATACCCCTCCTGCTTCTTCTTCTCCATACTCGCGTCGCCGCCATCCTTGTCGATGATGCGGCCTTGCCGCTCGCTGGTTGTCGTGAGCAGCATCTCCTGTATGACCTCGGACAGTGTCTGGGCATGGCTTTCGACCGCGCCGGTGAGCGGGTAGCATCCGAGCGTGCGAAAGCGCACGGAGCGCTCGAGAGGCACCTCGCCCTCTTCCAGCGGAAAACGATCATCGTCGACCATCAGCAGCAGTCCCTCGCGCATCACAGTGGGTCGCGGCGCGGCAAAATAGAGCGGAACGATCGGGATATTCTCGCGCGCAATATATTGCCAGATGTCGAGCTCGGTCCAGTTCGAGATCGGGAAGACACGAATGCTTTCGCCCTTCGCCTTGCGCGCGTTGTAAAGATTCCAAAGCTCAGGCCGCTGGCGCTTCGGATCCCATCCGTGCGAGGCCGTCCGGAACGAGAAAATGCGCTCCTTCGCGCGGCTTTTCTCTTCATCACGGCGCGCGCCGCCAAAGGCGACATCGAAGCCGTGAAGGTCGAGCGCCTGCTTCAGTCCCTCGGTCTTCCACATGTCGGTATGCAAGGGGCCGTGATCGAAGGGATTGATCCCGCGCTCCAGTGCCTCGGGATTCTGATAGACGATCAGTTCCATGCCGCTCTCCGCTGCCATGCGGTCGCGAAGCTCGTACATCGCCCTAAATTTCCACGTTGTGTCGACGTGGAGCAAGGGAAAGGGCGGCGGGGAGGGATAAAAAGCCTTCCGCGCCAAGTGAAGCATCACGGCGCTGTCCTTGCCCACGCTGTAAAGCATCACGGGCTTGACCGCGTCGGCCATCACTTCGCGCATGATATGGATGCTCTCGGCCTCCAGGCGGTCGAGATGAGTCAGCGTATCGATCATGCCCCCGCCCTTGCCGCCGGCAGCGACGCTGCGCAAACTGTATGGCCTTTTGCCCATGCAAGCCAGACTTGCCCCCTCGCCATCATAGCAGCGCGTCGACCCTCGCGGTGCGCCATTCGGCGGCCGCGACGCCGAGTGCTTCCCTCGCACCTTGGAGCCTCGGGGCGACGTCCGCCAGCCCGCTCCATGCCGGATCGACGAGCAAGCCCAGCTCGCGCCGGAAATCATAGCCGGCGACTTTGAGCGGTACGATGCCGTCGGTCGCGAGCGATACCGGCGCGGTCGTGATCCCGATCCCGGCTGCGACCATGCGCAGGCATCGATCGTCGCTTTCGCTGCGCAGCGCAAAGCGGGGGCGCACGCCATGACGGGTAAAGAAGCGGCTTGTCGCGTCAAGAAACTCGCACGATCGCCGCGCAATCATGGTTTCAGCGGCGAGTTCCTCGGGCGCCACCTCGATGCGGCCAGCAAGCGGGTGGTCTGCGGCGACGAACATGCTGAACGGTTCTTCATAGAGCGGCATGACATGCGGGCCGCGCTCGCCCGCGCGAAGCGGCAGCAGCGCCATATGCAAACGTCCACTGCCGAGCGCAGCGCGCAGTTCAGAATCGCTGCTCTCGACGAGTTCGATGGAAAAGCCGGGCCGCAGGATGCGGACGATATCCTGGAGGAGATCACCCGGGACGGAACGAATGAGCCCGAGCTTCAGCTCGCTTGCAGGGACCGGCGCGTTCTCCGCAAAGCTATCGGCGACCTTGAATCCGCGCTCGAGGTCACGCGCGATGGGCAGGAAGCGGCCGCCAGCCTGCGTCAGCCGGACCTGGCGCCTGTTGCGGATAAAGAGCGACGTGCCAACGAGTCTTTCGAGCTCGGCGATGCCCGAGGAGAGCGCGGGCTGGGTAACGCGAATGCGCAGCGCGGCCTGGGTGAAGCTGCCGGTGTCGACGACCGCGAGAAACTGCCGGATGTGCGCGCGCTTTATCATAAAATTTTCTTATGCCAATCCCTCCTCCCTTTCAATTTCCATATGATACGCTTTTAGGGCAGTATCCCGCGCCTGATCCGCCTTGCTCGAAGGAATTTTCATGCGCGCCACCCCGGACTTCGACTTTGCCCTCGGCGAAACCGCCGACATGATCCGTGAAACAACCGCCCGCTTCGCCGATGAGAAAATCGCGCCGCTTGCCGACAAGGCCGACCGCGAGGATTGGTTCCCGCGCGATGAGCTGTGGACTGCAATGGGTGAACTTGGCCTCCATGGCATCACGGTCGAAGAAGATTGGGGCGGCCTGGGTCTAGGCTATCTGGAGCATGTGATCGCGGTCGAGGAAGTGTCGCGCGCGTCGGCCGCGATTGGCCTCAGTTACGGCGCGCATTCGAACCTTTGCGTCAATCAAATTCGCCGCTGGGGCAATGACGCGCAGAAGGCGAAATATCTGCCCAAGCTGATCTCGGGTGAGCATGTCGGCAGCCTCGCCATGTCCGAAGCGGGCGCGGGCAGCGACGTCGTGTCGATGAAGTTGAAGGCCGAGAAGATCGAAGGCGGCTACCTTCTCAACGGAACCAAGTTCTGGATTACCAACGCGACCTACGCCGACACGCTGGTCGTCTATGCGAAGACCTCGCCCGAAGCGGGCTCGCGCGGGATCACGGCGTTCCTGATCGAGAAGGACATGCCCGGCTTCGCGATCGGGCAGAAGATCGACAAGGTCGGCATGCGCGGTTCACCGACCGCCGAGCTTGTCTTCACCGACTGCGAGGTCGGTGCCGAACAGGTCATGGGTCCCGAGAATGGCGGCGTCGGGGTCCTGATGTCGGGTCTCGACTATGAGCGCGTCGTACTCGCAGGGCTCCAGCTCGGCATCATGCAGGCCTGCCTCGACACGGTCATTCCCTATGCCAGGGAGCGCAAGCAGTTCGGCAAACCCATTGGCTCGTTCCAGCTGATGCAGGCGAAGGTTGCCGACATGTATGTAGCGCTCCAGTCCGCGCGCTCCTACGTCTACAACGTTGCCAAGGCGTGCGATGCCGGGCAGACGACGCGCTTTGACGCTGCCGGCGCGATCCTTCTCGCGAGCGAGAGTGCGGTAAAGGTTGCGGGCGAGGCGATCCAGGCGCTTGGCGGCGCGGGCTATACCAAGGATTGGCCGGTCGAGCGCTATTGGCGCGACGCCAAGCTCCTCGATATCGGCGCCGGGACCAACGAGATTCGCCGCATGCTGATTGGCCGCGAACTGATCGGCGCCGGGGCATGAGCTGGCTCTGGCTGTCGGCTGCCTTCATGGTGACCACGGCCGCAGTTCATTCGTTCCTGGGTTATCGCAGGATGATTGCACCCTTGCTGCTGAGCAAGGCAGGACCCCTGGCTGACCCCCTCGCCCGAAGGATCGTTCGCTTTGCCTGGCATGCAACGTCGGTGCTGATGCTGATTTCGGCGATGACGGTTGCTTGGACCGGCACCCCCGCGCCGCTGGTTGCGGCGATCGGCGGAGCGTGGCTCGTAACCGGACTATTTAATGCAGCTTATACGCGGGGACGTCATATTGCCTGGCCTGCGCTCAGCGGCGCCGGCATCCTTGCCTTGATCGGCGCGTTGGCATGAGCATGCGCGGGTTCATCCATCACATCGACCTCACCGTGACGGACAAGGACGCCTCGCGCGTCTTCTACGACGCCGTGCTCGGGTTCTTCGGTTATCACCGCGCGGCCGACCATGACCATGGCAGCGACTGGAATCGCGCCGGGGAACCGTTCCACTCGATCGGGATCATCGAAGCACGCGGCAAGGGGGCGGTACGGACGCACGATCGCTATTCGCCGGGCCTCCATCATCTCGCATGGACCGCCGGCAGCCGAGAGGATGTCGATGCGCTCCACGATTTGCTGCGCGAGATCGGAGCGACGATCCTCGACGCGCCCGCCGATTACCCGCGATATGGTCCCACATATTATGCGCTATTCTTCGCCGATCCTGATGGATTGAAGCTTGAGTTCGTCTTCGGAAAGACCGGGAAATGAGTGATACGCTCCTCGACGCGCTGCAATATTATGGCGCGGGTGCGGCAACGCTTGCGGCGTTGCTCGTCTCGCTCAACCTCGGCAGGCGCTGGACGGGCTGGGCCTTCGTTATCTTTGTCACGAGCAGTCTTGCACTGATCGCCTGGGGGTTTCTGCAATCCGACAGCGAGGGCATCGGGTGGCAGAATATTGCTCTCCTGGGCATCAACTGCGTCGGCGTCTATCGCTATCTGATATTGAAGGAGAAGCCCGGGGAGCCGGGCAGCACGGGCGGGACAGACTAAGTGCCCCGCCCTCCCCTCAGATCATCCCCACACGCGCACGCGCTTGTCGGGCGCAAGATAGAGCTTGTCGCCTTCCTTGACGTCGAACGCCTTGTACCATGCATCAAGGTTGCGCACCGTCAGTGCGCGGTACATGCCCGGCGCATGGCCGTCGGTCGCGATGCGCGCGCGAAGCGCCTCGTCACGCATCTTGGTCGCCCACGTCTGCGCGAAGGCGATGAAGAAACGCTGGTCGCCCGTGAAGCCGTCGATCACCGGCGCCTCCTTCCCCTTCAGCGACGCGCGATACGCGTCATAAGCAGCCTGCAGACCGGCGACGTCGGCGATATTTTCGCCAAGCGTCAGCTTGCCGTTGACCGCGAGATCGGGGAACGGTTTGTAGGTATCATATTGCGCAGCAAGCGCCGCACCCGCTTCCTCGAACTTCTTGAGATCGGCCGCCGTCCACCAGTTGCGAAGCGCGCCAGTCGAATCGAACGCTGCGCCATTATTGTCGAAGCTGTGGCTGATCTCGTGGCCGATGACCGCGCCGATCGCGCCATAATTATAGGCAGGGTCGGCTTTCGCATTGAAGAAGGGCGGCTGGAGGATCGCGGCGGGGAAGTTCAGGGCATTCTGCACCGGCAGGTTGACGGCGTTGACCGTTTGCGGAATCATCCACCACTCGCCCTTGTCCATCGGTTTGCCGATCTTGGCGAGCTGATGCGCATATTCTGCCTTCTCTCCTGCGA
The DNA here is from genome assembly GCA_044508875.1 of Sphingomonadales bacterium. Taxonomy (GTDB): domain Bacteria; phylum Pseudomonadota; class Alphaproteobacteria; order Sphingomonadales; family Sphingomonadaceae; genus Sphingopyxis; species Sphingopyxis flava_A. The sequence goes on along the minus strand of JBIQHE010000011.1, from coordinate 24,429 downwards.
CCAGGTTCGCATAGGCATTGTCCGCCGTCACGGAATAGCTGCCATAATCGCGCCAGCTTTCCGGATAACCGACCCCCACCACGATCGTTTCTACCTTCTTGACCGCTTCCTTCTTGGTTTCGGGCGCCATCCAGTCAATCGCTTCGACGCGCTTGGCAAAGGCGGCCTTGATGCCTTCGACCATGTCGCTGACCTCCGCCTTGGCCGAGGCAGGGAAATATTTCTCGGCATAGACGCGGCCGACCGCGTCGCCGAGATAGGTGTCGAGCGCTGCGAGGGCTCGCTTGTCACGGCTGCGCTGCTGCGGCGTTCCCGACAGCGTCGTGCCGTAGAAGGCAAAGTGCGCATTGTCGATCGCGCTCGGCAGCACATCGGCATGGCTGTTGATTTGGTGGAAGGTCAGCCAGTCCTTCCATGCCTCAAGCGGCTGCGAGGCAACGAGCGCCGACAGGCCGGTTATCGCTCCGGGATGATAGGCGGCAATTTTCGTGGCACCATCGAGCTTCGCCGCCGCAAAGAAGGCCGGCCAGTCGATACCCGGCGCCTTCTTTGCAAACTCGTCCCTGTTCCAAACCGTCGCCGACTTGGTGAAATCCTCGCTCTCCTCGCGCGTCGCGTGCGCCTTTGCGATCTTGAGCTCGAGGTCGAAGATGCGCTTTGCCTTCGCCTCGGCGTCGGCAATTCCAGCCGCGGTCAGGAGCCTCGCAATATAGGTCTGGTAGGAGGTGCGCAGGTTCGCCATCTTGGCGTCGGAGGACAGGTAATATTCGCGCTCGGGGAGGCCGAGCCCGCCCTGGAGCATATAGGGCAGCACCTCGCCGGGAGTGGCCAGTCCCTGCGTCACGAAGATGCCGAAGAGATTCTCGGTGTTGAAGTCGGTCGCGTTGAGCGGATCGACGTCGGCGCGGATTTGTTCGCCAAGCACCTTCGACAGCCCGCCCTTGTCGGTAATCGCGGCGAAACGGGCAAGGTCAGCTGCGAGCGGCCTCATGCCTGCAGCGTCGATGCCCTTCGTGTTCATATAGGCTTTGTAAAAGTTGGCGATGCGCGCTTCGTCGCTGCCTTCCTTGGGAGTCCCCTTGACGATCGCCTCAACGAGTTCGCGGTTGCGTTTCTCCGTCTCGACGAAGGCGGCGTAGAAAGCGCCGGTGGACGAACGGTCTGCGGGAATTTCGGTCATTTTCTGCCAATTGCCATTTGCATAGGCATAGAAATCGTCGCCCGGCTTCACGCTGGTGTCCATCGCGGTCTTGCTGATCCCGAGCTCGGTGCCGACCGTGTATGCGGCCGAGCCATTATCCTTGCCGCTCGTGCAGGCGACGGGGCCCGCGACGATCGCGGCAGTGGACAGCAAAAGGGCGAAAACGGTCTTTTTCATGGGCTGATAACCTCAGGCTTTGGGAAATATGCGAGCGGGATACGCCTGTGGTGATTTGGTTTCAATGCCAACCAATTTCGGCCTGCGGCGCTTTTCAATCGACGAGCGGCGGATTACTCCGGCGGCCAGCGACAGGAGAGAGATAGAAGTGAGCGCACCGATCCTGCAAAGCATGGTCCAGCCAGACAGTGACTTGTTTCGTGCCAATTCTGCGCACAATCGCGCCCTCAGGGACGAGTTGTGGTCGCGCGTTGCCGAGGCTGCGCTGGGCGGCAACGAAACGTCGCGTGAACGCCACAGGAGCCGCGGGAAGCTGTTGCCGCGTGACCGCGTCGAACGCTTGCTCGATCCAGGATCACCTTTCCTGGAAATCGGCCAGCTCGCTGCGTGCGACATGTACGGAGGCGAAGTGCCGGGCGCTGGCATCATCGCCGGGATCGGGCACGTCTCCGGCAAGCAGGCGATGATCGTGTGCAACGACGCGACAGTGAAGGGCGGAACCTACTACCCCATGACGGTGAAGAAGCACCTTCGCGCGCAGGAGATCGCGGAGGCGAACCGACTGCCGTGCATCTACCTCGTCGATTCCGGGGGCGCGAACCTGCCGCACCAGGCCGAGGTTTTTCCCGATCGCGACCATTTCGGGCGGATCTTCTTCAACCAGGCAAACATGAGCGCAAAGCGCATCCCGCAAATCGCGTGCGTGATGGGGAGCTGTACCGCCGGGGGCGCCTACGTCCCCGCGATGTCGGACGAGACGGTGATCGTTCGCAACCAGGGTACGATCTTCCTCGCGGGCCCGCCGCTGGTAAAGGCGGCGACGGGCGAGGAAATCAGCGCCGAGGATCTCGGTGGGGGCGACCTTCATGCGAAGAAATCAGGCGTCGTCGATCACCTTGCCGAGAATGACGAGCATGCGCTCACGATAGTCCGCGACATCATGAGCCATCTGGGTGACGAGGAAGGTTTCCGGATCGAGAAGAAGGATCCGCGCCCGCCGAGATATGATGCGGATGAACTATATGGCATCATCCCGCAGGACGTGAGGGCGCCTTATGATGTGCACGAGGTGATCGCGCGGATCGTAGACGCAAGCGAATTTCATGAATTCAAGGCGAATTATGGCGCCACGCTGGTTTGCGGTTTCGCGCACATCTGGGGCATCCCCGTCGCAATCCTTGCAAACAACGGGGTGCTGTTCAGCGAGAGCGCGGTCAAGGGGGCGCATTTCATCGAACTCGCGCAGCAGCGCCGCATTCCCCTGCTCTTCCTCCAGAACATCAGCGGCTTCATGGTCGGCGGAAAATACGAGGCGGAGGGTATCGCCAAACATGGCGCAAAGCTCGTGACCGCGGTTGCAACGGCGACCGTTCCCAAGATCACCGTGTTGATCGGCGGGAGTTTTGGCGCGGGCAATTATGGCATGTGCGGGCGCGCCTACAGCCCGCGCTTCCTATTCACATGGCCGAATGCCCGGATCAGCGTCATGGGCGGCGAACAGGCCGCGTCGGTGCTGGCGACCGTTCACCGTGACGCCGAGAAATGGACCGCCGAAGAGGCCGAGGCCTTCAAGGCGCCGATCCGCCAGACATATGAAGATGAAGGCAATCCCTACCACGCAACGGCGCGGCTGTGGGATGACGGTATCATCGACCCGGCGCAGACGCGCGATGTGCTTGGGCTGGCTTTTTCCGCGACCCTGAACGCCCCAATTGAGGATCGCGGCTTCGGCGTATTCCGGATGTGAGGAGAGAAATATGTATCTGAAAATGGCTGTGGTCCTCGCGCTTTGCACCGCTATGCCTGCCCTTGCGCAGCACGAGATGCATGGTTCAGACGACGAATCCCGCGCTGTCCTCGCCACGCTCGACCAGATGTTCGAAGCGCTCGCGGCGAAGAACCCCGCTGCCGTCGCCGCGATTACCATAGCGGAGGGACGGCCCACCGCGGCCTCCATCGGCGAAGATGGCAAGGAGAAACTCTATTTCAGCACCTGGGGCGAATTCGCGGAGCGCCTGCCCGATATTCCGGGGGCACCGATGGAGAAACTCGTCGACCCGCACGTGCATGTCGATGGACCGATCGCGATGGTATGGTCGCCTTATATCTTCACGCTCGATGGCAAGCTGTCGCATTGCGGGATCAATCACGTCGACCTGGTCAAGCAGGAGGGGAGCTGGCGCGTCCTCAACATCACCTGGACGCAGCGCAAGACGGGGTGTCCGGCGCAATGATCGCGCGGCGCTGGCATGGCGTTGTGCCGAAGGTGAAGGCCGAAGCCTATAGGCAGCTGATGCTCGAAGTCGCCATACCCGATTATCGCTCGGTGCCCGGCAATTGCGGCGCATGGTGCCTCCACCGCGACGATGGCGACGTCGTGCATTTCGAAATGCTGACCTTCTGGGATGACCTTGCCGCCATAGAGGTCTTCGCCGGAGCGCCGGTGGATATGGCGAAATATTATGATTTCGACGCGGATTTCCTGCTCGAGAAGGAACCGCTTGTTCTTCACTTCGAGGTCAGCGAAGCCAAATGATCACTTCCCTTCTCATCGCCAATCGCGGCGAGATCGCCTGCCGTATCATTCGCACCGCGCGCGCGATGGGCATTCGCACCATTGCCGTCTATTCCGACGCCGACGCCATGTCGCTTCACGTGCGCGAGGCCGACGAGGCGGTGCATATCGGTCCGTCGCCCGCGCGCGAATCCTATCTGCTGGGCGAAAGGATCATTGCCGCGGCGAAAACCACGGGGGCCGAGGCGATCCATCCAGGTTATGGTTTTCTCTCCGAAAATTCCGCTTTCGCGCAGGCCGTGATCGACGCGAACCTTGTTTGGGTGGGGCCGAAGCCATCATCGATCACCGCGATGGGACTTAAGGACGCGGCCAAGACGCTGATGGCCAGGGCCGGGGTCCCGGTGACCCCTGGCTACATGGGCGAGAACCAGGACCCGGCCTTTCTCGCCGAGAGGGCAGAGGAGATCGGGTACCCCGTCCTCATCAAGGCCGTCGCGGGCGGCGGCGGCAAGGGAATGCGAAAGGTCGAGGCTCCGGCGGATTTCGCCGACGCGCTCGCTTCCTGTCAGCGCGAGGCCGCCGGATCATTCGGCAATGACCATGTGCTGATCGAGAAATATATCCTGACACCGCGCCATATCGAGGTACAGGTTTTCGGCGACACCCACGGCAATGTGGTTCATCTGTTCGAACGCGATTGCTCGCTCCAGCGGCGGCACCAGAAGGTCATCGAAGAAGCCCCTGCCCCCGGAATGGACGAGGCCACGCGCGCCGCGCTCTGCGCTGCCGCAGTGCGCGCGGCCAAGGCAGTCGATTATGTCGGAGCCGGGACGATCGAGTTCATCGCGGACGCCAGCGAGGGGCTGCGCGCCGACCGCATCTGGTTCATGGAGATGAACACGCGGCTCCAGGTAGAGCACCCGGTTACCGAGGAAATCACCGGCGTCGACCTCGTCGAATGGCAACTTCGCATTGCGGCGGGTGAACCCATTCCGGTTTCCCAGGAGGCGCTCGCGATCGACGGCTGGGCGATGGAAGCGCGGCTTTACGCCGAAGACCCGGCAACGGGTTTTCTCCCGAGCATTGGTACCCTTGAGCTATTTCAGCTTCCCGAGCACCTCGGTCGTATCGACACCGGCGTCTATGAAGGCGCCCGTGTCTCCCCTTTCTACGATCCCATGATTGCCAAACTCATCGCGCATGGCGCTGACCGCGAGGAAGCCCGCGATCGTCTGTCGGATATGCTGGGGGACAGCGCAGTCTGGCCTGTGAAAACCAATTCGGCCTTTCTCATCGCCGCACTCGAGCACCCGGACTTCGTTGCGGGCGTCGTCGACACGGGTCTCATCGCCCGCGATGGGCAGCGCATGACCGCGGAACCGGTACCCTCTCAGCAGGCGCTGACCAATGCCGCGATGGCGATGGTCCCGCGCTCGCTGCAGGCTGGCTTCCGTCTCAACGCGCGCGATGTGCGCACCGCACCCTTCCTGCTCGACGGCAAGCGCATCGAGGTCACGCTCCACGGCCCGGGCGCCAACGAGCCTGCGCCTGCCATGCTGGTTGCCGAGCGCGGTGCCGTCTGGCAGCTCACGCCGTGGCGCGCTGCTGGCGGTACCGGCGGAACGGCGAGCGACGGCGCGATCCTTGCGCCGATGCCGGGGAAGATCATAGCAGTGGAGGTCGCAGCGGGCGACAAGGTGGTCAAGGGTCAGAAATTGCTGACGCTCGAAGCGATGAAGATGGAGCATAGCCTCATGGCACCATTTGACGGCGTCGTTGCCGAACTCAATGCCGCCCCGGGCGCGCAGGTCCAGGTCGAGGCGCTGCTGGCGAAGATCCAGAAGGTAGACGCATAATGGCCGGCAAGTTTTTCGAAGAGTGGGCCGTCGGCGACGCGCTGACACACGATATCCGCCGCACGGTGACCGAGACCGACAATCTGCTGTTCACCACGATGACCCATAACCCCCAGCCCTTGCACCTCGACATCGAGGCCGCAAAGGCGTCGGAGTTCGGGCAGATCCTGGTCAATGGCACCTTCACCTTCAGCCTGATGGTGGGATTATCGGTTGGCGACACGACGCTCGGAACGCTGGTCGCTAACCTTGGTTATGACAAACTGGTCATGCCAAGGCCCGTGTTCATCGGCGACACGCTGCGCGCGACGAGCGATGTGATCGGTCTCAAGGAATCGAAATCCCGGCCCACTGCAGGTATTGTGACCTTCCTGCACCGCTGCATCAACCAGCGCGAAGAGATTGTCTGCCAGTGCGAACGATCAGCGCTGATCAAGAAGAAGGACCTTTAATGCGCCTCCGCTCCCTCCTGTTCGTACCTGGTGACCGGCCCGAGCGCTTTGCGAAGGCGGCGGCATCGGGCGCCGACGCGATCATTCTTGATCTTGAGGATTCGGTCTCACCCGAAAGAAAGGAGCCCGCGCGCGGGGCCATTGCCGACTATCTCGCGGGCACGCGCGCGGTGGTGACGATGGTACGCGTCAATCCACTCGACGGGCACATGACCACCGCGGACATAGCGGCGATCATTGACGCCCGGCCCGATGCGATCATGCTGCCGAAGGCCGAAGGGGCCCCGAGCATCGCGCAGCTCGACACGATTTTGCGCAGCGCCTCCGCCGCGGATGCATCGTTGCCAGCCATTTTGCCGATCGCCACCGAAACCCCCTCGGCTATATTCACCCTCGGCAGCTATCGCGAGGTCAAGGAGCGCCTTGTCGGATTGACCTGGGGGGCGGAAGATCTCCCGGCAGCGATCGGTGCTTCGACGAGCCGCGAGCCTGACGGGAGCTACACCGACCCTTATCAGGTGGCGCGCGCGCTGACCCTCTTCGCCGCTCACGCAGCCGGGGTCGCTGCAATCGATACGGTGTACCCGGCTATCAGCGACGAAGCAGGTTTGATCGCCTATGCGAGGCGTGCGCGCCGCGACGGCTTTACAGGCATGATGGCGATCCATCCCTCGCAGGTCGGGCCGATCAACGCCGCCTTCACGCCCTCGGCCGAGGAGGTCGCGCGCGCGCAGGCCATTATCGATGCATTCGCGGCCAACCCCGGCGCCGGTGTGCTGCAGGTCGACGGCAGGATGGTCGACGCGCCGCATCTCAAGCAGGCACGGCATTTGCTGTCACTGGCGGACTGAGGCCTGATCCTGTCCGGAGCTATTTGAAAGCCGTCGGCGTTTCATCCACGCCCTCCCCCGATGCCAGCTTTTTCTGAGACCGCGCTCGGCGAGGCTTTCGAACATCGCGTCCGGACTTGTCGGGTCAAGCAGCTCATTCTCGGCTATGAAGTCGTCGAAGGGACCTGGCGCTACAAGGTCGAGCAATTCGAGCGAGCGACCCTCGCCGCGAAGCGCCTCGATCGTTTCAATCAGTGACCCGCTGCGCTCGAAGCGGCGCGCGACCTCTCCTGTCTCGACGCCAAGATGTTCGGCGATCAGGGCCTCGCGCAGCCGGGTAATCGCGGGCTCAATTCCGCGGTTTGCCGACAGCCCTGCGTCGATCGTGACATCGCACTCACTATCGAGCCCCATCGAGCGATTGTTGAGATTGGCGGACCCTACACGGATAAGGCGGTCGTCGACGATTGCGGTCTTGGCGTGAACATAGATGGGGTCACCGCGCGCGGTGCGCGGATAATAGATCCGCAAGCGGTCGCCATGCCTCGCCTTCGCGATCTCGCGCACCAACTTTACCCGCGCCGCGTCCATTGCCACCTGCTCAAGCCAGCCGTCGGCGGTCCTTGGCATCACCATGACGAATTCGGGAGGATCGTCCTGGTTCAGACGTTCGGCGATGGCGGCGGCGATCTTGCCGCAGGTGAAATACTGGTTCTCAAAATAAATGAAGCGTTTCGCACCGGCAATCAGGTCGAGGTAGAGCTGCTCGACCTCGCGGATTTCCCCGCAGCCATCATATTCGGCGCGGGTGCGCGAAATTGCGACCTCTACGTCGCGAAAATCAGGCTCAAGGTCATCGGGCCAACGTTCACCTGCCCCGCTGAGGTCGCGGAGCGGCTTCTTGGTCGCGCGCTGCCAGCGTTCATTGCCAAGGTCGGCAAGCGCCTCGCCCACAGGGCCCGAGAGGATCATCGTCGAATCGTGCCACGGCATGTAGGGCTTGCGATTGGGCGCAAGGCGGTGCGGGTCGTCGTCCTGATGCTCGCGCGTGTCCCAGCGGCGTGCGCCGACGTCGATCCCGCCGCACACCGCGAGATGGTCATCGAACACGGCGACCTTCTGGTGATGACTGCATCCCGCGGGGTGCGCGCTATCGAGGCGGAAACTGATGGAGCGCGTGGCCTTCCAACGCACGATCATCGCGAGGATAGTGGGGATGATGAAATGCTTCAGGCCCCCGAAGTTCCATCGCAAGATATCGATGTCGCGCTCGGGACAATTCTTTGCGAGGCGAAGCATATAATGACCAAGTGCCTCGCCGCTGCCGTCGGCATCGGGGGTGAGCGAAATGCGCGGATCGAAGTCCCAGCCAATGAGGAGAATGCGTTCCTTCGCATCGGCCATCAGCCGCGCCAGCAACTTGTAATAGTCCGCCGCGTCGACGATCATGCGCGCCTTGCTGGCGCGCTCGATGCGCCAGCAATTGCGCCCCGCCTCGACGATTGGGGTAGGATCAGCCTCGCTCATCGCCGACGCCACGCATGGCGGCAGAGTTGGTTGCGTTGGCGTACCGTCAGGCAGCGAAAAATTGTTCCGGGGCGAGCGCCATCATCGCATCGCTTCCGGCCTCGATCTTTCGCCGAAGGGCGCCCGCATCGGGCATGAAGCGCTCTGCGAAATAGCGGGCGGTAACGAGCTTTGCGTCAAGGAAGCTCTTGTCGCCGCGACCCCCGTCGAGTGCCTTCTGAGCAGCCTCGGCCATGCGCAGCCACATCAGGCCCAACGCGACAATCCCCATGATGTGCATATAATGGTGGGCGCCCGCACCGACATTGTTGGGATTGCTCATGCCGTTAGCCATGAACCACATTGTCGCAGCCTTGAGTTCACCATTCGCCTTCTCAAGCCGTGCGGCGTAGTCGGAGAGGGGGCCGCTCTTCGCGGCGCCGCACTCTGCATCGACGATCGCGAAAAAGGTCTGAACCGCGCGCCCCCCGTTCTGCGCGAGCTTGCGACCTACAAGATCCATCGCCTGCACGCCGTTCGCGCCCTCGTAGATCATGGTGATCCGGGCGTCGCGGACATATTGGCTCATGCCCTGTTCCTCGATGTAGCCGTGACCTCCGAACACCTGCTGCGCGTTGGTGGCGACATCATAGCCCTTGTCAGTCCCATAACCCTTGATGACCGGGGTGAGCAGGCTGATAAGGTCATCGGCCTGCTGCCGCTCTTCTTCGCTCGTTGCAGCGTGCGACAGGTCGACCTGCAGAGCGCCCCAGAGGCAAAGGGCGCGCAACCCCTCGACGAGCGCCTTTCCGTCCATCAGCATGCGGCGCACGTCGGGGTGGACGAACAGTGGGTCGGCCTTTTCCTGCGGATCCAAGGGTCCTGTCAGGGCGCGACCCTGCCGCCGATCCTGCGCATATTGCACTGCGTTCTGGAAAGCGATGTCGGCCTGTCCCAGCCCCTGGATGCCGACCCCGAGCCGGGCCGCGTTCATCATGATGAACATGGCGGCGAGGCCCTTGTTCTCCTCGCCTACCATCCATCCTTTTGCGCCGTCGTAATTCATAACGCAGGTCGCGTTGGCATGAATGCCCATCTTATGTTCGATCGAGCCGCACGAGACGCTGTTGCGGTCACCCAGCGACCCATCGTCGTTGACGATGAATTTGGGCACGATGAACAGCGAGATGCCCTTGACGCTGTCGGGGGCGTCGGGCGTCTTCGCAAGAACGAGGTGGATGATATTGTCGGTGAGATCGTGCTCGCCCGACGAGATGAAAATCTTCGTGCCCGTCACGGCGTAGCTGCCGTCGCCGCTTGGCACCGCGCGCGTACGAATGAGGCCAAGGTCGGTCCCGCAATGCGGCTCGGTCAGGTTCATCGTACCGCCCCATTCGCCCGACACCATCTTGGGGACATAGAGCTGTTTCTGCTCATCCGACCCCTTGGCCAGAATCGCCGCGATCGCGCCCTGTGTCAGCCCCGGGTACATGGCGAAGGCCTGGTTTGCAGCCATGCGATATTCCTCGACCGGGAAGCCGACGACATGCGGCAGTCCCTGCCCGCCGAACTCCTCGGGCTGTGTCAGTAGCGTCCAGCCGGCCTCGCAATAGGCCTTATAGGCTTCCTTGAACCCCTTGGGCGTCGTGACCGATCCGTCGTCGTGCCGCGTGCAGCCCTCCTGATCGCCCGCATAATTGATTGGAAAAAGGACTTCCTCGCAGAATTTCCCAGCTTCTGTCAGCACCGCCTCGATAAGGTCGGGTGTGGCGCTGGCAAAGCCCGGCAGGCTCGCGTAGCGCTGGATGTCCAGCACATCGTTGATGAGAAACAGCGTATCCTGAACGGGAGCGCGATAGACGGGCATGGGGTATCCTTCCGGAAATCGGTTGTCGGGCGTTCGGGTCTTGCCTGGGGAGGGACTCAGTCGGCCTTCTGGCCAGCGTCGACCTTCTTCACCATCTCGATGAAGCGTGACAGCTCATCTACAGCACTGTCAATATCGTCGCGCTGCCGGCGAAGGAGTGCGATGCGTTCCTGGCACTTCTCGATCGTCACCTGACGTTGCAGCTTACGGCCATCACCAACGTCGTACAGGTCGATCATCTCGCGAATGTCCGCGAGGCTGAACCCGGTGCGCTTGGCGCGAAGGATCCACGCGAGCCGGGCGCGATCGCGCTTGGAGTAGATGCGCGATAGTCCCTTGCGCGACGGGCTGATGAGCCCTTCGTCCTCATAGAAACGAAGCGCACGCGCCGTCACCCCGAATTCGGTCGACAAATCGGTGATGCTGAACTGTTCACGTCCCAAATGGTCGGGCGTGTCGATATGGGCGTGGCCGTATTCTTCGGTCATGATGACAGAATTAGTTTCCGTTGACGTGAACGTCAAGGCTCGCAGACTCTGGAGAATATCCGCCGGCTCACGCGCCGCACGGCCGGATCATATTGCCGGTTCGATCGCGCATCTGCAAGCGTTTCGCGTCGGCCGCCGACCAACTGGCCCGCGGCAACCTAAGGCCGGCAAGCGATGTACGGCCCGGGCAGAGGCTGTCGCATTGGGACGGGAGCTTGCCGGGCAGCTGCAACTCGTCATCTTCTTCGTGGAGCACGAGGCTGCAATCCTCAATGCCCGCAAAAGTAAAGCGCCAGCCCTCCCCTTCGCGAGCCACCATACCGGTCGCGCGGCACGAAAGGCCCGCCCCGAACGCTGCACTCACGGCGAAACGCCACTGCCCGTGGCTCGCTGGAGTGATGCACATCGCGTCGCGCCCAAGCTCATGCGTCCGTTCGAACACGCCCGTCAGCTCAGCCGCGTCCACTCGGACCACGCCGCGCTCTCGCGCCGCGATTTCGAGCGGGTTTCCGGCGTCGACTGATCGGCCTTGCAGTTCGGGCGCGGGCCGGTCGCAGCCGGTGACGAGGAGCGCACTCAACGAGACGAGCGCGCTAAGCTTGCGCATCATCGAGGAACGTCAGCACACCGTCGCTCTCGACGCGGCGGTAGAAGCAGGAGCGGCGGCCGGTATGGCACGCGGGGCCGGCGGGCCGGACGACGAGAAGCAGCGCGTCCTGATCGCAATCGACGCGCATCTCGACCATCGCCAATCCGTTGCCAGACGTCTCGCCCTTGCGCCACAGCGCGCTGCGCGAGCGCGACCAGAAATGGGCCAGTCCGGTTTCCCGCGTCAGTCGGATCGCCTCGTCGTTCATGTGCGCGACCATCAACAGTGCGCGCGAGTCTGCGTCGACGACGATTGCGGTAACCAGCCCCGCGGCATCGTAGCGGGGCAGAAATTGATCAATGCTATCGCGCGGGTCGGCCATAGAAGCGCTTTAGGACAGGCAGAAGGCGGCTGAAAAGGCCTCTTGCCGAAAAGAGTCCAAACAAGGGGGCGACATTTGGCTTCGCTGCCCCTATATGCGCGCCAGTTGCCGCCCCCAACGCCCCGGATCATCATGCTGACGACCCATCCTTTCGACGACGACAAGCTCCGCGAGGAGTGCGGCGTCTTTGGCATCCATGGCGCCGATAGCGCCGCCGCCGTGGTTGCGCTCGGCCTTCATGCGCTGCAGCATCGCGGCCAGGAGGCGGCAGGTATCACCGCCTTCGACGGCAGGGAGTTCCATTCGCATCGCGCGATGGGGCATGTCGCGGGCAATTTCGACCGCGACGACATCATGCGCCAGCTCTCCGGCGCATCGGCGATCGGCCATGTTCGCTATTCGACAACGGGTGAAACCGCGCTGCGAAATGTCCAGCCGCTCTTTGCCGACCTTGCTACCGGTGGTTTCGCGGTTGCCCACAACGGCAATATCTCGAATGCGACGGCCCTGCGAAAAATCCTCGTTCGCCGTGGCTCGATTTTCCAGTCGACCAGCGACACCGAGGTCATCATCCACCTCGTGGCAACCTCAAGCTACCGCACCCTCCTCGATCGCTTCATTGACGCGCTGAAGCAGGTTGAAGGTGCCTATTCGCTCATCGTCCTTACCGCAGAGGGCATGATCGGTTGCCGCGACCCGCTCGGTATCCGTCCGCTCGTCATCGGCAAGCTCAACGAGGCTTTCATCCTGGCATCGGAGACGGTGGCGCTCGATGTCGTCGGTGCGGAATTCGTCCGATCGGTCGAACCCGGTGAACTCGTCATCATCCGCGACGGCGAACTGACCTCGCATCACCCCTTCGCGGAACGGCCCGCGCGCCCTTGCATCTTCGAATATGTCTATTTCTCGCGACCCGATTCGATCGTTGACGGCACGAGCGTCTATTCGGTGCGCAAGGCCATCGGCGCAGAGCTTGCGCGCGAAAATGCTGTCGAGGCCGACCTTGTCATCCCCGTTCCCGACTCAGGCACACCGGCGGCGATCGGCTATGCGCAGGAATCGGGCATTCCCTTTGAACTGGGGATCATTCGCTCGCACTATGTCGGACGGACGTTCATTCAGCCAGGTGACAAGGTTCGTCACCTTGGCGTCAAGCTCAAGCATAATGCCAACAAGGCGTTGATCGCAGGCAAGCGCATCGTCCTGATCGACGATTCGATCGTGCGGGGGACGACCAGTCTGAAGATCGTGCAGATGATGCGTGACGCGGGCGCGGCCGAGGTCCATATGCGCATCGCGAGCCCGCCGACGCAGCATAGCTGCTTCTACGGCGTCGATACGCCCGAACGGGCGAAGCTGCTCGCGGCGCAGATGACGATCGGCCAGATGGCGAATTTCATCAACGCGGACAGCCTCGCCTTTTTGACAATCGACGGCCTCTATCGCGCGCTTGGCGAGGTGAAGCGCAGCGACGATATCCCGCAATATTGCGACGCCTGCTTCACCGGTGACTATCCGACCACGCTAACCGATTTCGACGAGCATGCTCTGGAAGATCAATTTTCGCTGCTTGCTGAACGAGTTGTCTGACGAATGAGTAAAATGTCTCAAGACCTGGCAGGCCAGGTTGCGCTTGTCACGGGCGCGAGCCGCGGCATCGGGGAAGCGATTGCCTATTCGCTCGCCGCCCGCGGTGCCCATGTTGTCATTACCGCGCGCACGACGGGCGGACTCGAAGAGCTTGAGGACCGGATTCACAATGCCGGCGGCAGCGCGACAATCGCGCCGCTCGATCTTACCGATGGCGACAGCATTGCCCGCCTTGCGAGCGCGATGGCGGAACGCTGGCAGCACCTCGACATGCTCGTCCTCAATGCCGCCATGCTCGGCACCCTCACCCCCGTGGGAGCGATCGACGGCAAGGAGTTCAATAAGCTTCTGACCCTGAACCTGGTAGCGCAGCAGGCATTGATCGCCAATTTCGACCCGCTGCTCCGCCGCGCGGCAAGCGGGCGACTCCTCGCGCTATCGACCAGCGTGGCACGTGAGCCCCGCGCCTATTGGGGCGCCTATGCAGCGTCGAAGGCCGCACTTGAGGTGCTGGTCACCAGTTACGGCGCGGAAATGCGCAATATTTCCAATGTCCGTACCGCGATCCTCAACCCCGGCGCCACCCGCACCCAGATGCGCGCCCGCGCCTATCCGGGCGAGGATCCGCAGAGCATCAAGGAGCCCGCAGTAGTCGGCGAATTCGTTGCGAAGCTGATGATCGACGGGTTCGACAGCACCGACTACCATGCGCTGCCGAAAGTGATGGCCCACGCTTAACGCGATCTTTGCTTTCCCCGATTAGGAGAGCCCCAGTTCGCACTCTCCAAAAGGCGTCGCCATGGCCAGCACATTCCTGCGTTCGCTCATTGCAACCGCGGTGGGCATCCTCGTTGCTTTCGCCCTCATCCTTCTCGCGCAATATGCCGGCGGCGAAGTGTCCCCGGAAGCCTATGACCCCGCGACCGGTGAGATCTTGATCCCCGCGGGCGCTACCGCTGCGCTGATCATTGGCTGGTTTGGGGGCGCGTTCGCGGGCGGATGGGTGGCAATGCGGGCCTCGGGTCACTCTGCTCCGGGCTGGATCGTTGCGGGCGCGGTCATCGGCGCCGGGGTCTACCGCGCGGTGACATTGGCCGACGCCTGGTGGGTAATAGCCCTTGGTGTTGCCGTTCCTCTCGTCGCGGGCTGGGCCGCACAGCGGACAGCAAGCCTCGCCGCGCACTGAGAGGGCGGCCACGAACGCAAGGCTGCCCCGACACGAAAATATCGGCCTGATGGCCGCCCCGCCGCCGGCGGGGCGCCGCTGCGATTACTTCGTCTCGCGGTCCACCGCTGCCTGCACCGCCTTGTAAAAGGCCTCCCGCGCGGCGCCGACACCCTCGGGATCGGTCGCCGTCGGCCAATTTCCGTTCGATGCGATCACCAGCTTTCTGCCGGGGTCTATAAAGATGCCCTGGCCAAAGATGCCCTGCGCGGCGAAGCTCCCATCGTCGTTGGTCCACCATTGATAGCCGTAGCCACGACCCGGGATGTCGATGTCGGCTTGCTTAGTCGTTGCCGCCGCGAGCCAGTCGCCCGGCAGCACCTCCTCGCCTCCGGCGATGCCGCCACCCAAGATGAACTGACCGAAGCGCGCGTAGTCGCGCAGGCTTGCCGATATGCAGCATCCGCTGATCTCATGACCCGTCGGCCCCAGCATCCATACCGCGTCCTGCTCCATGCCGAAGGGCGTCCAGACCTTTTCCGAAAGATATTCGGAGAGCGTCTTGCCCGTGGCGCTCGACACGAGAACGCCGATCAAATTGGTTTCCCCGGTCTTGTAAACCCATTTAGAGCCTGCAGGCGCTTCGCGCGGCAAGGTCTTCATATAGCTGACCGTTACATCCTCGCCTGGCACGGGCTTTTGCAAATTGAACTGCGCGACGTCGGATTTGGGATCCGTGTAATCCTCGTTCCACTTGACGCCCGATGTCATCGTGAGAAGCTGGCGCACGCTGACATCGTCATAGGGCGATCCCTTAAGGCCAGGAATATAGGCCGTCACCTTGTCGTCGAGGCTCTTGATATACCCATCCTTCACCGCGGCTCCGACGAGGGTGGAGGTGAAGCTCTTTGCCACGGAAAAACTGGTCCATCGACCTCCTGAGTCATAGCCGAGCGCATATTTTTCGAGCCGGACCTTGCCGTCCTGGACAATGATCAGCCCCGAATTGCGCTGCGCCGCCATATAGGCCTCGACATCGACGCCAACGTCGAGTGGAGCGCCGCCAGGTAGCGGATAGGCGGCTCCACCCGCTTTGATTGTGTGAACCACGACCTTGGGTACTGTTTCCATCGTGCGGAAGGCGGTGTCGCGTTGGTCTTGGCTCCAGAACAGCACATTCAGATCCTCTGGCAGATTATCGGTGACCTGGGCGGCAGCGGGAAGTCCGTAACCCGCCGCAGCGGCGCCGAGCAGCGCTGCTGCAAGATATCGTCGCATCAACCTTCCTCTCCCTGTTTTCAGCCATTCTTCGTCAGTGTTACCTGCGCGACGTCGATACCGCCGCCGCGGAACCCTCCTTCGCAATATTGGAGATAGTAGCGCCAGAGGCGGACAAAACGCTCGTCAAATCCCGCCGGGAGCTTGCCGGCCGAGACGGCTGCGTCGAAGCGCTCGCACCACAGGAGCAGCGTCTCGGCATAATCACCGCCAAACCGCCGCGTGTCGCGCCATGTCAGCCCGCGTGCCTCCGCCAGCGCGCGGAAGCGGCTCTCGGAGATCAGGCATCCGCCTGGGAAAATATAGGCCTGGATGAAGTCGCTGCCCCTCGCATAGGCCTCGAAGAGCGTGTCCTTAATCGTGATAAACTGGATCGCAGCCTTGCCGCCGGGGCGCAGCAGCCGCGCGATCGCATCAAGATATAGCGGCCAATAGCGCTGACCGACCGCCTCGACCATTTCGACGCTCGCAATCGCGTCGAACGGTCCCTCCACGTCGCGATAGTCGCAAAGTTCCACTCGTGATCGGCCGGCGAGGTCGACCGCGGCGATGCGCGCTGCGGCCACTTCTGCCTGCGCAGGCGACAGGGTAATTCCCCTGTACAAGACGTCGTGACGATCGACCGCGCGCTCGCCGAGCGCGCCCCAGCCACACCCAATCTCGAGCAGCCGGCTCCCCGAGCGAAGATCAAGCCGATCGAGGATTGCATCGACCTTGGACACTTGCGCCTCATCGAGCGACATCTCGGGCCTGGCAAACAGGGCGCTCGAGTAGTTCATCTTAGAATCAAGCCACAGGCGATAGAAATCATTGCCTAAATCATAATGGGCATGGATGTTTCGCTTTGCGCCGCGGCGACTGTTGCGGTTCAGGGTGTGGACCGCGCCATTTAGCCAGCGCCAGGGACCATGTGCGCGGCCAACGCTACCAAGTGCCTCACCATTACGCATGAACAAATCGAACAGTGGCACCGGGTCGGGCGAGGACCATTCGCCGTGCTCCCACGCGCGATACCACCCGACCGACCCCGAAAGCGCGAGCCTGGCCAGCGCGGCCCAGCTATGCAAATGGACGATGGCAGTGGGTCCCTCTCCGCGTGCGCCGAGGATTCGGACGCTGCCGTCTGGGAGATGTCCTTCAAGCGTACCATAATCGAGGCCGCGGTCGACGCGATCGAGCATGCGGTGGAACAGACCTGAAGGCGCATGCGCCATCAGCCACGCCAGCCCACCGCCCGAGCGAAACACCCGGTCGGCGCGCAGCAATTCCTTGCCGCGCCGGGGACTGACATGCGTGTTCATTCGATCTTTGTGCCGCAAATGCAGCGGCCTGACAATCGCCTGTAATGTGACGTCATGCCGTCGCCCCGTCTATTCTTTGTGACCAGTAGGGTCGGGTGCCTCGATGCGGACCATGAAGCGATCCCTGGCAAAAGATTGCATGAAGCGCTGATCGCGCAGGACAAGCCCATCGCCGTCTCGGGTCGCCACGGGCATCCGCGACCAGAACAAGAAGGCGCGCGCGTCCCGGTCGGTCTGGACAAAATGGCGAAGGCGCGGATCATCCATTCCGGCCGGAACACCCGGATCTACTGTGCTGCCTCGCCCTAGGGCATATGCGCCGGTGCCATAGCGGCCCCCTTCGCGCCAGAAAACGTCTCGGCGCCAGAAGGCGAGCGGCGGCGGGTTGGCTACCACAAGTGCGTCCCCCTGCCCTTGCCGGCTGAGCAGATCGCGAACCTGCGTTTCAGCGCGCAGGGTGATCAATCCGTTAGCGAGAATATAAGCGCAGACGGCAGTGAAGCCGACCCACGCGGGACGCGTTCCATCACGGGTCCCTGCACGGCCGTGACGCCGCGACAGCCAAAGGGACGCCCCTATCGCAGTCCATATCCAAGGATCGGCAATGAAAAGAGTATCGCCATAAAACCAGCGATGGCTAAAGGGCGCCAGGAGACGAATGCCGTAACTGTTGAGCCAGTCCAGCGCTGGATGGCTGGCACAGCCGATGTAAGCGAGCGCGAGTAGCCAACCCTTGTGGAGCGCAGGCTCGGCGGTGCGCTTGCCGCGCTGCTCCTGCCAGCGATCGAATGCGATGACCGCGGCCCACAGGAGGAGCGGCAGGACAAGCAGCGCGATCGGTCCGTGGGTGCTGCCGCGACGCATCGCGAGCGACTCGATTCCAAGGAGGACGCAGACCGCATCGAGGTCGGGGAGGTTTGCAGCAATGATCAGCGCTGGCATCGCCCGCGCCGTTTTTCGCTTGAGCCCCATCTGCCCAAGTAGCGCGCCGACGAGGCTGTGCGTCAAATTGTCCATCGCCGCCTATCGATCCGACGCGCGGTGGCAGCCGCAAGCGTTTAGAGCTCGGGGCCGCCTTCCTTGACCGACCAGGTCTGGCCCTTCTTGAGCAACCCTTGAAGATCTGCGGTCTTACCCTCGCGCGCTGCCTCGTTCTGGCGAAGAACATCGGCCTCGAAGGTCGGGCGTGGATCATCATAGAGGACGCCAAGCGCCATAGGGAATTCGCCGAAGCGCATTTCGACAAGCATGTGTGCAACGCTGCGGTTGGTGACGTCGTGAACAATCACGCCCGCCGCTTTCCAGTCGCCGCCTACGACATCGACGACTTTCAGCGTCAAAGCGTCTTGGTCGAGTGCGATGCCCTTCGTACCTTTCGCGAACAACATGGGTTCGCCGTTCACGAGCCAGAGCTGCCGGTCCTCGGCGCCCTTGGGAGCGGCGAAATCCTGGAACACGTCCTTGTTGTAGACGATGCAGTTCTGGAAAATCTCGATGAACGCCGCGCCCTTGTGCGCGTGGGCGGCCTTCAGCACGTTGGGCAGTTCTTTCGATACGTCGAACCCGCGGGCGACGAAGCGCGCGCCGGACCCGAGGGCGAAGGCGCAAGGCTGCGCAGGACGGTCGACGGAGCCGTAGGGGGTCGAAGGGCTGTTGGTGCCGACGCGGCTGGTCGGGGAATATTGTCCCTTGGTCAGCCCGTAAATCTCGTTGTTAAAGAGCATGATCTGGCAATCGAGATTGCGGCGGATCAGGTGCATGGTATGATTGCCCCCGATCGACAGACCATCGCCGTCACCGGTGACGATCCAGATGTCGAGATCCGGATTGGCAAGTTTCAGCCCGGTCGCAAAAGCCGGCGCGCGGCCGTGGATCGTGTGGAACCCATAGGTTTCCATGTAATAGGGGAAACGCGACGAGCAGCCGATGCCGCTGATGAATACCGTCTTTTCGGGCGGCGTCCCCGTTTCGGGCATCGTGCGCTGAACCGCCTTCAGGATCGCATAGTCGCCGCAGCCCGGGCACCAGCGGACCTCCTGATCGCTCTCCCAATCCTTGAGAGTGGTCGTCTTCGCTATGGTGGTCATCTCGTTCACTGCAGCGCCTCCTCGATGGCGGCTTCGATTTCGGCGATGCGGAAGGGCTGGCCCGACACCTTGTTGAGCGGCTTTGCGTCGACAAGATACTGGTCGCGAAGCACCGTCTTGAGCTGCCCTGTGTTCATTTCAGGCACGATCACCTTGTCATAACTCTTGAGCAGCTCACCCAAATTGGCCGGAAGCGGCCAAATGTGGCGAATGTGAATATGGCTGACGTCATGGCCCTCGGCGCGCTTGCGGCGTACCGCCTGGTGGATCGGACCAAAGGTCGAGCCCCAGCCCACCACCGCGAGTTTTCCGCCCTCGGCTCCGAGTTCGACGATCTGATCGGGAATCCGGATGCCGTCGATCTTCGCCTTGCGAATGTTGGTCATCGCCTGGTGGTTTTCAGGGTTGTAGTTGAGATGGCCGGTATCGACCTCCTTCTCGATGCCGCCGATCCGGTGGAGAAGCCCCGGCGTGCCGGGCTTGACCCAAGGCCGCGCCAGCTTTTCGTCGCGGCCGTAGGGCTTGAAGCCGCCCTCCGGGACTTCGGTGAGAAACTCCACCGGAAAAGCTTCATAAGCCGTCAGATCGGGCACGGCCCAAGGCTCGGCTGCGTTAGCGATATAACCATCGGTGAGGAGAATGACCGGCGTCATATATTGGGTGGCAATACGGCAAGCCTCGATCGCACATTCGAACGCATCGCCGGGAGAGCGCGCAGCGATCACCGGCATGGGTGCATCGCCGTTGCGGCCATAGACCGCTTGGTAAAGGTCCGACTGCTCGGTCTTGGTGGGCAATCCGGTTGAAGGGCCGCCACGCTGCGAATTGACGATGACGAGCGGGAGCTCGGTCATGATCGCGAGGCCCATCGCTTCGCCCTTGAGCGCGATACCCGGACCTGACGAGCTGGTCACCCCGAGCGAGCCGCCATAACTCGCGCCGATCGCGGCGCAGATCGCGGCGATCTCATCCTCGGCCTGGAACGTCGTGACGTCATATTCCTTGAGACGAGAGAGGTGGTGAAGGATCGCGGACGCCGGCGTGATCGGATAGCCACCGAAGAACATCGGCAACTTCGCCAGCTGCGCGCCCGCAACGAGGCCAAGCGCGATGCCTTCGGCACCTGTCAGCGTGCGATAGAGGCCTGGCGCGACGGGCGCGGGGGCGACGTGATGCTGCTTGAGCGGTCCCGCTATCTCGGCGGTCTCGCCATAGGCATGGCCGGCGTTGAGCGCGGCGATATTGGCGTCGGCCAGCTCGGGAGCCTTGGCGAACTTCGCCTTGAGCCAATCGATCAGCGGAGCACGATCACGATCGAACATCCAGAGCGCGAGCCCCAGCGTCCACATGTTCTTGCAGCGCAGCGCCTCTTTGTTTCCAAGTCCGAAAGGCTTCACCGCGTCCATCGTCAGCTGGCTGATGTTGAGCTTCAAGAGCTGCCATTTTGCGAGGCTGCCATCCTCAAGCGGATTCGATTCATATTTCGCCTTGGCGAGATTGCGGTCATTGAACTCGCCAGAGTCGGCGATGATCAGTCCGCCGGGCTTCAGCGAGGGGACATTGGTCTTGAGCGCGGCGGGGTTCATCGCGACAAGCACGTCGGGTGCATCGCCCGCAGTCGTGATTTCACTCGAGCCGAAGTTGATCTGAAAGGCAGAGACGCCGAACAATGTTCCTTGCGGCGCACGGATTTCGGCAGGAAAATCCGGAAAAGTCGCCAGATCATTGCCGGCGAGCGCGGTCGAAAGGGTGAACTGGCCGCCCGTCAACTGCATCCCGTCGCCGGAGTCGCCGGCGAACCGCACCACTACCGCGTCGGAAAGGGGGGACTGCCGCTCGTCGGCCCGGTCCTCAACCGCTGTCGCCATTATGTCTTCTGCCTTCACCAAATTTGCCAATCTGCGAGATGGGCCTAGGCCCCTCGACCGCAAGCCGCAATTCAGAAAAAATTGTGCGCTGCAAAGCGCGGACCCCCGGTAAGTTTCATTTCGCGATTGAAGTTTGGCCGGCGATGCCGAATAGCTGATATCCGAAAACGAAGATCGAAAAAGAGAGGGACCCGACAGGATGACCGACGGCACGACCCATTATACGCGCCCCGACGTGGCCGCTTTCCTTGCCTTCCTCAATGCGCAGGAAGGGCCCAAGATGGAAGAGCTTCCGCCCGAAGCGGGGCGAGCAATGATGCGTGCGATGGGCGAAGTTGCCGACGCGCCGCGTGGCGAGATCGCACATGTCGAAGACCGGATTATCCAAGGCCCGGCGGGCGATATTACGATCCGTGTTTACGACAACCGCCCGGACCGCGAGCCGGGACCCGTGATGGTTTTCTACCATGGCGGCGGCTGGGTGATCGGCGATCTCGAGACACATGATCCCTATTGCGCCGAAGCCGCGCGGCAGCTCGACATGCCGGTGATCGCGGTCGACTATCGCCTCGCGCCAGAACACCCCTTCCCCGCAGCGCCCGAGGATTGCGAAGCAGCAACGCGGTGGGTGGCCGACAATATTGCTTGCACTGGCCTCGTCCTATCGGGTGACAGCGCTGGCGGGAACCTGACCATCGCGACCGCGCTGACACTGCGCGACAAGCCGGCGTCAAAGCCGGTAATCGCGCTTCACCCGATTTATCCCGCGGTGACCACCCATCACGATTGGCAGAGCTATCGCGACTTCAAGGACGGGCATCTCCTCACCGAAGGCGGCATGAAATGGTTCGGCGACCAATATGCCGCTGATCCTGACGATTATCGCGCCGCGCCGATCGATTTTCCCGCCGAAGGGCTCCCGCCGACGCTCCTCGTTACGGCCAGCCTCGACCCGCTGCGCGATCAGGGCCGAGCCTATGCTGCAAAGCTGATCGAGGCGGGGGTGCCAACGACGTATCGCGAGGCGAAGGGCAGCATTCACGGCTACATCTGCCTCACCAAGGCGATTCCGAGCGCGGCCGAGGACGTCAGGGGCAATCTCGCCGTACTCAAGGCGATGGTCGCCGAAGCTGGCGCATGACCGACCTAACTCACCTCCCCTACCGCCCCTGCGCGGGGGTGATGCTCGCCAACCGCGACGGGCGCGTCTTTGTTGGCCAGCGGCTGGATACGTCGAGCGAGGCCTGGCAGATGCCGCAGGGCGGGATCGATCCCGGCGAAGCGCCGGAGGAGGCAGCGATCCGCGAGCTCGGCGAAGAAACCGGAGTGCATGGCGGGCTCGTCGAGATCATTGCGCGCAGCCGACAGGAATATTTCTACGACCTTCCTGACCATCTCGTTGGCAAGATGTGGGGAGGTCAATATCGCGGCCAGCGCCAGCACTGGTTCCTTATGCGATTCATGGGCGAAGACGCCGACGTCAATATCCATACTGAACACCAGGAGTTTAGGGCCTGGCGCTGGGCGGAGCTCAACGAGATAGAGAAACTGATCGTCCCCTTTAAGCGCGCGCTCTATCGCGGGCTGATCGAGGAATTCGGGCCACTCGTCTGACCCCCGAGCGCGAGCGCCGTGCGGAACACTTCGGAAAACATCTCGAGCGTCAATCGCCCGGTATTCATATTGTAGCGTGAGCAATGGTAGCTGTCGACGAGCCGCGGTCCGTCAGGGAGACTATGAACGGCACCGTGGGCGAAGCGATACGCTGCGAGTCGCGCACCCACGGCGCGAAGGACTACATCATGTGCGATCCGCCCCAGCGCGACGATAACCCGCACGTTGGCCAAGGCTGCAAGCTGGGCCTCGAAGAATGGTCGGCACGCGGCTATCTCGCTTGGGAGCGGCTTGTTCTGCGGCGGCAGGCATTTGACGCTGTTGAGGATGATCACTCCGCCGAGCTCCAACCCATCGTCGGCGTGCGCCTCATATTGGCCTTGGCTAAGCCCAAGAGCCGAGAGCGTCGCAAACAACAGATCGCCGGCATAATCGCCGGTGAAAGGCCGCCCTGTCCGGTTTGCACCATGCTTCCCCGGGGCAAGTCCTGCAATGGCAAGCCAGCCATTCGGGTCGCCGAAGGCGTGGACCGGCGCATTCCACCAGTCGGGCTTCTCGAGGCGGCAAGCCTGGCGCAGGGTGACGAGCCTTGGGCAGCGCGAGCAATCGCGTGGTGGCTCGGTGTCCGGAAGCGGGCTGGCAATCTCCATGCGGCCGCGATAGGCGGAGTGGCATGACTGGCGCAACGCCTCACGAAAAAGACCCGCTGGCCCTGTACGCCATCGGGCTTGGGTCGAACCGCCGCCATCCGCGCTTCGGCGATCCGCGCCGGGTGCTCATGGCCGCACTCGCTGCGATCGAGGCGCAGGACATCGAACCAGTCGACGCAAGTCCGATCATTGCGAGCGCGCCCCTCGGCCCATCGCGAAGACGCTACGCGAATGCTGCTGTCCTGGTGGCATCGCCGCTCAGCCCGCCGGAAATGCTCGCGCGGCTAAAATCTATCGAGGCCGCATTCGGCCGGCGCACCGGCCAACGGTGGAGCGCCCGCACACTCGACCTCGACATTCTCCTCTGGTCGGGGGGGACGTGGGGCGATGGCGCTCTTACGATTCCCCACCCGGCGATGACGCAGCGGGACTTCGTGCTCGGCCCCCTCGCCGTCATTGCGGCCGACTGGCGCCACCCGATTGCCGCGCGAAGCGTCCGTCAACTCGCCGCACATCTTCGCCGCCCAAAGCCGGTTGACCACGCCGCCGCGCCGCACTAGGGCGGCGGCTCACTTTCGCGCCGGATCTGCGGCGGTGCGATGGGCCCTTAGCTCAGTCGGTAGAGCAACTGACTTTTAATCAGTAGGTCGCTGGTTCGAACCCAGCAGGGCTCACCATCCCTTTGTCTTTGTATTCAGACAGTTACGCCATCAAAAGCCACCAGTCGCAGCCTGTTTGCGGCAGGCTTTGTAGGTGAATTTGTGACGTAGGCTCCCTCGGGCTTTCGGACGCGCTCCTGCTCGATGTCAGGCTCGAATCCCAGCTGGTCGGCATAGGGCTGCAAATGCTCGGTCGACATATGGGCATAACGCCGCACCATCGACTCCGATTTCCAGCGGCCCCCGAGTCCGCCGCGCTCGCAAAGATGAAGAACGCATATGCTCCGATTGGCCGATGCACGAACATGACGTAATCGCGGGTGCGCCGGCGACGGTCCAGAAGCACGAGAT
>JBIQHE010000047.1:0-19125 GCA_044508875.1 Sphingomonadales bacterium | reverse complement strand
GAACGCTGCGCGCGATCAAATCGGAACGCTGCGCGCGATCACATCGGAATCCGCAGATGGGCTCTTGGGATAAGCGCGAAAGCCCATTTGCAGCATCGCCCGTGGCGAATGCGCGGCGGCGCGGATCAGCGCTTGTCGCGCGAATTGCGGGAATCCACGGCGCGTGCCGCAAAAGACGAGATCATCCTTTGCTGGGACCTGCTGGAACGGGTGATTAATCCTGCTAGACGAAGGCGCTGAGCATCAGCATCAGGCTTGAGGACGCCAGCCCCGCATATGGCAACCAGCCCCAGCAAATAAATGCGCCCGCCGGCGCCGGTTCCTTCCGCCGCTTTATCACGATGAGCGCAAGGTTGATCGCCGCGAAGATCACCATAGTGCCTTGGGCTGCAAGGTCGGCGAGTCCTTCAAGTGGAACAGCCAGCGTCAAGATGAGAATGGCAGCGATTGCATAGGTTGTCGCGACTATTGGTGTTCGGGCGGTTCTGTGCACCTGGGTCAAATGCTCGGGAAGATTGCCCTGTTTGGCCAGGCCATAGAGAACCCGGGCAATCATGATCATGTGCACGACGATTCCATTGAGCGTGGCAACGATTGCGACGAGGCTCATGTAGATGAGGGGTTGGCCGGTGAGGCGCTGGAACACCAGCGCCAGCGGGGCGGATGCCTCGGCGAGTTCGTCCGGCGGAACGGTGATCACCGAGATCCACACGACGAGCATGTAAAGCAGAGCCGTGACGCCCAGCGTGATGAACAACGCACGGGGCAGAGTACGGCTCGGCTCCCTCAGTTCTTCGGCAATATTCACGAGGTGTTCAAAACCAATGAAGGCAAAGACGGCAATTATGGTCGTGCTGCCGACTGCGACCCACGCGGCACCATCGAAAGCCGCGGGAACCATCGCGGGCAAGCGCGTGATAGCCTCGCTACCCTGCGCGAGGCCAGCCGCGACGATCAATACCAAACCGCCCACTTCGATTAGGGTCATCAACCCGGCGAAGGCGACCGATTGGGTCGTCGCCAGGCAGGCTATGGCGCCCATCGAAAGAATAACCCCGACAACGATCCAGGCCGGGGGTAGCGGGAGGAAAACCTTGAGATACCCGACGCTTCCTGCCGCAATTGTCGCAGCCGAAATCGCGGCTGAGGCGACCACGAGGAGTCCCATCGCGATGGTAAGCCAGCGACGACCGAACGCCGCGTCCACATATGCAGCTTCGCTCGCGCTGACCGGCATGCGGGTACCGAGTTCTGCGAACGAAGCCGCGGTCAGACCCATGGTAATAGCGGCGATCAAAAAGCCCAGTGGAGCGTGCATGCCGCTGCGGCCAGCAGCGATCCCGACCAGAACATATATGCCGGCCCCAATGGTGACCCCGACACCGTATAGCACGGCGTGGGTGAGGGTCAGACGTCTCATCAACCCTGGATTTGAGCTTGAGGGATCTCCCACCATCATTTCCTGTTAGGCGGTCGCATCAAGTGCAGCATTACAAAACTCGTCCTGGAAGCGGAAATCTAAGGCGGGGAATAGGCATGAAATGCGGCCGTGCGACATCCTGCTTGGGTGGAGTATCACGGTCTTGATCTATCACAACCTGCAGCCACCGATCGGCGCCGCATAGACTAGCCGCATTCGCCCGGTATGGCCGTCCAAGATATCATCGGTATCAGGCGAAGCCCGTGTCGGATGATGGGGTCGCCAAGTGGCTGAATTTCTCACGGTGTCGGCCCGCCGAACTTGCCCCACCATTCCTCTTCGGTTCCCGATCTTAAATTGTGGTTTAGGGGCTCGCGGCTGCAGGCTCCAGGTTCGGGCCGCCACGGGGATATTTTGCTTGGGCACTGCCCCCGCGATCAAGGCGACCAATCCGGTTTTTTCACCTCGATGACCCCGGGGGCCGAAGGCGATTCACGCGGACTTAAAACCGTGCGAGGATCCGTCCCGTTCACTTACTCTGCCAGAATATTATTGGTCACCACCCTCGCAAAAATCTGCAGGAAATGGCGGGGAAATGGTGGTGAGCCCTGCTGGGTTCGAACCAGCGACCTACTGATTAAAAGTACGCCAATTTAGTTAATTAAATCATGTGCTTGACTGCATTCGTGCACAATTTTGAGAACTGTGGGAAACGGGTAATTCCAATAGCCGAAAGCTGATAACGTCACAAAATCCCCACGTCGGGGCCCCTGACGGCTTTGCGCCCGATTTTTGCCCTTCAGCCTTCATACCCCCTCCCTTGGAAGCGGTCATTTATACGGCAGCTGACATCGTTCCGCATTGCACCGGGTTGATTGGCTATCGGTCAAATTATCGTGATGACGGCGTGCGGCAGCTCAAGGCGACAATTGGTCCTTTCGCACCCGGATGTCATGACGTAGCCCGCTGGCGCCTTCGCCCTTGCCCGGCGTTTTTCCGCGGCCGATCCAGTGCAGTCGCTCGCCGCCGATCCAGCGTGCAAATTGCGCCTTGCGCGTGACCGCTACCCCGTCGCGTGGGACCTCCTCGTCCTCGAGCCGTTGCGCCGGTTCGTCGGCGGGGGTCTTCGACAGGTCGGTGCGCAGCAGGATGCCGTGCGGATAGACCGGTTCGACGGTGCCGTCGTCCAGATGGCGAAGCATCGCGCGGCGTTCGAGTTCGATTCCGAATTCGGCGAGCGAGCGGTCGTCCTTCGGCACCGGGACGAGCGGCAGCCAATGTTCGGGAACGCTCGTCGAGACGCGATAGACGAGTTCGGCGGTGATATGGCTGAGGTCGGCGAAGCGTTGCGCGGCGCTGCGTTTGGTCGCCTCCAGATAGCGGTCGACCGGTAGCCCCATCGCGCCGGGAACCTTGCGCTCGACCGCCCACGCCATGTTCGCCATCTCGTCGCGGAACAGCGCGACATTCTCGATCGGATCGCCCTCCAGCCGGGCGTCGATCGAGGGGGCGAGGAGGAAGGCGTCGCTGCGTGCGCCGTCGGCGCGGTCGAGCTCGAACATCCGCCAGGGCGTCCCCGCGGCGTCGCCAGCGCGCTCGACCGGGCTGGTCACCCCGAAGGTGTCGGTCACGGTGAACTGGCGGATGCGGAACAGAGAGCCGACCGGCAATTCGACGGGGATGACGAACCAGTCGTTGCTGAACGCCAGCGCGAATTCGAGCATCAGCAGGCGCCCGATGTCGGTCGGCCCCGCGCTGACCTGCGCCAGATTGACCTTGCCGTCCTCGAACGCCCAGAAGCGGTCCGACGGCATGCCGCCGAAGCGCGCCGCGGTCGGCAGCATCGGGTTCAGCTTGATATCGCGGACCGTGCGATTGCCGCCGAGCGACGGGGCATCGGCGAGGTCGAAGCTGTACCAGTCGAGCTTTCCGTCGGAATATTCCTCGGCAACCAACACATCTTCCTTGCCGCCGCCCTTGCCGGTCGATGCCGCGAAGCCATATTCGAGCCGGTTCGGCAGCCACGCCGACGCGCGTTCGGCGGGCAGCCCGCCGCGATACCAGTCCAGCCATTCGAGGCAGAGCGCCTTCAGTCCGGCTTCGTTGCCGATGCCCGGGGGAACGCCGCCCGCTTTTGCGATCGCGGCGGCGAGTTTGTGCCCGTCGACCGCCCCGAGTGCAGCGAGCTCGACCCAGTCGGCGCCCTGCGGGTCAATATCGCGATCGACCGCGCCGGGATCTTCGAACTTATAGTCGGCAACGCCGCTGATCCCGTCGGACAGACCTGCGGCCGCGAGCATTCGCAGGAAATGCTGCCCCGCCCAGACCCCCGCCAGGGGCCCCGCAAGGTCTGGGGCCTCGGCCTCGACCAATGTTTCGAGCGGCTGGTCCAGCGGATCATAGTCGGTGGCATCGGCGGCGGGATCGTTGCCGAATGCGCCCGCGAGATAGCGGGCGAGCACCGTTTCGTCGGCCTCGACCTTCACCGCGATCGGCGAGCCCGCATCCTCGCCGCCATATTCGCCGAACTGCCACTGGCGCGCGAGCATCCACAGCGGATCGGCCACTCCCGCGGCGAGCGCGGGCGCATAGTCGGATGTCGTCGGTTGCACCTCGAGCCGCGACCAGATGGTCAGGCTGGGCTTGATGACCGCGGCGGTGGCGAAGGCGGCGTTTTTGACGATCAGCGGCATGGTATCAGGCCTTTCCCATGACGGTGGCTAGGTGGGCGGGAATCATCGCCTCCACCAGCAGCCGCAGCTTGCGGAAATCGACGCTCGGGACGTCGCGCGTATAGCTGTTCGGCAGATAGACGAGCGGCAGCAGCGCGCCCATCATGTCGAGATCCTGCGGACGCACGCAGCGGATGCGCGCGAGGTCCAGCGCCTCGTTGATCGTGGCGAGAAGCTGTGACGGCAACCAGCCGCCCGCCGCGGGATCGGGGTGGACGGCGAGGAGCAGCGCCTGCGGCGGCCTTGCACCGGGCGCGTCATAGTGAAAGCTGATCGCCGTGGTTTCTTTCGCGGCGGGGATCGTCTCGGTCCAGTCGTCGCTCATCAGCCCCGCGAGCAGCGCCGGTGGATCGGTAGGATCGAGCCCGGGGGCATGGACGACGAGGCTAAGGTCGACGTGCGCGGGGCTGGTCTTGTCGAGCGGCAAGCCGATCCAGCGGGTGTCGGGGGCGTGCGGGAACTGCGCGACCTTGAGGTCCGGCAGGCCGGACCCCGCCATCTCGCTGGCGATCAGGCAGCCCGTCAGTTCGCCGAGCCGTGGCCGGACTTCGGCCATCCGCGACATCCAGCCGTGCAACTGCGCGCCGCCCTTGCCGAGCAGGCTGTCGGCGGCGGCGAGGCTGGCCATGCATTCGCCGCGAAGCGTGGCGGGCAGGGTGAAGGGCGGCAGGACCGGAAAACCTTCACCCAGCATCGCCTTCAGCCGGCGGACATGATGTTCGACCTTGTCGTCGTCGGTCGCCAACGCGGCGTTGAAATCATCGGCGAGCGCGGCGAGCCGTGCCTCGGCCTGACCCATTATGCCGCTGACCTGCCGCGCCTGTTCGACGAGCGCGTCGACATTGTCGGTGGCCACCACCGCGTCGCGCGCGCCGGCCGAATTGGCGCGGTCGAGCGCCTTGGTGAGCGCGGGGGCGGACGGGTTGGCGGCGGCCAGCGCATCGTCGAGAGCGCCGCGCGCCGCGGCTTGCGCCGCCGCGACCTTGTCGGCGCGTTTTTCGACGATTTCGGGGTCGGCGCCCGAAGGCGCCTCGGTTCCCGGCGGGGCGATGTCGAGCGCGTTCGCGGGGCGGTGGCGGTTGATGACCGTGCGGATGCGCGCGAGCAGGGCTTCGAGCGCGGTAAGGCCGTTCCGCGCCCCCGCGGCGGGATCGGGCATCAGGTGGAGTTCGGCGTCGGCGTCGCGTTCGGCGGCGCTGACCTGGGCGGCGAACAGCGATGCGAGCTTCTGTTGAAGCCCGCTCGGCCGCTCGTTGCTGCCGGGCTCGGACAGGATCGCAATCGAGATCGGCGACCAGTCGAAGGCGGCGAGGCCGACCGGATCGAGCGGGCGCGTGCCGCCGCCGGGGATGACGAGGTTCGCGGCAAAACCCCATTGCTTCGGCTGGCCGAGCAGGTGCGCGACCCACGCGTTGAGGAAGGGTTCGGCGACGGCGCGGCTGTCGGCCGGGAACGCCGCCCAGTCTGCGCCGGGTTCCTGCGAGGAAAGGAGCGTGCCGGCGCGCTGGGCAAAGGCGAGGCCCGAGCGCGGGGTGCGCACGACCTCGGGCTCCACGGGGCGGTTCTGCCGGTCCATGCCGCCGAGCGCGGCCGAGGCGCGTTCGAGGTTGCCGCCGGCGAGCTGGTAGACGCCTTCGCTGACGAGCAGGTCGGCGACCGCATCGAACATGCCGTCGATTTCAGCAACGACGGCTTCGATGCCCGCCTTTTCGGCGGCCGATAGCGCGAGCGTCAGCCCCTGCAGCCAGTTGCCGCCGACGCGGCGGCGGTCGAGCAGCTTGACCGCGTCGACGACATCGCGCGCGGCGATCGCTTCCTGCGACCCCAGCACCGTGTCGCCCGCAGGCGGATTGAGCGGGAACAGGCGCCGCAGCGGCAGGATGAACTTGGCGAACTGGATGTTCGTCTCGCGGAGCCGGCGTTCGAGCCGATAGCCGAGCAGCGCTGTCAGCGGCTGGCCCTGTGCGACCCCGCGCAGCAGGGTGAGCGCCATCCGCACGCGCCGCGACGAAAGGTCGATCGCCAGCGCCGCGCCCGCGGCATCGCGATGCGCGAGGTGCCCGGCGCGCAGCACCGCCGCCGCCTGCGCCTGTTGTAGCGACGGGGCATGGATATAGCCCTCGCTGTCGGGCCGCCGGTCGGGCTTCAGATTTTCGACCCAGCCATAGCCGCCGATGTGCAATCCCTTGCTGGCAGGGTTCGCCCGCCACGATGCGAGCCGCCGGTTCGCGAGCGACGAGATCCACGCATCGAGGCGGTAGCTATAGGCGTCGAGCGTGCCGCGCGTCGCACGGTCGAGCTCGGTCGTTGGCCGGGTCGACAGGTAATTCAGGCTGTCGATCACCGACTGGTATCGCGCCACATCGTCGCGGTCGCGGCCCTGCAGGTCGAAGAGCTGGCCGATGACATAATTGACCACCGTCCGGGTTCCGGTGCGTTCGGACAGGACCATCCGCCCCATGTCGGCGGGGGACTGGAGCACCACCTGCCGCGCGGTGCGGCCGCGCACCTCCTCGAACTTCGGCGGGTCGACCGCGACCATCTCATCGATGCGCAGCGCGAGGCGAGGGGGGATGGCGACGCCCTCACGCTCGGCGCGCTCCTTGTGAACGACGCCCGCCGCGGCGCGATCGAGTTCGTAGAGCGCGGCGTGCGAAGCGAGCGTTTCGAGCAACGTTCCCGCATTGCCGCGCGCGGCGAGCGCTGCTCGTCCGTCGGTCTTGCCCGCCTCGATCGCCATGTCGGCCAGATAATTGGGTTGCAGTGGTGCGCCGGCCTCGCCGAAGCGCGCCTGCACGAACGGCGCGCCGAGCCGATGCTGGCGCGCCTCGGCGGTCATCCCCGATATCCGGAGCTTCGCCGAAACGCCGAGCGCGCCGAGGATCATGCTGCGCGTGCGTTCCTGCGTCGCACTGAGCGCGGGATCGATATTGGCGTTCTTGGTCATGATCGGGCCGTAGACGCGGCGAAAGCTGTTCGACGCCGCCATCGGCCCGTGCTGGAGCAGCGCTTCCATATTCTCGGCCAGCGTCTTGCCGGCGCGCTGGATATAGGGCGCATTGTCGGCGGCGCGGGTCCAGATGCCGCGTACGGCACCGATGACTTGCGCCAGCTTTTCCTCGACCTCGTCCCGCGATTTGAAGAGCGCGAGCGGGGTGACCGGCAGGATTCCATAGGGCTGGCTGCCGACGCGCAAGACCGGCAGCGCGCCGCCGGGACGGAGATTCGCAACCGCATGATCGCGAAGCCGGCCGATGTCGGCATCGCTCATCGCCGGATCGAACATCTGGTCGAGAGTCTGGCCCAAAGTCGCGCTCCACAGCGCGTTGATCATATGGCCTGCGGTGATCTGTTCGGCGCTTTCGGCGCCCGCGATGCGGTCGAGATGTCCAGCGGCGGCGTTGACCCCCAAGGCCTGCGACAGGGTGTCGAGGCCCGGCGTGGAAGCCGGTGCGGTGCGCATCGGGTCCATCGCCGCGATGGCGACGGGGTCGGAGGAATCGAGGCCGGAGGCGTCGGCCTCGCTGTTGTTCGTCGGCGTGCCGGGGGGCAGCAGCGCGAGCCCGTCGGCATATACATGCGCCGCCAGCAGCGTCTCGAGCCGCGCCGCAGCGGCCTCGCCGGTCAACGTGGCGTTGGTGCCATAGACGACGAGGCGGGCCAGCGTCATTCCCGCGAGCGTGCGCCCGGCGTTGCGCAGCGCCGCCTCAAGATCGCCGGTGACGACGCGCATCGCCATGCCGGCTGCCTCTGCGGCGCCGAAATCGGCGATCCATTTGAGGCCCTCGTCGAGCGGCACTTCGGTCGCGACGCCGTCGGCGTCGACCGCCGGAGTCGCCTGCGCGCGCGGATCGATACCGGTGTTGATCCGGTCGGCGACGATGCCGCCCGATTTCCGGAACGCAGGGGTCAGATTGCCTTTGCCGTCGCGGAGGTAGCCGACCGCGACCCAGCGTGTCGGCAGCAATGTTGCGAAGGCGGCGCGGCTCCATGCGCTGGCGCGGCGCACGGGGGAGGGAAAGGCGGGGGCGGCCTGTCGCGGCGGCGGGGCGACATTTGTCGGGGTCATCGAATAGGCGATCCACGCGGCGCGACGTGGGCGGAAACGACGCGCGAGTTCGGCGAAGGCGCTTTTCCCGGCTTCGGTTTCCGCCTCGGCATTCGCGGCATTCCAGCGCGTCTGCCAGTAGAATTGTCCAGCCGCGACCTCGTCTTCGGTCAGTTCGGTCTCGTGATTGTCGATATGCACCTGATCGGGAAAAATGCGGATGCGCAGCTCCTTGTTGCCGTCGAAATAGCGCGTTTCGAGGCGCACCGGCAGCATCATCACGGGGGTGTCGGCGCGGAAATTGGGGATCATCGCCTCGATCCGCGGATCGGGGATGCGTTCGTTGAACTCGTTCGCCCGGTCGCGGATGTTGACGAGCTGGTCGCGCAGCGTCTCGCGCCCGTTGACGATCTTGTCGATCTTCTCCTGCAGCGCCTCGATCTTCGCGTCGCTGGCGCCCGCGCGGACGAGTGCGTCGAGCTTGTCCTGTTGCTCGGACAGTTTGACCTCGGCCGCGACGACTTTGTCCTGAATCTTGATCTCCTGCCCGCGCAGCTTGTCGAGCGAGCGGAGGTCGCGGGAGGTGAAGGATGGCGGCGGCATCGCGGCGTCTCCCTAAATCTGTGTCAGGTGGCTGGCGTGGACGGCCAGACGGAACGGCCGCTGCATCGCGGCAGCGGCGAGGTGGGCGGCGTCGAGCGCATAGGTCACGCCGCCGGCCTGATGCCCGGCGAGGCGCCCGTTCATCGCGAGATGACCGCCCGGCGTCGTACCGGTGTCGATCCAGCGCGCGTCGCGCCAGTTGCCCGGGTTAGCGGCGGTTGCGCCGCGCTTCTCCTCGTCGAAGCCGAAGCGGGGTTCGGTCACCTGTTGTTCGATGACGAAGAACCAGCCCTCGCCAGCGACGATCTCGGGCCGGGTCAGCGAGAAGCCCGCGAAGCTGACGTCGGGTTCGAAGCCACCGAAAAACACGGCGGGTTTGTAATCTGCCGGGCCCGGATCGGGCATCAGCACCGGGCGGCCGTTGCCCGGCACCGCGCGCCAGGCCGATATGGTGCTGTTGGGATAGCGGCGCAGCAGGTTGCCGCGGACAAGCAGCACCAGATTGCCGCCGACCGCGCCGCCGCGCGTGTTGTGGCCGAGCGGCTTGTTCGCGAAGGCATGGATCTGTTCGATGTCGGGATCGCCGTCGTCCCAGTCCCAGAAATGACGGAAGGGCGTGCCGCGCTGGTCGGTCGGATAGCTGCGCCACAGCAGCTCGCGGTTCATTTCGTGGTTGAGGCCGATCATATAGGCCTCGATGAAGCGCGGATTGGTTTCGAGCAGGGTCAGCGTGTTCTGCGGGATCGCGTCGATGCCGGGCAGGAAGGCGCGATTGTCGAACTTCGCGAGCCGCGAATAGGCAGGTTCCGGAAGCTCGGGCGCGCACATGATCCGGTCGATCGTCGGCAGGACCGATATGGCGCCGCCCGCGCCCGCGAAAAGATCGACTCCGCCGAGCTGGATCATCGAGGCGAGCCGACCGGGGATCGTCCGGCGCGGGTCGAACTTGACTGCGGTGGCGCTCGCAGCGCCGGCGAGGTCGAAAGGCACGACCTGGAGCGGCCGGTCGACCTGGTTGATCGCGAGCAGATCGACCGTGTTGGCGAACGCTTCCGAATATTTGTCGAGGACGACGCGGTCCTTCAACAGGTCGGCGACCGGGCGGGCCTCGCCCGCGGGGCGGCGCGGCTTGAAGCGGCGGCTGCGGCCGATGCCGGTAAAGTCGCCGCCCATCACTTCGCCGCTGTTGCCGCGCGTGATGGTCAGCGGCGCGTCTCCGCCGAGCACGCCCTTGGGCAGCGCGGTCAGCGCTGCGGTGAAATCGGCGGTCGCGCGCGTCGTGAAGCCGTCGCCGAAGCTGGCGATCACGCGGTCGGCGGTGCCCGACGGGGTGCGGATCATCGCCTGACCGTCGCTGCCGATATCGATCGCCGACATCATGACCGCTCCCTCTGCATTGCGATCGAGCAGAAAGGCTTCGGCGCGGGGCGACCCGGTCGCGGTCGCGACCATCAGGTCGATCGTTTCGCCTAGCGGCGCGGCTCCCGCGCTGTCGGCGAGCGCCATGACGTGCAGGTCGGTGACGATGCCGGTGCGGATCAAGTCGGGACGAAGCGCCACCGGCGGCTGAACGGGGGCGATGGCGCCCGCCATCTGTTTGAGCTGCGCGACGTCCTGCGCGCGCACGCTCGTCGCGAGGCCGATGACCGACAGGTCGATCGCGGCGGCAGGGTTGCGTCCCGGGTTGATGCTGTCGAACGCGCGAATGCGGTCGAGGCCGTCGGGGGTGAACTGGTTCGGATCGACGCTTGCCTGCCCGCGCGCCATGCGTTCGACCAGCTCGGTCGTGGGCGAGGTCGCCATCAGGCGCGCCGCCTGACGCAGCGCGGGCCGGCCGGGGCTGAGCATCCGGCGGAAGGTCGGCGACAGCGCGGCGTCGGGCAGGCTGGAGCGCGCGACGCCCGCGGCAATCGTGAAGGCGCCGAAGGTCACGCGGCTGCGTGCGGGCGCGATCAGTGCGAGCTGGCTGGCCGCGGGCAGCGCGGTGATCCGGCCGTGGAGTTGTGCCAGCGCCTCGGTGGCGAGGCGGCTCTGGTTCAGCAGCGCGTTCGCCTCCAGCACCTTACCGACCTGCTCCCAGCAGCTCTGCATGAAGATTTCCTGGTTCGCGCGCACGACATCGGCGGCGAGACCCGCGGCGGCGCGCGCACGGGCGTCGAGGTTGATTTCCTTCAGCCATTTCGGGCTGGCGGCGGGAACGCGCACAGCCTTGGCGTGAAAGCCACCATAGATGGGCGCGGCGATCGCGCGCGTCGAATCGGGGGCGCTGCGGTCGGCGATATCGGCGGGCGCATTGACCTCGGTCGCGATCGCCTGCTGGAACGCCGGGTCGATGTCGGACAGCGTCGCGGGCTCGCCTTCCGATGCGCGCAGCGCGCCATCCATCCACACCGGCTTGTCCTGCGTCGCGGCGGGGGTGGTGTCGAACAGGCCGGGCAGGCTGTCCCGGATGAACATCGATGTCGTGCCGACGGTGGGCGGGCATTTGAACGGCTTCAGCTCGCGCGCCAGCGATTCGAAGTCGCCCTGCGGACCCGTCGAGAAGCTCCAGTGGAAATAGACGGGCAGCACCATGTCGGCGGGCTGGTCGGGCCGCCACGCGGGTTTCAGGGCCGCGGTCGGTGCCGGCGTTCCGCCGATTCCGCGCAGCACGCCAAGGTCGAAGGCGGGGACGAGGCACGCAATATAGCTCGTCATCGGTTCGAGCCGGCGCGGGCAGAGAATGCGCGACAGGTTGAGGTTAGGGTCGCCCGCGAGCGCTGCCGCATTGTCGCCGCCTGCGCCCTTTTCGCCGAGCAACTGGCCGTGTGCCCATGCCCAGCTTTGCGACAGATCTGGCAATTGTTCGGCGACCTGCTCCGAGGTCAGTTCGAGGAATGGCAGGGGTCGGCCGGGTTCGACGCGGGGAAGCGCGACGCGGCGGTCGCCGCTGGTTTCGAGGACGACGAGCACGAGCCAGGGGCGGAGATGTTCCTGCGCGCCGGCCGAGGCGGGCGAGAAGAGCCAGGGAAGCTCGGGCAGGTCGAATTCGATTCCGGCGAGATAATTGGGCTCGCAATCGGTGGTGTGCGGCTTCGGGTCGGTACGGATGATCAGCCGCGGGTCGATTCCGATAACGTCGGCGGGGCCATAGAGCGACAGCTCGACGCCGTGCGAGCCCGCGCCGCTGACGGTCAGCCCCGCCGCGAGCGAAGGGCGCTGCGGCAGGTCCTGCCCCGTGTCGGGTGCGGCGACCATGGTGCTGAGCCCGCGGCGGGCCCAGGGAAGGAAACGATATGCAGCCTGTGCCATTATCCCGGTTCCTTCATGCCAGTTCGAACTGTTCGACGACCTGCACCGACCCGGCGCCGAGCCGGCCGAGCGCATCGGCGGCAAGCGCGGGCGAATGCGCGGCGACCTGATCGAAGGCGATCCCGGCGTCGGCCATCGTGTCGATGTTCGCCGCGGCGAGCCGCGCGTCGCCAACGCTGACCTTCTGGTTTATTTTCGGCGTCAGCCGGTCGTCGGTGCGCAGCGCCGAGAAGGCGGCCGCGCCCTGTCGCGCCTGCTTGCGGATCGCGTCGATACCCACCGCCATGACCGCGCGTTCGCGGAAGCGGATACGCGAGAAGGGAAATTTCAGGTCAGGCTCGGGCTCGAGGTACAGCGTTTCATAATCGAGGTCCTGATCGGGCGCGGCAGCGCCGGCGCTGTAAGCGGTGCTGCCGAAGCGGGCGCCCGCGGTGAAGGACTGGAAGCTCGGGTTGCTGAGCTTTTCGGCGTCGCTGAGGTCGCGATATTCGCCGAGCGCGAAATGCTGTTGCAGCGGCGTCGCCGGCTGGCTGCCCGCCGGATTGCCGATATAGCCCTCGGTGATCCCGAACCGCGTCTGCCCTTCGACCCGGTTCGCGCCGATGCGTTGCAGGTCGAGGTCGAAGGGCAGTGCATTCTGCGTGAAGGTCAGCGTGCCGAGCGGGTGGGCAAGCAGCTTTTCGCCGCCGTCGATGCGCGCGATATTGACCAGCGGGTCGATGCCGATCGGCATTTGCGCGGTCCAGTTGCCGGGACTTTGCAGTTCGCCCGCGATCAGTGCCTGCGCGTTGGTCGATTGCTGTTCGACCTGGACATTCTCGCCCCAGCTTTCGTCGAACGGCACCTCGATGTCCCAGAAGAGGATCGAGAATTTGCCGAAGCCGCGCGCGCGCCAGCGGCCGGGACCTTCGAGGCGGAATTCGAAGGCGATGCCCGCGAGATTGTGGCCCTTGAACTTGAGCGAGGCCGAGCCGTAGATCTTGACGTCGAAACGGAAGCTGGGGACGAGGTAGCAGATAGCGTCGAAGCCGAGCTTCGCCTCGATGTCGACGGGACCGAGACCCGCCTTCAGCGATGCGTTCGCGCCCGCCTGGATGCTCGCAGGGGTGACCGCGAAATAGGCCTCGATGCGGATTTTCAAGATGTTGATCGGGAATGCGGCGAACAGCCGGTCGATCGG
Organism: Sphingomonadales bacterium; assembly: GCA_044508875.1. Taxonomy (GTDB): domain Bacteria; phylum Pseudomonadota; class Alphaproteobacteria; order Sphingomonadales; family Sphingomonadaceae; genus Sphingopyxis; species Sphingopyxis flava_A. The sequence goes on along the minus strand of JBIQHE010000047.1, from coordinate 5,851 downwards.
GCTCGGCACGCCCGGAGGGATGTCGCGGAAATCGGGATGGAAGCCGCCCGCGGCGATGACGAAGCTTGGCCGGTCGCCGAACACCGCCTGCACGACGAGCATGCCGCCGAAATCGATCTTCAGCGGCTTCTTGCCGGCATAGCTGTCGCGCAGCCGCGCGACGAAGCCGATGCGGAACGGATTGACCTCGATCGCGCCGACGAAATCGACGAGCAGCTTGAGAACGGTGAGGTCGGCCTTCACGCCGGGCGGAAGCTGCGCCAGCACCTGCCCGAGGATCGCGACGCGGCTGAACGATATCGGCTGGTCGCCCTGTCCCAGCGCATTGTCGAGTTGCAGCAGCACGCCCATGCGGATCGTGACAATATTCGGCGTGCCCCAGCCGATCTCGACCATCGGCCCCAGAACCAGTGCGCGCGGGGTGACGGGGAAGACTGTGCGCAGCCGGTTGATGATCCGCGGCGCGTCAGCGACGGGGTTCGCCGGGAATAATATGTCGTCGAGTACACCGCTGCTCATGCCCGATATCAGCGCGTCAATGCTGACGCCGTGTTGCAGGCCGATCATCCCGCCGAGGCCGGTGAGGGTAAAGCCCCAGCTAAGCTGGATCGGCGGGAACTGGCCGTAGATCAGCAGCAGCAGCGCCCAGCCGTCGCTGCCGTCGGGCATCTTCGTCGTCAGGATGCCGATCGCCTTGATGCCGATTTTGACCGAAGGCAGGTCGATCTTGAGTTCGAGCACCCCGGCATATTCGCCCTTGGCGGGATCGATATAGAGATAGCCGCCGCCTTTCACGACCGTCGCGTCGAGCCGCAGGCCGAGGCCGTTGGGCGGCTTGAACCCCAGCGACAGGTCCATGAAGCCGAGGTTGCCGTCGCGGAACGCCATGTCGAGCGTGAAGCCGAGGCGATCGACCGACGCCTGGAACGGCCCCAGCTTGACCCCGAACGCCCCCGACGCCTCAAGCGACAGGTCCTGTTGCGGCTTGCTGCTCGGGCCGAGACCCATGGTGATATGGTGGATCGTGAGCGCGCCTGCGATCGTCTTTTCAATGGGGATGGTGACCGCGATGCCGGTCCCGCCCTCGAAGGTCAGCCCGCTCTGGCTATCGACCTTCATCTTCAGGTTGAAACCAACGCGGATGTCGTCGCTCAATATCTTCTTGAGGAAGCTGTCGGCCTTGCCGGGCGTGATGACGAGGGCGCCGTTCGTGATGCTGAACAGCACCGCGGCACGGTCGTTGGCGATTTCGACCCCCGCGCCGATCTTGCCGAATTCAAGCCGGCTTTCAGTCGCCTCGCCGATCAGGAAGGCGGGTTTTCCGGCTTTGCCAGCCTTAGCCATCGCAAGCTTGAAGAAGACGTCCGGCGATCCGTCGGCGCGCAGGTCGCCCGCGTCCGAACCGAAGGGGATGTAGAGACTGAGTGCGCCCGCGGCGCCGATGTGAAATTCGGCCTCCAGCCCGTCGGTGCTGGTGAACTTCTCCTTAAAGTCGCCGCCGAGCGATACGATCATACCCGGGCCGCCGTCGCCGTCGGGCACGCCCGCCATCGTGACCGCGGCGCGGGCAACATCCTGGGGGCCGAGCAACATCGTCAGCGTGCGCGCGGAAGCGAGATCGGCGAGCGGGGTCGGCGATCCCGGGATCGGGTCCCAACCATAGAAATAATCGACGTATCCGGTCTTGTCGAATTGCTGGAGCAGGATGTCGATGATCGTCGGGATCAGCGACAGCCCGTGCGAGACGCGGTCGAACAGCAACTGGCTGGCATCCTGTGGCGTTTCGCCGCGCAGGATCTTCATCAGCATCGCGGGGTCGAACTGTTCGACCGCATCGGGATCATCGGAGACGAGCAGCCCGAGCTTGCCGAGCGCGTAAATAGCGGGGAAACGCACCCGCAGCGTGTCGGCGAGCGCGATGTTGCCGAGCAGATAGGCGATATCCCACGCAACCTCGCCGGACGCTGGGTCCTTCAGTGTTTCGCCGAGCTGGATGAAGCCCTCGACCGCTTGCGCGATCTCCGCCACCGTCGCGTCGAACGCGACCTTGTCGGGGTCGAGCCCGTCCTTGAACGCGACGAACTTCGCCTTGTCGGCCGGGCTGAGATCGGCGCCGGGCTTCAGCCCCAGATCTTCGCGGAGCGCCGTGGCGATTTCGGGGTCGCCGAGGTTCTGTTGCACCCAGTCGGCGGCTTCCTTGAACCATTTGACGATCTTTTCGAAGACATTGGGTTCGTCGGCCATGATCGCCTCAATTGGTCAGCAGCGTCGGGGGCGCTTCGGTGGAGGGGGCGAGGCTCGCCTCGTGGAGGGTGTTGACGGCAAAGGTCTGCGAACTCGGCGCGCTCGCCGAAAGCAGGCGGTGGGTCAGCGTGACGGTGCCGCCGGCGTCGCGAAAGCTGACCAGCCCGATATTGCTGAGGAACATCAGGGTACGCAGTAGCCGCGGCATCGTCATCGTCGCGACCGCATGGCGCTTCGCCAGCCCGACATAGCCCGCGAAGCTGGCGGCCGGATTGATGTCGGTCGCCAGCGGCGGCGGGTCGGGCGGTGCGCCGTTCTGCCCGCCGGTGCGCGTGTCGCGGACGAGCTTCAGCCGCCAGCGCCAGTCGGGCGCGGTATCGATCGTCGTTCCGGCGGGCCAGCCGAGCACGGGAAGCAGGGCCGGCGACCGTTTCATCCGTCCGCGCCGGCCGGGGCTGATGTGCGAACCCGCAGGGACGGTGATCTTGGCGGGGCCGGTCCAGGCAAGCCGTTCTACGAGCACGCCGCCGAGCAGGTCCTGAAAGACGGTATTCTTGCGGAACTGGCTTTCGATCTTGATCGGCCAGCCGTTGCGCGCGCCGCTGGAGGTTAGCTGGACGATCCGCGACGGGGTCGGTGTCGTTCCCTTCCAGTAATCGAGCGTCATCGAACAGGAAAAATGCACGTCGCCCGACAGGATGACGACGCGCGGATAACTGCCAAGCTTTTTGAGCAGCGCTTCCTGATGTCCCTCGTCGGCCGCCCAGCCTTCGACGTCGCGATGCTCGTCGCCGTCGGTATATTTGACCGTCTGCTTCAGTTCCTCGGCGGCGTTATAGGGTGCGTCCTCGAGCATCTTGCCGATCGCGTTCGACGTGTCCTTGATCGCCGCGGTGAGCGGCTGGAACACCTTGTCGAACAAGGTTGGCCCGAGCACCGGCGCCGCCGAGACGACGACGAGCAGCTCGCGGCCGTCGGTCAGCGGGCCGTCGGGAACCTGATCGCTGAGCGTGCCGCCGAGCAGCTTGGGCGGCTTGGTCGATGCCGCATTGCCGGTGTCGCGCCGCGTGCGCGTGTCGAGAACGAGTGTCCGGTGGCGCGGGCCGTCGACGCGATAATGCCACTTCGCGCGCTTGTCCGCGGCCGCACCCGGAAAGCCCAGTATCTCGTCCATCCGGTTCGTCGCGCCCGACGGGAAGGGGCCGTTGCCCGCAAAGATGCTTTCGGCCTCGGTCAGGAAATCCTTGTTGTTGCCGTCGGCGGCGAACGCCTTGGGATCGTTGCCCCAGCCTTGGAACAGGCCATAGGCGATCATGCCGTTGCGGATGATCGCCTTTCCCGGACGCTTCGAATAGACGCGGCTCAGCCAGCGGCCGGTCAGGTTCCAGTCGTCGGTGACCTCATGATCGTCCCAGATCATGTAGGTGATGCAGTTGGCGAGCGCGCGCGCCGCCTTGGGCACCGCGTCGCGATAGATGCGGACCTGTTTCGTCTCGCGCTCGATCGACGTCAGCCCGTGATCGGGATCGGCCTTCCATTTGGCGAGGCTGCCGCCGACTTCGGTTTCGGGTTTGCTGAGGAAGGCGGCGGTGTCGGCGTTGTCGGGCGAGAAATCGACGAAGGTCGAAAATTCATTGCCCAGCTCCTGCCAGACGCGGCTGCTCCATGCGGCGCAATACATAGCGGCGAACTCGCCGAAACCGAGCAGATGGTTGCGGCTGTCGGTGGTCGAGAAGCGCGCCTTTTCGCGCACGATCAGCCCGCGGCGCTGCGGCGGGAATTTGTCGACGTTGAGTTCGAATTCCTGGCCCGCGGTCTCGCTGACCGGGAATTTCTCGACCCCGCCCAGTAGTTCGGCGCCGAGGCGGGTGAGCATCGGGAGCAGCGCGGTGCCGAGGTCGTCGGCGTAGATCTGGTCGCCGGTCAGATAGAGCTGCTGCGGCCGCTCGGCAGGGTTCAGTTTGTTCGCCTTGATGAAATCGTCGAGCCACGCCATCGCGTCATAACCGCCGGCGTTGCTGCGGCGGCAGCTCGCGTGCGCCATGCGCAGCGACTCCATCGTTGCACCGGGGGTGACGAAAGAGGGCAGGCGGTCGGTGTCGTAACCGAGCGCGAGGTGCAGCGGCGCGTTAAAGCCGGCGCTGCCGTCGCCGGCATCGATTCCGGTATCGACATTGGCCAGCCGCGTCCCGGCGACCTCGTCCTTCAACAACCCCTCGGTCCTCAGGCTCGCCGCGCCGTCGATAGTGATGTCGTAACTGTGGAGCGATCCTGGCGCGAGCGCGACCGCGGGCGGGCCCTTGAGATCGATGGTGACGAGGGCGATGTGGAGGTTGGCGCCGAAGCGGCGCGTCTGGACCTGCCCCGACGCGAGCGGCGCGTCGCCCGACGCCACGGTACCTGGGCCCGTTGACATCTGCGTCCCCGCCCAAAGCGTCATCCCCACTGTCGCCGGGCGGCTCAGCGCCACCCAGGCCGAACAGACTTCGCCATCGACCCTGCGCAGGATCGGGCCGGCGAGGATCAGCGGAAGCGACATGATGCGCTGGCACAGGTTCGAGCAAAAGCTGGCGTCATGGTTCAACCTTTCGCGAAGACGACAGGTAACTACGACGACCCTTTGGGGACCCTGTTTCCGAGTCCTTTAGATTCAATCTCGGCCGGTTAGGTTCTCCGGCTGTTTATTTTTCCCGCTAACCGGATTTTAACCAGCATTTCGGCTATCCGATCGGCAACCAGCCGTGGCAGGTTTCGCCGAAACCGGGCGCTAGCGTGTGAAATCGTGCGATTAATGTCCATGGAGCAGTCAGTGCCGAGGGCCAAGCGGAACCATTCGCGCGCCGAAACCAGTTCGTCGCCGCGGTTCAATTGTTGACCTATCGGAAGACGGTCCACCCGCATTCGCCTCCAATTCATAGAGTTACAAATTCAGGATGCGACCATCATTTTTTACGCAAGTTAGAGTCTCGCATGTGTCCCCCCGAGTCAATCTCGGCTCGTCCCGGTTGGGGGTGAGGTTGTCGCTTAGACGCTAGTGATTATTAGACTTAGCGATTTTTAAGGCAGCCCGACTTTTGCAAAGTAGGTACCGAACAGGAGATCGGCCCGTCGAATGTTTCGGTGATATCGCGATTGCGTGGGTAACCGCCGAGGCTGCCGGCGCTTATGATCAGCCAGCCATTTCGCGGCATCTGGGCCTAATCCGCATGTGGCGCCACAATTTTTTGCTCATTGGCCGGTGCAGGTAGGGCATCCCTCCCCGCAGGCCCGGCGGCTTTGCGCCCCAATTCGGCCGTTCCGGCACTGATCGGGCTGTGCCGGAAAGCAGCCATTCATTCGGTGGTCGAGCCGAGGCCGGTTCGCGCCTCTGGTAAGTCGCTCCCTGCAACGGACCAATGGGTCGTGGATATCCGGAACCGACCATTCACGCAGCTGCCAAGTATAGGAAATTGCTGCTGTGCAGGGTGACGCGGTACCGTGCCCATGCAGCATTCCGCGGCGGGGATCAGGCGGCGCCGCGCCGATAAGGCGCGGTCCTCCGAACTTACAGTTTGTCGTTGCCCCTTAATTTCCGGACAGTTCCTCACTGGTTGATTGGACGATGTAT
>JBIQHE010000046.1:0-19510 GCA_044508875.1 Sphingomonadales bacterium | reverse complement strand
AATCAGCCGCTTGGGAATCCACTCCGTGAGTCAGCCTCAACGGGATTTGGTATTACGCCCGCCGAGCTGGCCGGCATTCCCGGAACCACATCGGCTGCTTGAGATTAAAGAAAAGCCGGGCGGCGCATCGCTGCGCTGCCCGGCCAGTGTCCGGTGCCCCCCCCCCCGGAAGCGCGTCAATATCGCCAGGTGCCGGTGATCCCGAAGGTTCGCGGCTGCGAATAGTTGACGAGGAAGCTCGACGTCGTGTCATTCGCCGTGGTCGGCGAGAGGTAGAAGAAGGCCGTCACGTCGTTCGCGGTCACGATGTAGCGCTTGTTCGTCAGGTTGCGCGCCCACAGCCTGAGCTCGACACTACCCTTTTCATAGGCAATGGATCCGTCGAAGGTGGTCAGCGCCCCCACCGTCACTTGCGGCGAATTGACCGAATCATTGGGACGTTTGCTCCGGTAGGTCAGGCCGCCCGAGAGCGTCAGGTCGCCGCCGCCCACCGCAAAACTATAATCGGTGCGGAAGTTGATGACGTGCCGCGACACCCCCGGGAATTTGTTGCCGCTGAGATCGCGTCCCGAGCCATCGACATAGTCGAGATATTTGGCGTCGGTATAGGCATAGGACATCGCGGTCGTCAGGCCTTCCGCCGGAAGGAACTGGGTTTCGACCTCGAGACCCCGGATTCGGGCGTCGGCGGCATTGTCGGTCACGCGCGACGTTCCGATGATCGTCGTCACCTGAAGGTTGCTGTAATCCATTTGGTATAGCGTCGCGTTGACTTGCGCACGGTTGTCGAAGAACCGCGAGCGCAGACCGAACTCATAGTTCCAAGCGAACTCGGGATTGAAGGTCCGCGAGATCACGTCCAGGGTTGAGTTCTGACCGGTAAATCCGCCGCCCTTGAAACCACGCGACGCCGAAGCGTAGAGCATAACGTCATCCGTGGGCGAATAGTCGATCGCGAAGCGTGGGGTCCACGCCTTCCAGGTGCGGTCGATATTCCCCTCGATGCGGCCAGTGAGCGGGCCGCCCAGGATCGGGAGCGGCAGTTCCGGCGTCCCGAGAAACAGCGAGACGTCGCGATCGCCGAAGGTTGCCGACTGCCCCTTCTTCTTCTCGATCGTGTAGCGGATGCCGGCGGTCAGATTCAGCTGGTCGGTGACCGCGAGGGTCGCCTGTCCGAAGGCGGCATAGTTGGTGGTGGTGACGTCCTGCGAGTTTGGCGTGACGTGCGGCCCTGGACCGAAACCGAGCTGCAGGTTGAGCACATTGACAAAGGTGCCGTCGGGCGGTCGGAGGATGTTGACTGAGAGTTGGTCGGTCGTCGCCCGGAAATAGTAGAGTCCGGCGACCCAGCGCAGCACCTTGGCGTCCTCGGGCGAGGATAGTTGCAGCTCCTGGCTGAATTGCCGGTAGCGATCGAACTGTTCCTGACTCCCGAGCGATGCCGGCGTTCCGTCAAGGTCGTAGAACGTATGGTTCCGCGATCCACGATAGGCGGTGATCGACTTGAAGCCGATCGTCTCGCCCCGGTAATCCTGCGTCGCGATGAAACTGAAGGCGTTGCGGTTGCGGAACCCGTCGATATTCTGTGCTGCATCGCGGGGCTGGTTGAGATCGACAGGATAATAGGCCGCCGGCAAAGCCGGACTCGCGACCTGGTAGGACGCAAGCCCTCCGTCACGGACGCGCTCATAGTTCGCCGAGATCGAACTGGTGAACTCGGGCGTGACCTCGAAATCGACGCGGCCGCGAATGGCGTTGCGGCTTGTCCCCATCAGGTCGTTGCCGGTGATCACGTTTCGAACATAGCCGTCCGACGATTGCGACTGGACCGCAAGGCTCGCCGCCACCGTATCACTGAGCGGTCCCGACACGGCCGCCTGCCCTTCAATCCGGTTGTAATTGCCATAGGTGCCGATGAGTGTGGCGTGCAGGTCCTGCGTCGGCTTACGCGTGGTGACGTTGATCGCGCCGCCGACGACATTCTTGCCGAACAGCGTGCCCTGCGGTCCGCGCAGAACCTCGATGCGCTCGACGTCGAACAGCAAGGCGTCGCCATCTTCGGGCCGGCCGAAATAGACGCCATCGACGAACAGTCCGTTCGGCGGATCGGCACCCGCCGAGCGGTCATTCCCGCGAATGCCTCGAATGGTAAGGCCGCCCCCGGACACCGCCGGCAAGCCCGCGTCGGTGACGGTCGGAACCAGGCGCCCGAGGTCCGAGGTCGACTGGATGCGCTCGCTGGCGATTTCGGACTGCGAGATCGCGGTGATAGACAGCGGCACGTCCTGCACATTTTCGGTGCGGCGGTTCGCCGTCACGACGATATCCTGGATTCCGGTCTGCTGGGGCGACGCGTCCTGCTGCGCCGTTTCCTGCCCCGATGCGTTCGGCGACGCCGCCAGCATCAAGCCCAGGCAGCTGCCCCCCACCAACTGGCGCGCCTTCATGGTCAATCGCATCTAAAACTCCTCAATCCTCTCTCTGGCAGCGCGGCGTCCGTCGCGGGCGACGGGAAGGCTGCCGTTATCGTTGAGGGAGAATTCGAGACCGGTCCGGGGCGCGATTACCGCCGCCCCTCGCCTTCAAACCTCCCCCGCGGGGCCTCTTGCCGGGCCGCGTCGCGCTTTCGACAAGACCCTTTGTGCCGCGTCCTGTCCAATCTCGAATTTACATAGGGCAATGCGTCCGCTGCACGGCTTGCTATCCCCGGATTTTCCACGCCAAACGCCGCCTGCGACACCGGTCGCAGGCGGTTCCAGCGGCGGGTAAAAGGCGGGCGCTAGCGCGCCGCGGCCTGCCGGTATTCGTCGGTCATCCGCGCGATGATCGATGCCGCCGTCTCCTCCTTCGCAATATCGCCCGCACCATGGCCGAGCGAAAAGACGCCGGGCGTTTCCTTGACCGCGCTCCAATCATATTTGTCGCGTTTTTCCTGAAGCCATCGCGTTTCGGGGGTCAGTCCGAGCTTCTCGAGCGAGCTGCGCAGCATGCTTGCGGGAATGCCGCTCATCGCATCGCTGTCCCAGACGTCGTCGATCTCCGCACCGATGATCGCGGCCTTATGCTCTTCGGGCGCGCTGCTTTCGGGCGTGACGATGAAGCGGGTGCCGCAATAAGCGACATCGCCCCCCATCAGCTCGATGGCGCGCAGTTGGTAACCGCGGGTGATCCCGCCGGCGACGATCAGGATACCGTCATAGAACTGGCGCACGGCTTCGACGAAGGCCATCGGGTTGAGGCGCCCCGTCTGTCCACCGGCACCTGCGCAAAGTAGCACCATGCCGTCGACGCCGCTTCGTGCCGCGCGCCGGGCGTGGTGCAACGAGACGACATCGGCGAAGACGAGGCCACCGTAGCCATGCACGGCATCGATCACGATCTCGGGCTTTCCGACGCTCGTGATCACGACCGGCGCCCGCCATTTGCGGACGATCTCGAAGTCGGGCTCAAAACGCGGATTGCTGTCGTGGGTGAGAAGATTGACCGCCGGCGGTGCGGGGCGCGAACCGTCGGGCAGTGCTTCGGACAGTGCCTCGCCGAGGCGGGCCATCCAAGCATCGAAAAGTGCGGGCGTGCGCGCGTTGATCGAGGGAAAGGCACCGATCGCGCCGGCGCGGCAAACGGCGGTGACCAGTTCGGGGCTCGACACCTTGAACATCGGTGCCGCGATGAGCGGCAGCTTGAGGCGCTGCTTGAGCTCGCTGGCAGTCAGGCACTCGAAAACGGTCGGCAGGATTTCGGACATCGGATATCGCATCCTCGAAAATATAATGGGGGAGAGCGAAAGCGCTCAGCTCACCCGGCGGGCGTGGCCCTGCCAGTGGGGCTCGCGCAGTTTGGTCTTGAGAACCTTGCCGACCGCCGACAGCGGCAGCGGGTCGCTGCGCAGTTCGACGCTACGCGGGATCTTGTATCCCGCGATCAGCGCGCGGCAGTGCAGCTGGATATCGTCGAGCCCCGGCGCGGTGCCGGAAGCGGGCACGATGATCGCATGGACGCGCTCGCCCCAACGCTCGTCGGGGACGCCGATGACCGCGACCTGCGCGACGTCCGGATGCGACGCGATCGCGTTTTCGACCTCGGCGGAAAAGACATTCTCGCCGCCCGAAATGACCATGTCCTTCACCCGGTCGCAGACGAAGAGATAGCCGCCTTCGTCGAGATAACCGGCATCGCCGCTATGCACCCAGCCATCGGTCAGCGCCGCGGCGCTCTCCTCGGGCTTGTTCCAGTAACCGAGCATGGCGCTGGCACCGCGAATCCAGATTTCACCGGTCGTTCCGTCCGGCACCGGTTGGCCCGCCTCGTCGAAGATGCCGAGCTGGATGCCATAGGCAGCGCGGCCCGCCGACTGGCGCCGCGGGTCGGCGACGGCGAGCGACTTGCCATCATCGGGCAGCATCGATCCGGTCGCCATCGTCTCGGTCTGACCGAAGCCCTGGATCAGGCGGACGCCAGGCAGCGCGCTTCGCATGCGGCCGAGCACAGTGTCGGAAATCGGCGAGCCGCCGAAAAGGAGCACTTCGAGCGAACCGAAATCGGCGGGATCGAAGCCCGGGCTGTCGAGCAGCATGCCGATCATCGTCGGGACGAGCAACGTCACCTCGACCTTGTGATCGCGGATCGCCCGCGCCACGCCATCGGCGGTAAAGCCCGGCACGAAGACATGGCAGCCTGCCTTCGCCGTGGTCGCATAGGCTTGTGCGAGATCGCCGAGATGGAACATCGGCGCGGCATGAAGATAGCGGTGGTGCCGCGGGCCCTGCATTTCCATCGCGATGGTGGTCGCTCCGGCCCAGAGCGAAAGCGAGGAGTGCATGACGCCCTTGGGATGTCCCGTCGTCCCGCCAGTGTAATAGATTCCCGCGACCGCCTCGTTCGGCCGCGGCGCGGGCGGCAGCGGACCGGCTTTGGCGATGAGCGCCTCCATCGAAAGCATGCCCGCTGGCGCGCCGCCTTCGCCCATGTATATGAAGGGGCCGAGAGCCGGTTCCGCGTGCGCGAGTTCGTCAGCGCAGGCCCTGTTCGCCTCATCGACGAAAACGATCGAGAAGCCGGCATCGCGCGCGCTGTAGAGATGTTCGGCGATCGCCCAACGCGTGTTCATCGGCACGGTCACCCCGCCAAGCCACCAGGTCGCGTGCATCGCTTCGAGATAATGATCCGAGTTCACACCTAAGATAGCGATCCGATCGCCATCGCGCGCTCCGAGCGTGCTCAGCGCGGCGGCGAGCCGCGCGGTGCGGTCGGCGGATTCGCGCCAGCTTCGCACCCGGTTTTCGCAGATCGTCGCGGGCTCATCGGCTCTGAGCTGGGCCGCGCGCAAGATCGCCTGAACAAACATTCCAATCCCCTGTCCCACAAGTCTACTTGTCTTGCGCCGCCTTCGCCGTGCTAAGTGCGCGCGCTAAAGGCAGCCCATTTTGGGTCCATCTGTCCAATGTCTTTTATCGATGGGCATGTGCGTGGCCGAGATAGGCGGAGAGCGAAATGCTGGATTTGCGCAAGGTAAACCATGTCATTGAAATCGCCCGGCAGGGCGGTTTTGCGAAGGCGGCCGCGACACTCAACATCACCCAGTCGGCGCTGACCCGCAGCGTCCAGATTCTCGAGGATCACCTCGGCATCCAGGTGTTCGAACGCGGCCCCAGGGGGATTCGGCTGACGCGCGAGGGCGAGGAATTCATCGAGGGCGGAACGCGTCTGCTCGAAGAAGCCGCGACACTCGAACGCTTCGCCCGAAGCGCGCGCACCACCGAGCGCGGGCGCGTCCGCATGGGCGCGGCACCGGCCTCTTTCCGGCTGTTCTGGTTCGAGGTTCTGCCGACCTTTGCCGCGCGCTACCCCGGGATCGAGGTCGCGACGACGGCGGAGACCGTCGACGAGATTTCGGCGCAGTTGCAGTCGGGCGACATCGATTTCGCGATCGGCTCGCTCGAAGCCCTGCGCGCCAATGGCGCCTTGCAGGTCGAGAATATCGCCAATCTCGCCGTATCGCCTTTCGTGCGGCGCGGTCATCCGCTCGACCGGGCCGAGGAACCGAGCTTCGAGGAATTGCTCGCCTATCCGATGGTCGGCCCCTCGCCCGCCGATCCGCACCGGCAGTTGATGAACAATCTCGCGAACGCGTGCAACGCCCCCTACAGCGTGCCGCATCTCGTCGTCGATAGCTTCTCGCTGTCGCTCCGGATCGTCGAGCGCACCGATGCCTTTTCCTTCGCCTTCTCGCGCTATGCCGCCGCGCCCGAGTTCGACGAGACGTTTCGCGTCTGGCATGACTGGGAGCCGGTACCGCCGCTTCCCTTCCATATCGCGACCCGCACCGGCTGGAACCGGACCGCGGCTGCGAAGCCGCTGATCGAAATGCTTGAGCAGCGCATTCGGCGGCTCGCCGACGACGCACCCGTCTAGGATGCCGCGCTAGTCACGGCTCCCGCGCTCCCAGGCCTCGATCCGTTCGAGCGCCAGGCGCGCGAGCGGCTCGGTCATGCCGACCAGCTTTTCAGCGCGCGGATTCGAATTGGTACCGTCACGAACGCGCCCTTCGATCCCCTGGAAAATCGCCGCGAGACGGAAGAGGATATAGATGCGGTAGAGCGGCCAGTCGCGCCCGACGTTACGCCCCGATGCCGCCTCGTAGAGCGCGAGTTGCTCGCCCTCCGAGGGAAGCCCGAGCGCGTCCTCGATCCCGCAAATTCCATTCAGAAGCTCGGGCGGCAGCCAATAGGCGAAGAGCTGGAAGGCAAGGTCCGCGAGCGGGTCGCCGAGCGTCGATATTTCCCAGTCGAGGATCGCGGCGATGCGCGGCTCGGTCGAATCGAAGATCAGGTTATCGAGCCTGAAATCCCCGTGGATGAGAACGCCCGCCTCGCCTTCGGGTGCGTGAGCACCGATCCAGTCGATGACATCCTCCATCGCCGCGATCCGGGCGCGCTCGGAGGCGCGATACTGGCGCGTCCAGCGATCGATCTGGCGGGGGACATAACCATCGGGGCGCCCGAGATCGGCAAGTCCGACCGCATCGGGATCGACGCGGTGGAGCGCAGCCAGGGTCGTGACCATCGCGCCGTAAATGGCGCGCTTTTCGGCAGCATCGAGTCCGGGAAGTCGTTGGTCCCAGAAGGACCGCCCGCCGACATAATCCATGACGTAGAAGTCCGAGCCGATGACCTCCGCATCTTCGCAAAGGCCGACGACGCGCGGGACGGGAAGCCCCGTCGGACCGAGCGCGGCCATGACGCGGAACTCGCGCTCGATCTGATGTGCCGAGCCGAGCAGCACGCCCGGCGGTTTGCGGCGTAGCACATATTGGGCACCCGCCGCATCGGTCACGAGATAGGTCGGGTTCGACTGCCCGCCCTTGAACTGGCTAATGGCGAGCGGCCTCGTCACCGCGACGCGATCGCCAAGCCAGCCCGCGACACGGTCCGCGTCGATCGCCTGCCCGTCGCGGACCGGGCCGGTCCCCTCCATATCGTCCTCGGCCGTGAACATCTTCGTCTCCTCGCTTGACTCCGCTATTTATTTAACTAACTCGACGGATAATTAAATCAAGCGACTCAACCAAGAGCGCGGGGAGACAGGATATGGCCGGCATTGCAGACGAACTCGTCGAACGGACCGCGCGGTTCGTGCGCGAGCAAGTGATCCCGCTCGAACAGGACGCGCGATGGGGCGCCCACGGCCCATCCTCCGAGCTCGTCGAAGAGCTGCGCGCGGCGGCGCGGCGTGCCGGGCTCGTTGCCCCGCACCTCGCGCAGGAGGATCGGCCCGCGCTGTCGATGCGCGACATGGCCCAGGTCTTCCGCGCCGCGGGCTATTCGCCGCTCGGTCCCGTCGCGCTCAACATCGCCGCGCCCGACGAGGGTAACATGCACCTTCTCGAGCGTGTCGCGAACGATGAACAGAAGGCACAGCTGCTTGGACCGCTCGCCAGCGGCGAGGCGCGATCGGTCTTCCTGATGACGGAGCCCGACAATGGCGCCGGGTCCGATCCTTCGCTGCTGCGAACACGCGCCGAACCCGTCCAAGGCGGGTGGCGCATCACCGGACGCAAATGGCTGATCACGGGCGCGGTCGGCGCACGATTCGCGATTATCATGGCGACGACCGAGGCCGGCGCGACGATGTTCCTCAGCAAGATGGAGCGGCCCGAAATCGTCATCGAACGCGTCCTCGACACGCTCGACAGCGCGCTTCCCGGCGGCCATGCTGTGGTCAGCCTCAACGACCTCTATATTGCCGACAGCGATGTTCTCGGCGAGGTCGGCCAAGGCCTGCGCTACGCGCAGGTCCGGCCCGCGCCCGCGCGGCTCACCCATTGCATGCGATGGACCGGAGCGGCCCGGCGCGCGCATGACGTCGCGGCGCGCTACGCCTGCGAGCGCATGGCGTTCGGCAAGCCGCTGATCGATCATGAGGGCGTCGGCTTCATGCTCGCCGACAATCTGATCGACCTCAAGAGCGCCGAACTGCTCACCGACTGGTGCGCGGATATCCTCGATGCGGGCGGACGCGGAAGCCAGGAATCGAGCATGGCAAAGGTCGCCGTGTCCGAAGCCCTTTACCGCGTCGCCGACCGCTGTGTGCAGATTCTCGGCGGGCTCGGGGTCACGCGCGACACCATTGTCGAACGTGTATTCCGCGAGCTGCGCGCATTCCGCATCTACGACGGGCCATCGGAAGTGCATCGCTGGTCGATCGCCAACAAGATCAAGCGCGACGTTGCCGCGGGTGGATGAGTGGCCGCGCGCTTCGCGCAACGCCCGCTTGACTCCTCTTTATCGCTATTTATTTTACTGTCTAGTAAGTTAAAGGATTCGATATGAAGCGTTCGCCTTGGATGGACGACGAGCTCGCGCTTCTCGCCGACGAGACCGCCAAATTCGTCGCGCGCGAGCTCCTGCCGCATGCCGAACGCTGGGAATCCGAGCGCGTCGTCGATCGCGACGCCTGGCGCCGCGCCGGGGCGGCGGGGCTGCTCTGCGCGAGCATCCCCGCCGAATATGGCGGCGGCGGCGGCACGCTCGCGCATGAGGCGGTCATCGCGCAGGAAATCGTGCGCGCCGGCCTCTGGGGCGGTTTCGGCACCGGCAACAGTGTGAGCTCGGGGATCGTCGCCCATTATATCCTCGCCTATGGCACCGAAGCGCAGCGCCATCGCTGGCTGCCCCGGATGGCGACCGGCGAGTTGATCGGCGCGGTGGCGATGACCGAGCCCGGCACGGGCTCGGATCTCCAGGCGGTGCGCACGACCGCGCGCCGCACCGACGATGGCTATGTGATCAACGGCCAGAAGACCTTTATCAGCAACGGCCAGAATTGCGGCGTTGTCGTCGTGGTCGCCAAGACCGACCCGGCGGCAGCGGGCGCCAAGGGCATCTCGCTGCTCGTCGTCGAGACCGACGAGGCCGAGGGTTTTCGGCGCGGCCGCAACCTCCACAAGGTCGGCATGCACGCGCAGGACACGTCCGAACTCTTCTTCGACGACGTCTTCGTTCCGCATGACAATCTGCTCGGCGGCGAGGAAGGCCGCGGCTTCTATCAGCTTATGGAGCAGCTCGCCTGGGAGCGGACCTCGGTCGCGCTCAACTGCGTCGTCGAGATGGAAGAGGCGGTGCGGGTCACGACCGATTATGTCCGCCAGCGCAGCGCCTTCGGCAAGCCGCTTGCCGATTTCCAGAACACCCAGTTCAAGCTCGCCGAGTGCAAGACGCAGGCCGTGGTCGCACGCGTCTTTATCGACGAGATGATGGTCCGCCTGCTTGCGGGCGAGCTCGATGCCGCGACCGCCGCGATGGCCAAATATTGGACGAGCGAGGCGCTGGGCCGCGTCACCGACGAGTGCCTGCAGCTCCACGGCGGTTACGGCTATATGGCCGAATACCCGATCGCGCGCATGTGGACCAACGCGCGCGTCGCTCGGATCTACGCGGGCACCAACGAAATCATGAAAACCCTGATCGCCCGCTCGCTGTAGCGCGCGCCAAAAAGGAGATGAGAAATGACGATCAAAGCACGCGTGGCGGGAGTCGGCATGGTGCCCTTCCAGAAGCCGAGCCAGGCTGGCGACTGGGACAGCATGGCCGAAGAGGCGATCAACATGGCGCTCGCCGATGCGGGCCTCGACTATAGCCATGTCCAGCAAGCCTATGCGGGCTATGTCTACGGCGATTCGACCGCGGGCCAGTCGGCAATCTACCGCGTCGGCTGCACCGGTATTCCGATCGTCAACGTCAACAACAATTGCTCGACGGGCTCGACCGCGCTCTATCTTGCGCGCCAGCTCATCGCGCTCGGCGGCGCCGACTGCGTGCTCGCCGTCGGCTTCGAGCAGATGCTCCCCGGCGCGCTCGGCAACGTCTTCCACGACCGCAAGGCGCCAATGGAACGGCTCACCGACGTTACCCATGCGATCCAGGGCGAGGACGAGAAGGCACCGTGGGCGGCGCAGCTTTTCGGCGGCGGCGGCCGCGACTATCAGGAACGCTATGGCGCGAAGGACGAGACTTTCGCGAAAATCTCGGTCAAGGCGCGCCGCCACGCGGCGAACAATCCGCTCGCCATCTTCCGCGATCCGATCAGCCTCGAGGAAGTGATGGCCTCGCCGAAGCTCTACGGCCCGCTCACCCGCCTCCAGGCCTGCCCGCCGACCTGCGGCGCCGCCGCCGCGGTGCTCGTCTCGCCTGCCTTTGCCGCGAAGCGCGGCCTCGACGCCCGCGTCGAGATCGTCGCGCAGGCGATGACGACCGACACCGAGACGAGTTTCGAACGATCGATGATGAAGGTCATCGGCTATGACATGGCGAAAGAGGCCGCGCGGCAGGTCTATGAGGCCGCCGGCATCGGTCCGGACGATATCGGGGTTGTCGAGCTCCACGACTGTTTCACCGCGAACGAGCTCGTCACCTATGAGGCGCTCGGCCTCTGCCCCGAAGGCGGCGCCGAGAAGTTCATCGACGACGGCGACAACAGCTATGGCGGCAAGGTCGTGACCAATCCGTCGGGTGGCCTGCTCTCGAAGGGCCACCCGCTCGGCGCGACGGGGCTCGCGCAATGCTATGAGCTCACTCACCAGCTTCGCGGAAGCGCCGACAAACGCCAGGTCGAGGGCGCGCGCCACGCGCTCCAGCACAATCTCGGGCTCGGCGGCGCCTGCGTCGTCACCCTCTTCGGCCAGGCATAGGAGGCGGCGATGATCGACCAGAGCTTCAAGGGCTTCACTTCCGATCCGCGCAAGATCGACGTCGAAAAGGGCCAGCTCAAATTCTTCGCGCATGCGACCGGCGAGACGAATCCCGTCTATTTCGACGAGGAGGCAGCGCGCGCCGCGGGGCATCCCGCTCTCCCCGCGCCGCCGACCTTCGTCTTCAGTCTCGCGCTCGGTGCGCCGCCGTCGCGCGGCAATATCCTCGGCGACATGGGGGTCGACATGCGCCGCATCCTCCATGGCGAGCAGAGCTTCACTTACCACCGCCCGATCCACGCCGGCGACACGATCACGCTGACCACGACGACGAGCGACATCTACGAGAAGAAGGGCGGTGCGCTCGAATTCATCGTCCAGGACACGAAAGCCGAAAATGCGGCGGGCGAGCTCTGCGCCGAAATGCGCGTCGTCACCGTCGTGCGAAACGGATGAGAGGAAATTCAGCGATGACCAACAGCACCGATCTCGCCGCGCTCGCCGTCGGCGACACACTCCCCGCGCACGTGCAGGGACCGATCAAACGCGCGACGCTCGCGCTCTTCGCGGGCGCATCGAACGACTATGTGCCGCTCCATATCGACAGCGATTTCGCGAAAGCCGCGGGCATGGACGATGTCTTCGGCCACGGCATGCTCTCGATGGCCTATCTCGCGCAGCTCATCACCCACTGGGTGCCCCAGGAGCGGCTGCTCAGCTGGACCGTCCGCTTCACCGCGATCACCCCGCTCTATGCGACAGTGACCGCGACCGGTGAGATTACCGAGATTTTCGAGGATGCGGGCCGCCGCTGTGCGCGGCTCGCAGTGCGCACGGTGACCGACAAGGGCGTCACGACGATCGATGGCGAAGCCGTCATCCGGATCAACTGACCAGATCAATTTAGAATGGAGAAGAACATGAGCAGACTGGCGGGCAAGGTTGCCCTTATTTCGGGATCGGGGCGCGGCATCGGGCGCGCGCTCGCGCTCAAGCTGGCGCGCGACGGCGCGCGCATCGTCGTCAACGATCTCGACGAGGAGCCGGCGGCCGAGGTGGTGGCCGCGATCAAGGCGCTCGGCGGCGATGCCGTCGCCTGCGTCGGCAACGTCACCGACGCCGATTTCGGCGACCGCTTCGTCGACACCGCGATCAAGACCTTCAACGGTCTCGACATCATCGTCTCGAACGCCGGCTACACGCTCGACGGCGTGGTTCAGAAGATGGGTGACGACCAGTTCCAGAAGATGCTCGACGTCCATGTCGTCGCGCCGTTTCGCATCCTACGCGCCGCTGCCGAGCCGATCCGCCTGTTCGCGAGGCAGGAAGCCGCCGCGGGCGAGGAGAATTTCCGCAAGGTAGTGCTGATCTCGTCGATGGCGGGCACCCACGGTAATGCCGGGCAGATCAACTATTCGTCGGCCAAGTCGGCGCTCGTCGGCATGACGAAGACGATGAGCAAGGAATGGGGCCGTTACAAGGTGTGCGTCAACTGCGTCGCCTTCGGCTTCATCGAGACGCGGCTTACCAAACCGCTCGACGATCCCGCGTCGAAGATCGTGATCGAGGGCAAGGAAGTGCAGGCCGGCGTGCCGCAGGCGGCGCTCTCGGCGCTGCCCGCGATGGTGCCGCTCGGGCGCGCGGGAACCGCCGAGGAGGCAGCCGGCGGCGTCTATCTTTTCTGCATCCCCGAGAGCAATTATGTGAGCGGACAGACGCTGATCGTCGGGGGCGGCGTCAGTATCTGAGGCAGAGGCCGCGGGCGGCCTCGCCGTCCGCGGCCTTGACCCGCGGGTTCGAAGGCCACAAGTCGGACAGCGGAGACTTTCATGGCGACACGAACCATCACCAAGCCGCGCGGGCGGCCCAACAATCGCTTCGGCGACCGCCGGATCGAAGTGCTGCGCACCGCGGCGCGCGTGTTCAGCGACCTCGGCTTCCGCCAGGCGACGCTCGAGGATGTCGCGCGCGAACTTGGCATGACGCGGGCGGCGCTCTATCATTATTCGCCGAGCAAGGACGCGCTTCTTACCGAATGCGGCGACATCGCGCGCCAGGAGCTCATGGAAGCCCTCGGTCATTCGCGCGGCGAAGCCGATGGCCGCGCCCGGATCGCGGCTTTCTTTCGCCGCTATGCCGCGATCGTCAGCGAGGATTTCGGGCGCTGCTTCGTGCTGACCGACTTCAGCGAGATGGCCGAAGACGAGCGCGAGACGACGCGCAAGGCCCAGCTCGCGCTCGGCAAGGCGGTCGCGGCGATGATCGAGGAAGGCATGGCCGACGGATCGGTGCGTCCGTGCAAGCCGGTGGTGACCAGCCGGTTGCTGTTCGCCGCCTTCAATGGCGTCGCGCGTTTACCCATCGATCCCGCCCGCACACCGCCATCCGAAATGGCCGAGGATTTCCTCAATGTCCTGTTCGAGGGATTAATTCCGCGAGGCTGAGGTTTCCGGGCGCTCGGCAGCCGATCCCGCCGCCGGCAGCGACCAGAAGGCGAGCGCGCCGGTCGCCGCCGCTGCGGCGAGACCCGCGAGCACGAGGCCATAGCCGCCGCCGGTCCACAGGAGGCCGGCCAAATAGGGTGCGAGCGCCAGCGCGAACCCATTGATAGCGCTGATCATGCCGCTCTTCCGCCCGAAGCCCGCGACACCGAGATAATCGGCGACCGTGATGCCGCGCAGGATCGTCACCATGCCGTTCGCAACGCCGTAAAGCGCAACGCCGGCCGCGATCAGCCAGATATTCGCGCCGGCGACGTAGAGGATGAGGACCGCCGCGACGAGCATGACCGAGAGCGCCCGCCCGAGAAGGCGCGCGGGCATCGCGCCGCGATGGAGCATGAGACCGACGCGTCCCGCGATCTGCAGCGGGCCGACCGATGCGAGGAGCGCGATGCCGACGGCGTCGGATATGCCGCGCTCGGCGAGCAGCGGCAGGAGATGGAAGGTTAGCGATCCGAAAGCAAGCGACCAGATGCAGAAGGTGACGACGAGCGTCCAGAAGGCGCGCTGGCGAAGCGCCCCCATCGAGGCACCGCGCGGCTTCCCCTGCCCTTCGGCTGCTGCCGGCTCCACCCGGTCGCCCGCGAGAACCAGCCAGTGCAGCGGCGCGGCGACGAGGAGGTTGATCGCCGCGAGAATCACCAGCGCGCCCCGCCAGCCGCATGTGTCGGCGAGCCACCCGGTCAGCGGAATGAAGACCGTACCCGCGAAACCGCCGAGCAACGTCATGCGCATGATCGCGCGCGGCGCGCCGCCGCCGAGCCGCCGCGTCAGCGCGGCAAATCCCGCGTCGTAGAAGGTCATCGCCTGCGCCGCGCCGAGGCCGGTCCAGGCCGCGTAGAGGATCGGCTTCGCGCTGCTCGCGGACCATATGAGCAGCATCGCGGCGCCGAGGATACTGCCGCACGTCATGACGCGCCGGCCATGGCCGCGGTCGATCGCATGTCCGACCGCGGGCGCGAGCAGCCCCGCGACGACCAGCGCGAGCGACATCGCCATCATGGTCGCCGGCCGCGACCAGCCGAGTTCGACCTCCATCGGCAGCGCGAGCACCGAGAAGGCATAGAAGAAGGAGCCCCACGACATCAGCTGAAGCGCCGCGAGCGTCCATTGCGCGCGCGGCGCGAGCCCCGCTGCGGGCAATGCTGGTGGAGCGCCGTTCAAGCGCGGAGGCGGCGCGCGATCTGCCGCACCACGCCTGCGGCGTCATGCCCGACGCCGCGAAGCACGCCCGAGGCGAAGCGCGTCAATCCCGGCTGGCCGACGAAATAGAGCCCGTCCAGCGCGGTCGATGCGCCGCGGCGCTGCCGGAGGCGTCCCGCGCCATCGAAAGCGACGCCGGCGGGGAGGAAAGGCAGGTCGGGCCGAAAGCCGGTCGCGAAAATGATCGCGTCAACCGCTTCCTCGCGTCCGTCGGCCCAGATTACCCCATTTGCCGTCATCGCCTTGAACATCGCTTTCCGCTCGGGCCGTCCCGCGGCGATCGCCAGCCGGTAGCGACCGTCATCGAGAACCGGCGTCCCCTGGTCCGAAAAGAGGTTGGTGGCATCGATACCGAACCATTTGAACCAGAAATGCACATCCTTGCCGAAGAGACGTTGGGGCGCGTAACGGATCGCCTCACGCGTCGCGAGCGTCACGCGCGCATGCCCCGCAAGCTCGGCCGCGATCTGCACCGCCGAATTGGCGGCACCGACGACGATCACGCGCTGTCCCGCAAACTCGGCGGGCCGCCGATACGCCGCCGAATGAACGACCGTCCCGCCGAAGCTGGACGCCCCCTCGATCATGGGGATATGGGGCGCTCCGAATGTCCCCGTCGCAGCCACGACCGAGGCGGCCATCATCGTCTCGCCGTCGCCGAGCCGGACGGCGAGCCCATCGTTCCCGATCGGGGAAACCGCCGCGACGCGCGCGCCGAAGCGAATGGGCAGCGCGAAGTGCGCCGCATAATCCTCGAGATAGGCCGCGACCGCATCGCGGCGCGGGTAAGCATCGGGCTCGCCGGGCATCGCGAGATCGGGAAGTCCCGAATAGGCCGTCGGCGAGAAGAGGGTCAGCGAGTCATAATAGGCGGGCCACGATCCGGTGGCGCGCGGTCCCGCTTCGAGAATGGTGAAATCGATTCCCTCCTTCTGGAGCATCCGCCCCGTCGCGAGGCCGGCCTGCCCCGCGCCGATCACGACGACCGATGCGCCCTCCCCCGCCGCAGTCATCAGCCGGCCCGGAAATAGGGACCGATCGCCTTCGCGATGAGGTCGGGTGCCGAGACCTGAGCGCTATGCCCCTGTCCGGGCAGCGTCACCGTGCGGCAGTTCGCGAGCACCTTCGCGAGCGCCACACTGCTGTCACGCAGCGGATGCTCGGCGCTCGTCTCGCCAACGAGGAACAATGTTTCGAGCTTGATTCCCGCCCAGTCGGCAGGATCGGTGTCGAGCGTCGTCAGTGCTTCGAGATCGGCCGACGCGCCTGGCAGCAGGCCGTAAACGTCGGGGCCGCGAGTTCCGATCGAGGCGCGCACGACATCTTCGGGGAGCCCCACGAAATGCCCGTAGATGAGGATGAGCGCCTCGTCCTTCTTCCCTTCGGCAATCAGCGCATCGAACTTCGCCTTGACCGCGACCACCCCGGGGCCGCCACCGAGCAGCGGCGGCTCGTAGAGCGCGAGCCGATCGATGAGTTCGGGGCGGCTTCGCGCGACATGAAGCGAGACGAGCGCGCCCGCCGAATGACCGAAGAGGTGGCAACGGCCGCCGAGCGCCTCGACCACCGCGCCCACGTCGCCAACCTCCTGTTCCCAACTGATCGGTGACGCGCGCGTGCCGCTCACGCCGTAATTGCGGCGCTCGACGCGCGCGACGCGGAAATGCGGCGCGAGCATGTCGCCGAGCTTGCGATAGGGTTCGGCATTGCTGCCGCCGCCATGGACGATGACGAGCGGCTTGCCGCGCCCCGCCTCGTGATAAACGATATCCAGACCATCGGTTTGCGAACGAACGCGGCGCGTCTGCCAGGCGTCAGGGGCGGTTTCCGCTGCGGGAGCGGCGCGCGCCACCGGGGCGCAGCCGGCGACCGGCAGCGCCGCCGCCAGCGAGAACAGCCCGAGCATCGACCGCCGCGACAGCTCGCTCATCATCATGTCCATAAATTTCCTCTCGCCGTTTCGATTGTGGTCGCGCGGGACTTTAACGCTGCCGCGGGTACCGCCGTCCAATCGAATTGAGCCATAGGCTTATGCGCGGCGGGCAACGCCCACCGCGCCGGCGTCCGGCTCAGGCCGTTCCGGCAGGGGCGCAACATTTGACAGTCGCCGGCACCGTCGCGAGCGTTTCAAGCGCAGGGCTGTCGCCATAAGTCGTCGCCTCGCCATCAGTATAGAAGGCTTCCCAGACGACGCCATCGGGATCGGAAATCCAGCTCTTCTCGGACTTGGCATAGCAACAGGTCGTGCGGCCCTCCTCGAGCACCGGGCGATCGGCCGCCTTGATCCGGCCATAGACTTCCCCGAGTTCGGCGGGGCTGTCGACCTGGATGCCGAGATGCTCGATTCCGGTGCGCGCGTGATTACCCATCGAAATCGCGAAATTGACGCGCGGATCGTCAAGCATCCACTTGGCATAATCCGGCTTGAGGACGGTCGGCTCGGCCCCGAACATGGTGCTGTAGAAACGGATCGAGGTCGCGAGATTCTCGACCCCGACATGGACATGTAGTCGCTTCATGCGCTTTCCCTTTCCGCGTTGATTCTATCTTCGCACGCCGCCTCGCTCTCGCATCCGGAAGCAGCGCAGCAATTTTCCATGAGATAGGCCACGAGCGCGTTCATCGCGGGATAGTTGGCCCGGTAGATGATCGTGCGGTGTTGGCGCTCCTGTTCGATCAATTTCGCGCCGCGCAATTGGGCGAGGTGAAAAGAGAGCGAACTGTTCGGAATGCCGAGCGCCTCGGCGATCGCTCCAGCCGCCATGCCGCGCTGCCCGGCCTGCACAAGCAGACGAAACAGCGCGAGGCGATGCTCTTGCGCGAGCGCGCTTAGAGCTTCGATGGCGGACGTCGAATTCATGGCAATCCCTCATTTCAATTTTTGTAGAAATGAGGGATTGCGCCCATTCTGTCAATATCAATTCGATATTTATCGAAATATCTGCTCTTGAGATCAACCGCCTTCGTCGTCGAGCAAGCGCCTGGCCGCAGTTCCTTTTCCATGCCTATGCCCAGAATCATGGCCGGAGGACAACTCGGCGCTTGAGGCTTGGAGAGCGATCGCCACGCAAATGGGCAAGCTATACTGCGCGAGATCGCTGCGGAAATTTGAAATCCTTCGCCACCGGCTTCGGGATTCGCCGACGCGAATACAGACCCGTCGCCTTCGATGGACGCTCGACCAGCGCGAGCGGTGCCGGAAGGGTCGTAATGAGCATGTCTCCCCAAAGCTGCGCAAGTTTGCGCCGACGCAGCATGTACGCCGCCCGGTTATACGCGCCCTCGGATTTCTTGGGCGGAACGTGGGCCAGCATCAAGTCAATCACCTGCCGGTCATGGTCTTTGCCGTGCTGCTCCGCCCATTCGTTCATAATCGTCGAGAAGGCGGCCCGAAAGCCATGCGGCACATGATGGCCGTGGTAGCCCGCGCGATGAAGCAGATAGCCGATAGCGTTCTCGCTCATGGGCTGATTGGGATTGCGGTTATTCGGAAAGAGCAACGTGCAAGTCCCGGTAAGCGGCCATAGCGCCCGCAAGACGGCAACCGACTGGCTCGACAGCGGAACAAGATGGTCGCCGCCATCCTCGTGCTTGCGGTCATAGTCGCCCTTCATGCGCTCTGCCGGAATTCGCCAAAGCGGTTCCTTGCCGTCCAAGTCCTCGAACTCGTCCCAACGCGCCCCGCGCAACTCGCCAGGGCGCACTGCGGTCAGTGCCAGAAAGCGAAGGGCGAGGCGCGTCACTGGGCGGGCGCGGTCCTCCTCTGCGGCGCTGATCATTTCGCGCAGCTTCCCAAGGTCGGTGATGGCAGGTTGGCGGCCCTTGCGGAGTGGCTTCAAGACTGCGGCCAGCTTCTCGGCGGGGTCGCTCTTCGCCACACCTTCGCCAATGGCATAGATGAACACGGATGAAATTCGTTGCCGGACCCGCTTCGCGGTTTCGATCGACCCGCGCGCCTCGATCTCGCGCAAGACCTTGAGGATTTTCGGCGGTTCGATGTCTGCGATCGGAAGCTTGCCGATTGCTGGAAAAACGTCGCGTGTGAGACTGCGAAGAATATCGTCGGCATGGGCAGACGCCCATTGCGACTTGAATACCTCGTGCCATTCCTTCGTGACCCGCTCGAACGTGCATTCCGCCGCCGTTCGATTCGCCTCGATGGTCAACTTCTTCACGATGGCGGGGTCTTTGCCATCGTTTAGGATCGCGCGAGCTTCGTCGCGCTTCGTCCGCGCTTGGACGAGGCTGACCATCGGATAGATGCCGAAGTTCATGCTCTTTTGCTTGCCGCCGCAGCTGTAGTTCCACCGCCACAGCTTCCCGCCGTTCGGCTTGACGAGAAGATAGAGGCGGTGGCTGTCCGTCAGCTTATAGGCTTTGTCGCGCGGTTGCGCGCTGCGTAGTTTTGCGTCGTTCAACATTGCTTTTCTCCGAGGCCACGTTTTCGCGCACCGGAGCCACGTTCTAGGCCCACGCCAAAGGCGGAGGCTCATGGAAGTGACCGGAACCCGATGGAACCAAAAGCGGCGGTTTTATGGGAGAAAAGCAATCCCAGCGGACGAACGCGGGCTCTTCCTCGTGAACGGGGGATGAGGGAAATTGGGTTAGACTTGTCATAGGA
>JBIQHE010000066.1:0-2556 GCA_044508875.1 Sphingomonadales bacterium | reverse complement strand
CGCCAACGATTGATCTTCCCCAAGAACAACATCGTCACGAATAAGAGCGGCTAGATTGGTGCCCGCGCGAAACCCGGTAGCCGCCGGGCACGAGGTCGGGAGATCACCCCATGAGCGAGGTCCAATCCGCAGCGCTGACGCTGGCCGGCGCCGCGGCCATATTCCTGCTCGCTCTCGTCGCGGCCTGGTGGCTGCGGCGGCCGCGTACCGAGCCCGCACCCCGCTTATCCAGGGAGCGCCGGACGCCCCGGGGAACCAGCATCTCCCGCCCGTCCCGCAAGGCCCGCAATTCCGAGCCGCCGATTGAAATTGCGCCATCGCGCCTCGCGCGGATCAGTGCCAGGCCGGCTCACAGCGATATCAGCGAACCTCTCGGCGCGGTGCCCGAGACACCTGTGCCCGGGATCACTCGCGCGCCCGGCGCCGTGCCACCCATTTCCTCGCTGGAAAACAGTCTCGAAGCCATGGCGGCGGCGGCTGAGCGCCGCGCGGCCGGGCCGCGCGCCGGCGGCGGCATCCGGCTTATTCCCCGCATCCCGCCGCGCGATGCGATCCACACCCGTAGCTGGCTCGGCGGACGGCCGAGACTCCCCGAAGCGATCGAATGGCCCCGCATCGAGGGCGTACCCGCCGACTTCCTCGCCCAGATCGCCTGCGCTGACCTGCCCGCCGACATTTGGGACGGCCTGGGGCCCCGCGAGGGATGGCTCGCCATTTTCGGCCATCCCGCCAAGGCCGCGGCGTCGGCGCTTCATCTGCCCGAGACTGGTCCGCCCTGCGAGCCACCGACGGTCCCGGGGGAGGCGTGGTTCTCTCCTTATGGGGCGTTCCGTCTCGGCAAGCTCTCGGCATTCGCGGTGCGCGCCTTTCCGGAATGGCCGGTCGACCTCGTTCCCGCGGACGCGGATGAATTTGACGAAGCAGCGGCTGATGACGCGCAAACGGGGAGGGACTACGATATTGGGGACCCCGCCTTCCATCCCTTCGATTGGGACACCATGCTGGCGATGGCCGCGCTCCTCGAACGGCAGGTGACGCAGCGCGCGCCCGAAGCGAACACCCCCGCCGACGCCAGCGACGAGGTCGCGCTCGCACTTGCCGATGCCGCCGAGGCCAATCGCGACGCCGCGCGACGCGCTGCCGAAATCGTCGGCATCATTCGCGAAAGCGCAAACGAACACGCCTTTACCGCGAACGACGCGAGCGCGGTGATGGCAGCGCTCCACGCGATCCGCTGGGTGCATGTCGGCTGCGAGCCCGATCCCGAAACCGGAGAGGATCGCGTCGAAGCGCTCGAATTGCCCCTCACGCGCCACCACCCCGGCGCACCGCTTTGGGTCGAGGATTATCGCGCCCTCTTGTTCGATCATGCAAAACACGCCTGGTGCGCCGACCCCGATCGCCTGTCGCCGGCTGCGCGGGCCTGGTTCGAACCCCTGTGGCGCGCACTTGGCGCAAGGGAGGCGGCGATGATGGGGCATATACCCTCGCGCTATCTCCCCGATTTCGACGATGAGCGCGACGCGGTCCTGATCGAGCTACCGGCCAGCGGACTGATGAGCCGCCGCGCGGCCGCTGCCGAAAGCGCCGCGCTGGTCATCCGCAAGGCCGAGTTGGCCGCGGGCGACTTCTCGCGCATCCGGGTGCAGCTGCTGCACTGAGGCGCAAGCGGGTTTTTCTTGGCACTGCGATTGACGTAACAGTCAACTTGCGAGGCTATGCGGCGCACCCTAACCATGCGCTGACAGATTCAGGTGGGAGCAGCAGAGATGGCACGTATCGCAATCGTCACCGGCGGCAGTCGCGGCATCGGGGAAGCAATTTCGCTGAGACTCCAGGCCGATGGCATCATCGTGGTCGCCAATTATGCCGGCAATGACGAAAAGGCGAAGGCTTTCACCCAGCGGACCGGCATTCGGACCTACAAGTGGGATGTCGGCGACCACCAGGCGTGTCTCGATGGCTGCGCGCGCGTGGCCGAGGAGGTGGGCCCGGTCGATATCGTCGTGAACAACGCCGGTATCACCCGCGATGGCACTCTCGCGCGGATGACGTTCGAGGATTGGAACGACGTGATGCGGGTCAATCTCGGCGGCTGCTTCAATATGGCGAAGGCCTGCTTTCCTGGGATGGTCGAGCGCGGCTGGGGCCGCATCGTCAACATCGGGTCGATCAACGGCCAGGCGGGGCAATATGGGCAAGTCAACTATGCTGCTGCAAAGTCAGGCATCCACGGTTTCACCAAGGCGCTTGCGCAGGAAGGCGCAAAAAAGGGCGTCACCGTGAACGCAATCGCACCCGGCTATATCGACACCGACATGGTCGCTGCGGTCCCCGCGCCGGTGCTCGAAAAGATCGTCGCAAAAATCCCGGTTGGTCGCCTCGGCCAGGCGGACGAAATCGCGCGCGGCGTTTCCTTCCTCTGCAGCGAGGATGCGGGATTCGTGACCGGCTCGACGATGTCGATCAATGGCGGGCAGCACATGTATTGAGTAAGGCGAGGGGGACTTCCCACCGTTTATCAAGCTGCGATTGCGGTTTCCCGGGAGGGTGCAA
>JBIQHE010000045.1:0-21192 GCA_044508875.1 Sphingomonadales bacterium | reverse complement strand
TACCTCCAAAAACTCCTCACCAAAGACACCGCGTTAACCTGAAGCGATTCCCCTGGGGTCTCACCCCAGCATGGCGGCGACGTCGACGGGCCGACCTTCACGGCGCAGCTCGACGGTGATGCGGCTATCGCCTGACCCTGCGCGGCCCACGGGGGTTCCCGCGCCGAGCGTGTCGCCGACGCCGACCGACAGCGCGATCATGCCTGTCAAAAGCGATGTCCAGCCGCCGCCGTGATCGATAATGACGATCTTGCCATAACCGCGATAATCTCCCGCGAAACTCACTCTGCCGGGCGCGGGGGCGACGACCTGGCCGCCGGGACGCGCCGCGATGGTGATCCCCCGCGAGCGCACCCCGCCGTTGGTTACTTCCCCGAGACCCGCGACGATGCGTCCGACGACCGGTAGGCGATACACGCCGCGGCTCATCCCGGCGGAAGGGGCGGCGGGGGGTAGTGCGGCAATTTCGGCGCTTGCCGGGTTGCGTGGGCGCGGGAGCGGTCCCGCGAGCTGTTCAAGTTCTGCGCGAACCGCGCCGTCAGCCTCAAGCGCGTCCATCAGCTCGACGATATCGCGGGCCTTCTCGCCGAGGCCGAGCGCGCGGTCAGCCTCCAGCCGGGCGCTGCTCATCAGTTCGCGGGCACGAAGTCGTCCCTCATTTTCAAGCCGGGTCAGCTCGTCGCGTCGCGCGGCGAGTTCGGCCTTGCTGGCGCCCAGCGCCTTCAGCGCGATCGCCTGCTGCTCTTGTGCGGTGCGCAGATCGGCAAGTTCGCGGCGCACGCCGGCGGTGCGGGCGCGGATCACGGGCATAACCGCCTCGAGAACCGCGCGGGCGTGTACCATGTCGCGTAGCGATCCCGGCTGGGCGAGCACGCTCACCGGTGGCTGGCGCGCAAGCTGCTGGAGCGAGGCTGCGAGTTCGAGCAATGGCTGTTGCTGCTCGGCAAGCTGCGCCTGCTGTTCGGAAAGCCGGCGGTTCACGAGGGCAACGCGCGCCTCGCCCGCGTCGATGTCGGCCTCGGCCGCCTGAATTCTCGCAGCAAGCGCCGCGCTTCGCTTGTTGAGCCGGTCGGCGGCGTTGGTAGCCTTCCGGGCCTGGGCTTCGAGCGCGCTGCTGCGGGCCATGGCTTCGGCGGATTGCTGCTTCGCGGTCAAAAGCTGCGCGCGCTCACGCGCCACAATGGTCGCCGGGTCGAATATGTCGCTCTGGGCGACCGCAAGCGCGCCGCAGGCAGTGGCTGCGAGGCCCGCAAACAGGGCGAGCGCACGTTTCATTGACGCCCCTCGCGGTGATAGGGGTGGCCTGCAAGGATGCTCGTTGCGCGCCACAATTGCTCGGCGAGCATCGCGCGGGCCATGAGGTGGGGCCAGGTGGCGCGGCCAAAGGCGATGACCTTGTCAGCGCCTTCGCGCTCCTCTGGCGTGAAACCGTCCGCCGCACCCAGGCAGAAGCGCGTTTCGCGCACCCCGGCGTCGCGCCAGCTTTCCAGCAATCTGGCAAATTCGAGCGAGGACATCTGCTCGCCGCCCTCGTCGAGCAAGATTGTCCGGCTATTGTCCTGGGGGGCGGGAACGCGCCCGCCCGCATCGGGAAGTTCCGATATTTTCTGCGCCCAGGTCACGCGCTTCATATAGCGCGCCACCAGTTCGGCTTCGGGGCCCCGCCCGATGCGCCCCCGCGCTATGATATGCAGCAACATGTCCGCCGCCTAACCTTTAGGCGGCGAGCACGTCAATTCGCGGCTGCGACGGGCGGTGCGTCGCCGAACGACCACATGCGCTCGAGATTGTAAAAGCTGCGCACTTCGGGCCGGAACAGGTGGACGATCACGTCGCCGGCATCGATCAGCACCCAGTCAGCATTGGGAAGCCCCTCGACCCTGACGCTGCGTCCTGCTTCCTGCTTGATTCGCTGTGCCAACTTGTCGGCAATCGCCGAGACGTGGCGCGTCGAACGGCCGCTCGCGATCACCATGTGATCGGCGATGCTGCTCTTGCCGGCGAGCGGGATGGAAATGGTTTCCTGGGCCTGATCTTCCTCGAGCTGGTGGAGGATCAGCGCGTGGAGCGCGTCCACGCTGTCGTTTGCGGGTGCGGCGCCAGGCGCGGCATCCTTTCTGGCGGATATCAAGCGGGTCCTTTCCTTTTGCCATCACGCAGGCACGAATGGGTCAGCGGATCGCGAAAGCCGCGACCTGCATAGCGTTCGAACCAGCGGGGATTGGCCTGCCGTATAGCGGTTGCGGATCGCACGTCGGGCGAAAATCGCAGGAACACGAGGGCAGGCGGTCTCCAGTTCGTCCAATCAGCTTTCTGGTCCACGGGCCGGACGAAGCGCCGGAGCCAGCCCATCGCCTGCGCGGCGTGAGTGCGACCATTATAGCCCGGGCGCGCGATCACCGCAATCGGCATCAATCGCGCGATCCCACGCCAATCGCGCCAACGGGGCAGCTGGGCAAGATTGTCCGCCCCCATGATCCAAATGAAGCGTCGATTCGGATAGCGGCGCACCAGCTTCTTGAGCGTATCAACGGTGTAGCGGGTGCCCAGCTCAGCCTCGATCGCAGTCGCTCGGATTGGCGAGCGGCGCGCCATGCGCTGGGCCGAGCCGAGCCGAGCGGCGAGCGGTGCCATCCCGGCGGCTGGCTTGAGCGGATTGCCGGGCGAAACGAGCCACCAGAGCTCGTCAAGATCGAGCGCGCGGAGGGCGTTGCGGCTGATCGCGCGATGCCCACCATGCGCGGGGTTGAAGCTGCCGCCGAGAAGGCCGGTCCTGATCATGGCTGCACGCTGGTCGCTTCGATCACCGCAATGGCCGCGCAAAGCAATTCGCCGCCCACCGGCCGACGTTTCAACGGCTCTCGGCCCGGCCGCTCAAGGCCGGATCTGCCCGGCCCCGCGCACCAGCCACTTGTAGGTCGTTAGCCCTTCAAGCGCGACAGGACCGCGCGCATGAAGCCGTCCGGTCGCGATGCCGATCTCCGCGCCCAGGCCGAATTCACCGCCGTCGGCAAACTGGGTCGAGGCGTTGTGCATGACGATTGCGCTGTCGACTTCAGCGAGAAAGCGTTCGGCAGCGACCGGATCCTCGGTGACGATTGCGTCGGTGTGGCGGCTCGAATGAGCGTCGATATGCGCAAGAGCTCCCCCGACCCCGTCGACCATGGCAATCGAGACGATCGCGTCCAGATACTCGCAATCCCAATCGTTCGCGCTCGCGGGCGTAACGTGCGGACTTAGCGCCGCGACGGCCGGGTCGCCGCGAACTTCGCAGCCAGCCGCGATCAGCGCATCGATAATCGCGCGCGGGTGGGCATAGGCGCGGTCGATCAGGATGGTCTCGGTCGCGCCGCAGATGCCCGTGCGGCGCATCTTTGCGTTGACGGCGAGTGCCACCGCCTGATCGGGATCAGCGGCTGCGTCGATATAAAGATGGCAGATGCCGTCGAGATGCGCGAGCACGGGGACGCGGGCTTCATCCTGCACGCGCGCAACGAGCCCTTTGCCGCCGCGGGGAATGATGATGTCAACGAGGCCCTGCGCGCGAAGCAGCGCGCCGACCGCTGCCCGGTCCTGCGTGGGGACGAGCTGCACCGCATCGGCGGGCAGCCCCGCTTCGGCCAGACCGGCTGAAAGCGCGGCGTGGATCGCACGGTTCGAATGCACGGCCTCGCTACCGCCGCGCAGAATAACCGCATTGCCCGACATGAGACCCAGCGCCGCGGCATCGGCGGTAACATTGGGGCGGCTTTCATAGATGATCCCGATCACGCCGAGCGGCACGCGCACGCGGCTCAGCACCATGCCGTTGGGCCGCGTCGCGCGGTCGATTTCGGCGCCGACCGGGTCGGGAAGTGCGGCGACGGCACCGACCGCGTCGGCAATGCCGCTGAGCCGGCCCGCGTCGAGCCGCAGCCTGTCGAGCATCGCCGAGGTCAGCCCGTTGGCCTCGCCCGCCGCCATGTCCCGGGCATTGGCGTCGAGGATCTCGCTCGCGCGCGCACGAAGCTCTGCGGCCGCAGCGCGCAGCCCTTCGGCCTTCGTCTCCGTCGGCGCGGTCGCCATGCGCTTGGCGGCGCCTCGCGCCCTCGCTCCCATGTCGGCGATCACGGCATCGGCGTCGGTAACAGGCGGATGGATCAGCGTCTCGGTGGTCATGGCCTTTGCCCTATCACGCTTTTGCGCGGCGGCGAAAGCCCCGTTGCGCGCCGGGGCGCCGGGCTTTAGGCAGGGGGCATGAGCGGGGATATCGAGGGTATCGGCGCGGCGGTGACCGCAGGACTGGCAGCTCGCGCGGTCGAGCCCCGCCACGGCGGCGCGGCGCACGGGCACATAGGCGAGCGCTGCCTCAATTGCGGCACCACCTTGGCGGGCTCGCACTGTCATCGCTGCGGGCAGCGCGCCGACGTGCACCGCACATTCGGTGCGATCGGGCACGATCTTGTCCACGCGATCTTCCATTTCGAGGGCAAGCTGTGGAATACGCTCCCGCTGCTCGCATGGCGGCCAGGCGACCTGACCCGCCGCTATATCCACGGCGAGCGCGCCCGCTTCATCTCGCCCCTTTCCTTGTTCCTGTTTGCCGTTTTCCTCACTTACGCCGTGCTGTCTTTCGTCGGCAGCGGGTCCTCGGGGAAGGGGCTGCAGGACATGGTGACGAGCCAGACGGAGGCGAGCGCGGCCCGTTCGCGTATCGAGCATGAAGTCGAGGCGATCGACACCCAGCTCGCCAAGGGGAATATTGCCGAGGAGCAGCGCAAACTACTCGTCGAGCAGCGCAACACGTTGATGCAGAGCGCTGAATATCTTGGTCTTCTTGATCATGCCGGAGCGCCGGGCGAAGGAAAGGAGACCTCCGAGGGCCGTTTCGCGCGCGCGCAGGTCAACACCGGCATCACCTTCATCGACCACGGCATCGCAAAGGCCCAGGCCAATCCGGGGTTGATGCTCTACAAGGTGCAGGCGAACGCCTATAAATTCGCCTGGGCGCTCATCCCGCTGTCGCTGCCCTTTATGTGGCTGCTCTATCCGTTCAGCAGGCGCTTTCACACCTACGATCATTTCGTCTTCGTCACTTACTCGATCAGCTTCATGCTGCTGCTGTTCGTCGCCGTGCGTCTGTTCGCGATGACTTCGGCCGCGGGGTGGGTGACGAGCCTGGCGGTCCTCTACATTCCCTTTCACATGTATCGTCAGCTGCGCGGCGCCTATCGCTCATCGCGGATCGGCGCGCTCGCGCGCACCTCTCTACTGCTCGTTTTCGCCGTGATGGCCGTGACATTGTTCATGACGATGCTCCTCGCGCTGGGGGCAATGGGATAGCTGGCGCGCCTGACACAGACGGGAGAGATGCGATGCACGAGCTGTGGGCGGAGATGGACAGGCGTCAACTGATCGGGCTTGGCGCTGCGGGGCTCGCGGCGCTGGTACTCCCCGGTGCGGCCGCTGCAATGATGGCGCAGGGCTTCACTCACGGTGTCGCAAGCGGGGAGCCTAGCGCCCATTCGGTGCTGCTCTGGACGCGCTACGCGGCGTCGTCGGACACGAAGCTGATCGCCGAGATGTCGGACACTCCGGACTTTCGGCGCATTTCAGCCGGCGGGGAGGTCGCCGCGACCGGCGAGCGCGATCATATCGCCAAAATTGTCGTCGACGGACTCCAATCGGGCCGCTGGTATTTCTACCGCTTCGTCGCGCCGGACGGCACCCATTCGGTAACCGGCCGGACGCGCACCTTGCCGGCAGGACCGACGGCTTCCTTCAGTCTGGCGCTCTTTTCCTGCGCCAATATGCCGTTCGGCTGGTTCAATGCCTATGGTCACGCCGCGGCGCGCAAGGACATCGATCTCGTCCTACATGCCGGCGACTATCTCTACGAATATAGGATCGGCCAATATCCTGCGCTCAGCGAGGCGGTACCCGGCCGCTTGGTCCAGCCCGATCACGAGCTCGTCGCGCTTGCCGATTATCGGCTGCGCTATGCAGCCTACCGCAGCGACCCCGATCTTCAGCGGCTCCACCAACTCTTCCCCATGATCGCGCAATGGGATGATCACGAATTCGCGAACGACACATGGAGCGGCGGCGCACAGAACCACCAGGCGGAGGAAGGCGAATGGAGCGCTCGCGTTGCTGCCGCCGAGCGCGCCTACCGCGAATGGATGCCGGTCGCCGAGACCCGCTGGCGCCATTATGAGGTGGGCGACCTTGCGACGATCTTCCTTCCCGAAACACGCATAAGCGGCCGCGCGGAGCCCTTCAGCATCGCAAGCATCCTCAGCGACGCAAGCGACCCCGCAGCGGCCCTTCGCCAGTTTCGTGACACGCGATACCGCGATCCCGCGCGGCAGATGCTGGGCGCGGAGCAGGAAAAATGGCTGACGGATGCAATCCGCGCTTCGGCTCGCGCGGGCAAGCCGTGGCAGGTCTGCGCGCAGCAAGTGTTGATGGGCACGATTTTCAGTCCGCCCGAGACGGCTAACTGGTTTGGCGCTGGAGCGCCGGATTATGTCGCGGTGCGGGTAAAGGCCGCGCAGCTGGCTGCCGCGGCAGGGCTGCCCTTCAACCTCGACGCGTGGGACGGCTATCCCGCGGCCCGTTCGCGGTTGCTGGGCACGGCGCAGCAGGCGGACGCCAATTTCGTCTCGCTTGCAGGCGACAGCCATAATGGCTGGGCGTTCGACCTCACGCACGACGACCGTCCTGCGGGAATCGAGGTGGGCGGACACAGCGTCAGCTCGCCCGGGATCGAGGCTGCGGTGAAAGGGGTGGAAAATGCCGACCGCGTTGCCGCGCTACGCCGGTCCTCACCGCAGCTCCGCTGGGCCAACAGCGAGCGGCGCGGCTACACCAGCATTCAAATCACGCCCGAGACATTGACTGCAAGCTGGCACTTGCTGAGCACGGTAAGAGAGCGCTCGCTCGCGCTTGCAGAAACCCACAGCATGACGGCGCGGCGCGGGCGCAAAGCCTATGACGCAGCCTGACTGAGCGTCCGCGCGAGGCGTGTCTGCGTGGGAGGCGGATGGGGCTCCCGTCCCACGGGAAAATCGCCTATCATGGCGCGAAGATCGCCGCGGAGGGACAATATGGCGAACAACGCTCCCAAGCTGCTCTCGGGAGGCAATCCGCAAATCCCCAAGGGCGACGGCGACGCGCCGGTGCAGGCCTATATCGCCGCGATGCCCGGCTGGAAGCGCGCGGCCGGAGAAAAGCTCGATGCGCTGATCGAAGCGAGCGTGCCCGATGTCAGAAAGGCGGTGCGCTGGAACTCGCCCTTCTACGGGGTGGAAGGGAAGGGCTGGTTCGTGAGCTTTCACTGCTTCACTCGCTATATCAAGGTCACTTTCTTTCAGGGTGCCGCGCTCCGGCCTCTACCGCCGGTCGGGTCAAAGGACCCCGATGCGCGTTATTTCCACATCCACGAAGATGAGGTTGTCGACGAGGCGCAGGTGGCGGACTGGCTGAAGCAGGCGGCAGCGATGCCCGGCTGGATGCTGGGAAAATAAGGAATCAAGATGGGCGAGAACGACGATGCCGCTTTGTTGATCGATCAAAAGATCGCGGCGATTGGTGGTTGGCGCGGCGAGATGCTCGCCGCGATACGGGGGCTGATCCGGGAGGCCGTGCCCGGGGTGATCGAGACGGTCAAATGGCGCAAACCCTCGAACCCGCAGGGCGTGCCCGTCTGGGAACATGGTGGCATCTTGTGCACGGGCGAAACCTACAAGGACAAGGTCAAGCTCACCTTTGCGCGCGGCGCCTCGCTCGATGACCCCGAGGGGCTGTTCAACGCGAGCCTCGATGGTGATACCCGCCGCGCCATCGATCTCTTCGAGGGCGACCGCATCGACGCGTCGGCATTCAAGGCGCTTGTACGCGGGGCTCTGGCGTTGAATGCCGCAAAGGCCCCTCGAAAATAGGCGGCGGAGCACCCGCGGCAGGGAATCGCTGACGCGGATCGGCGCCTCGGCAGAGCGGGGCCAAAAGAAATGCCGGCGGCCGCGTCGCTGCAGCAGCCGGCAGGAGGGGACTGCCTGAACTTGCTAATCGCAAATAAAAGGGGAAAAAGAGAGGCGCCCTGGAGCGCCTCTCAATCCGCGACTTCGTCGTTCCGCGCGGTCAATCGTCGCTGGCAGGTTTCGACTGGAGCTGGACATAATTCTCAATGCCCATGCGCTCGATCATGTCGAACTGCTTCTCCAATTCGTCGACATGCTCTTCCTCGCTTTCGAGGATATGGGCGAATAACTCGCGGCTAACATAATCGCGCACGCTTTCGGCGTGGGCAATTGCGTCCTTGAGCAGGGGGATGGCCTCCTCTTCGAGGGCGAGATCTGCCCTCAATATCTCCTCGACGGTCTCGCCAACGCGCAGCCGGCCAAGCATCTGGAAATTGGGAAGCCCGCCGAGGAACAGAATACGGTCAGCAAGCTGGTCGGCATGCTTCATCTCATCAATCGACTCGTGCCGCTCGAACTCGGCGAGCCGCTTGATGCCCCAATTGTCGAGCATCCGGTAATGCAGCCAATATTGGTTGATCGCGGTCAGCTCATTCTTCAGCGCTTCGTTGAGGAAATCGATGACCTTTTCGTCGCCCTTCATTGCCTTGTCCTGTTCTGTCTGCCGGGTGGGAGTTGGCGGCCTTATACCCGCCCAGACCCGATCAGGCCAAGGGTGAAAATCCCGGATTTCCGGGAGAAATCAGGCGGTCGCCGCGACGTCGCTGATGATATTGCGAGCGAATGACAGGCACTGGCCGCATTTGGGTTTGCGACCCAGTTGCGCATAGGCGGCCTTGGCGCTCCGCAATTGGCCGTTCTTCGCGACATCGCGCAAATCCCGTTCCCTTATTGCGTTGCAGACACAGACGACCATATGCGAATCCTTCTCAACAACCCCGGTGTAGGGATAGTGCGACCGATTCGCAACAAGAAAGATGCGAGCGCTTCGCAATCGGAAAAAGGATATTTCGAGGGGGTCTGCCCTTGCCCGCCGGGTGATTCGCGGGCATAGGCGCGCCCATCGTCCCCCGCACCCTCTTGCAAAGGTTTGCTCCATGAAAGTCCAGGTCTATGTGACGCTCAAGCCGGGGGTCCTCGACCCGCAGGGCAAGGCGATCCACCATGCGCTGGAAGGACTGGGATTCAGCGGCGTCAGCGACGTTCGTGCGGGCCGTTTTATCGAGCTCGAAGTCGCCGACGAGGTCAGCGACGCTGATCTCGACGCCATGTGCGCCAAGCTTCTCGCCAATACGGTGATCGAAAATTACCGGATCGAACGGGCCTGATCGGCCAGGGAGAAACGCCATGAAGACCGCCGTCATCGTCTTTCCCGGTTCCAACTGCGACCGCGACATGGCGGTCGCGCTGGAGCGCGTCAGCGGCCGCGCACCGGCCATGGTATGGCACCGTGAGACCGAGCTTCCGGACGGCACCGAATTCATCGCGCTGCCGGGGGGCTTCTCCTATGGTGATTACCTCCGCTCGGGCGCGATGGCAGCCCGTTCACCAATCCTGCGCAGCGTCGCCGATGCTGCCGGGCGCGGGGTGCCCGTGCTTGGCGTATGCAACGGCTTTCAAGTGCTGACCGAGGCGGGGCTGCTCCCCGGGGCGCTGATGCGGAACGCGGGTCTCAACTTCGTTTGCCGCACCGTGCCGCTGAAGGTCGAGAACAACCAGTCGCTCTTCACGTCCGGTTACAGCGCGGGTGAGGTGATCGACATCCCGGTCGCGCACCATGACGGCAATTATTTCGCCGACGCCGAGACACTCGACCGTATCGAAGGCGAGGGTCGGGTGGCGTTCCGCTACGCGGCTCCCGTCAATGGGTCGGCGCGCGACATCGCGGGCGTGCTCAACAATAGTGGCAATGTTCTCGGCATGATGCCGCATCCCGAGCGCGCGATCGACGCTGCGCACGGCGGTACCGATGGGCTACGCCTGTTCGAGGCTGCGCTCGGCGCCCTCGTCTGAGGGGCGAACCGGGTCCCTGGTCTTGTTGGACTCTTTCGCTGCGGGCTGTAGCCACCGGCCGATCAGCAGCAAGATCGTCGGCCAGAACATCGTGTTCCAGATGTCGTGCCAGTGCTCCGGATCGGGCCGGACGGCCGAATAGCTTCGCTCGACGGTAATATCGAGCCATTCGCCGCCGCACGCCATGGCGAGCACCGCCAACCACGCGATGAGCCAACCCCAGCGCCAGCGCCAGATCAACCGGACGATAAGAAAGAGCGCCATCCCGAAATAGATATGCAGCGCGTCCTTATCGAGCCCGCTTGCGGTCACGATCCAGCTTTTGCGCTCCTCGAAGAGCGAGGCAAGTTCGATGAGGGTCATGGAGTTCAAACCTTGGCGCCGAAGGGATTGAAGTCGGTTCCCTCGTCATACACATCAACGCCTTCGCGCCGTTTGAGGAGGCCCACCACGGCGTAGGTGACGGGCGTGAGAACCACTTCCCATCCCACTTTCATCAGCCAGTTGGTGATCATCACGGTCACCACCAGGTGGGTGGGCCAGATGCCCAGGAAGGCGATCGGGTAGAAGAGGAGGCTGTCGAACGCCTGACCGAAGATGGTCGATCCAATCGTACGCGACCAGAGGTGCTTGCCGCGGGTCCAAAGCTTCATGCGTGCCAGAACGTAACTGTTGACGAACTCACCTGCCCAGAAAGCCGTGATCGACGCGACGACGATGCGCCACGTGCTGCCGAACACGCTTTCATAGGCCGCTTGGCAAATGGGCCCCGTTCCCGTACCGGCCCCCTTCAGCGAAAGCAGGTCCGCCCCCGCGCACCCCCAGTCGCGGTCGGCGGGCATCGCGACCACGACCCAGCTCATGACTGCCATGAAGATCATCGCGGCGAAACCGGTCCAGATCACACGCCGTGCCCGGGCATAGCCATAGACCTCGGTCAGCACATCGCCGATGACGTAGCTCAGCGGAAAAAAAAGAATTCCAGCCCCGAAGGTGACACTGCCCACGGTCGACAACTTCGACGCGCCGATGATGTTACTGAGCAGCAGGATCGCGACAAAAGCCGCCATCACGAGATCAAAATAGCGAAAGTGCCGCATCTCCCCTGCATTGACCGCTGCCAGCGGAGATTGGGTCTTGTGAGTGTCGATCATCGCGACGCTGCTTAACGTGCTTTGCGCCCAGCGCAAACCGCGCTATTCGCCGCACCCGCACAGCCGTGCCGCGCGCCCGTAGCTCAGCTGGATAGAGCACCCGCCTTCTAAGCGGGTGGTCGCAGGTTCGAATCCTGCCGGGCGCGCCATTCTCGAACAAAAGAGAGAACTGCAGGTGTTGTCTTGGCTACACCCCCTGCAGCGGTGCGGGCGAGCACAGCCTTGGAGCCGCTGATGCGGATTTCCCGGTCGTCCACGCGCACCTCATTGAGCAGCAGCCGGGCGTAGGCCTGTCGAAGATCAGGAGGGCCGCTATACAGCTTCTCGCGCAGGAGCAGTGCGACCTTCTCGATCTTCTCCGGGGTGATCACTGGCTCTGCCATAGCAAGGCGGCGGGTGAGGTCGGCGATCTGGTCGGCAAGTTCGTCACGCCGGAACCGAAGATTGACCAGACGCTCGCGCATAGAAGCATCTTCCGCGTCCATCACGCCCTTTTCGACCAACTCCAACAGGCGGGCGATGCCTGCCTCCGCCTCTTTGTGGTCCTGACGCATCTGGCGCAGCCGGTCGCGATTACGGTCCTCGCGTTCGATCGCTGTGCGCAGATATTCGCCCAGCAGGTCCTTCAGGTGCTCAGGCTGCAATATCTGCTCGGATACCTCATCGATGACGATGCGGTCGAGCTTGTCCATCGGCATGCGCAATCCCGTGCAGCCGAATGGCCCTTCCTTGAGGCGGGTGGAGCAGCAGTAATAGCGATAACGTCCGCCCTTGCCGGTGTTCTGGATGAGGGCTGCCCCGCAGTGACCGCAGCGGGCGACACCAGCGAGCAGCGTCGGCGAGTTGACGATGCGCGGAGCCACGCGCTTGGGAGCACGGCTCTGGAGCAATGCCTGCACGGCATTGAACGTCTTTTCGTCGATGATGGCGGGGACCGCGAAAGGCACCCATTCCGATGGCGGCCGGGGCCTGCCGCTACGGCTATCGGTGCGGTTGAAGTGATGCAGCCCGTGATAGGTGGTCGAGGTCAGGATGTCGTGGATTCCGCCTGTGGTAAACCTGCGGCCCCGCCGAAGGATACCGCGCTCGTTGAGCCATGTGGCGATGGCCTTCACTCCCATCGGACGGCCGTCTGTGCCGGAGGCCATGTCGAAGATCATCCGCACGATCCGGGACTCGGCCTCGTCGATGACCAGCACCTTCTTGTCCTTGTTGCCGCGTCGCTCGGCGATCTCGACGCCGTAGCCGTAGGGCGGGCGTGATCCGTTCCAGAAGCCCTGCCGGGCGTTCTCCAGCATGGCGCGATGAACGTGCTTTGCGGTTTCACGGCTCTGATGTTCATCGAAGATGTGCAGAAGCTTGCGGAACATCTCGCCGGTCGGGTCCTGTGCGACCTCCTGCGTGATCGAAACCAGCTCAACCCCGACCTTGCGCAGCTCGCGGATGTAGAGTTCGGAATGCAGTGAGTCGCGGCTGAACCGGCTGAGAGAGTGCACGACCACAAGATCGAACGGCTTGTCTGACCGCTTGGCGGTATGGATCATCTCCTGGAAAACAGGGCGATCCTCATCGAGAGCCGAGGCCCCCGGCTCGGAAAAGACCCGCACCACCTCAATGTCCTGTCGCGCGCACCATGCGCGACACTGCACAATCTGGTCGGGGATCGAGAGGTCGCGTTCGGCCTGACGGGCGGTCGAGACGCGGACATAGATTGCCGCCCGCGTCATGGCCGGTCACTCCTCGCCGAAGAGGATCGCGTCGATCTCCTTGCCCAGATAAGCCCGTAGGATTGCCACTTCGTCACGCAACACCGGCAGGATTGCCGGAAAATCAGTGACAACCGCCTGCTCGCCCTTGGGCGACGGCTTGACGGGCGGCGGAAGCGCAACCCGCCTGCGCCGGATAGTGATCCGGCCGCTGCGCCTTGGCGCAGGGCGTCCCTTCGGCGAGCGGCAGGAGGCGGGTTGGGCGTCCATCTCCCATTGTCTACGGGAACCAGACCAAGGCAACCAAGAGGTGTTTTCCCAGCCGGGACAAACTGTAGCCCAGTAGAGGAGCATACGCCGTTATTGAGTGCAGCTAATTGCTGAAGACCAGCAGTCACGATCGCGCTCCCTTGGCCCCTTTGAGTCGCGCCACGGCGGCCATTCGTCTTATTTCCAACGCCGACTGGACTGCATCATGCGCGCGGGAAGCGTCCGCCAGGATGTAATATTTGGCGGCAGTCTGGGTGCTGGCGTGGCCGAGCAAATCGGGCACCAACATCACCTTGTCGGGATCATGGTCCACGAAGCTCGTTGCCGCGATGCTGCGGAACAGGTGGGGCCAGACGTGTCGCCCAAAGGCGTCGCAGGTCCGTTTCTTGATTTGTGCACGAATGGGACCATCACCCATAACCCCACCCCAGCGATCAATCCAGAGCCGATCAGTTTTCGTGCCTTTCCCTCGCGCAAGCAGTCTGCGCCGGTGATCGCGCAGATAGGTATCGATGTATTGACTCAGTACGGGTGATAGGTCTGCTTCATAGGCGTACGCATTCTTGGTCTCCTCCTCTGTGAATGTGAGGCGGTAGCAGTCATTATCATACCAGAGCTGCTTACCGATCTCGATCGCCGTGAGGTTGGCAATACGAACCGGGCAACTCGCGAGAATGGCAATCAGCAATCCGTCGCGCATACAGGTGGCGGCGTGATACCGGTCGCCCATTTCCAGGCCCTGATCCATGAGGCCGATGCCCAAGGCCAGGAGTTGCCGGGCGTCGACCATGTGACCGCGCTTGTCTCTTTCGGCCCTGGCGACGGTCTTGAGGTGCGTGACGACGTTCCCCAGCCAGACCCAGTCATGATCTGGTGCCATGACGGCCAGCATGCGGGCGAACCCCTGCACCATCATGGCTGTGCTCCACGATGATACCCGTTGCTGCAATTCGAGCACGAACAGGCGGACACGATCAGGAGTGGCGCGTGCCTCGGGCGTCTGGTCGGGATCGAGCCATCCCCTACGGGCAAGGAACGACAACCATTGCCCGTAGCCCTGTTCGACAATTCGGCGGCGGGATGCGCTCCATTTTCGGGCGGGTTGCGGCCCGGATAGAAAGCTTGTGACTTCGCGGGCCTCCCGCCACCGCATCTGATCCAATGGCGGCCAGTCCTGGGGTTTGATGCAAAGAGGGACCCTCATACGACGTCCACCGGCCCGATAAAGTCCTGTGCCGCGTCACCGCGCTTGCTTCGTTTAATCCTGATCCGGGCGGTCTCGCGGCTGCGGAGAATGTGCTCCTGGTAATGCTGTGACGCCTGCCGCTGCTTGGGCCGGGCGTAATAGTAGCGGGTTGTGTTGACATCGCGGTGACCGAGATGCTGGCTGACGGTGAAGATGCCTTCGGGGTTGTCCTGCAGGTAGAGTTCCGCCGATATGTGACGGAACTGATGGGGCGTAATCACAATGCCCAGTTCACGCTTGGACTGCGCACCGATTGCATGGGCCATGGTCCTTGGGTCGATGCAGCTGCCGTCCGCTGACGGAAACAGCCAGGGGTTTGGATCGGGGCACAGCCTCGGCCGCCAATCCTTCAGATAGATTTCGAGCATGGCGGCTGTCGGTTCCAGGAGAGGGAAGCGCTGGTCCTCTTCGTTCTTCACCTCGGATGCGTCATGCTCGATGATCCAGAAGGCATCACTGCCGTGTCCGATCTTCCTGATCGACCTGCCGAGTTCGAGGCCCACGAGGTTGGCGCGACGGACGCTGCACACCAGCAGCAACTCGATGGCCATCGCGGTGCGGGCAAGTGCGGCTGCGCCACGTTTGTTCGGGTTCTTGGTCGCCCGCTCCAACAAGATAGCGGGCAGGAGTTGGACCCTGTCGGCAAACCGCTGATCATCGAGCTTGTCGAGCAAGGCGCGGTTCTTGGCGGTCATGCCTCGCCGGTATTCACGCTGATCGCGGACGCTGTAGAAAATGAGGTCAAGCCGAGCGAGATCGTTGGCGGACATATTACACCAACGGGCGATGACGCGAACGCGGAGAGCAAGCTGGAACATCTGCGGCGTGATTACACCGCCTGCACGATCGCGCAGAAACTGCAGTGTACGGTCGACATTCGCAGGACTGACCACATCTGACAGACGCGCCAGCGCCGAGATGGGAGTGCCGGTGTGAACCAACGCGGATACGAGGACCGTCGCATTGTAACGATATTGCTGGACCGTGGCGGGTTTCAGGGGCTTGGTGCGTTTCATCTCGAAGCCGGACGGCGAGGCGAGCGAATCCAGGAATGCGTCCAATTCCGCTGCTAACGACGGCGGCCATTCGCTCTGCGCGATCCAGTAGCTGGTCCGCTTGGGCCGGGGCGGCGTGAGATGGGGAAGATCATCCCGCATGGCTGCCAGCTTGTTCCAGGCCTTGATGCTGCCGCGCAGGACTCCCAGCCAATCCCCAATCATGGCTTCATCGCGCAGGTGCACCGTGAACCGTTCGATGACAGCATCTGACATGTGCCGTGGCAGCACCCCCTGGCTCGCCGCGAAGTGGAACAGCCGGGAGGTTGCGCGCCGCATCTTTGTGTCGAGCGACCCCTGCAATTCGGCCCAATCGCCAGTGAGTGCGTAGCGCGAGCGCGGATTGAAGAGCAGACCT
The DNA here is from genome assembly GCA_044508875.1 of Sphingomonadales bacterium. Classification (GTDB taxonomy): domain Bacteria; phylum Pseudomonadota; class Alphaproteobacteria; order Sphingomonadales; family Sphingomonadaceae; genus Sphingopyxis; species Sphingopyxis flava_A. The sequence goes on along the minus strand of JBIQHE010000045.1, from coordinate 5,429 downwards.
CGCGCCAAACGAAACGCTTTGCGGAGACGGGATTTCATGTTGGCGAAGGATTGGTCAGTCATACCAGCCATCGCCGGCGAAAGTTGCTCCAGGCGATCAAAGATAACGCGCTGATCGGCAGGGAGATCGAGCAGGCCGTGCCCTATCAGGGCATCGACGCGCTTGATCGCTGAACGGAGAAACGCGATTTGCGAAGCTGGAAGATCGCATTCGAGAAGATATTCGCGCAGATGCTCCAGCGTGAGAAGGGGTCGGCCTTCCTTGATTTTACCCTTGTTATGATCATTGTTGTTCATTGTTATTCACCGTGGATCAAACGATAAAATTAGTGATAACTCTCTTATACTATTCCCTGGCTGTAGTTATTGAGGGTATTTACAAGAGCTGGGCAGTCTCGCCCCTGAGGAATTTCACGAGGTCCGCCTTGTCGAGCCTGACCCGGCCACGGGAACGATAAGCAGCCAGGCCCTCGCAGCGAATCCAGCGGCGGATCGTGGGCTGGGAAACCTGAGCGAACTGCGCAGCCTGTGACACCGTCATGAGTTCGATGGGCATGGCGATGGCCGGGGGTATAGCCGCCTTGGGCAGCGTCGAAGTCGGCCCTTCGACCTTCCTGCGCTTGAGCTTGATCACATCCTGTCTCCTTCTTGCGACCGGCCACACCGTCGAGAGGAGACTGCTGGGGACTACGATCTTGCTACCGGGTGGCAGCAGGACATCGTTGGACAATCACCTCAGCACCTCGTCGGCGGCGTGGGTGATCCCGGATTCTGCGCATAAATGTGCAGAAGGCTACAAGTGATTTCAGGGGTGGGGCAAAGTTGAGTCCAGTCGCGAAGACCGGACACATCCTATGGTTTCAATGGCTGGGATTACCGCCGCCCGCCAATGACAGTTTCCCGGATTGAGCGAGGCTCTGAACCTCGGGTTCCGCCCATTGATCGTTCTCCTCGCGCAGAAAACTGATTGCCTCCAACATTTCGTCGTCGCCACCATTGTCGCGGACGAGCTGTTCGATGCGGTCAAGCTGCTCCTTGAGCCATTGCTCAGTTTCGTGCCCCTCGATGGCTTCGAGGTTTGGTATCTTCCTGTTGCTGTCCCTCATGCTTCCCCTCCTTTTTCTGGTTCCACGATCATGCTGATCACCGGACATCTCAAGTGGGCCGGCGAGGCATGGGGCGGTTCGCAGCCCACCCCATGCCGAACAGGTTGAAGAGCGATGGTCAGTCAGCCACGATAGACGACAACAGCCTGATCAACGCCGTTTCCTTATACAGCAAACCTTTGTGCTGCTTGATCGCGCCCGCCGTGAGAACGGCCTTCTCGAACACATCATACTGCGCCTTGTTGAGATACAGCACGACCGCCCGCGTGTCGGGATCGATGGGATCGCCGCGCAGGTACATCTTCAGCTCGTGCGCTGTGACCGCCTCCGCCAGTTTCAGCAGTTCGTGCACATTGTCGGCGTCGACGTAGGGCGCGAGAAGAGAGAGCTTGGTCCAGCCGATGCGCCGCAATCGATCGGGAGCGATGCCGAGTGCATGGAAGCTTCGGTCAAGCTGCGCCAGATGATAGGCCTTCCGACGCCCAATCCCGAGGCTCTTGGCGACTGCGGCAAAATCGTCGGGGCGCTCATCCTGAATTTCGCGCAGATACCTCGCCGCCTCAAGAAAATGGTCGCCGATCATGTCGATAAACGCCTGAGGCACATGAGGCGCGTTGCTCTTCATTCCAGTCATTCGAATAAGTCCTTCCTTGTTGGGACTTATTCTTCTCGCTCCGACCACAGCCGGGCAATCGATTAGCTCATAGAATCAGGTACTTATCGGCAATCAGAGAACGAGGACTCACCTCATCGCTGCGGTCGAAAATCCGACGGCCCGCCGGTTACTCCCGGATGGAGTTCGCGAATTTCTCCGCCTTGCGGGCGTCGAACAGTTCGGAGACGTCGGCTTCTAACGCGGAGGCGATCCGGGCGAGCACCAGAACTGACGGATTGCGAACACCGCGTTCCACGCCACTGATGTAACCCCGGTCGAAGCCGCTGTCGTTTGCGAAATCCTCCTGCGTGATGTCCCGCGCCTTGCGCAAGCGCCTCAAATTCCAGCCTATGCGCGCACGAACATCCATCGCACAGCATGATCAGTTTGTGCGACTGATCAGCCCACGACTTATAAGTCTCATTTTTGCTGGACCTGTGTCTGGTCGTTGCGCAAATTGGGGTATGGCAAGGCATCGCGCAGTTCCCGTTCTGATCAACCATGACAACAGCCGCACCCCTTTGAGGCGAGTGCGCCTCGGCAACGGCGTTCACGACGAGGGTTGGCTCCAGGCGCTGATCCACGACCATCCGGCGATCCTGCCGATCGCCGACATCGAACCCGGTTTTGGCGATCTGATCGCGGCTGCTCGGGAGGTGCCGTGTGGGCATGGCTTCATCGACAATCTGTATCTGACCCCTTCGGGCGACATCGTCCTCGTTGAGACGAAGCTGTGGCGGAACAGTCAGATGCGCCGCGAGGTGGTGGCTCAGGCGCTCGACTATGTGTCGGCGCTAAGCCGGATGGGATACGACGTGTTCGAGGCGGCGGTGGCGCGGGGGCAGGAAGCACCGGCTCACCTCTACGACCTTGTCCGCGATCACCCCGAGGCGCTCGAAGAGGCGGAGTTCATCGACACGGTGTCGCTCAATCTGCGCCGGGGCAGAATGCTCGCGATCGTGCTGGGGGATGGCATTCGCACCGAGACCGAGGCTCTCGGCGATCTGTTGCAGAGCCACGCGGGCGCGCATTTTACCTTCGCGCTCGTCGAGCTTGCCACCTGGCAGAACCCGGCCGGTGACATCCTCGCTGTTCCCAGCACATTGGCGCGAACCGAAGTGATCGAACGCGGCATAGTTCGCATTGAGGGGGGAACCGCGACCGTTCATCCAATCCCCGCTGCCGCCCAGCAAGGTCCGCAGTCGATCAGTTCGGCGGAGTTCTGGGACATGATGGCCAAACGTGACCCGTCACTGCCTGCGGCAATCCGGTCGTTCCTCTCCGCTCTCGAACCTCTGGGTGTCTATCCCGATCTCAAAGCCAGCCTGAACCTGAAGCTCGACCTTCCTGACCAGGAGAAGCCGGTCAATTTCGGATTTATCATGAAGAACGGCACATTCCGGCCCAGTCCGTTGGCCTGGACACAGCCTGAGGAGGTCTGGCGTCCTCACTTCGAGGAACTGGCCGGGATGCTCGGCGGCACCGTGATCGACGAGCCGAACAATAAGTTCGTGGCCATCAATGGCCGGTCAACACCCCGGATCGAGCAACTTCTGCCAGAGCATCACGGTGCATGGGTGGCAGCCATCGAGCGCGTCGTCCGCAAAATCGCTGCAGAGGCGATCTGAGGTTCTCCATCAGCAGATATCATTAACCATTCTGATCCCTTTTGGTGTCATGGTCGCGTAGCCATGCGTTGTCAGCGGCTCTGGGGCGGCAGCACTGTCCGCAGCTTGCTTTGCGCATGGCGCTGGCATGGGGAAAGGCAGCCGGACAGGAGGGAGAGATCGAAAGCGCAGTGCACGTCATGCAGGCCAACCGGGGGTTTGGCACCGCAGAAGTGATCGCCAAAGTTGCGGAGGCTGCATTCGGCAAACCGCTCGTGACCAACGTCCTGCGCGGACAGGTTGCGGAGGCCATTGTCGCGCTCGCATTGGAACCGGAGTGGGACTGGTGCAGTGCCGATTATAGCGGCTGGGATTTTGAACGGGCCGATGGGCTTCGCCTGGAGGTCAAGCAATCGGCAGCCCGCCAATCGTGGAGCACCACCAAGCCTAGCAAAGCGATATTCGATGTCGCCGCCCGCACGGGGCGTTGGGAGGGCGGCACGCAATGGATCGCCGGGATCGGGCGGGCCGCTCACCTGTATATATTTGCGCATCATGGCATCTACGATGACCATGCCGATCATCGCGATCCGTCGCAGTGGGATTTCTACGTCGTGCCGACATCGGCACTGCCTGACATCAAGCAAATATCGCTGGGCACCATAAAAACCATCACGACAGCGGTCAGCATCGACGAACTGGGGGCAGCGGTGCGCTCGGTCGCTAACGACGTATCCCGATCAATCCGGTGAAGCCGTGGCGATCAAGATCATAAAAAAGGCGAAGGCAGAAGCGCAGCAGGGCCACGTCCCGATTCCCTATAGCCTCAAGCTGCTCAAGGGGCTGACGTCGATTAATGGCCCGGACGCGCCTGCCTCATCATCCAAGTCCAAGGCTATTGGATCAGCCCAAGCCGGGTCGAAGCCGATCAGGCGGGACAAAGGTGAGCGTCACAAGCGCCTGCGCAAATTGATCTTTCAGACGATCGACGGCTCGTTGCCGGGCGGGATGGCTTTTGAGTTCGAGGGGTTCGTATGGGCCGTTCGTCCCGAGCCGGAGTGGGCCAAATTGTTGGGCGTCAAGAGCGTGGATACGATCTCTGACCTGATTAAGATACCGCCCATTCAGAAGGACTATACGCAGATCGACGGCACCAAGGCGTTACTCCTACGCGTCGGTGCACCGGGGATTCCCACTCCGCGAAAGATCGCGAATTTTATGCGTAGCGCATTCCGGGCCAAAACAGGCCGTGGCCCGAAAAAGGAAGAATTCCCCTTGCTCAAGGTGCTCGCCGAGGAATGGCCGGACGGTCTTCAGGTTGAGATCTTCAAGGCGGTGCTGGACGATTGGGTGGCTTTCAAAGCCGGAGTGGCAATCGAGATCGAGAAGATGAAGGCGCAGGGAATGAAGGCATATCACCGTCACCACGGCTATCCGTCGGTGTCCGTGATCTGCAGGTTCCGGCATGTAGCCTTGGAGTTATATATCATGGGCCTGCAGGAGCAGGCTGCTCAGGGTAAGCCAATCCCTTCAGCTGCGGTCGCTGCGTTCCCTAAGATTTTCGGACATCTCAAGGGGAAATGACAATAATTTCAATTTCCGAAATGGCCTCTATCAGAACACCATTATAGTATATATATTATAAGACCATAATCCTTATTTCATTAAATACAGGGGACAGAGTAATTTAGGAAATTATGAAAGAAGGATAATGGCCCCGCCTCGCTCCGCTCGCCAGGGCGGCCTGTCTTCCTCCCGGTAGAAAGAGAGGGTCATTAAGAGGCGATTTCGGAAATTCATAAAGGGCAGCACGTCGGCCTCGCATCGGCTATAGCTTGAAGCGCGCTCGATGATTCTGGCGCAATGGTCGGTCCAGGGGGGAAGCTCAAACGGATGAATGCGGTTGAAATCGAGGAAGCTGTCTCCGGTCTGGCGGAACAGCCCTTTGATCCTGACGAGTTTCCTTTCGCCTTCCTGGAAGCGTTCGGCAACAAGGCGACGACCCTTAACCGCTCTTATGCACCAAGGGGTGTCTGAGCGGTAGGCGGGAGTAGCGTAAAGC
>JBIQHE010000044.1:0-22705 GCA_044508875.1 Sphingomonadales bacterium | reverse complement strand
CCATAGAATCACAAAGCCCCGGCTCGCGCCAGGGCTTTGTCAGCAGTCTGAGGGGGCTCCGGCCCCCTTTTCTTCGTCGGTTAGAAGGGGCTCCTCGGCGCAGTCCCCGGCCGGGTGAACAGCTTGCCGCGTTCGGCCCAGAATACGAGCGCGAGCCCGATGACTCCTGCAACCAGGAAGGCGTAGGCGAGCGGCAGCGTCGACCCGTCATACTGCTGCCCGATCAATGCACCGACGATGGCGGCAACAAGCGTCTTGGCAAAGCTTTGGTAGGAGGAGGCGACCCCCGCCATATGGCCAAAATCCTCCATCGCAATCGACCCGAAATTGCTGCCGATAAAGCCGATGAGCCCGACGTTGACCATCATGAGCGCCGTGAACATCCAGAGCGTCTCCCCGCCGCTCAGCGCAACCGCGATCTGCACGATCGAGGTCGCCATAAAGGCAAAGGTCGCGCTCTGCGATACGCGGCGCGCGCCAAAGCGCTCGACGATTGCGGCGTTCGAGAAATTGGCGATCGCGATCCCCGCCGCAACGCACGCGAAGACCAGCGGGAACCAACTTGCCGCCCCAAATACCTCGGCGATGATCTGTTCGCTGCTGTTGAGATAGCCGTAGAGCGCCGCCTGCATCATCGCCGAGGCGAACATATAGCCCGCCGCCCGCCGGTGCCGCGTCACGGTCGACCAGCCCGCGATCATCGTGCGCATATCGAGCGGCCGAACGTCGCCGGGATCGAGCGTTTCGGGCAGACGCCGCAACCATAGCAGCATCACGACCCCCATCACCGCGAGGACGATGAAGATCGCCCGCCAGTTGGCAAAGGCGGTGACCCCCGCACCCATCGTCGGCGCGATTGCGGGAACGATCATGAAGACGAGAAAGATCATCGACAGACGCTTCGCCATCGCGTCGCCCGAAAAAAGGTCCCGGATTACCGCCACGACGACGACGCCGAGCGCGGCGCTTATCATTCCATGGCCAAAACGCAGGACGAGGAGCAGGGTGAAGCTGTTTGCAAGCCCACAGCCGATCGAAAAGACGACATAGGCAAAAAGCGCCGGCACGAGCACGCCCTTGCGCCCGAAGCGGTCGGAGAGCGGCCCATAGAAGAGCGAGCCGACACCGATACCGAGCAAATAGGTCGAGATCACATATTGCCGGTCGTTGGCGACGGTGACGCCCAGCGAATCGCCGATCGCCGGCAGCGCGGGCAGCATCGAGTCGATAGCGAGCGCGTTGAGCGCCATCACCATCGCCATCATGAACACCATCTCGCGGTTGCCCGGCAGGCGGGGACGCTGGTCGTCGGAAATTCGAGGAGAGTTGTGCATTGCAGCAACATATGGACGGAGCAGCCCCGTTTGACCAGTGCCCGCTCCGCCCCATGTGCCGGGCATAGCTATGCGCAGCTATTGCTGCGGAGCCGCCACCTCCTCGACCGGCAACCCCAAATTGGCCAGTTGCGGCTTCACCGTCTTGGCATCGCCCACGACGACGATGACCAGGCGGTTGGGCTGCAATTCCTTGGCAGCGGCGCTATTCAGCGTATCCGCGGTCAGGGCACCATAGGTCGCTGGCAGCGTTTCGAAATAATCGTCAGGCCGCCCGAAGCGGACAATTTCGTCGATCCCGCCGGCGATTTGACCGCGCGTCTCGAACCGGTTCGGCAGGCCGCGAATATTGCCCTCCTTGATCCGGTTGACCTCAACCGCTGTCGCGCCGCGCGCCGCCGGATAGTCGCGCATCTCGCGCAGCAACTCGGCGATCGCGTCGCCGGTGCGGTCGCTCTGCACCGGCGCGCGGACGATGTGCGGCATTGGTCCTTCCGTCTCCTGGATCGTGCTGCGCACGCCATAGGACCAGCCTTTGGTCTCGCGCAGGTTCATGTTGAGCCGCGACAGGAATCCGTTGCCGAGGATCTCATTCGAAGCCAGCAGCACCTCATTTTGGTCCCTGCCGGTTTCGGCCAGCACCTGCCCTGCTGCAATCACCGACTGCGGGGCGCCAGGCCGGTCGATCAGAACGATGCGTTGGCGCGGCGTCGGGATGGCGACGCTCCAGTCCTTCTGTGCGGGCGATGATGCCGGGGGAACCCAACGACCAAAAGCCCAATCGAGCGCCGCCACGACGGCCTCCTTGTCGACGTCCCCGACGACGATGATCCGCGCCTTGTCGGGGCGGAAGGACGCGGCATGGGCGGCGGCGAGATCCGCGGGAGTCAGCCGTGCGACGACGTCGCGGCTGCCGGTGCCGGTCAGCGGCGCCCCATAGGGATGGCCCGGACCGTAGAGGAGCGGCGGCAGCGCGCGCATCGCGAGCACCATCGGGTTATTTTCCTCCTGGGCGATCCCGGCGAGCCGCTGGGCGCGCACGCGCTCAACCTCTGCGGGGGCAAAGGCCGGCGCGCGAACAATATCGGCCATAAGTGCGAGCGAGGGCCTGAGGTTAGCGGTCAGCGTATCGAGCGACACGGTCGTTGAATCGAGGCCCGCGCTGACGTTGATGCTGGCGCCGAGCCGTTCCTGTTCCTCTGCAATCGCGATTGCATCGCGGCTCTTCGTTCCCTCTTCGAGCATCGCCGCCATGAAACTCTGGGTGCCGCGCGCATCGGCCGGGTCAGCAGCGAAGCCCGCATCGAAGCTGAGCGCCACGGTTACCTTGGGAACCGCGGCGCGCTTGGCGAAATAGACCGGGATGCCATTGGCGAGCGCCGCGCGCTCAATCGCGGGAAAATCGAAGCTGCCGACGGGCTCGATCGGGGGAAAGCTGCGCTTCGCACTCGCATCCGGCCCCATAGCCGGGTCCGATATGGCTGCCTCGTCGGCACCGGCACCGCGATAATAGCCGATGCGCGGGCTTCCCGCCTTTTCCCATCCGCCGCGATTTTCGCCGCCCTCGGTGCGCTCACCCGGATCGACGCGAATCGAGGCGACGGGCCGGGTCAGCCAGCGCTGCATCGCGGCCTGCACCGCATCAGGGGTGAGCGCGGTTAGCGCTGCGAGGTCCTGCTTGTACTTTGCTGGATCGCCCGAGAAGACCAGCCCCTCGGCAAGTGTCGATCCCTTGCCGTTGAAACCGCCGACCTGTTCGAGCTGGCCGACCTGGGCTGACACGAGGCTTGCAACCGCGCGGTCGAGCTCGGCCTGCGTGGGGCCCTTGGCGATGAAGTCAGCGAGGATCGCGTCATAACGCGCCTCGGCCTCGGCGACATCGATCCCGGGCTTCACATCGATATAGCTTTGCACCATCGAGGCATGCTCAAAGGGCAGGAGATAGGCTGTGACCGCGACCGCGAGCTGTTCCTTGCGCACCAGCAAATTGTCGAGCCGCGAGCTTGCGAGTCCGCCCAGGATGTACATGCCCGTCGCGAGCGCCGGATAGCTCGGGTCATTGAGCCCCGGCACCGCCCAGTTGCGATAAAGGCGCGTCGTCGCAACCTGATCGGTAATCGTCTTTGCGAAAGGCTTGTCGAGGGTCGGCACGGGCGCTTCGACCGAGGCGATCGGCGGCCCCGCGGGAATGTCGCCGAACCAGCGTTCGACCTTGGGCTTCGCGGTCTCGACGTCGATATCACCCGCCAGCACGAGGACCGCATTATTCGGTCCATAATTATCGGTGAACCATCTCTTGACGTCATCGAGACTGGCGGAGTTCAGATCCTCCATCGAGCCGATCGTCGAATGGCGGTAGGGGTGGCCGACGGGGAACAACGCGTCCTGGGCCTCATACTCGACGATCGCGTAGGGTTGGTTGTCGCCCTGCCTTTTCTCATTCTGGACCACGCCGCGTTGCTGGTCGAGCTTCTCCTGCGTCACCGCGCCGAGCAGATGCCCCATACGGTCACTTTCCATGAACAGCGCGAGATCGAGGGCGCCGGTGGGCACCGTCTCGACATAGTTGGTGCGATCAAGCCAGGTCGACCCGTTGGTCGGCGTCGACCCTGCCGCCTCGAGCGGCTCGTCGAAATTGGGCACATTCTCGCTGCCACCAAACATCAGATGCTCGAACAGGTGCGCAAAGCCCGTCTTGCCCTTGGGCTCATGCTTCGATCCCACGCGGTAATAGGTCGTTACACCGACGATCGGGGCCTTGCGGTCGGTATGGACGAGTACGGTAAGACCGTTACCGAGCGTGAACTGCTCGTAAGGAATGTCGATCGCCGCGACCGTATCGGCGATCGCCCCGGCCTTAGCTGAAACGGCGGTGGGCTTTTCCGCGGCGGCGGCCGATAGCGGCGCTCCCGCCAGTATGAGAGCGAGCACGGCCAGCGAGGCCGAGACGTTGGATTTCTTCATGATTATCCCCGTTTTTTTCGAGCGCAATGGCTGACTATCCGACGCTTCAACGCGAACGCCAAATGCTTTTCGACGAGCGACGGGGACGAAGGGCAGCGGCATTATTCGCCGCCCCGAAAGGGTCGGAGCAAAGGGTCCAACCCTCTTTCATGCCGTGACGAAAGAGGGCCGCCCTTCGCTTTTGCGAAGGGCGGCCCTCATAACCGAACCTGCCGGACGTTCAGGCCTGACGCGTTCCCGTCATCGCCATCGAGCCAAAAGCACCAGCCTTGATCGTGCCGGTCAAGGCGTCACCGTCGATCGTCGCTTCGCATTCGAGCGTCATCGGCATCGGCACCTTCATGTTCATCGTCCAGGTCAACTTGTTGCCATCGACCTTGCCATTCTCGACGTCGAGCGATCCCATCGCCCCCGCGTTCTGGCCCGTGAAGCTGTCACCGTCGCTCTTCACGGTAAAGACCGATTTCTGATCGCCCATCGGCGATTTCGTGATGCACTCATAGCTGCCGTCGACTTGGGCCATCGAATCTCTCCTACTGAAACTAATGTTAATTAGCTGGTTTCGCTATTTCCACCGGCAGACCCAATCCGTCAAGCTGCGGTTTTACCGTGGCTGCATCGCCAACGACGACATAGACAAGGTCGTCTACGCTCAATGCCCTGCGGGCTGCGGCGTCGATCTCGGCGGTTGTCATCGCCTCATAAGTCGCGGGCAGCTTTTCGTAATAATCGTCAGGTCGGCCGAACTTGACGATCGCGCGCAGGCCGCCAAGTACGTCGCCCGACGTCTCGAAGCTCCCGGGAAGCTCGCGAACGCTCCCATTGACCGTGCGCGCAAGCTCTTCAGGCGTCGTACCCTTTTCGCCGAGATAGCTAATAAGGTCACTCCGCAGTTCCTTGATCGAATCCCCGGTGCGGTCGGCCTGGACAGGGGCGATGGCGACCCAGCTCACCCGCTCCTTGTCGGCCGAGATCCGCGAGCGCACGCCATAAGACCAGCCCTTGGTTTCGCGCAGGTTCATGTTGAATCGCGACAGGAAATTGCCGCCGAAGATATCATTGGCGGATCGGAGGATTTCGAGCGAATCGCTGCCCTTTGCGTCAAGGACCTTGCCCGCCATGATCACCGACTGCGGCGATTTGGGCCGGTCAACGAGCAGGATGCGCGGCTGCGGCTTGGGGATCACGACGTCGAATTTCTTTTCCGGCTTCGGCGTCGATGGCGCCTTCCATGCGCCGAGCGTCGCATTGAGTTCCTTCTTCACCTCGGCGAGCGTCGTGTCGCCAACGACGAAAATGCGGGCATTGTCGGGGCGGATCCAGCTTGCGTGGAAGGCCGCGAGCTGATCGCGCGTTGCAGCCTTGAGCGCATCGGCGTTGCCGAGCCCCGAAGGCGGAATGCCATAGGGATGATCGGCGCCATAAAGTGCCGGGGCGAGAACCCGCGCCGCAATGGCGCTCGGGTTATTGAGCTCGGCCTTCAGCCGGTTCAGCTGCTGGGCGCGGACCCGCTCGAGCTCCTTCGCGTCGAAGGCCGGGTGGCGGATATAGTCGGCAAGCAGGCCAAGCGACGCGCGAAGATTGGGCTTCAGCGCGAACAGGCTGAAGATCGTCTCGTCGGCGTTGGCCGCCCCGTCAATCTGCGCGCCCAGCCTCTCTTTCGCCTCGGCAAAGGCAATCGAATCGAGGCTCGTCGTGCCTTCGTCCATCAAGCTGAGCATCAGCGACTGGGTGCCGAGCGCATTGTGCGGGTCGGCGGCATAGCCCGCGTCGAAGCTGACGGCGACTTGCACCGTGGGAACAGTATCGCGCCGCGCGAACACGACCTCGATCCCATTTTTCAGCGTCGTGCGCTCAATCGCGGGAAATTCGAGGGCTTTGAGATCGGCGACGGCGGGCAGCTGCGAACGATCGGCAATCGAACTCGCGGCGCCAATAGCCGTGTCGGGACCAACGTCACCGAGCGCCGGGTTCCAATAGCGGTCGGGCTGGACAGCCTCGCGGTCCTTTTGCGCAGTGACCGCGCCGCCGCGCGCCTCGCCCCCCTCGGTGCGCTCGCCGGGCGAGTAGGTCAGCGAAAAGGCCGGGCGCGAGAGCCACTTGTTCGCGACCGTCCGCACCTCGTCGGGCGTCGCCTGCGCCATCCGGTCAAGCTCGCTCTTATAATAGGCGGGATCGTTCGAGTAGAGCGCGCCCTCGGCGAGCGTCACCGCCTTGCCACCGAAGCCGCCGACCGCTTCCAGCCCCGAAATCGTCCCGCCAAGCGTGCTAGCAGCGGCGCGCTGCAATTCGTCGGCGGTCGGGCCGGACGCCAGAAACTTGGCAATCTCCTCGTCGAGCCGCTTGCCCACCAGCGCGGGCTCGATCCCGTCCTTCACATCCGCCTGGATGATGAGGATTCCGGCATCCTCAAACGGCTGCGCAAAGGCGGCGACGCTGACCGCGACCGGGTCCTTGCGGACCATCGCATTGTCGAGGCGCGAGCTCGACAGGCCGCCGAGGACGCTCATCGCCATTTGCAGCGGCACCGCCTCGGGATCGTTGAGCCCCGGGATCGCCCACATGCGGTAGATCCGCGTCGTCGGTATAAGGTCCTTGACCTCTTTCGCGAGCGGAGCGGGAAGCGTCGGTACCGTGACGTTCGGCATCTGTACCGCAGGGCCGCGCTGAATGTCGCCGAACCATTCGGCGACCTTCTTTCTTGCGGTCGCAGCGTCAATGTCGCCCGCGAGTACGAGGACGGCATTGTTGGGCCCATAATTGTCTGTGAACCACTTCTTCACATCGTCAAGGCTTGCCGAATTGAGGTCGTCCATCGATCCGATGGTGCTGTGGTGATAGGGGTGGCCCGAAGGGAAGAGATTCTCGAAGATCTCGTACCGCAGGAGCCCATAAGGGTTATTGTCGCCCTGCCGCTTTTCATTTTGGACGACCCCGCGCTGGTTATCGAGCTTCTCCTGCGTCACCGCGCCGAGCAGATGCCCCATGCGGTCGCTTTCGAGAAAAAGCGCAAGATCGAGCGCGCCAGTCGGCACGGTCTCGAAATAATTGGTACGATCCATATTGGTCGTGCCGTTGCTGTCGGTCGCGCCGACCTGTTGCAGCGGCTCGAAGAAATCGCCGGGCGCATTTTCAGACCCGTTGAACATCAGATGCTCGAAGAGGTGCGCAAAGCCGGTCTTGCCCGCGGGCTCGTTCTTCGATCCGACGCGGTACCAGACCGACACTGCGACGACGGGCGCCTTGCGGTCCTCATGCACGATAACGCGCAGGCCATTGTCGAGCGTGAAGGCTTCGTAAGGGATATCGACGGCCTTCACCAGCTCAGCGATTGGCGCGGGGGCAGCCGTCTTTGCCTTGGCCAGCGCGGGGCCGGCGGCGACGAGCGCGGTCGAGGCCGCGAGGGCGAGGACGAAACGGGGGTAACGAAACATGAGGAATCCTCTTGAAAGCGCGCAGCAAGGCGCGGATGCCGGACGGCACTGTATCAGCGGTTTAGGACGGCAACGCGGCGCGTTCAAGGCCGATAGAAGCGCGCGCCGCTCGCCTTCAGCGCCGCCGGGTCAAACAGCACCGGCTTCAGCTTGTGGGCCACGAAGAGTGGCGCCTGGTCGTTGTAATGCGGGCTGCCGGGCCGCGTCGTCGCGGCGCCGAAGGGCTGGATCGATTCCGAATGCACCCGCCCTGCCCTGTCCCAGGTCACGAAAAGGATGAAGCTGTCGCCGTGGCGCACCTGCAACCGGCCGTCGGGCTCGACGTCCCAAAGGGTTGACGCGCGCACCGTATCATTGCCGCCATCGAGCGGCAGGTCGACCCGGCGCGGTCCCTCGCCGTGACGTAGGCGCAGCACGGTCCCGAGCCTGGGGTCGAGCCCCCTGAAGTGCTCCTGAAGGTGCGCGACGGCCTCCTGGAGGACGGAGCGCGGGTCCGGCGCCGCGCGGCGCTGGTAATGAGCGCCGCCCGCGGGGCGCAGAACCATGAGCGCGAGCGCGTCGCCATGCCCCTTGCCGTCGAGGTTCCAGTCCCATTTGCGCAGCAACGCCTGCGCCTCGGCGAGCGCAGGGTCACCCTTCGTGTCGAGCGCGAGCAGCTTGTCGATCCATGCCTTCGCATAACCTGTCTTCGCATAGGCGGTGTCATATTTGATCGCCTTGAGCCGCGCCGCATCGATCGGGCCGGACGCCTCGAACAGTTCGATCAGCCGCGCGGCACGATTGGTCATATCATCTTCGATGCCAAGGAGCGGGGAGAAAGCTGCCGCATCGAGCTCATCGCCCGGCCCTGCCGCGACCCAGGGGGTGTTATTGGCGTTGATCACATATCCCGACGCCGGATTGACGAGCGCAGGGACGCGGTCGAAGGGCAGCGTCTTGGTCCAGACATTGGAGGAGGTATCGCCAGCCAACACCCCTCGCCAGTTGAATCCAGGCTGCCGATCGGGGAACATCGCATTGTAGAAGAGGCCGATGTTTCCCTTGGCATCGGCGTAAACGAAATTGGTCGCCGGCACGCCTTGCCCCCCCATCGCGGCGCGCCACTCGGCAAAATTGCGTGCCTTGTTGAGCCGATAATATTGAGTGACCATATTCGCCTGGTTCTGCCCCGCGTAGCGGATTGCGAAAGCGCCCTTCTCGTTCTTGATCACCGGCCCCTGCACCGAGCGCCAGATGGTCCGCGGCACCGGCAGCACGAAGGGCCCGAATTTCACTTTCAACCAGACGCGCTTCTTCTCGAGCGGCCGCCACTGGCCGTCGAACCGGTATTGCTCGCCGGTCTCGTCGAGGACGAGCTTGTAGACGTCGATCAGGTCGGGCCGGTTCACCGTGTTGGTCCAACCAAGATACTTATTATGTCCAAGGAAGGGATAGGGCGAACCTGGAAAGTTCGCGCCGGCGAAATCCCACCCCTCATCGCTATGCACGACGAGTTCGTACCACGCGACCCCACCGGTCCAGGGCTGATGCGAATTGGAGACCAGCCGCGTCGCCCCGTCGGTCGAACGCGCCGGCGCGACGGCCATCGCGTTCGACCCGTTCGACCCTGGATCGCGCCCAAGCGGGGTGTCGGCTCGCGGGATGACCTTGCCGGTCACGTCGATCGCCGGCCCTCCCTCGCGCCCCAGGGGCCGACCCTCGGTCAGCTCGCCGAGCACCGAATCGAGCCCGAAGAAAAAGGGAGAGCGCAGCACGAATCCCGCAACGACGTCCTCGCCGGTTACCGGGAACAGCCCTGCGAGCCGAACTTCGTCCGGATGCTTGTCGGCATAATGGTTAAGGCCCGCGGCATAGGCCGTAAACAGCGCCTTCACATCATCAGGAAGCTTCGGCCAGTCGCGCGCGCTTGTCTCGCGCACGCCCAGCAATGCCGCGACATAATCGATCTTCGCGCCATCGGCGCCGAGGAGTGCGCCGGTACGCCCCCGCGTCATCGCGAGCACTTCCTGCAACGTCGCAAAATCATCCTCGGCATGAGCGAAGGCGACACCGTAGGCAACATCGGCGTCGGTCTTGCCGAAGATGTGCGGCACCCCGAATCCGTCGCGCGCGATCCGCACCTCGCCGGGCTCGAAGCGAGGCGCAGTGGGTGCCTCCGCGGTGAGCGGTTCCCAGAGCAGGAGCCCGATCATCACCGCGGCGATCAGCAGGAGCAGTCCGACGAAAAATTTGCGCATTCGCTTTCCCATTTCCTGCATTATCCCTTGCGACAGGCTCATGGCGGAAAATTTGCGGTACGGAAAGTCATGCTCTTGTGTTGCATAATGGCAACACTATCTCTGACAGCGAGAAAGGGGGTTAGTCCAGATGAACCTCGAAAAATTCACAGATCGCGCCAAGGGTTTCCTGCAGGCGGCGCAGACTATCGCAATCCGCATGAACCACCAGCGGATCAGTCCGGAACATATCGCGAAAGCGCTGCTCGAGGACAAGGAGGGCATGGCCGCGGGCCTGATCCAGCGCGCTGGCGGCGATGCCGCCCGCGCCGTGCAGGGGATCGACGCGCTGCTTGCCAAGGTACCCGCCGTGTCGGGTTCGGGCGCGCAGGCGACCCCGGGGCTCGACAATGATGCCGTGCGGTTACTCGATCAGGCCGAACAGGTCGCGACCAAGGCGGGCGACGGTTATGTCACCGTCGAGCGGTTGCTTCTCGCAATGGTGCTTGCAGCGGGCACGCCGGTCGGCACAGCCTTCGCCGAGGCGGGCGTTCATGCAGACGCTCTCAACAGCGCCATCAACGCCCTTCGCGGCGGCCGTACCGCCGACAGCCCGGGCGCCGAGGACAGCTACGAGGCGCTCAAGAAATATGCGCGCGACCTCACCGAAGTGGCGCGCGCGGGCAAGCTTGACCCGGTCATCGGCCGCGACGAGGAAATTCGCCGCACGGTCCAGATCCTCGCGCGCCGGACAAAGAACAACCCGGTGCTGATCGGCGAACCCGGGGTAGGCAAGACCGCGATCGCCGAGGGGCTTGCACTGCGCATCGCCAATGGCGACGTTCCCGACAGCCTGAAAGACCGCCGCCTCCTTGCGCTCGACATGGGCGCGCTGATCGCCGGCGCCAAATATCGCGGCGAGTTCGAGGAGCGGCTCAAAGGCGTTCTCGACGACGTCAAGGCCGCCGAGGGCGAGATCATCCTGTTCATCGACGAAATGCACACGCTTGTCGGCGCGGGGAAGAGCGAGGGCGCGATGGACGCCTCGAACCTCTTGAAGCCCGCGCTCGCACGCGGCGAGCTTCACTGCATCGGGGCGACCACGCTCGACGAATATCGCAAATATGTCGAGAAGGACCCCGCGCTCCAGCGGCGCTTCCAGCCCGTCTTTGTCGGGGAGCCGACGGTCGAGGATTCGATCTCGATCCTGCGGGGGCTGAAGGAGAAATATGAACTGCACCACGGAGTGCGCATCACCGACGCCGCGATTGTTGCCGCGGCGACGCTGTCGCACCGCTACATCTCCGACCGCTTCCTTCCCGACAAGGCGATCGACCTCATGGACGAGGCGGCGAGCCGCATCCGCATGGAAGTCGAATCGAAGCCCGAGGAGATCGAGACGCTCGACCGGCGCATCATCCAGATGAAGATCGAAGAAGCGGCGCTGACGAAGGAAACCGATGCCGCATCGAAGGACCGGCTCGACAAGCTGCGCTCCGAGCTTGCGAACCTCGAGCAGCAGTCGGCTGAGCTCACGCAGAAATGGCAGGCGGAAAAGGAGAAGATCCACGCCGAGGCGAAGATCAAGGAAGAGCTCGACGCTGCGCGCAGTCAGCTTGAACTGGCGCAGCGCGCCGGCGATCTCGCCAAGGCGGGCGAGCTCAGCTACGGAACCATCCCCGCGCTCGAAAGGCAGCTCGAAGAGGCGCAGGCCGTATCAGGGAACGCCATGCTGCGCGAGGAAGTCACCGCGGACGACATCGCCTCGGTCGTCAGCCGGTGGACCGGTATCCCGGTTGACCGGATGCTCGAGGGCGAGCGCGAGAAACTGCTCGGCATGGAAGAGCAGCTCGGCAAGCGGGTCATTGGCCAGGACGAGGCGGTGCGTGCCGTCTCGACCGCTGTCCGCCGCGCGCGCGCCGGGCTCCAGGACCCCAATCGCCCGCTGGGATCATTCCTCTTCCTTGGGCCCACGGGCGTCGGCAAGACCGAGCTTACCAAGGCGCTCGCGCGCTTCCTGTTCGACGATGACAATGCGATGGTCCGCATCGACATGTCCGAGTTCATGGAAAAGCACAGCGTCGCACGGCTGATCGGCGCGCCACCGGGCTATGTCGGATATGAAGAGGGCGGCGTGCTCACCGAAGCCGTCCGACGCCGGCCCTATCAGGTCGTGCTCTTCGACGAGGTCGAAAAGGCCCATGGCGACGTGTTCAACATCCTGCTCCAGGTGCTCGACGACGGTCGGCTGACCGACGGGCAGGGTCGCACGGTCGACTTTACCAACACGCTGATCATCCTGACGTCGAACCTCGGCAGCCAGGCGATCGCGGCGCTTCCCGACGACGCACCGGTCGAACAGGCCGAGCCCGCCGTGATGGAGGTTGTCCGCGGCCATTTCCGGCCCGAGTTCCTCAACCGGCTCGACGAGATCGTGCTGTTCCACCGTCTCGGCCAGCAGCATATGGGCGGGATCGTCGATATCCAGGTCGCGCGGGTGCAGAAGCTGCTCGCCGATCGGAAGGTGACGCTCGACCTCAGCGACGCTGCCCGGACGTGGCTTGGCCGCGTCGGGTACGACCCGGTTTATGGCGCAAGGCCGCTCAAGCGCGCGGTGCAGAAATATCTGCAGGACCCACTCGCCGACCTCATCCTGAAAGGGGAGGTGAAGGACGGATCGACCATCAAGGTCGATGAGGGCGACGGGGCGCTCGTCCTGACGCCCGCCTGATCCTCGGAAGAATGGAATGTCCCGGTCTTCGTGCCGGGACATTTCGCGACCGCCTAGCGGTTGCCTTCGACGAGCGAGCGCGAGCGTTCCATCGCGCGCGCACGATCGAGATCGGCCTTGCCCTTCGCCTCGAGCTGATCCCATTCCGCCCTGGTATGGCAGATGCGGCGCGACATGATCGAGCCGGTCGCGACCTCGCGCTTGCAGATTTTCTTCTCTGCATCAGGCTTGTCAGCCGTCGCTTTCCCGGGTGCCGCCGCCTGCGAGGCTGCCGGTGCCACCGCCAAGAGAGCGGCGAGAGAGAGAATACGTAAAACTCCGATCGTTCCTTTCATCGGGTGAGGCCCCCTTTCTGGATGGCCCAAAGAAAATGGGCGGCTCCGAAGGAACCGCCCACTTTTCTAAAGGCCTTGGACTTAGAAGTCGACCTTCGCGCCGAGGCGGAAGTAACGACCCATGATGTTCGGACCAGCCCAGGCCGGGTTGAAGCCGAACAGACCATAGGCCGAGTCCGGATCGAACGGCGGCTTGGTGTCGAGGAGGTTGAGGATGTTCGCGTAAATCGTGAACTTGTCCCCAATCTTCTGCGAAACCGTCATGTCGAGGTTCCAGATGTCCTTGGTCTTACAGTTGACCGGAGTTCCGTCGACATAGGCATGGGTCGAAACACCATTTTCCGCATTGAACGCGCAATCGCCCTTGATGCCGCCAAAGTCGATCGACGCTGTGTCATAGCCCTTGGTGTAATAGGCCGTCAGGCTGACCGCGGTATCGCCGAACTCCAGCGTGTTCTGCCACGTCGCGCGCCACTTGGGCGAACCCGAGCAGGACGTGATGTTGCAGGGGCTGAGCGTGCCGTCGTAGCGCAGCACGTCACCCGCGTCGGTCTTCAGCTCATACTTCAGCATGTACGAAGCGTCGAAGTCCGTGCGCCAGGTCAGCGAGTTGCCGATCGGCAGGCTGGCGCGGGCACCGAAGTCGATGCCGCTGACCGTCTGCTGGTCCTGGTTGGTGAATGACGACTGGATGAAGCCGATAACCGGAAGCGCATTCGGGAATGCCGGATCCGGCTGACCCGGGATCACGGTGATGCCCGGAATGTTCACGACGCCATTGTTGGCATAGTAAGCCGCTTCAGCAGCGCTGGTGTCGGTAACGCCGGTGATCAGGTCCTTGACCTTGATATGCCAGAAGTCGACCGTCAGGCTGACGTTGCGAACCGGCTCGAAAATGACGCCGGCGGTAAAGGCCGTCGACTTTTCGGGATCGAGATCCGGGTTGCCAACCTGCGTGAGACCGAGGCTGTAGTTGCCCGTCGCATAGGCGTTGTTCCCGTGCGCCGCGCAGAATGCAGCATAGGTCGTGCAGTTGACGGTACGCGTCACATACCCCGTGGTCGGAAGACCGAAGCTTTCATTGAAGCTCGGGATGCGGAAGCCCTTCGAGAAGGTGCCACGGATCGCAACCTGCGGGATCGGCGTGAACTTTGCGCTCAACTTCGGCGAGAAGTTCGACTGGCCCGTCGAATAATCGTCGTAGCGGCCCGAGAAGCCGAGTTCGAGCTGGTCGATGATCGGCGCGCTCACTTCGAAGAACGCCGACTTCACGTTGCGGCTGCCCACAGTACCAACCGAGTTGATGCTGTAATAACGATCATACTGGTTGCCCAGCGTGCCAGGGTTGGCGCTGGGAGCGTCGATCGATTCGTCGCGGTACGACACGCCGACCGCCGCTTGCAGCGGACCACCCGGAAGCTCGAACAGATCCTTGGCGAGGGTCGCCTGAACCTGCCAGAGCTGCGACACCGAAGTCGTCGTCTGGCGCGGAGCAATATAATCCCACGTGTCCTGCGAATTGGCTTCGAGGTCATTGAAGTTGAACTCGCCACGAGCAACGAGATCCATGATGCGCTGCGGAATCAGGTAATTTTCCTGGGTGCGCTTCAGGCGGACTTCCGACGCCGTAAAGTTAGCAGAATAGCGCCAGTCGTCGCCGAAGCTGCCATCGATGCCCAGCACCCCGCGCAGCGCGCGCGAGTTGGTGTCGACAGTGCGGCCGCGGGTCGAACGCACGAGCATCTGCGCGCGCGCGCCCTCAGCGGCGAACGGGTTGTACGGGTTGAGTACCCCATTGGTGGCGTCGCAACCGGTGTTCAGCCCGTCGATCGTGCCAACGCCGCTGGCGCAGACGTACACAGGGAGAAGCACGTTGTAGGCCGCAGCCTGGTTGTTCGGCGGGGTAGGCGTGCCGTTGAAGCCCAGCGGCGTGAAGGACGCGTGGCTCTTGGTCTGATAATAGTTTGCGATCGCGTAAACCTGCGCATTGTCGCCGACATTGGCCGTAAAGCGCGCGGTCAGACCCTTACGTTCGATCTCCGGCTGCAGCATGATGTACTGGTTCTGGAAATCGACTTCGCACGTCGTCAGCGGCGAAGTGTTCGACATTTCCGGCGTGATGGTGATCGCATCGAACCCGCGGCAACCCGCAGCCGGGTTCAGGAACTGGAACCGGTTGCGCGGATCGGCCGGATTAGCGGCACCGACGCCAGCACGGCGCACCAGCGCGACGCCCGGGATGGAGATCAGCCCGTTATAGGCAGCAGCCCAGTTGGCGGTTGTATAACCAAGATCATAGGTCGGGTTGTCCGGATCCGAACCCGGATCGGGAACGGCGACAAAGCCCGGACGACCAGAGGCGATGAACCCGTCAAGAATTTCCTGGGTCACGCCGTTCCAGTTAAGGTTGCTCAGGCAGCTTCCGCTTGCGCCGCACATGCGCGACCAGTCGGCCGAGTTGAACGGGTAGCCGCGGTCGCGCGCATAGAGCGCGTCCTGCTTCTGATATTCACCGCTGACGTAGAAGTTGAAGCCCTGGTCGTCGAGATCGCCATAGCCCCAGGTCGCATCAATACGCTGCTCACCGGCGTCACCACGCTGCGACACCCCGAGCGAACCACCGAGGTGGAGGCCCTGGATTTCCTTCTTGGTGATGACGTTGATCACGCCCGCGATCGCGTCGGCACCATAGGTCGACGACGCACCGTCACGCAGAACCTCGATTCGGTCGACGACGGCATTGGGGATGGTATTGAGGTCGACGAAGTTGCGCTGGCCGTCGTCCGCGAGCGGATAGGGGGCCATGCGCAGGCCGTCCGAGATCGACAGGGTCGCCTGCACGGTCAAGCCGCGCAGCGCCGGCGCGTTCGCACCCGAAGCGAAGTTGAAGCCGGTGTTCCAGCCCTGGGTGATCGTGCCCGCGCCGTTCGCCGACAGACGCTGAACGGCGTCGGCGACGGTGTTGATGCCGCGCTCCTGGAGCGTTTCCGAGCTCAGCACGGTGACCGGAGACGGCGTTTCCGTGTCCGTGCGGCGGAGGATCGAACCGGTGACGACGATCGCGTTGTCCTCGGACGCGCCTTCATCGGCCGGCGCATCCTGCGCGGAAGCGGGAGCCGAAACCAGCGCGACGCCCAATACGACAGGCGCGACGCTCAATTTCAGCTTCGAGAAATGGGTTTTCTTCACAGTGCAGTCCCTTGCTACTGGTGGCTATGATACCCGGATGGATTGCGCGCGCAGACCCCTGGCCCCAGCGCGCGATACACCCCGATAGGCCGCGGGATGACCTCACATTCAGCTTGAGTAAAGGAAATTCCCCGCCGTTTTTGCGGTTTCGCAGGCCATTGTGACGTATTTGCAACAACACAGAGAAACCGAGAAATACAATGTGCTGCGGCTGCCCATTCGCGACATTTTGTTTCAGCAGTTACCAGTTTTATTGCGGCGCACAAAATCTCAGCGCGGCATCGGTCCCGCCAGGGTGCCGGGGTCGAGACGCGCATCGCGCCATTTCAATCCCCAGTGAAGATGCGGGCCGGTTGCCCGTCCCGTCTGCCCCACCGTCCCGAGCCGCTGCCCCTGCACCACCCGGTCGCCGACCTTCACCTCGAGGCTCTGGCAATGGAGGAAGGCGCTGTTCAGCCCCATCCCATGGTCGACGATCAGGAGATTGCCCTCGAGCGTAAATGGCGTCGTCGCGGCGAGCACAACCACCCCGTCCGCGGGGGCATGGAAGGGCGTGCCCGCAGGGACCGCGATATCGGTGCCGCTGTGATAGGCGCCCGGCTTGCCCTGGTAGACGCGCTGCGACCCGAAGAAGCCCGAGAGCCGCCCGGTCGCTGGCCAGCGAAACGACTGGCGCCAGCCGCCAACCTCGTGGTCGACGCGGCGCGCCTCGGCAATCTGTTCAAGCTCGGCGGGGCGGCGGCGCGCGAACTCGGCGTCGCTCGAAGCGCTTCCGCGCCACGGCGCATTGATATGCTCGATTCGCCAGCTTCCCGGCGCGACCGTCAAGAGGCGCTCGACCCGCCGCCCATCGGCAAGCGTCGCGACGAGATGCTGCGGCGTTACCGCGTCACGGTCGAAGGCGATCAGAAAGCGCCCGTCGGCCGCGATCGCAACCGGCTTGCCATCGAGCGTCAGCGCCTGCGTGGTGTCAGGCGCCTCTCCAAGCAGCGTGCCCCCCTGAACCGGCGTTCCGCGCAAGATGGTGAAGTCGGCGCGTGGGGGCGCCGGGCGGGGAGCGGGACTGGGAGAGGGAATGGGCGCAGCGCTCGGCGCAGGAGGCGGAGCCAGCGGCGGGGGGGCAGGCGGGACGCAGCTCGCGACCAGCAGCAGCAACGGCCATGCCGCGAGCGAGCGCGGCGCCAGCCCCAGTCTCATGCCTTGCCGGAGTCGAGCGCGGCGTGAACCGAGATAGCAGCGGTGGCATAAGCCTCTTGCCGCGCGACCGACCAATAGCGCAGCTCGTCGAGCCCGATCGGCACGCCGGTCACTGCGCACAGCACATGGTCGCCCGGCGACAGGACGCGGAACCCGTTGGGTCCATATTGCAGGCGGGCAAGGCGGTTGCGGCTGGCGATCAGCATGGGTCTATTTCCATCGGGAAGAGGGGTTTCAGGCGACCGACTATAGCAGCATCGCGCGGCGCGGCCAGCCCCCGGCTGCCGTCAGAAAAGCTCGCCCTGCTCTCGTCCCGGCGGCGCGGCGCGGCGCGGCGCCCTGGAGGCGGGCGCCGGACTCACGCTCGAAGGGAGCGCATCGCGGTCGCTTACCGCAACCGGCACTTCTCCGTCGGCGAACTGAAGACGCAGATGCGCCGCCGCGCGAGCCGCCCCGGCATGGGTAACGATGGCGCCGCTGGCGTCGCGAACCATCGCATAGCCGCGCGACAGGAGTGCGCGCGGATCGAGCGAAGCGAGCAGCCGCGCGAGGCCCTGGAGCCGCGCACGGTCGCGGTCCCACGCGCGCGCGAGTAGCGCCGGTCGCAGCGCCGCCGACCGACTCGCCAGCCGCTCGGCGGTGACCGCGAGGCGGTGCCGCTGGCAGCGGTCGAGCTTGTCCCCGGCATCGTCGAGCCGCTGCCGCTGGGGCGCATAGAGCGCATCGCGCCGCGGGAGGTGCCGAGCAAGCGCCGCCAGCCGCTCGCCGCCGAGCGCATGCGTTCGATTCGCCGCGCCAATCATGCGTCCGCGCCATGTCGCAAGCTGCGCCATCAGCTCGGCGCGTACCGGCACAGCCATCTCGGCCGCCGCAGTGGGCGTCGGTGCGCGCACGTCGGCGGCATGGTCAGCGAGAGTGACATCAGTCTCATGGCCCACCGCGCTGATCGTGGGGATGCGGCAATCGGCGATCGCGCGCACGACCACCTCTTCGTTGAACGCCCATAGATCCTCGATCGAGCCGCCCCCGCGCGCGACGATGACGAGGTCGGGGCGCGGCAGCGTCCCACCGGGCGTGAGCGCGTCGAACCCGCGAACCGCATGCGCCACTTGCGCCGCCGCGCCCTCGCCCTGTACCAGCACCGGCCAGACGATAACCCGCGTCGGGCAGCGGTCGGCAAGCCGGTGGAGGATGTCGCGGATCACTGCGCCCGTGGGGGAGGTGACGACCCCGATCGTGCGCGGCAGATAGGGGAGCCGCTGCTTGCGCTCGCGGTCGAACAGCCCCTCGGCGCCCAGCCGCGCCTTCAATTTTTCGAAGAGCAGCATCAGCGCGCCCTCGCCGGCGACTTCGAGGCTTTCGACGATGAGCTGATATTTCGACCGTCCGGGATAGGTCGTGAGTTTGCCCGTCGCGATCACCTCGATCCCGTCCTCGGGACGGAAGGCCAGCCGTGCGGCCTGCCCCTTCCACATCACCATGTCGATCAGCGCATTGTCGTCCTTGAGCCCGGCATAGAAATGTCCCGACGCGGCGCGCTTCGCGCCCGACAGCTCGCCGCGCACCCGAACGCGGGCGAAGCCATCCTCGACGGTGCGCTTGATTGCTGCCGACAATTGGCTGACCGAAAGCGCGGGAGCATTGTCGCCCGTCGCCGCCTCGGCTAACAGCCGCGCCGCGGGGTCGTTGTCGGACGCCGGATCGGGAAAAGGAATGGACATGAACATCCTGCTGGTGGGCTCGGGAGGCCGCGAACATGCGCTGAGCTGGCAGTTGGCGCAATCGCCCTCTTGCCGCAAGCTCTATGCTGCCCCGGGCAACCCGGGGATCGAAACCTTCGCCGAATGCGCGCCGCTCGCCGCCGACGATCTCGACGGGCTGATCGCCTTCGTCCGCGCGCACGCCATCGACTTCGTCGTCGTCGGCCCCGAGGCGCCGCTCGTCGCCGGACTTGCGGACCGCCTGCGCGACATGGGCGTCGCAGTCTTTGGACCTTCCGCCGCCGCGGCCCGGCTCGAGGGTTCGAAAGGCTTCACCAAGGACCTGTGCGCCCGCGCTGGCATCCCGACCGCCGCCTATGTCCGCTGCACTTCCGCCGAGGAAGCGCACGCGGTACTCGAAGGCTTTGCCATCCCCGTCGTGATCAAGGCCGACGGCCTTGCCGCCGGCAAGGGTGTGATCATCGCAGAAACGCGCGAGGCAGCCGCCGCTGCGATCGATGACATGTTCGCCGGCGCCTTCGGGGGTGCGGGCGCCGAGGTGGTCATCGAGGAATTCATGGCCGGCGAGGAGGCGAGCTTCTTCGCCCTCTCCGACGGGGACCATGTGATGGCGTTCGGCAGCGCCCAGGACCACAAGCGCGTTGGCGACGGCGATACCGGCCCGAACACGGGCGGCATGGGCGCCTACAGCCCCGCCCCCGTGCTGACCGCAGACCTCGAAACGGAAGTGATGGACCGGATCATCCGTCCGACCGTCAGCGCGCTCGCGGCCGAGGGCACCCCTTATGTCGGCGTGCTTTTCGCCGGGCTGATGCTCACGGGCGCGGGACCGAAGCTGATCGAATATAATTGCCGCTTCGGCGACCCCGAATGCCAGGTACTGATGATGCGTTTCACCGGCGATCTCGCGGCGCTGCTCCACGCTGCCGCCACGGGCGGCCTTGCAAGCGCGACCCCTCCTGCCTTTTCGCACGACTATGCACTGACCGTGGTGATGGCAGCGAACGGCTACCCCGGGACGCCCGACAAGGGGGGCGTAATCCGGGGCATCGCCCAGGCCGAAACGGGCGGGGTGCGCGTTTTCCATGCGGGCACCGCGCGCGCAGACGGCGCGATCGTCGCCGCCGGCGGCCGCGTCCTCAATATCACCGCGACAGGCAAATCCGTCACCGAGGCGCGGGCGCGCGCCTATGCCGCGGTCGACCGCATCGACTTTGCGAGCGGCTTCTGCCGCCGCGATATCGGCTGGCGCGAAATCGCGCGCGAGGCAAAGTAGCAGGACTGGACGCAGCAGGGCCCGTTCGATATCGCGATCTTGCGCTGCCATGAGGCTCTGGGATCCCGCCCGCGCGGGAGCGCAGGAACAAGGAGCAGAAACCCATGACCTGGCTTCAGGAAAACTGGATCGCCGCGCTCGTCGTGCTGATCGTCGTCGTCGCGCTTGTCTGGTGGCTCGTCTCAAGGCGCAAGCCGGCGGAAATCGTCCCCCGGGCGGTCGAGCCCGCCAAGCCGGCAAAGCCGCTCGAGCCGGTGAAGCCCGATATCATTGCCGCCGAGCCGGCGTTTAAAAAGACCCCGGCGCCCGCTCCGGCTCCCGCGCCAACCGCGGCTGCATCGCCGCCGCCCTCCCCCGAGCCGGTCACCGCGGCACCCGCGGCCGCCCCAGCAGCGGGTCCGGCCGACAATCTCCAGTTGCTCAAGGGCGTCGGCCCCAAGCTCGTCGCGCTGCTGAACAGCCTCGGCATCACCCGTTTCGAGCAGATCGCCGCCTGGACCGACGCCGACATCGCCGCGATCGATCCCCAGCTCGGCAATTTCGCGGGCCGCATCACGCGCGACAACTGGGTCGACCAGGCCGCTTATCTAGCCCGCGGCGACAAAACCGGCTTCGAGGCCAAATATGGCGCGCTTGGCGGCGAGCTTTGACTGCCGGTTGAAAGGGCGGCATCTGACCCTTTCGCGCAGGGTGCCCGGGATGTGAGTGAAGCCTTTAGCGCCCCATTCTCCCTTGGGACCAGCCTCGGCGGGAAAGCCCGCTGCGGGTTCGCGCCCCCCGGGGCCATTCGGGCGGGGTGAGCCGTTTGACGATGAGGCAATCAGGCACGCGGCCTAAGCTTCAGCCAACCCTTCCCCGGGTCCGCGGATCGCGCTCACGAGCAATTTGTCGATCTTGCGCCCGTCCATGTCGACGATCTCGAAGCGCCAGCCGCGGTCGGTGAAGCTTTCGCCCTCGATGGGCAGGTGCTTCAAGATGGCAAGCACATGCCCCGCCGCGGTCGCATAGTCGCGGTCGTCCGAAAGGTCGATCCCGAGCCGCTCGGCCATCTGGTCGGCAGGCATTGAGCCAGCGATGAGCAGGCTGCCATCGTCGCGCTCTGTGACGAAGGGCTCGCTGCCGATATCCTGGTCGGACGCAAATTCGCCCGCAATCGCCGAAAGCAGGTCAGCTGGGGTGACCAGCCCTTCAAAATGACCATATTCGTCGTGGACGAGCAGCATCGGCACCTCGGCGGCACGCAGGCTTTCGAGCGCGTCCATTGCGTCGATCTGGTCGTGGATCACCGCGGCGCGGCGGGTCAGCGTTTCAAGGTCGAGCGTCTGCCCGCGGAACAGGGCGCCGGCAATGTCGCGCGCCTGGACGACGCCGACGATATTGTCGACCGACCCGCGCGCGACGGGCAGGCGCGTGTGCGGCGTTTCGAGCAGCTTGGCGCGCACGGCGTCGGCGTCGGAGGCGATATCGATCCAGTCGACGTCGATTCGCGGCGTCATCACCTCGCGCACGGGGCGGTCGGCAAGGCGCACGACGCCCGAGATGATCGCACGCTCGCTTTCCTCGATCACCCCGGACTTCGAGGCTTCGGCGACGATCAGGTGCAGCTCCTCGGCGGTCACCCGGTCCTCCGATTCACGCTTGAGACCGAGCAGGCGGAAAACGAGGCTCGAGCTTGTATCGAGCAGCCAGACCAGCGGCGCGGCAATGCGCGAGAGCCACAGCATCGGCACGGCCATGACCATCGCTATGCTTTCGGGTGCCCGCAGCGCGAACTGCTTGGGCACCAGCTCGCCCGCGATCAGCGAAAAATAGGTGGTTATCGCAATGACTGCCGCGAAGCCTGCGTTGCGCGCGGTTTCGGCGTCGAGGCCGAGCGCGACCTGCAACCGGTCGGCGACCGGCTGGCCGAGGCTCGCGCCCGAATAGGCGCCGGCGAGAATGCCGATCAGCGTGATGCCGACCTGGACGGTGGAGAGGAAGCGCCCCGGATTGGCGGCCAGCTGGCGTGCGATGCGGGCGCCGCTGCTCCCGCGCTTTTCCGCTGCCTGCAGCCGCGGGCCGCGGGCGGACACGATCGCAAGTTCGGACAAGGCGAAGACGCCATTGAGAAGGATCAGCACGGCGATGATCGCCACGTCGCTCCAGGGAAAAGGGGTCATGGGATCTTGAACGGGCGCGATCGCGCCAGGCCCCTGCAATCGTCGGTCATCGCGTCCCTATAGGACAAAGCCGCCGGATTGCACAATGGCAGCGGGGGGCGCGCACTCAGCCAGGGTTCAGCAAGATTCTGGAACCACTTGCCGGGCCA
>JBIQHE010000010.1:0-116415 GCA_044508875.1 Sphingomonadales bacterium | reverse complement strand
TGGCGTCATCAATCGGGTCTGATCCACCCTCATCCCCCGTTCACGGGGAAGAGCCAGAAATTATCCAAAGAAATCAATGGATAATGGTGCGGTCGAGAAGACTCGAACTTCCACGGCCTTTCGGCCACAACGACCTCAACGTTGCGCGTCTACCAGTTCCGCCACGACCGCACATCATGATGGTCCGGGCGATCCCGGCACCAGGTAGGAGCGGGCGCCTAGCAAAGCTTTTTGGGTGATGCAAGCGAGCTTCGCTGCTTTTATTTTTTGCGACTGAAAAGGACGGCGAACGGCGGCGCTGGCCGCTGTAACCGAACCGACCCCGAAGTGTCTCGATCTTGTCATCGATCTAACGTCAGAGCGTCATCGAATCAGCCTAGTGCCGGCATCACCGGGGGCGCGAGGCCAGATGCTGCTCGTATTCCGGTGGCATTTTCATCAGGGACGCCTGCCAGGCGGGTGTGCACGGGGAACGGAGATTTTCATGGCGGCATTCGCACGCGTTCGTTTGGTCATGCTCAGCAGCGTGGCCTCTTCCATCCTGACAGCCTGCGGCGCCGACGGCGTCGCTTCGCCGGGCGAGGGCGTGATCGTCATTCCGGCGCCGACGCCGGCACCAACACCGACCCCGACGCCTTCGACGCCGCCCACAAGCGTCACTCCCGCCGCCCAATGCCCGACGATCCCGGGCAATGATCAACTCAGCGACCTTGGCACCGTTACCGGCCCCGAAGGGACGTGGCGCAACTGCGGCTTCCCGGCGCGCTTCAATTCCTCGACCGCGATTCCGAAAGTCCCGGGCGTCATTTACTCGCTGCCCGGCCGCGTTGATGTGGGTAGCGACCAAGGCGCGGCAAGTAACAACCATGTCGTCACGTTGACTATCGACCCCGGGGTCATCGTTTTTGGCGCCACCGGCGTCTCCTACCTGGTCGTCAACCGGGGGAACCGCATCGATGCGGTCGGCACACCGACCCAGCCGATCATCTTCACTGGTCGCGGCAACGTCGTCGGTACTGCAACAGACGATACTTCGCAGCTATGGGGCGGCATAGTGCTGCTGGGGCGCGCGCCGGTCACTGACTGCCTCGCGCCGGGCGCCGCCGAAGGCACCGCCGCGTGCGAGCGCGACACCGAAGGCACTTCGAACGCGCTCTACGGTGGCGCGCAGCCGACCGATAGTTCTGGTCGACTTTCCTATGTTCAGATCCGCTATTCGGGGTTCGTGCTCAGCGCCGACAAGGAGTTGCAGGGACTGACCCCGTCCGGCGTCGGGTCGGGAACCCAGATCGACCATATTCAAATTCACAACAGCTCGGACGACGGAGTGGAGGTATTCGGCGGCCGTGCGAACTTCAAATATATGATCGTGACCGGGGCCGAAGATGACAGCTTCGACACCGACGTCGGCTACAAGGGCAATATCCAATATGCGATCGCGGTGCAGCGCGCTGGCGGCTCCGTCGGCGACTCGATGATGGAGATCGACTCGGACGGCAACGAGAATGCAGTGCCGCGCCAGAATGTCACGATCTCCAACTTTACCTTCATTCATCGCAACGCCGCGGCCGGTAACGCCGCCGCTATCCGCATCCGCGGCGGCGCCGATTCCACATTTGTCAATGGCCTGATCACCTCCGACACCGCCTGCATCCGCGTCGACAGCAGCTCGACCACGCAAGCCACCGGCGCGGATGAGCAGGGGCCACCGAAATTCTTCTCGGTATCGGTAAAATGCGGCAGCCGCCCCTTCCGCGGCGGGGGCAGCCCCGCCGTCACCGATGCCGAGGTTCAGACGATCTTCACCACCGGCACTAACAATCGCTCCGACTATGTGCCGTCGCTCACCAGCCTGTTTGTCAATGGCGCGGCAGAGACGGGTTTCACCGCCTTCGATGCAAAGACGCTGAACACCTTCTTCGACACGACCGGCTATGTCGGGGCGGTCCGCGATGCGAGCGACACCTGGTACGAGGGTTGGACGTGCAATTCCGCGACCGCGAACTTCGGCGCCAGCAGCGGTCGCTGTACCAGCCTGCCCACAAGCTGAACGCCTGCGATCCATTCGGGGAGCGGGTGGGCCCGATGGCGGACCGCTCACCGCCTTGCATAGTCTCAGGAACATTCGACATGACCAAGCGGCCGATCACTGCCAGCCTGCTTTTTATCAGCTCGGCGCTCGCTGCGCCCGCGGTGCTGGCGCAGAATGCCTCCGCCGAATTTTCGCCGCATCCGGGCGAAGACGGCGATGTCTCGATCCCTGGCGGCGGGCAGGAAATCGTCGTCAATGGTCGCTTCACGCCGAATATCGTGCGTGCGACGCCCGAAGTCGTCGCACTTCTCTCCTCGGCCGATATCGCCCGCACCGGCGAAGGCGACATTTCGGGCTCCCTGCAGCGGGTCACGGGCCTGAGCGTCGTCGGTGGCGGTTTCGTTTATGTCCGCGGCCTCGGAGACCGTTATTCGCTCGCGCTGCTCAACGGTTCGCCGCTGCCGAGCCCGGAACCCCTCAAGCGCGTCGTCCCGCTCGATATCTTTCCCTCGAGCGTGATCGACTCGACGCTGGTCCAGAAAAGCTATTCGGCAAACTTTCCCGGCGAATTCGGCGGGGGGGTCATCAACCTCACCACCAAGGCCAGTCCCGACGAGACCTTCCTCACCCTTTCAGGTGGAGTCGGCTGGGACAGCGAGACGACGAACCAGCTCGGCTACACCTATCATGGCAGCGATACCGACTGGACAGGGTTCGACGACGGTGCGCGCGACATTCCGCGCTCGCTTGCGACTGCGCTCGCCAGCGGCAAGCCGATCCTCGAAGGCGCAGACTTCAGCGACAAGGATCTCCAAGCTATCGCCATGGACCTCGTCAACGCGCCGACTACGCTTCTTCAGCAGAACAATCATATTCCAGTGAATTGGTCGGTGGGGCTGACCGGCGGCACGACGATCGACCTTGCTGACGGCAAACTCGGCATCATCGCGACCGCCGGGATCAGCAACAAGTGGCGCACACGCGACACGTTGCAGCAAACGTCGGTCAACGCTGACCTGTCGGGCGATCCGCAATCGAGCTACAATCGCATTGTCACCGACAATCGCGTGGTGTTGAACGGTTTGCTCGGCCTGGGGATCGAGCTAGGCGATCACAAGTTTCGTTGGACCAACCTATATATCCGCGACACGCTGAAGCAGGCCCGCCTCGCCCTTGGCACCGATCGAAACCAGTCTGACCGCGATATTCTGAAACAGGACACGGCCTGGTACGAACGTCAGCTTATCAACACGCAGGTCGTGGGCGAATTCAAATTCGACGGGGTGAGCGTCGACCTGCGCGCCGGTTACGCCAACTCGCAGCGCGAGGCTCCTTACGAACGAAGTTTCACCTATGTTCGTACGAACCTGCCTGCCGAGCAGGACCCGGCGGGGGGCAAGTTCGTCAATGATCTCGGAGGCAACAAGGGCGATGCGACGATCGCCTTTTCCGACCTGGATGAAGATTTATGGTCCGGGGGCGTGGACCTCTCCTACACGTTCGCACCCGGCCTTACCGCGACCGCCGGCTATGCATTCAGCGACACACACCGCGTCTCGTCGCGCCGCGCGTTCCAGTATCGCGCCTCGAACCTTCCGGTCGCCGTGCAGCAGCTGCGCCCCGACTATCTCCTCTCCGACGCGACGATCCAGCTCTTCGGCATAACGCTGCTAGAAACATCAGCACAGGACGGCACCGCTGCCTTCGACGCCGACCTCGTTGCACACGCAGGCTACGCTCAGCTTCAGGCGCAGCTGGTGGGTGGGGTCAACGTCAATGCCGGCGTGCGCTACGAGGATGCGAAGCAGAGGGTTGCGCCTATCGACCTGTTCAGCAGCGGTTCGTTGGCGATCGCGCAAACCGATCTCCGCAACGATTATTGGCTGCCAGCGATCACTCTGACTTGGGAGGTCGCGCCCGACATGCAGCTGCGCGTGAACGGATCGAAGACGATCGCGCGCCCGCAATTCCGCGAGCTCGTCGCGCAGGTCTACCAGGATCCGGATTCGAACCGCCTGTTTCGCGGCAATCCATCATTGGCCGACTCTAGGCTTTGGAACGCCGAGGCCAGGTACGAATGGTATTTCGACCGCGATCAGCGCTTCTCCGCCGCCGCCTTTTACAAGGTGATCGACAAACCGATAGAGGCCTACACCTCGATTTCCGATTCCTCGGTAAATACAAGCTATGCGAATGCCCCCAAGGCGACGCTATACGGCGCCGAGTTCGAGCTACAGAAACACCTCCCCCTCGATACCCTGTCCAAAGCCCCCTTCTGGCAGAGCCGCCGCCTCGTGCTGATCGCCAACTATACTTATACCCAATCGGAGATCCGTGTTCGCGGTGGCGACACGACGAGGATCAATGGCGCAGTGCACAACGCGGGCGATTATTTCTTCGATGGCTCGCCGCTCACGGGCCAGTCGGATCATCTGGTCAATGCTCAGATCGGGTTCGAAGATATTGATCGTCTGTCGCAGCAGACCCTGCTCCTCACCTATGCCAGTCCCCGCGTCACCAGCCGCGGACCCTCGGGTCAGCCCGATCTCCGCGAAAAGCCGGGCGTTTCGCTCGATTTCGTCGCACGCCAGGGACTGACGCTGATGGGCAAGGAATTCGAACTGAAGTTCGAGGCACGCAACCTGACCGGCCGCCGCTATCAGGAGGTGCAGGAATTTGGCGACAATCGCATCTACTTCAATCGCTTTAAGCTCGGGCGGAGTGTCTCGTTAAGCGCTTCGATGAAGCTCTGAGCCGCTGACCCCGCTGCCACGCGGTAGTACGGAGGGAACGGCCAAAAATCGGTGGAGCGACGAGGGCGCAGCACGTGATGCACGCGTGCTCCTCCCGTCGGCCCTCCGGGATGCGCCGACTTCGCGGCGCGTTGGAAAAAAGGAACTCAGAAAGCGCTTGGCAGCACCGGACTCGCCCCTCCGACAAAAAACTGTAATCTTCCCGTCAACCGATTGTCACCGATTGCCACTAGGCGATTCGCGAGGCCGCAATCTTCAGTTTGGGGGGACAGGAACATCTTATGGCGACGCTGATGCCCGGATCAGCCATTCGGCTGCCGCGTGCGCTGCCCTCCTGGCTGCGCACGCGGCAGCGCTCGGCCGTTGCACTGGGACCCCGCCTGCTGCTGGTAATGATCGGGGCGCTACTCCTGTGGCAAGGCGTGCGCCTGCTTTGGACGCTGGTCGTTCCGCTATCGCCGCTCGGCGCGTGGCAGCCAGAGACGGCGGTAATTGCCCCACCCGCCGAGCGGCGCGCGTTGTTCGCCGCCTTCGATCCCTTTTTTCGCTCGGGCGGTCAAGGGCCGGCAAGCTCCACGGTCACCTCGCTCGGCCTCACCCTTTTTGGCATCAACCTCAACGAGGCTACGGGCGGTGGGTCGGCGATCATCGCCGGCGAAGATGGCGTGCAAGCTAGCTACGCTGTGGGCGACGAGATTGCCCCCGGGGTGCGACTTGCTGGCGTTGCATTCGATCATGTCACGCTCGATCGTGGCGGCGTGCATGAAAGCCTGTTCCTCGACCAGAGCAGCGAGGCGCCGGTCGCCGACCCGGCACTTCCCTCGCCGACCGCCGGGATCGCAATCCCGGTCGCAGGCGGCGCATCGAGCGGTGAGCTCAGCGCCGAGGCGATCAAGGCGGGTGTTGCCTTTGCACCCCGCACCGAAAACGGCCGGGTGACCGGGCTCATTGTGCAGCCGCAAGGCGACGGTGCGGCCTTTCGCGCCGCGGGGCTGCGCGCGGGCGATGTGATCCGATCGGTAGGCGGCCGTCCGATCGGCTCGGTCGGCGATGCCGCAGCGCTCGCAAATCAGTTAGTCCCCGGCGCCCGCCTTTCGCTCGAAGTCGAGCGCGGCGCCAATGTCGTACCTGTCGCAATCTTCCTCTCAAAACAATAAGGCTTATGCGTCTCAAACTGTCCCTGATGCTCGCCGCCGCACTGGTTTCTGCAACGCCCGCGCCGGTGTCCGCGCAATATACGCTGAATGTCCGCGACGCCGACATACGCGCCTTCATCCAGGATGCGGCGCGGGTTACCGGGCGCACTTTCGTCATCGACGGGCGCGTGAACGGCAAGGTGTCGGTGGTCACCGACCGGCCGCTGTCGCGCAGCGAATATTTCGAGATTTTCCTCGCGACCCTGCGCTCGAACGGGCTCGTCGCGGTGCCAGGGCCAAACGGCAGTTATCGCATCCAGCCGATCGACGGCGCAGCTTCGCAGCCGGGACGCATTGGCAGCGCGCGCGCCGCGCAGAACCAGTTCGTGACCGAGATCATCCGCCTTCGGCATATCGACGCGGTAGCCGCGGTTGAAACGCTACGCCCGCTCGTGAGTCCGCAAGGGTCGCTGACGGCGAACCGCAACGCCAACAGCCTCGTCGTCGCCGACTTCGCCGATAATATCAGGCGGATCCGCGCTCTCGCCGCCAGCATCGATCGCGACAGTTCGACGAGCCAGGTCGTCACGCTGAAAAATGCCGGCGCGCGCGAGATTGCGGCCGCGCTTCAAGCACTGGTTCCCGCGGCGGGTGAGGGCGCGCAGGCGCCCGTTGCGATTGTGCCAATCGACAGCAGCAATGCGATCGCACTGAGGGGAGACCAGGCCCTCGTTGCCCGCTTCGTCGCCATGGCAAACGACCTCGACCGGAAGGCGGCGGGCGGCACTGAGCTGCGTGTCTACTGGCTCGAACATGCCAATGCTGAAACCCTGCTCCCCACCTTGCAACAGCTTGTCGGCGGTGGCAGCGATCCCGCGCCAAAGGCGGGTCTTTCCCCCGCTGCGTCCTCTTCGGACGGCGGCGGCGCAGTGGCGCCTGTTCCCGCCTCGACCTCGGCTGCGACCGGCGGCGCGGGCGGCAGTATCGCGACGCGCGGACCCGCGATTGTCACCCGCTATGAAGGCGCCAACGCGATCATCGTCGCGGCGAATGCCGATGTGCAGCGCCAGCTCGGTGAATTGATCCGCCAGCTCGACACGCGGCGCCCGCAGGTTCTCGTCGAAGCGATCGTGGTCGAGATCGGCGACGATGCTGCGAAGAAGCTCGGCGTCCAGTTCCTGCTCGGCGGCAAGAACATTCCCTTTGCTGCGACGAGCTACGGCAATGCGTCGCCCAACATATTGACGCTTGGCGGAGCTTATGCCGCGCACGAACTTTCGCGCGAGACCACGACAGTCAATGGTGACACGATCGTGACCCAGCAGAACAGCTCGCTCGGTAACAGCCTGCAGGAGGCGGCGGCGGCGTCGCTCCTCTCGGCGACCGGCGGATTTGCCGGTTTTGCGGGAGATATCGGGAAGAACACCGTGTTCGGCGCGATCATCAACGCTGTAAAATCCGACACCACGTCGAACCTGCTGGCCACCCCGCACATCGTCACGCTCGACAATCAGCAGGCAAAATTCCTCGTCGGGCAGGAAGTCCCGATCACGACCGGGGAGGCGCTTTCCGACAATTTCGACAATGCCTTTCGTACCGTTCAGCGCGAAGAGGTGGGGATCAAGCTCGAGGTCACCCCCCAGGTCAACGGCGCGGGCGAGGTCAAGATGTTCCTCCGCCAGGAAGTGTCGAGTGTCGCTGGGCCCGTGTCGTCGCGGAACTCCGAACTTATCCTGAACAAGCGGTCGTTCGAGACGGTGCTCACCGTCGATGACGGCGAGATGTTCGCGATCGGCGGACTTCTCAACGATGACGAGCGAAGAACGATCGAGCGCATCCCGCTGCTGAGTGACATTCCCCTGATTGGCGAGCTCTTCAAGTCGCGCAGCCGCAGCCGCGCCAAGACCAATCTGATGGTCTTCATTCGCCCGACAATCCTTCGCAATCGGGGTGACAATGCCGCGCTCACGGCGCGTCGCTACGGCTATATCCGCGATTTCCAGCTTCAACGGAATCCCGATCAGGAGCCCGCGATTGACGCCCTCGTGCGCGATTATTTGGGCGTCGTGCCCCCGGCGCCTAGCGCGCCGAGCGACGGCGACGTCACCATAGCCCCGCGGCAACCCGTGTCGGTCGACATCCCGCCTTCGACCCATGCGGAGGGAGGAGGGCCGTGAACAGCGGCGATCCGGCCGCGCTGCCGCCCGCGGCGCCGGTCGACATTCCCTACAGCTTCGCGCGGCGGCACGGCGTCGTGATTGCGCCCGATGGCGAGGGTGGCTGGCTCGCCACGCTACGCGAAGGCAGCGACGCCGCCGTACTCATCGAGGTCAAGCGATATCTTTCGCAGCCGCTGCGCGTTGCGAGCTCCAGCGCCGCGGATTTCGACCGGCTCCTCTCAGACCATTATGCGGTCGACGCAACAAGCGAAATGGCGGGGTCGCTCGACGGCAGCGATCTCGATTTCACCCTGCCGAGCGCCGAGGATCTGCTCGACAGCGCCGATGACGCCCCCGCGATCCGCTTGATCAATGCGATCATCGCCGAAGCGGTCCGGCAGGGTGTGAGCGATATTCATATTGAACCCTATGAAAGCGGGCTCGTCGTGCGGATGCGAACCGACGGCGTGCTGCACGAGCATCTGCGCATGCCGCCGCACGTCGCCCCCGTTGTCGTCAGCCGCATCAAGGTGATGGCGCGCCTCGACATCGCCGAGCGGCGCGTGCCGCAGGACGGGCGTATCGCGCTGACGCTGGCGGGAAAAGCGATCGATGTACGCGTCTCGACGCTTCCGAGCCGTGCGGGCGAGCGCGTGGTTCTGCGTATTCTCGACAAGGACACGGCGGGGATCGATTTCAACGTGCTCGGCCTGTCGGGCGAGGCCGACCGCATCCTGCGCGAAGCGCTCGCCGAACCCAATGGCATCATCCTTGTCACCGGCCCTACTGGTTCGGGCAAGACAACGACGATTTACGCCGCCTTGAAAGAATTGAACAACGGCCAGCGTAATATTCTGACCGTCGAAGACCCGGTCGAATATGCCGTCGATGGCGTCGGTCAGACACAGGTCAATGCGAAAGTGGGGCTTGATTTTGCCGCGGGCTTGCGGGCGATCCTGCGCCAGGACCCCGATGTGGTGATGGTCGGGGAGATCCGTGACCGCGAGACCGCCGACATCGCGGTACAGGCCTCACTCACTGGTCATCTCGTCCTTTCGACCGTTCACACCAATGACGCGGTGGGGGCGATTACGCGCCTCAAGGATTTGAAGGTCGAGCCGTTCCTCCTGGCCTCCACGCTCCGCGCGGTCCTTGCGCAGCGGCTCGTCCGCCGGCTGTGTGAACAGTGCCGCGAACCCCTGCAAGCGAACAACAGCATCGCGGCAATGCTCGGGCTCGATTTGGGCGCGGTCATATGGCGTCCCAAGGGCTGCGAAGCGTGCGGTCACAGTGGATTTAAGGGCCGTATTGGCGTGTTCGAGGCGATCAAGGTCGACGAGACGATACGACGCTACATCTATGCGGGTGGCGATGAGGCGATGATCGCCAAACACGCCTTCTTGAAGGCACCGACGCTCGCCGGCGCAGCGCGCGCTATGGTCGCAAAAGGGCTGACGACGCCCGAGGAGGCGATTCGCATTGCGCGGCGCGAGGACGTCGATGCCTGACTATCGCTATGTGGCAATCGACCGCCAGGGGCGCGAACGCAAGGGGCGGCTGACCGCGGCAAGCGACGAGGCGGCGCGCGCCGACCTCGTCCGGCGGCATTTCCACATCGTCGACGTCGAACCCGCGGGCGCCCAGCCGGCCGCCGGACGCGCGTTCCTTTCCTTTCGCCGGGACCGCTTGTCCGCCAAGGAACTCGCGCTCTTTACCCGGCAACTTGCTACGCTCGCCGAGGTTGCACCGCTCGAAGAAGCGCTGCGGACGCTCATGCGCCAGAGCGAGGCCGAGAGCGCGCGGCTCGTCGTCGGCGACGTCCACGCTGGTCTTCTTGAGGGGCGCCGCCTCGCCGACGCGATGGCACGCCAGGCACCGAGCTTTCCCCCGCTCTACCGCGCGATGGTCGCGGCGGGCGAGACGACGGGTAGTCTGACGGTGATTCTCGCTCGTCTTGCAGACCTCCTTGAGCGCCAGGCGGCGGTGCGCGGCAAGCTGTTCGCGGCGCTCGCCTATCCGCTGGTGCTAGCGGTCGTTGCGCTCGGCGTCGTCGCAGCGCTGATGATTTTCGTTGTCCCACGCGTTGTCGAGCAATTCACCGACGTAGGGCAGCAACTTCCCTTCCTGACGCGCGCCGTCATTGCGCTCTCAAGCTTTGCGGCGAATTGGTGGTGGCTGATCGCGCTGCTGATCGCCGCTGCTGCTTTCACCTGGGTGAGCGCGATGCGCCGTGAGACTTTCAAGGCGCGCGTCGATGCGCGCCTGCTCCGCTTTCCGGTGATTGGACGATTACTCCGCGACCTTTATGCGGCGCGCTTTGCGCGAACGCTCGCAACGATGGTGGCGAGCCGGTTGCCGCTGGTCGAGGGCCTACGCCTCACTGTCCCGACGATCCGCAACGCCGCGCTTGCCGGGGCGACCGCGGGCCTTGTCGACCAGGTACGTGCGGGCGGGAGCCTGTCGGCCGCGATGCGCGAGACGGGCGTGTTTCCGCCGCTCCTCATCTACATGACCGCCAGCGGCGAGAGCGCAGGTCGGCTGGAGCAGATGCTCGAGCGTGCGGCGGATTATCTGGAACGCGAGTTCGACCGCTTCACCGCCGCTTCGATGGCTTTGCTCGAACCCGCTATCATCGTGGTCATGGGGGCGTGTGTTGCGCTGATCATCCTCGCGATCCTCTTGCCCATTCTCCAGTTGCAGAACCTTGCAGGACTATGAAAAAATGCTGCTGATGAAGCCGTTCCTTCACCCGATGCTTGATACAGCGCGGACCAACGCTCCACGCCGCCGCCGCCACGGTGAACGCGGCTTCACCCTGACCGAATTGATGGTCGTCATTTTCATCATCGGGCTGCTCTCGGCAGTGGTGATGTACAATGTTCTCGGCGCCCAGGATCGCGCCTTGGTTACGAAGGCCAAGGCCGATATTGCGCAGCTTGAGGGCGCATTGGAGCAGTATCGGCTCGACAACCTCGCATATCCTTCAACAAGTGATGGGCTGAATGCGCTCGTCACACCGCCGCCTTCGCTGGCGCAGCCCGAACGCTATCGCCGTGGGGGCTATATCAAGAAGCTGCCCGCGGACCCGTGGGGTCGGCCCTATAATTACCAGGCGCCGGGCCTGCGCGGCGGCGCCTTCGACGTCTGGTCAATGGGCGCCGACGGCGCCCCGGGCGGGACCGATGAAAATGCCGACATCTACGGAGAAAATTGAGGCGCCCGGTGAACGCGGTTTCACGCTCGTCGAACTGATGGTCGTGCTCGCCATTCTCGCGCTCGCTGCGACGGCCGTCGTCCTCACCATTCCGGGCGAGGAACGCACAGTCCGAAGCGAGGCTGACAGGCTCGCAGCGCGTCTTGCCGCCGCGCGCGATCTCGCGGTGATCGAGGGGCGCAGCGTTCAGGTCCGTCTCGCACCCTCGGGCTATGATTTCGAGCGGCGCGTGGACGGCACGTGGCAGCCGCTTCCCGGCCGTGCCTTCGAACATCGGAGCTGGCCCGGCGGGCTTCGGTTTGCCGCAGGCAGCCGCGATAACGTAACGCGCATCCACTTCAACCATGTTGGCACGAGCCCGACCCCGCAGACGGTGGTGCTGACGGGCAGCGACGCGCAGGAGGCCGTGCGTGTCTCGGCGACCGGCGAGATCAGCCGTGACCGATAATGTCCCGGCCCGCGAGGGGGGCTTCACGCTCCTTGAAATGCTGGTTGCGCTCAGCATCATCAGCATCGCTGCCCTGACGTTGGTGCGGCTCGACGCCTATGCGGTGCGCGCCGCGGGCGATCTCGATGAAAGCAGCCTGGCAGGCGTGGTCGCCCAGAACCGCGCGGTCGAAATATGGACCGACCCCGCGCCGCCGACGATCGGCGCCAGCACCAGCCGCGTCGCCAACGGGGGCCGCGAGTGGCGGGTCGACCAGCGCGTTGCGAAAACGGCCGACGACAGCCTGCTTCGCATCGACCTGGTCGTGCGGCCGGAGGGCGGGCGCGGGCAGGCGGCGCTGACGATCATCCGGCGGTCGCGATGAACAGCTTTTCCCATCGCCGCTCCCGGCTCGCGGTGCGTTTCTTGAAGGCATTCGCTTTCTCCCAGTGTCCCAGGGTGAAGCAGGATGTTTCGACAAGCGCGGCGCGGGCCCCGACAGGTCGGTCCACCTCGGGCTTCACTTTGGTCGAGATGCTCGTTGCGCTTTCGATTTTTGCGGCGATCACGGCGATGGGGGTCGGGCTGCTGCGCAGCAGCGTCGATACGCAGGACGCGGTGCAGGCGCGATTGAAGGCGATGGGGGGGATCAACCGGCTGCGTGCGGTGATGGCCAATGATCTGGCGCAAGCACTTCCACGCGCGACGCGCGGTCCCTCGGGGGAGCCGATGCCTGCCTTTGTCGGTTCGGCGAGCGGTTTTGCCTTCGTACACGCCGGCGCAGGCGCGCCCGGCGCTGGACCGCGCCCGTCCGCCGAGCGCGTCGGCTATGCGCTCGTGGGGAGCGAATGGCGCCGCGCGGCGCAGCCGATGCTTGACGGCACGGCGCTTGGTGAAGGCGATCGGCTCGCGGGCGACGTGACGGCCGCCGCGGTCCGCTATCGCGACGAGGCCGGCAATTGGAACGAGACCTGGAATTCGGGTCCCACTGACCGCTTGCCGCGCGCGGTCGAGGTGCGGCTCGCGCGCACGGGGCGGGCACCGCTGGTCCTCTTGTTTCTCACCGCGCCGACCCCGCTCCCAGCCACCGATTCGCAGGGCCGGGTGCCATGACGCGCAATCCAGAAGAGCGCGGGGCAGCGCTGCTCAGCGTGCTGCTGCTCGTCGCGGTGATGGCAGTGATCGCTGCAACTGCCCTCGACCGGCTCACGCTCGCAACGCGGATCGCCGGCAGCGCCGCGGCGGTCGACCAGGCGCGTGCGTACAGCTTTGCCGCCGAAGAGATCGCGCTGCGCCGCGTCGGCGATCTGGTGACGCGCGACCCGGCCAAGCTGACGCAAGCGGGCGGCTGGCTCGGCCGCGATTTCATTCTGCCGCTGCCGGGCGGGGAGGGTAGGGCGCAGCTCGGCGATGCGAGCAATTGCTTCAATCTCAACAGCCTGGTTTCCGAGACCGCGCCAGGCCGGTTCAGCCAGCGGGCGGTTGCGGTTCGCCAATTTGCCGAATTGATGGCATTGCTCGGCGTCGGCCGCGGCGAGGCAGAGGCGATCGCGGCGGCGACGGCGGATTGGATCGACAGCGATAGCAACGAAGCTCCGCTGGGCGCTGAAGACGGCTTTTATCGCGGGCTTGAGATGGGGTACCTCCCCGCCAACCGGATGATGGCCGACGTCAGCGAATGGCGCGCGGTGCGCGGCGTGACCTATAAAGTCTATGCGCGGCTCGAACCCTGGATCTGCGTCCTTCCGGCGGCCGAACCCGTGAAGCTCAATGTCAACACGCTCGCCCCTGAACGGGCGCCGCTCGTCGCCATGCTGATGCCGGGCGAGATCAGTCTTGCCGATGCACGGGCGGCGCTGGCGGCGCGTCCCGCTGGCGGCTATGGCAGCAGTACGCGATTCTGGGAGGCGCGCGCGCTCGAACGGTTCGACCCACCGGGCGCGATTGCGGAACAGGCGGGCGTGACAAGCCGGTGGTTCGCGCTGACCGCGCGTGTGAGATTGGGGGACGGGGATTTGACAGCACGCTCGCTCATCGATGCCTGGGGCGGTGCGCAAGGGGCCGGAGCGGCACCCCCCGTGATCGTGCGCCGTGACTGGGGCGAGAGCGATTGAAATGACAGCGACCCTCGTCCTCTGGCTGCCCCGCCATGCCGCGCTCGAAAGCGGCTCCGAACCCGCCGATGTCGCCTGGCTCAGGGTCGAGGATGGCGTGGTTGTCGATTCGGGTCAGGATGATGGCTGGGTCGATGTATGGGAGCGCCCGCCCAGCGACGCCCGCGGCGAAGGCCGGCTCATCGCACTCGCTCCAGCAGCCGACGCCCCTGTCCGATGGCATCATTTCCCAAGCGCGGCCCCGGCGCAGGCGGCGGCGGCGGCCCGGATCGAGACGCTGAAGGAGTGCCTCGGCGATCCTGCAGACCTCCACCTGGCCGCTGGTGAGCCCGCCGCGGCAGGCCAGGCGGTGCCGGTGGCGGTAACGACCCATGCGGCGATGGGGGCCTGGAGAGATTGGCTTGGTGCACGCGATCTCGACCCGGCGGCGATCGTCCCGGCCGGTGCCATGGTGCCGCCGCCCGAACCCGACACGCTTTGGACCGCAGCAGTCGGGCACGAGCAGATCGTTCGCACCTCCGACCGTGCCTATGTCTCGGATCCCCAGCTCGATCCCCTGATCGCCGGCGGGCGGCCGATTGTGCCGCTCGATGCGGAACCTCTGCGTGAGGCATTGCTCCTTTCGCTCGCGGCGCCCCCGCTCGACCTGCTGAGCGGAGCATGGAAGCCGAAGCGGCGCTGGGCGATCGACCCGGTGGCAATGCGGTGGGCAAAGCGGCTGCTCATCGCGCTCATCCTCATTAGCATTGCCATTCCCATCGTTCACGCGATCCGCCTCGGTTCCGACACGCAGCGCGCGAATGCCGCGGTCGTCGAAATGGCGAGGAAGGCAGGGGTTGCCGCTCCCGACGCAGAGGCTGCAGAGGCAGAAGTTGATCGGCGGCTTGCCGCGGCCGGCGGCGGGCCCCTGGCTTTCTCGGTGCCCGCCTCGGCGCTCTACGGCGCGATGCAGGATACACCGGGTGTGACGCTGAAGACCCTGTCGCACCGCACCGATGGGACGCTGAGCACCTCGCTCGCGGCGCCGCGGGTCGAGGATCTCAACCGCGTGCTGCTCACGCTTCAGGCGCGCGGCTATCGGGTAACCGCGCAGCCGATGGCGGGCGCTGACGGGCAGCAGATGGCGAATATCACGATCCGGGCGGTGCCATGAGGGACGGATTGCTAAGCTGGTGGATTGGACTCTCTAAGCGCGAGCGCTGGCTTGTCGGTTTCGCGGCCGCGCTGGCGTTCGGGGTGCTCCTTTGGGCGCTCGGACGTCCGGTCTATGCCGCCTTATCTGATCTGGAAAGCAAGCACCGCGCCGCGGTCGAACGCGAGGGACGGGTCGCTGCCAAGATCGACTTGCTTGCGCAGCGTCCCGAAAAATCGGTGGCGACCGCGCTCGCCCCGGTCGCCATTGATCAATTTCTCGCGCAATCGGCAGGCGAGATCGGGCTTACGCTCGACCGTAACGAGGCTCGCGGCGATGCGCAGGCGACCATTGCCATCGCGGCGGCCAAGGCGCCCGTTCTCACCGACTGGCTGGCCTCGCTCGAGATGCAGGGTTTCGTCGTCGATCAGCTCATCATCACACCGGCCCCAGACGGCACCGTCGGCATGACCGCCGAGCTCCGGAAGAGCGGCCAATGACGGACGCGCGAAACCGCTGGATCCTCGCCGCCGCGCTCTTCGCGCTGCTCGTCATCGTTCTCACCTTCCCGATGCGGCTCGCGCTCACCCTCGCGGGGGCATCCGAGGCGGGCTTGAGCGCGCGTGCGGTCGAGGGATCGGTCTGGTCCGCCAAGCTCGTCGATGCGCGGCTCGGGGCTGTTCCGCTTGGCACGCTGGGGGCCAGCCTCTCGCCGCTCGCCCTCATCGCAGGGCGCACCGAACTCCTGTTCGAACGCGATGACAAGCGCTTGGGAGCACTCGCAGGACGGCTCCACGGCAGCGATCCCCGCGGCTTCTCGGACGTCAACGGCGTGACCAGCCTCTCCGGCGGCCTCGGCATTCTCCCCGTCGATACGATGAGGTTCGAAGGCGCCACTCTTCGCTTCGACGCAGCAGGCAAATGCGCCGACGCAGGTGGGCGGTTGCAATTGTCGGTTGCGGCCCCCATCGCGGGGCTCGATCTGTCGCGCGGCCTATCGGGGCCGCTGTCTTGCGCGGCCGGCCGGGCGCAGGCTGTGCTCGCCAGCC
This sequence comes from Sphingomonadales bacterium, assembly GCA_044508875.1. Taxonomy (GTDB): domain Bacteria; phylum Pseudomonadota; class Alphaproteobacteria; order Sphingomonadales; family Sphingomonadaceae; genus Sphingopyxis; species Sphingopyxis flava_A. The sequence goes on along the minus strand of JBIQHE010000010.1, from coordinate 100,399 downwards.
AGTCGGGGATGGAGCAGCTCAAGCTCAGTTTCAATGGTAGCGGTGCCTGGCGAGCGGAATTTTTGATCGCCGTCGACAATGACCCCGCCATGGCGGCAGCGCTCGCCGCGACCGGTTTCCGTGCCGGCAAGGGCGGCTTCCGGCTCACGACCACCGGCCGCTTCTGATGGGTTCATTGGGCGGATGGCCCTGGTGGGCCGGAGCGGCTCTGGCGGCGCTGATCGGGGCGATCGCGGGCAGTTTCATCGCAACGCTCGTGCTGCGCTGGCCCGCCGGCCGCTCGCTTGCGGGGCGCTCGCGGTGCGATGGCTGCGACACGCCGCTCGGAGCGCGCGACCTCGTGCCGCTTCTCTCGGCACTCTGGCTGCGCGGCCGCTGCCGCCGGTGCGGTGCCCGCATCGATCGTTTTCATGCCCGGGTCGAGGCGGCGTCCGCGCTCATTGGCGTGCTCGCCCTCGCCTCCATGCCGGGGATTGCGGGCTGGCTCTGGGCGCTTTTCGGCTGGCTGCTTCTGCCGCTCGCGCTCCTCGACGCACGGCATATGTGGCTGCCTGATCGGCTCAACACGCTGCTTGCCCTCGTCGGGCTCGCTCTCGCGGGTCCCCTGCTCGGGGCGAGCTTGGTCGATCGCTGGGTCGGTGCCCTTGCCGGGGGTCTCATTCTTGCATTGATCGCCTGGGGATGGCGCCGCGCCAACGGCCGCGAGGGAATGGGCGGCGGCGACCCGAAGCTGGTTGCGGCCGTGGGGGCGTGGCTTGGCTGGCAGGCGCTGCCGCTCCTGCTCCTGCTTGCAAGCCTTTCGGGCATCGGATGGGCGTTCGCCGTCCAAGGAAAAGGGGACCCGCCACTTTCATTGCGGCGAGTCCCCTTCGGTGTTTTCCTGTGCGCCGCGGCCTTTGCGGTGGTGCCGCTCTGGCCGTGGTTCGCGGGGCTTACTGCCCGATGACGACCGTCACCGCGCGGCGGTTCTTCGCCCACGCAGCTTCGTTCGAACCCAGCTCAGCCGGGCGTTCCTTGCCATAGCTGATGACCTGGATGCGGCTTGGGTCGATCCCCAGCGAGGCGAGATAATTTTTGGCCGCGTTAGCCCGGCGTTCGCCGAGCGCGAGATTGTAATCGCGCGTGCCGCGTTCGTCGGCATGGCCTTCGAGCGTGACCCGCACATTGGGATTGCGCTGCAACCATTCCGCCTGGCTCCGCAGCGTCGCCTGGTCTTCGGCATCGACATTATACTGGTCGAAGTCGAAGTAGATGCGGTCGGACGAGACGCTGGCGATGAAATCTTCCTGCGATCCGGGAATGACGGCGTTGCCGATGCCGCTATCCGAGCCGGTGTCGGTGCCTTCGGGCGCCGGCGGCAGGGTGTCAGGCGCCTTTTTCGAGCAGGCGCCGACCGCGAGCATGGTGATGGCCGCAATCATGGCGGTGGTTTTGCGTATCGTCATGGCATCGGTCCTTCTGTTGTTTTTCATCTGATCCGCACAATGCGGGCTTAACCTATGTTGGAATGATTACGGAACCCTTTTTGAACCCCAAGACCGCACTTTGGTTCCCGCCGCGTCAGGGCCGGATCGGCCCCCAGCTCGGGTCCGATCCGTCGCGCGGGGTGGGAAGGCGGCGAAGGTTCACGCCGGTCAGGTCGACCTGCCATATGCTCGACTTGCCATCGCGTCCCGGCGTGGTGCGAAAGAACTGGATCACACGGCCGTTCGGTGCCCAGGTCGGAGCTTCGTCCTGCCAGCTGTTCGTGAGCATTCGCATCCCGCCACCGGACGGCGTCATCACGCCGATACGAAACTCGCCGCCGCCCATGCGGGTGAAGGCAATGAGGTCGCCGCGCGGCGACCATTCGGGGGTGGCATAGCGCCCGCCACCAAAACTGATCCGCTGCTGGTTCGACCCGTCGATGTTCATCGTGTAGAGTTGCTGGCTGCCCGAGCGGTCGCTCTCGAAGACGATCTTCTTCCCGTCGGGCGAGAAGCTGCCGCCGACGTCGATGCCGGGAGCCGTGGTCAGCCGCACCGGTGTCCCGCCCTCGGCCGAGATGCGATAAATGTCGGTGTTGCCGCCGACCGCCATTGAAAAGAGGATCTGGCGCCCGTCGGGCGACCAGCGCGGCGCGAAGGTCGCGTTGCGGCTTTCGGTCACCAGCTTTTGCGTGCCGCTGTCCACATCGTAGATGAAGACCCGGACGCGGTCGCCGAGATAGCTCACATAGACGATTTTCTTGTAATCGGGGGAGAAGCGCGGGCTCAGCGCCAGCGCCTGGCCGTTGGTGATGAACTTGTGGTTGCCGCCGTCCGAATCCATGATCGCGAGCTGCTTGGTGCGGTTCCCCTTCGGGCCGCTCTCGGCGATGTAGGCGATGCGGCTATCGAAAAAGGGCGATTCGCCCGAAAGGCGCGAATAGATGGCGTCGGCGCATTTGTGCGCAGCGCGGCGCCAGTCGCCGGGCTGGATCTCGAAACCCTGGCGCACGAGTTCGCTGCCGAGCCCCGTATCGTAGAGGTAGCAGCCGACGATCAGGCCGCCCGTCCCGCTGGCGCGCACGAAACCATGAACAACATTTTCGGCATTGCGCGCCTTCCAGTCGGCGAAGCGCGGTGCGGTCACCTCCGGCATGGTGATGGCGCGGACGCTCCCCGGGCCGAGCGGTGCGTAGAGTCCGCTGCGCTCAAGGTCCGCGGCGATCACCTCTGCGATCTGACGGCCGAGATTATCGGTACGAAGACCCGAAACGGTCGCGACCGCGGGCGTGGCGAGCGCGGGAATCGCAATGACGGTCCTCTCTTGCGAGAGCTGGCCCTCGATCGTCTCGCGCGGCTCGGTCTGGGTGACCGCGGGCGGCGTCGGCGCGGTGGGGGCCGGAGTTTGCTGGGCCAGAGCCGGCGTGGTGGCGGCGAGAAGCGCGAGCGATAGGCTGAATGAGCGGAGGGTCATCTCTCTTACCTCTTGATGAAATCGAGCGTGTAATTCTGCCAGAAATCATAATTTTCTTCTGGCAGATCGAAGGGGGCGGCGAGTTCGACCGCACGTTTTGCGCATTCCTGATGGCGCTGGATCTGGAACCTGTTGCTCTCATTCTCGCCGGTGGTGGTCACGCTGGTGAAGCCCGCGAGCGCGCCCGAACGCGTCAGGCGGAATTTCACCACGGTCTTGAGTTGATCAACGTCGATGCCCGTCACGCGGCAACTGTTCCAGCGGGGAGCGACAGCCGCCTTGATGCTGACGTCGATCGAGCGTCTGACCTCGGCGGCGGTCGCCTGGGCCGGGGCGCCCTTGCTGGACGCCTGCTTTGGCTGCGTCCGCGAAAGGCCCTCGGCGATTCCGTCGAGCCGGCCGGTGGGGCGCGTGGGGCGATCCTCGGACTTTGACGTGGCCTTGGGCGCAGGCTTGGGCTGCTCCTTTTGCGCTGCCTGCTTCTTGGGCGGCGCGGGCTCGGCGCGCTTTACGGGCTTCGGCGCCGGCGCGGGCGTGGGCGCCGCCACCGGTTCGGGTGCCGGGGGGGTGGGCACGGGTTCAGGCTCCGGCGCCGGGATGTCGGTCGCATATTCTTCGCCCAGCCGCGCCGCGGGCGGAAGATCGCTGATCTCCGGCGCACTCGAGGTCGCCGCCGTCTCGGCGATCAGGTCGACCTCCATCGGCGGATTGTCAAAGCGGCGGTCACCCGCCGTCCATTGCACCGAAAGCAGGCCGATGATGACGACGTGCAGCGCCGCCGCGATAGCGACGCCGTTTCGCTCCATCCCCCTTGGTGCCCGTTGTTCGGCCATTTTCTGAGCCTATTGCCCGGTTTCTGAACCGGTCGTGACCAGCGCGATGCGCGAGAGGCCGGCACGGTTGAGCTCGCCCATGACCCGCATCACCCGGCCAAAATCGAGCCCCTTGTCGGCGCGCAGCATGATCTGGCGCGGGCGTTCCGCCCCTGCATCCGCCTGTGCAATTGCGGAGAGGCGCGCGGGCAGCTCAGCCTCGCTGACCGGATCCTCGCCGATATAGATGGTGTCGTCACCGGCGATCGAGAGCTGGACGGGTTCGCGCTCCTCGGTGTCGAGCGGCTTGGCGAGGCTGTCGGGCAGGTCGATCGGGACGGCGGCGGTGAGCAGCGGCGCGGTAATCATGAAGATGATCAGCAGCACCAGCATCACGTCGACGAGCGGGGTGACATTGATCTCCGACATCGGCGCGCGGCCCCCGCCGCGTCCGCGCCGCCGTCCGGGGCCTCCGGATGGTCCGCTCATTGCCATCAGGCCTCGACCTCCAGTTCGCGGCTGAAGGTCGCGTGGAGCCCGTCGGCAAAGCGGCCGAGCCGCGATTCAAGACGGTTCAGCCTCTGCGAGAAGGCGTTGTAGGCAATCACCGCCGGAATCGCGGCAAAGAGGCCAATCGCAGTTGCGAACAAGGCCTCAGCGATCCCGGGCGCCACGACAGCAAGACTGCTGTTATTCTCCGCGGCAATCGCGGTGAAGCTGCGCATGATGCCCCAGACAGTGCCGAAAAGCCCGACGAAGGGTGCGACCGCGCCGATTGTGGCCAGCGCGCCAATCTTTTCTGCAAGCCGATCGACTTCCCCTGCGACCGCGCTGTTCATGGCAATACCCAGCCGCTCACGCGTGCCGTCGCGATCGACCGTCTTGCCCGCGGTCGAGCGACGCCACTCGGAGATGCCCGCGGCGAGAACCTTGGCGCTCGGGAGTTCCTCGCGGCCATTTTCGTCAAAGAATTTGTCGATATTGCCCGCGCGCCAGAAGTCGCGCTCGAAGCGCTCCGAGGCGCGCATCAGCTTCCCGACGCCGCGGCCATGGGTGAAGATGGTCGCCCAGACATAGACCGAAGCCGCAAGCAGTCCGATCATCACGGCCTTGACCACGATGTCGGCCTGCAGGAACAGCGCGACGGGGGAAAGGGTCGCCGCGTCGGCGGCCAGCTTGATATTGTCTAGCAAGGGATGGTCTCTCCATTCATGATCGCGGTGAAACGGCTGGCCCAGCCTGCCGGCTGGCGTCGCGGCCGGCCTTCGGGCGACAGAAAGGCGGCCGTGACCCGGCCGTCCGTCAGCATTTCGTCGCTTAACGTTTGATGACTGCGAAGGATGCGCTGGCTGATCACCACGCTCGCGCCGCGCACCGCCTCCACCAGGCTGACGACCAGCAAGTCATCGTCGAGCTTTGCGGGCCGCAGATATTTGATCGCAAGATCGGTCACCGCCCACGCGCCTTCCCCGGTCTCCATGGCGCCGCGCTGGTCGATACCGGCGAGCCGCAGCATGTCCGAGCGTGCGCGCTCCATGTAGCGCAGATAATTGGCGTGGTAGACGATCCCGCTGAGATCGGTGTCCTCGAAATAGACGCGCACACGGTAATGATGCGCCGCTCCCACAAAAGCGCCGGGGACGAAAGGGGGAGGGACGTCGGTCATGGCCGACCGATAGCCGGTGCACGACTCGTCGCAAACCCCCCTTTCACCATTCGTCGCAGGTCCGCGGCATCTGGCGGAGGGAGGCGGCGATTTTCGCCTTATTTCGCCTGGTCGAAGAGCCCGTCCTGCGTGCCCGCGGGGGGATTGAGCCCCAGATGTTTCCATGCGCTCGCGTTGAGCATCCTGCCCCGCGCGGTGCGGGCGATGAGGCCGATCTGGAGCAGATAGGGTTCGATGACGTCCTCGATCGTGTCGCGCGGTTCCGAAAGACCCGCGGCGAGCGTCTCGACGCCCACCGGACCGCCGCGATAAATATCCGCGACCATCGTGAGATAGCGCCGGTCCATTGCATCGAGCCCGAGCGCGTCGACCTCGAGCCGGTTGAGCGCGGCGTCGGCGGTCTTCGCATCGACAACGGGCGCGCCGGCGACGGTGGCAAAGTCGCGCACACGGCGCAGAAGCCGCCCGGCGATCCGCGGCGTCCCCCTCGACCGCTTGGCAATTTCGAGCGCACCGTCGGGAGCGATGCCGAGGCCCAGCAGCCGCGCCGCGCGGCTGATGACCTGTTCAAGCTCGGCGTGCGTATAGAAATTGAGCCGCACCGGAATACCGAACCGGTCGCGCAGCGGGGTGGTCAGCAGGCCTTGCCGCGTCGTCGCACCGACAAGGGTGAATTTGGGCAGGTCGATCCGGACGCTGCGGGCCGATGGCCCTTCGCCGATCATGATATCGAGCGCGCGGTCCTCCATCGCCGGATAGAGGATTTCCTCCACCGCGGGAGCGAGGCGATGGATCTCGTCGATAAACAGGACGTCGCCGTCCTCCAAATTGGTGAGGAGGGCGGCGAGATCCCCTGCCTTGGCAATCACGGGACCGGAGGTGGAGCGAAAGCCGACCCCGAGTTCGCGCGCCACGATCTGGGCGAGCGTCGTCTTCCCGAGCCCCGGGGGCCCAAAGAAGAGCACATGGTCGAGCGCATCCGAACGTGCCTTCGCGGCCTCGATGAAGATGCGCAGATTTTCGCGCGCCGCCGCCTGTCCGACAAACTCCGCGAGGGACTTTGGGCGCAGCGCTGCGTCGGCATCCTCGGGGGTGCGCAGGGGGCTGGTGAGCGCCGGCTCAGTCATAATGTTCTATCGCCTCGCCGGTGATCGAAACCCAGGATTCCCTGCGCTCTTCATAAACCGAATAATCGGGCACGAAACCGTGGCCGGGCTCGAATAGACCGAGCGGTATCGCATAGGCGTCATGATAGGGCCGCGCCCGGTACCAGACGCCCGAGCCGCAGGTGCCGCAAAAGAAGAAGTCGGCGGTGTTGCCGCTTTCGCCGGTGAACTGCCACATCTTTGCATGGTCCTCACCCTCAATGCGGACCTGCTCGGCGGTAAAGCGCACCTGCGCGGCAAAGGCGCTGCCGCTTCGCGCCTTGCACTCGCGGCAATGGCACACCGAGACGCGGATCGGCTCGCCGGTGCAGCTGATCCGGACCTGACCGCAGCGGCAAGCGGCGTGGCGGGTGGTGCCCGTCATTTCGCCGCCTTCTTGAGCGCGACCCTTACAAGGGCATCGAGGGTTGCTCCGGCGCCGAGTTCGTCGTTTGCCGCCGCGACGGCTGCGCTCGCTTCGGCGGGTTTGAAGCCGAGCCCCGTGAGCGCCGCGATTGCGTCGCTGAGCGGGCCCTGGGCAGGGGCTAGTGTTGAACCCGTGCTTGCCGCGATACCGCCCAAGGTCCCCGCCTTGTCCTTCAGCTCGTGAGTGATGCGCTGGGCGAGCTTCGGCCCGACCCCGTTCGCGCGCGCGATCATGGCGCTGTCGCCGCTGGCAAGCGCGCGCTGAAGCTCGGCGACCTCGAGCGCCGAGAGGATTGCCAATGCGACCTTGGCGCCGACCCCTTGGACGCTGGTAAGGAGGCGAAACCAGTCGCGTTCCTCGGCCCGCGCAAAGCCTAAAAGGCGCAGAAAATCCTCGCCAACGAGCATCTCGGTGTGGATGGTGACGTCGCTGCCGACGGGACCGAGCGCGTCCAGGGTGCGCGCCGAGGCTTCGACCAGATAGCCGACGCCGCCGACGTCGATGACCGCATGGCCTGCGCCGCTGCTGTCGAGCCGTCCGTTGAGTTTCGCGATCATGTCATGGGCCTAACGCGAGGAGAACGAAAAGGGAATAAAATTCCATTTCTCGCGATGGCTCGAGATAGAATTCAAGGCCGCGGACGGTGGTTGCCGTGACAGATCGCCACCGCGAGCGCGTCCGCCGCGTCGGCGCCCCCGACATTCGCGCCGGGCAGCAGGACGCGCAGCATCGCTTGCACCTGTTCTTTCGCAGCGCCGCCCGTTCCGACGATCGCCTTCTTGACGAGGCGCGGGGCGTATTCGGCGACGGGGAGACCGGCGCGGGCGCAGGCAAGCAGCGCGACACCGCGAGCGTGCGCCAGTTTGAGCGTCGACTGCGGATTGTCGTTGACGAATATCTCCTCGACCGCCGCACACACGGGCTCGTGGTCGGCGATCACGGCGGCAAGAACTGTGTCAAGGTGCGCGAGGCGGTCGGGCAGGGCGGCCTTGGCGTCGGTTTTGACCTGGCCGTTGGCGATATGGCTGATCCGGCTGCCTTCGACACGGATCACGCCCCAGCCGGTGCAAGATAGCGAGGGGTCGAGGCCGAGAATGATCATGGCATGTCGTTCGTATCGAGCGAAACCCAGACGCGATGGCGTGACCCGCCGGCGGACATCCTAGCGCCGCCCGATAGAAACGAGGCTCGGCTTCTAGCCAAGCTTTTCCATTACGGCATCGGGGATGTCGTAATTGCCCCAGACCGTCTGGACGTCGTCATCATCGTCGAGCGTGTCGATCAGCTTGAACAGCGTTTGCGCAGTCGCTTCGTCGGTTACCTCGCTCTTCAGCGTCGGCCGCCAGGCAAGCTTCACGCCCTCGGCCTCGCCCAGCTTGGCTTCGAGAGCCTTGGCGACCTCGTGGAGATTTTCGACGCTCGTCCAGATCTCGTGGCCGTCTTCGGACGATTCGACGTCGTCCGCACCGGCATCGAGCGCGGCCTCGAACACGGTATCCGCGTCGCCCGCGCTCGCGGGATAGGTGATCTGGCCCAGCCGGTCAAAGCCGTGACTGACGCTACCCGTGGTCCCGAGGTTACCACCATTTTTCGCAAAGGCCGTGCGGACGTTGGTCGCGGTCCGGTTGCGGTTGTCGGTGAGCGCCTCGACGATCAGCGAAACGCCGCCCGGTCCATAACCCTCGTAGCGGATTTCCTCGTAATTCTCGCCCTCGCCGCCCGAGGCCTTGTCGATCGCGCGCTGGATATTGTCCTTGGGCATCGACTGCGCCTTGGCAGCATTAACTGCTGCGCGCAGACGAGCGTTGGCATCGGGGTCGGGCAGACCCATCTTCGCTGCCACGGTAATTTCGCGCGCAAGCTTTGAGAAAAGGGCGCTGCGCTTCTTGTCCTGCGCGCCCTTGCGGTACATGATGTTCTTGAATTTGCTATGGCCGGCCACGGCCTACCTCCATCGATGTGGAAAAATGTGGCGCCGCCCTAGCGTGCGCGGCTTTTCGAGACAACCGCCGCGTTGCGCGGGGGCGGCTAAAGGACAACAGCGGTCCCGCTCGCCGATACCATGAGCATCGAACCATTCTGGCCGAGAACCTCATAGTCGATGTCGACGCCGATTACGGCGTTGCCGCCGAGCTTGGCGGCCTCGGCCTCCATTTCGCTCAGCGCCTCCTTGCGCGCGCGGGCAAGCACATCCTCATATTTGCCCGAGCGGCCGCCTACGATATCGGTGATACTTGCAAAGAGGTCGCGAAAGATGTTCGCGCCGACAATCACCTCGCCGGTGACGATGCCCAGATACTCGCGGACCGGACGGCCTTCGACGGCGGGGGTCGTAGTGCTGAACATCATCGCGTCTCCCTCTTTGCGCGCTTGACTCATTCGAGGCCGAGCGCGGACTTGTACACGTCCAGGATCGCCTCCATCTCCTTGCGGTCGTGTACCGGCATTTTGCGCAGACGGACAATCTGCCGCATGATCTTGGGATCATAGCCTTGTGACTTGGCTTCGTTATAGACGTCGCGGATATCGTCGGCGATGCCCTTTTTTTCTTCTTCCAACCGCTCGATGCGCTCGATGAAAAGGCGCAGTTGTTCGTCGGCAGTGGTGGCTTCGCTCATATTGGACTCCGGTGGGGTTGGATTTTTTCGCGCAAGAGAATCGCGCCGGCGTCCAACTAGCGAGGTCAGGGATTCTTGGCCATGCTTTCTTCCATCCGCGCAAGTTGCTCCTTCGTCGCGGGGGTGTGATAGCGCGCTTTCCATTCGGCCGGGGGCATGCCGTGGACGATGGTGCGTCCGGCCTCTTTCTCCATGCCCCCCGCCTCGGCAATCCAGTCGCCAAGGCAGTTGCGGCAAAAGCCGGCGAGACCCATGAGGTCGATATTCGCCGCATCGTGGCGGTGACGCAGCAGCCTCACCAGCCGGCGAAAGGCGGCCGCGGCCACAGCATCTTCGAGCTCGTCGAGCGCATCGGGGGCGGCGGGCTGGTCTTCACTGCAGGACATCGGACGTATCTCTCCATTACCGGGCTGAATAGCTATACGGCGGTTGCCTTGGCACGATCAACGCGTCATGCCGCGCAGGGACCGTAACGGCAAAATGACAAGCGGAGCAATCGTGGCCCATAGTTTCACCCCCCGCCAGCGCAAGGTACGCATCCTGGCGACCCTTGGCCCTGCGAGTGCGAATCCCGAGATGATTTCGGCGCTTCACCGCGCCGGCGCCGACGCGTTTCGCGTCAACATGAGTCACGGCGATCATGCGGGCCATGCCAAGGTGATCGCGGCGATCCGCGCGCTTGAAAAGGAAACCGGCCGACCGACGACGATCCTTGTCGACCTCCAGGGCCCCAAGCTGCGGGTCGGGACGTTCAACGGCGGACCGGTCGAACTCGCGAAAGGTGAGATATTCCTTCTCGATGCGGACCGGACGCCTGGCAATGCGACGCGCGTTCACCTGCCGCATCCCGAGCTTTTCGCCGCGCTCGAACCCGGAACGCGGCTTCTCGTCGACGACGGCAAGCTCGTGCTGAGGGTGCAAAGCGTGTCCCCGGGCCGGATTGAGACGCGCGTCGAGGTGGGCGGGCGGATCTCGGACCGCAAGGGCGTCAACGTCCCCGACGTCGTTGTGCCACTCGCCGCGCTGACCGAGAAGGATCGCAGGGACCTTGCCTTCGCGCTCGACCAGCATGTCGACTGGATCGCGCTTTCCTTCGTGCAGCGTCCCGAGGATGTCGCCGAGGCGCGGCGGCTCATCGGCGGCAAGGCAGCGCTGCTTGTAAAGTTCGAGAAGCCGGCGGGGGTGCAGCGGCTCGAGGAGATTTTGGAGATCGCCGACGCCGCAATGGTCGCGCGCGGCGACCTCGGCGTCGAGCTGCCCCCCGAGGCTGTGCCCCCGCTGCAAAAGCGCATCGTCGCGGCCGCCCGCCGGATGGGCAAGCCGGTCGTTGTCGCGACGCAGATGCTTGAATCGATGATCGTCGCGCCGACGCCAACGCGGGCCGAAGTGTCGGACGTGGCGACCGCTGTCTATGACGGCGCTGACGCGATCATGCTCTCAGCCGAGACTGCGGCGGGCGCCTGGCCCGTCGAGGCGGTGACGATGATGGATTCAATTGCGCGGTCGGTCGAAGGCGATCCCGATTATTACCGGCGTCTCCATTTCACCGAGACATTTCCCGATGCGACGACCGCTGACGCGCTGGCCGAGGCAGCGGGAAGTATCATCGGGACGATCGGCGCGGATGCAATCATCTGCTTCACCGCATCAGGCTCCACCGCCCGGCGCGTCGCCCGCGAGCGACCCGGTGCGCCGCTCCTGGTCCTTACGCCAAAGCGCGATGCGGCACGCCGCATGGGGCTTCTCTGGGGCGCCCACGCGGTTCCGACGAAAGACATCGGAAGCTTCGAGGAAATGATCGCCAAGGGGAAACGCATGGCGCTGCGCCACGGGATCGGGAAATCAGGCTCCAGGCTGGTCATGATGGCAGGGGTCCCCTTCGGCACGCCGGGGTCGACCAACGTCCTGCATGTTGCGACGCTGACCGGCGATGAATTGAAGGGCTATGGATGATGATCTCCCGAAGCCGGCCGGGCGCGGCGCGCTGCGCAAGATGCTGCGCTGCGCTCAAAACTCCCGTCTAGGATTCGATAGGTCGATACGGTAATGCGCAGGGTCTTCCCAGCGGTGAAAAAGGTCCCGGTTCGTATATGTTGAAGAACTTGTTTTCAAAGGGTGCGGGCGCCGCGGAGACTGAACCCCAGCCAAGTTCCGAGGACGCTGCTGGAGGAGAATCCCGCGCTTACACCGTGGGTTGGCTGCTCAACGTCGAAGGCGCGAGCGTCATTTGGGACACGCCGCGGCCGGTGCGAGTCGAGTCGCAAAGCAAGGATCCCCGGTCGGTTGGAAAATGTCCCTCGGTGCTGGACTTCGACCGCCGCCACTTCGTGATCAATTGCCCCATCGACGTTCATTTGCGGCTGAACCTGACGGCCGGCGGAATGGAAATCACGAACGTTCTTGCCGACAAGAGTCCGATTCGGGCCGAGGCGCTGCAACGCTGGATCGTCTTTCAGCCGCGCCATGAATGGCGACACCCCGAGCGGCCCGTGCTCCAGATGCTGACGTCCTATGTCTTCGTGTCGGACGACCCGGTTTACGTCAATCAATATCCCCCGATCTACCATCATACGCCTGACCGGCCCGGCATCCAGATCAACGGCCGCTTTCCGATCGATATCTGGCCGCGGCCCCTGCAATGGGCGTTCGAGTGGCACGACACGACCAAGGATCTGATTCTGCGGCGGGGCGAGCCGCTTTTCTGTGTCCGGTTCGACGGGCCCGATCCGGCGGCACCGACGCGGCTCATTGAGGCGAGGAAAACGCCCGAGCTTGAAAGCTACATGGCGTCTATCACGGGCGTGACCGAAATCGTCGGGCAGACCTATTCGCTGTTCAAGACGGCGCGCGAGCGGCGGCCGGCGAGGCTTCTCTTCCCCAAGGATTAAGGGGTGCCGCGTTCTTGCGCACGCTTTTGCTGCATGAAAAGGAATTCGCGTTGAAATTTCTCGAGGTTGTCGAATGGTCGGCTAAGGACGGCGCCCTTCACTTCGCCATGAGGGGAGAGGATGAGGCGCTTCACCGGATCGAAGTGGGCCTCGAATGTGCGCCGGTCCTGGCGAGTGCGCTCGTCGCCGAACTCGAAAAGATCGGCGGGCAGGATCGCGAAGCGCAGCTGATCCGCCCGGTCGGGATGCAGACCGGAAAAACCGAGCAGAATGAACCGATGCTCTTCATGCGCCTCCAGGGCGGAGCCGAGCTTCCGCTCGTTTTCAAGCGCGAAAGCCTCGACGTCCTCATTTCGGAGCTTCAGAAGCTTAAGTCGCTGATCGAACCGGGTGGGCAGGTGCTCTGGCGCTAGCCCGCTTTGCGCGCTCCGAGTGATGCGTAGGGGGGCAGGCCCCGTCCAGCCCGTTGATGCCGGGTGAAGGTGGACATCCCCGCCCATCGCGACGTGGGGGATCAGTCTGATTCAGATCGGCACAATCTCACGCGACGATTCCAGAAATTTCTGCCTCTGATTCAGTTCGGGACGGACAAAAATGGTAAATGATGTTTGCACCATTGACGGCGCGCGGCATATTCGGTGCATGTCGCGTGCCGTGACCCCCGTGGGTGGGCCCGCATCACTAGTTCGGAGGCCTGTTTCGCGTGTCTGCGCCTTTTCGTTTTCCGCGATTCTTCGTCACCAGCCCGGCGCCCTGCCCTTATCTTGCGGGCAAGACCGAGCGTAAGGTGTTCACCGAACTGGGTGGCCATAATGCTAGCGAGCTCAACGATGCGCTGGGCCGCATCGGCTTTCGCCGCAGCCAGTCGGTCGCCTATCGGCCGAGCTGCACCGATTGCACGGCCTGCGTATCGGTGCGCGTTTGCGCAATGGAATTCGCCCCGAGCCAGTCGCAAAAGAGGAACCTGCGCCGCAACGGCGACCTCGTCGCGACCGCCTGCAAGCCCTGGGCGACCGACGAGCAATATGCGCTGCTCCACGCCTACCTCCAGTCGCGCCACCCGACCGGCGGGATGGCCGACATGGACGAGCAGGATTTCGCCGACATGGTCGAGCAGACGCCGGTCGATAGTTACATGATCGAATATCGGGAACCGACGGTCGATGGAAGCCGCGGGCGCCTCGTCGGCTGCTGCCTGACCGACCGCCAGGGCGACGGTCTCTCGATGATCTACAGCTTCTTCGACACAGCGCATCCGCTGCGCGAGGGGCTTGGTACCTATATCATCCTGGACCATGTCCAACGCGCCGCGGGTGCGGGGCTACCCTATGTCTATCTGGGCTACTGGATCGAGGGTTCCGCGCGCATGGCCTACAAGGCGCGGTTCCGTCCGCTCGAAAAGCTCGGCCCCGACGGATGGTCGCGCTTCGAACCGATCGCATCAGACCGGACGGCCGCGATTTTCGAACTCGCCTGATTGCGTATCTAAGTTTCTTCGTCACCGGTTGACCTCGCCCCGCTTTCAAGGGCATAGCTTCCGTTCCAGAACATAAGTTCGGGTCGCATCCGTTAAAGATCGCCTGGGGCTGGCGATGGGGGGTTGGATGCCCATGCGCGCATTGGTCTGTGTCCGCGATAATCGACCGCATCGAGCGGTCCGTTTCGGCGCAGGCGCCATATGAGCGATCCGGTGCGGGTCGCGATCATCGGGTCCGGTCCTGCCGGCCTCAGCGCCGCCGCGCGCGCGGCGCAGCTTGGGCTCAGCCACGTTCTGCTCGAAAAGACTGACCATCTTTCCGATACGATCTTCAAATATCAGAAGGGCAAGCATGTCATGGCGACGCCCAATCGCCTCGACCTGCGCTCCGACTGCCGCTTCGACGAAGGTTCGCGCGAGACGATCCTCGGCATCTGGGACGAGGATGCCGCGGCGAATAAGGTGAACGTCCTTTACCACGCCGAGGTCGTCGAAGTGACGGGCGCGAAAGGGGCCTTTCGGATCAAGACGGCAAAAGGCGACGTCATTGCCGCCGAGACCATCGTGCTCGCGATCGGCACGCAGGGAAATCCCAATCGCCTGCGCTGTCCCGGCAACGACCTGCCGCACATCATCTACCAGGTCGACGATCCCGAAGATTTCAAGGATCGGCACATCACCGTGGTCGGATCGGGCGATGCGGGAATCGAGAATGCGCTGGGGGTCGCCGAAGAGGCACTCGAGAATCGGGTGACTATTCTCAACCGATCGAAGGATTTCGCGCGCGCCAAGGCCAAGAATGTTTCAGACCTGATGGAAGCGGGCGAGAATGGCGCGATCAGCATCCGTACCGAAACCCAGCCCAAGCTTGTCGAGGAGGGCTGGCTGACGCTCGAAACCCCGACCGGCGACGAGAAGATCGAGTGTGACCTCATCGTCGCGCGCCTCGGATCGGTCGCGCCGCGCGCTTTCGTCGAATCTATGGGGATCGAATTCACCGGCTCCGACCGCGAGGCCTTTCCAAAACTGTCGCCGACCTTCGAAACCACCGTGCCCGGCATTTACGTCATTGGTGCACTGGCAGGCTATCCGCTCATCAAGCATTGCATGAACCAGGGCTATGACGTCGTGGAATTCATCAACGGCAATACCGCGCTCACGCCGGCCGACGAGAAAGATCTGGCCGCGATCTTCGCAGCCCTGCCCGAGCGAAAGTCGGTCAGCGCGTGGCTCGACTTTCTGCGCGCGCGGGTCCGCATTTTTGCCGACGTGTCGCCGCTCCAGATGCGCGAGTTCATGCTCGATTCCAAAGTCGCCTTCTATCCGGAGGGCGAGGTGGTATTTGAAAAGGACGAGCCGGGTTCGTCGCTGTTCGCCATCGCTGAGGGTCACGCGCTGGTCGAAGTGGCGCCCGGGGTGACAGTGCCCATTGAAGAGGGTTCGATTTTTGGCGAGGTCGGACTGATTTCCGGCCGCAAGCGCGGCGCGACGATCCGCGCCGGCGAAGACAGCATCTTTGTCGAGGTGTCCCGGACCGCGGCGCTCAAGCTGATGGGCGCGGTGCCGGGAGCAAAGCGTGTGATCGAGCGCATTTCGCTCGAACGCCAGCTCCTCCAGATATTCAAAGGTGGGCTGACCGCCGAGGACCTGGCCCCGGTAGTCGATACCGCTGAGGTGGTCCGCGTTCCAGCGGGCAGAGCCGTGCTCGAGGAGGGGGATGAGGGGGACGACGTCTACGTCATCCGCTCGGGATCCATGGTCGTGGAGAAGAATATTGGCGGCAAGCCGATCTTCCTCCGCTACCTGCCCGCGGGCAGCTATTTCGGCGAAATGGCGGTTCTAAGTGGCGCGCCCCGCAACGCGACGGTGAAGGCGGCGGTGGGCGGCGAGGTGATCAAGCTGACCGGCGCGGGCTTCAAGGCGATGCTTGCGGCGCGGCCGCAGGTTCGCGAAGCGACCGAGAAAGCGGTCGCGGAACGCGCGGCGATGAACAGCTTCATCGAATCGCGCAAGGCGAGCTATTCGAGCGCGGTCGATCTTTATTCGGACACCGCGAGCTTCATCATGAAGGAGGGGCTCGGAGAGGCGACGGACGCGTTGCTGATCGACGAGAATCTCTGCGTGGGCTGTGACAATTGCGAAAAGGCCTGCGCCGACAGCCACGAGGGCCTCTCGCGCCTCGACCGCGAAGCGGGCAAGACCTTTGCGCATCTGCATGTGCCGACGAGTTGCCGCCACTGCGAGCACCCGCACTGCATGGCCGACTGTCCCCCCAATGTCATCCATCGCGGTCCCGACGGTGAGGTGTTCATGGAGGAGGGGTGTATCGGTTGCGGCAATTGTATGCGCAACTGCCCCTATGGCGTGATCCGCATGGAAGCGGCGCCGCCTCCAAAGCCGGGGCTCTTGAGCTGGCTGCTCCTCGGTCGCGGTCCGGGTCCTGGCGAACCATCACCCAAATGGACCAAGGCCAACATGCCGGAGGGCAAGAAGCCGAAGAAGATCGCGGTCAAGTGCGACATGTGCAAGGGACTTGCAGGCGGGCCCGCTTGCGTGCGGGCATGTCCAACCGGCGCCGCGATCCGCGTATCGCCCGAAGAATTCCTGTCGATCGCGCGCCTTGAAGAGGACGCTGGCTGATGGCGACGCTGTTCCGCCGGGGCCGCGCAGCGGCAACGCAGACCGAGCGCGTGCGCGAGCGACGCCACGAAGGCTTTCTGCGTCACGCCAACTTCCGCTGGGCGAAGATCTCGGGCGGCCTCTGTCTGCTCGTCATCGTTTCTTATGCGCTGATCGACGTCAGCCCGCGACCAAGCGGAGGCAGCTGGTATGGCTACACTCTCGGTACCATAGGCGCGCTGCTGATCCTGTGGCTCACGGCGCTCGGCTATCGCAAGCGCCGGATGACCAGCGATTTCTGGTCGCTCAAGGCTTGGACCTCGGCGCATGTCTACCTTGGACTCAGTCTCATTGTGATCGGCACCTGGCACACGGGCTTCCAGCTCGGCTGGAACGTCCACACGCTGGCCTGGGCGCTGATGATGCTGGTGATCCTGTCGGGGCTCTACGGCGTTGCCGTCTACGCGCTGCTGCCGCAGGCGCTTTCCAACAATCGCGAGCAGATGACCCAAATGCAGATGCTCGAGGCGATCCGCGCTTTCGACCGGCAGCTTCACGCTGCCGCGCAGCCGCTGCCGCCCGGCGAGGCAGCCCCCGTCCTAGCGTCGCTCGAACAGGATCCTTTTGCCGGCGGCATCCGGGCCCGGCTGACGGGGCGCTACCCCAACCGTGCCACCGCAGCCGCTCGCACGGCGCTGGCCGAGGCCGTCGGGGGGGATGCCGAAGCGCGCGCAAAGGTGGTTGCGCTGCTGACGCAGAAGGAAGCAGCGCTGGCGCGGCTTCGCGAGCACCTTCGGCTTCGCGCGTTGCTTGAAATCTGGCTCTACGTCCATGTGCCGCTGACCTTCGCGCTGATCGCGGCGCTCTCGGCGCACATCATCAGCGTATTCTTCTACTGGTGAGGCGAGGACGATGAGCTTCATCCTGCGTCGCATCTCGACGACCAAGACCGGCAAGCAGATCATTCGCGACGCCGCATTGCCCGGCGACACCATTTCTCTCGGTCGCGACAGCGGCAACGCCATCCATGTTGCCGACCTTGCCGTGAACCCGCATCATGCGACGATCGCGAGCACCGACGGGCGGAATGTCCGCATCACGGCGCTCGAAGGCCTGGGTTTCGATCTCAATGGGCGAAACCTCGATGCCGCGGATATCGACAGCGCCGCGGGGGCCGAGCTGCGCTTTGGTGGTCACCGGCTAACGATCTCGCGCGAGGGTGACGATATCATCCTTCTCGTCGAGCGGATCGACGAGCTGTCGCAGTCCTCGAAGGACGTCGACGAGGCCCGGGCTTTTTCGCTCGCGGGGACCATGCCCGGCAAGCGCGTTGGCGCCTGGACATTTGCCGTGATCGTCCTGCTTGCCTTCCTCGTCGGACCGATTTGGGCGTGGCACAGCTACAAGGGCGTCGATGAGAGACCCCAGGGCTATCACGCCGATCAAGCCTGGTTATCGGGGCCGCTGTCGAGCGCGCATGCGAATTTGAAAAACGATTGCCAGGCCTGCCACATCGAACCGTTCGTCGCGGTCACGGACAAGGCCTGCGTCGGCTGTCACACGGGCGAGCACAAGGCGATGAGCGCCAGCCACGCCGGCGCGCCCACAGCGATGCTGCTCGCCGCGCGGGCGCCGCCCGGCCTTGGTGGCCAGCTTCTCGCAGGCTTTGCAAAGGCGTTCAACAAGCCTGAAGGGCGGTGCGTCGGCTGTCATACCGAGCATGAGGGCGCGGGGCCGATGGCTGCGACACCGCAGGCCTTTTGTGCCGACTGTCATACGGGTATGGCCTCGCGGCTCGCGAAGGCGGGATTCAAGGCGAGTGTCGCCGATGCCGCGGATTTCGGTACCCACCATCCGGATTTCCGCCCGCTCGTCCGCGCCGCGCCTGGCGCTAAACCGTTGCGCGCGGCGGCGGGCAAGCCTCTACTTGATCATGACGGTCTCAAATTCCCCCACGATCTCCACCTGGAGCCCGGAGGCGGCGCTGCGCGCATGGCCGCGAGTTTCCGCGGACGCTTCGGCTTCGGCCAGAAGCTCGAGTGCGAAAATTGCCACCGGCCCGAGGCGGACGGGGTGCGTATCGCGCCGGTTCAGATGGAGCGCGACTGCGCCATGTGTCACAGCCTGGCGTTCGAGACAGTGGGCGGCGTGACCCGTACCCTGCGCCACGGCGAGCCTGACCAGGTCGTCGCCGATCTTTACGCCTACTACCGCTCGACTCCGCCGACGCGGCCGCTCCAGCTCGGCGGCATGGCGCGGCGGCGGCCGGGTCAATATGCCGAGGGGCAAATCTACAACATCTATTTCGGCGAGGCGGCCGTGCGGCCCAGCCGGGCTGAAGACGCGGTGCGCGCGGTCTTCTCGAAGGGCGGGGCCTGCTATGACTGCCACACTATCTTCACGCCGCAGTCAGGCAACAACTGGCGCGTGATGGCGGTGCACCAGACGCCGCGCTTCCTCGAAAAGGGCTGGTTCGATCACGCTGCGCACAAGGAAACCGAGTGCGCCGACTGCCACACCTTGGCCAAGGGGTCGAAGCAGGCAAGCGATCTCCTCGTCCCGGGGCTCGCACAGTGCCGCACCTGTCACGTCGGTGGCAGCGGCGCCCGGCTGGCGAGCACCAAGGTCGAGACCGCGACCAACTCGCCGTGCGCCATGTGCCATGAATATCATAGCGACGGGGGCAAGCCGTGGACCCCCGAGAGGCAGCGCCGCAAGAATGTGACCGCGATCACAGATGGGCCGCCACGCGGCGCATATGCTGTGCGCGAGATCACAGGATTGGAACGTCGAAGCCTTTACGATGCGACATGGCGCGCCCCGGTATCAAGTGCGGGGCGAGGGGGTGGCTAATCATCGAGCGGCCGGCACGCCGGCACGGAGCAGGGGACCGAGATGCTGATCGCCCAGATCACCGATATCCATATCGGTTTCGATCCGGACAATCCGGCCGAATATAACCGCAAGCGCCTCGACGAGGTGCTCGACGTGTTGATGGAAGGGCCGAACCGGCCCGACCTGCTCCTCGCGACCGGCGACATCACCGACCGCGGCGATCCCGCGAGCTACCGCCGCCTCGCGACCGCCTTTTCGCGCTGCCCGTTCCCCGTGTGGCCAAGCGTTGGAAACCACGATTTGCGCGATAATTTCCGTGAGCATTTCCCGGGCTTTGACGATGAAAATGGCTTCATCCAGTATAGCGTGGAGCTTCCCGAGTTGCGGCTGGTAACGGTCGACACGCTCGAGGAGGGGCGCCACGGCGGAGCCTTTTGCGACGCGCGCGCGGCATGGCTCGATGCGGAGCTTGGCAGGGATGCTGACAAGCCCAGCTACATCGTTATGCATCATCCCCCGGTCGAATGCGGCATCGACTGGATGAATACGCACGCCGATGAACCCTGGGTCCATCGCTTTACCTCGGTGGTCCGGCGGCATCCGCAAGTGCGCGGATTGATCTGCGGTCATCTCCATCGCAGCGTCACCGTGGCATGGGAGGGGCGCACCGTCGCCATTTGCTCGTCGACCGCGCCGCAGGTGTCACTCGACTTGAGGCCGATCGACGAGGAACATCCTGACGACCGTCCCATGATCGTCGCGGAAGACCCCGCCTACGCGCTCCACCACTGGAACGGCCGCGAACTCGTCAGCTTTTATGATCATGCGGGGGCGCACACGATGCTCGCAAAATATGACGAGCGCCTGCAACCTCTGGTGCGCGAACTGAAAGCCGAGCGGCCCGCCTAATAGCCAAGCGCCAGGTCGACCTGGGGGGTGACGGGCTCGCCCCGACGCCAACGACCCAGGTTTTCGAGAAAGCGTTGCGCGGAACGCGCGAACATCTTGTCCTGCGCGCGGCCCGACAGGTGCATGGTGATATGCGCATTGTCGAGGCTCCAGAGCGGATCTTCTGGAGGGAGCGGTTCAGGGGTCGTGACGTCGAGAAAGGCGGCCGCAATCTGCTGTTCGTTGAGTGCGGTGACGAGCGCATCCTGGTCGACAACGCTGCCGCGTGCGATATTGATGAGCGTCGCGCTCCGCTTCATCGCCGCAAGTTCGGCCGCCCCGATCATGCCATCGGTTTCTGCCGTGGCGGGTACGGCCAGGATCACCCAGTCGAATTCGCCGAGCCGCGCCCGCCATTGGTCGGGCGAGAGGCTGTTCGCGCCAGGGGATCGGCGTACGACCGTGACGTCGACTGCAAAGCCTTTCAGCCGCTCTTCGACGAGCTTGCCGATCGCGCCATAGCCAAGGAGCAGGGCCTTCGAGCCGTAGAGCTCGACCTTGCCCGGCGAATCGATCAGCCATTCGCGCCGTTCCTGCGCGCGCACTACGTCGCGATATCCCTTGGCGACGGTCAGCATCCCCATCACCACATATTCAGCGATGGTAATCGCGTTGATGCCGGCACCGTTGGTGACGATGGTACCGCGCTGCTTGAGGACGTCGAGCGGCATGCCGTCGACCCCGGCGTAGATCGAGTTGAGCCATTTGAGCCGTGTCGCCGCGGTGATGGCAGCCGCCATGTCCTTCTTGTCGTACATGTCGAACCAGCCGATTTCGGCTTCGGGCGCGAGCTCGATCGCTTCCTGTTTGCTCATGAAGAAGCGGGGCTCGATCCAGTCGGGGAGTTGGCTTTCAACGAGGGGACGGATCATCCCGGAAAGGACGGTGACAGTCTTGGTCATAAAATCTCCCTCCCGCCGGCGGGAAGGCCGAACAAGCCTTTCCCTGCGCTACGGGCACGTCCTTCATGCCGAGCCCCGATTCGTCCTGCAAGCGCGCGGGTTTAATTTTCTGGCCGCCAGTCCCAACCCAGTGGATCGCCGTCCATGACCTCGATCCCGGCGGCGACGAGTTTGTCGCGCAGCGCATCCGACGTGGCGAAGTCCTTCGCGGCACGGGCCGCCTTGCGGCGTGCGAGGGCATTATCGATCTCGGCCTCGCTCATCGTCGCCGCCTTGGGGCGAATGCGAAGGTCCGTGCGGGAGAGCGTGAGGATTTCGAGGCCGAGAACGCGGTCCATCACCTCGAGTGCCGCTCGCTTCTGACCGGCGTCGATTTTCTTCATCGCTGCTGCGTCCTCGATCAGCGTCAGCGCGATGGGCGTATTGAGATCGTCGGATATTGCCGCATCGAAGCGTGCGAGGAGGTCGACAAGGCGGCGGTCGGTTATCGGCGCTACGTCGGCATCGCGGACGGATGCTGCGGCCATAACCAGCCGTTTCAACCGCGTCAGAGCCGCGCCGAGCCCCTCCCACGAGAACTCCAGCTCGCTGCGATAATGCGCCTGAAGGCACATCAGGCGGTAGGCCAGGGGATGATAGCCCTTGTCGATCAGCAGCTGCACGCGGAGGAACTCGCCGCTCGACTTTGACATCTTGCCGCTGCGGTCGACGAGGAAATTATTGTGCATCCAAAGACGCGCGCCGCTGTCGTTCGAGCAGCTGTGCGCCTGGTTCTGGGCAATCTCGTTCGGGTGGTGGATCTCGCGGTGATCGATCCCGCCGGTATGGATGTCGAAGGGAAAGCCGAGCAGTGCCTCCGACATGACCGAGCATTCAAGGTGCCAGCCGGGCGCGCCGCGGCCCCAAGGCGAATCCCATTCCATCTGGCGCTTTTCGCCCGGGGGGGTCTTGCGCCAGATCGCAAAGTCCGCGGGGTGGCGTTTGCCATCGACCGGATCGATGCGGCTTTCGCCCTCGTCACTCCCGTGGCGTGCGAGGCGGCCATAGTCGGCAACGGTTGTCGTGTCGAAATAAAGCCCGCTTTCAAGCTCGTAGCAATGCTTGTCGGCGATCCTCTGGGCGAAGGCAATCATCGCGGGGACATAGTCGGTTGCGATTGACCAGTGCGCGGGCTGGCGAATATTGAGCGCCCTCACGTCGGCCCAATAGGCTTCGGTGTAGTGACGCGCTATGTCCCAGATCGACTGGGCTTTTTCCGCTGCCGCCTTTTCCAGCTTGTCTTCGCCGGCGTCGGCATCGTCGGTCAGATGGCCGACATCGGTGATGTTGATAACGTGGGTGAGGGCGTAACCCTTGAACGAAAGCGTGCGTCCCAGCGTGTCGGCGAAGACATAGGCGCGCATGTTGCCGATGTGCGGATAATTATAGACCGTCGGTCCGCACGAATAGACCCGCGCCTCACCGGCATGAACGGGCTTAAACTCTTCCAGGCTGCGCGTCAGGCTGTTGAACAGCCGCAGCGGCGCGGGGGCAGGGGCGTCGGTCATGGCCGGGCCCATGCCTTGCGCCAGGGCCCCGCGTCAACCGAAACCCCTATTCGCCGGGCGGCGTCCACAGATCGTCGTTGCCGGCGCCGGTCACCGGGTCGTCGAGCAGGGGCTCGCCCGTCAACGGGTCGATCGCGCGCATCGTGATCAGCGCTGTCGGCAGGCTGGGGTTTTCGCTGCTGTCGTCATTGCTTTCCTCCTCGATGACGTCCTGGACCGGGAAGCCCCCCTCGCTGTCGATCGCGACGCAGGTGACGGGGCTCAGGATTGCACAGCCATTCAAGCTGGAACGCCGGTCGAAATCGGCCGCGGTGGGGGGCGCCCCCCTGACGGTGAGCAGCGGGATGGTCTCGCGCCCTGTGATCTGCCCCTGCGCGCCGAGGTTGACGCCGTTGATGACGACGCGCGCACGCGATCCAACGGTGTTCACATTGAGCCCGCCCGCCCCGAACGTCATGCCGCGCCGCTCGCTGAAATCGGTGCCGGCACCGCTGTTCTGGACATAGAAGCCGCCCACAACGCGAACGGTGATACCGCCCGCATAAAGCGCGCCATCGTCGCTCGTCACGCCGTCATTCTGCGCCAGTCTTTGCTCGATCGCGCCGATCGTCGGCGCGGCGGCGACATCACCGATCGCGGCAAGGGTCGCGACAATCACATCGTCGGATTCGATGCGGAGCAAGCCTGCAGGGGCATCGATCGTGGCGCCAGACAAGCGGATCGAGCCTTCGCCCAGGATCACCTCGAGCGCGTCGTCGGCGAAAATATTGAGCGCATTATTGTCGCCCATTCCGGTCAACGAGACATCGCCGATCACCCGCACCTTTCCTGCAGTGGTGATCGACAAGGATCCGGTTGCACCGAGGTTGGAGGCCGATCCGCCGGCGGTCATGGTGAAGTCGTCAATGACGACGTCGGGCGGCGCGCTTGAGCCCACCGACGCGATCGGGACCAGAAGGGCGCCCGGGGCCGAGGCGACGAAGGCGCTGCCGCTGATGTCGACACCCGGCGCGAAGACGCCGATGCGGTTGCCGAACAGGCGCGTCATTTCGCTACTGTCGATATGATAGCCAGCGCGGGTGCCCGTGCCGCCAATGAAGGTGGTCGCGGTGGGATCGGTGTTGCGCACTTCGACGAGTTCGGTGATCCCCGGGGCGCCGATACTTCCGTCGACGCCGATGGTGATATCGCCCGACCCGACCGAAATCTGCTCTCCGAGGAGCGCATTGTTGATGGTGAGCAGACCGCCGGCCTCGGCGACGAGCGTGCGCGCAACCGTGATGGGTCCGAGGGTCATGTCGCCCTCCGCCACGAAGTTGCCGCGCATGGCGGTCAATTCTCCGACGGCGAGGCTGCCGCGCGCGCGCAGGTCCGCCGTGCCCGCGATCGCGGCCGTTGCAACCGAGAGATTTCCGGTGGTCTCAACGAAGGCGTTGCCGACGTCGGTTTCAAGCAGGCCAAAGTCGAGCGGCCCGACCGCGGCGATCTGGATGCTGTCGGCGCTCGCCGTGACGGGGCCCGCCGATTCAAGATCAGCGACATTGATTGCGCCTTCCGCACTTGCAAGATCGGTCGCGCCGCCGCCGACGACGCGCTCGCCGGTCACCCCGTCATTGCCGTTCAAGGAAATTGTGCCCCCCGCGCCCGAGACGGCCTGGCGCGTATCGATCGTCGTACCTGCAATCATCGCAAGATCGCGGCCAGCGGCCACGGCGCCGGTGTCGATCGCGCCCGCCGCCACGATAGCAAGATCGCGGCCGGCAGCGAGCGAATTGACCAGATTGTCGGCGGAATCTGTGAGAGTTGCCGTCGTGACCGAGCCCGCATTGATCGCAATGTCACGCCCGGCAATCACCGGCGCATCTATGTCGATGGCGCCCGATGCCTCCACTACGACATCATCGGCGGCGCTGAGATCGCCGAGCAACGCGGTCGCGCTTTGGGTGCGGATGCTGCTGTCCCCGCCCGTCACGCCAAGCCCGAGCGTTTCCGCGCCATTGACGCTGATCGCCGTCGCCGCCGCGAGGAAGATATCATCGCCAGCCGAAAGACCGGATCCGGTGATCGTGCCGCCCGATGAATTGAGGTTGATATCGGCGCCATCGGCTGCGCTCGACTGGATCTGCAGGATCGTGATTGGCGGGGCCGAGCCGGACGCCGGGGTGGTTTCGTAAACGATGCGGCGGTCGTCTGCGCCAGTTCCGGTCGTCGCGGCGTTGCTGACCGCCATCGCGCCGCCCGAGCTTACCTCGAGATCATCGCCCGCGGTCACATCGGCAAGGGTTGCACCCGTTCCGGCGAGAATGAAAATATCTTCGCCCGCGCTGGCGCCGTCGACGCTCGTCGCCCCCCCCGACCGGACGCCGAGCATCGTCGCCGCGCTGCTGTCGGTCAGCGTCGCATCGCCTTCCGCATCGACGAAGACATAGCCTTCGGAGCCGATACCCGAACTGCTCACATAGGTGCCCGCGGCGTCGGCCTCGACCGCGGCGTCGCCGCTCGCGCGAATGAGGACGTTGCCGCCCGCGCGGTAGGTCCCGGTCACGTCACCGTCTACGGACAGAGCGATATCGCCGGCGACGTTGCTCTGGGCAATCGCGAGGTCGCCGCCGAAGGTGGTAACCCGCAGCGACCCCGAGCTTTGCACGGTGCCCGAGAGATTGATGATCGGGCTCCTGAGGGTGATATCGTCCCCCGCCGTGATGTCGCCCCCTGTAATGCCGGCGCCGGCTGCGCTGTCCGCGAAAAGTGTGACCGTCGTGCCCGCGTCGATCGCATTGAAGGCAATGGCCTCGCCCATGACCGAGACGTAGCCGCCCGCGCTCGAATTGCCGAGATCGACCGTATCGGCGGCGAAAATGGTGATGTCGCCGCCCGTGATGATCGAATTCAGTCCGGTCCCGAAATTTGCGGCGCTTGCAAAAAAATTGCCATCGGCCTCGGCATGTTCGACGTAGGTATCTCCAGCGCTCACCAGGTTGATTTCGGCGCCGTGAAGGCGGTCGACCGTGATTGGCCCCGCAGCTGCGTCCAGACTGAGTGCGCCTTCGGCATCGATCAGGCTGCCCGGCGCTCCGCTGATACCGCTTTGGGCCGTGAGAATGATCTCGCCGGCGGCGCCAATCGTCGCCGCCGTACCCGCGCGGGCGTCGTGGCGGATGTCGATCTGGTCGACCGCGTCGATCGTCAGGTCGCTGCCGACCGTAAATTGTCCATTGCCGCTGGCATAGACGCCAACCGAGCTGTCGGTGGTGAGCGTCGCTGCCCCCGCGCTCGAAACACTTCCGCTCTCGACCGCTACAAATATGCCCGCGGGCGCCGTGTCGGTGTCATTGCTGGTGGGTGCGGCGAGCCCGAGCGCTTCGGCCTCAAGGCCTGCAACGAGGATGCTGCCGCCCGCGCGCAATTCGATGCGTCCTGCCGTGTCCCCGTTCGCCGCCAGCGTCGTCGAACCAAAGTCGACCGAGCCGCCTGGCGCCGCCTCGACTATGATCCTGCCGCCCGCGGTCGGGCTGATGCTCCCCTCGGCGCCATTGGCGTCGGTCCCGGTTCCGCCCGTGCCACCCGCGCCCGAGAACCCCTCGGAGGTGATGTCGACAGGCAAGCCGCCCGAACCAATGGTGCCGCCATCGGCCAGCATATGGATGGTGCCGCCGTTGCCCGCGCCGCCCGTGCCGCCGTCGCCGCCACTTGTCCCGGGGCCGTTGGCGTTGAAGGCGCCGTCTCCGCCGTTCCCGCCGGCGCCTACGCTCGAAAAGCCCACCGCGCTCCCCGTATCGTCGCCGAGCCCGACCCTCGCGCCGCCGCTCGCGATGATTTCGAGTGTTCCGCCGGTGCCATCACCCCCATCGCCGCCGCGCGCTCCGGTCGCCGCGCCGGTGAAAAAGCTGCTCCCCGATCCTCCGTTGCCGCCTATGCCGCCGCTCAGGATATTTTCCTGGGTCAGCGATATCTGGCCGGCGGCGCCTTCGGCCCGGAGGCGCGCCGTGCCTCCGGTGCCGCTACCGCCATTCCCGCCTGCGCCGTCGTCGGCGAAGGCGCCGTTTCCGCCGACGCCCTGGGCATTGATCGAGCCTGTGAATATGCCCGCGTCGAAATTGTTGATGATCGCCTCTGCGGTGCCGCCGACGCCATTGCCGCCATTGCCGCCGACGAGGCCGAAGCCGCCCTGACCGCCAACACCCTGGGCGGTGCTGATCAGGCTATCGCTACTGTTGATCTCGGTTGAAAGGTCGATGCTCGCCATGCCCCCGAGGCCGTCGCCGCCTTCGCCGCCGACGCCTGTGCCCGTCACCGGCCCCCCACTGCCCGACGCGAAGACATTGCCGCCCTCGCCGCCGAAGCCCGCCGCATCCGCGATCAGCGACCCGGTGTCGAGCGTGCCCGCCGCGACGGTGATCGTGGCGGTCCCGCCGATGCCATCGCCCCCGGTACCGCCGTCGCCGGCAAGGCCGGTGAAGGAGTAGAAATCGCCGCCCTGTCCCCCGGTGCCGCCGGCATAGACACTGAAGGAGCTTGTATTTAAGGCCGCCGCTCCATCGATCGTCACCGATGCGCTGCCGCCCGTGCCGCGGCCTCCGGAGCCCGGGGGGGCAAGCCCGGATCCGCTTGCATCATCGCCTTCGCCGCCGCGCCCCCCCGCGCCAGTGGCAGAAATCTCGACGTTCGGTGCGTCGAGTGTGCCGCCGAGAATATTCATCGCGGCGTTGCCGCCCGTTCCGTCGCCGGCCTGGACCCGGCCATCGCCCCCGATACCCGCCGCATTGACCCGGAGCATGTCGCTCGCGCTGAGGCTGCCACCGTCCGCGACGGTGAGCGTCGCGCTGCCGCCGGTCCCATAGCCGCCGGTGAGCGCGGGCTCGTCGATATTGGTCGCGTTGCTTCCGGATCCTTCGGCCTCCACCGCGATACTGTCAGCGATGAGCGCGGCGCCGGCACCCGAGACCAGGATGGACGCAGCGCCCCCGGTGCCGTTGCCCCCGGGGCCGCCAACGCCCCCGCGTCCCGCGCCGTTCGAACGGACGCTGATGTTGTTCGAGACCGCCGTGCCGCCAAGCACTGTCAGGCTCGCGGTACCGCCCACCACCGAGCCATCGACCTGCGGCAGACCGCTGGCGATGATGTCGAGCGTACCAACGGCTGCCAATACCCCGCCGTCCACCGTCACGCTTGCGTTTCCCGGGGCCGTCGCGGTTCCGCCCGACAGGATCGTGAGGTCGCCGGTGGCGCCGGCAAGCTGGCCCGCACCGACCGTCAGCGATGCGCTGGCGTCGCCGATGAAAACCCCGCTCCCCTGGACGACGAGCTGCCCGAGATGCGGCGGCGGGGAAAAAGGCCCGCCGGTCGGAGGCGTGACGAGCGGTTGCCCCGCGAACGCGCCGCTCGCGTGCGCGAGGGTGTCGCTCAGAAAGAGGGTGTCGTTGACGGTGATGTTCGCAGCGGTCGCATTGACCGGCTCGTCTTCGAGGTCGCCATTGGTAATATTAAAGCCCGCCGACAGGCGCACTGCCCCGTCGGGATCGGTCTGCGCGACCACCGCGTCCTGGTAACCAATCTGTCCCGACACGAGCATCGTGACCGCGTCATTCTTGGGGATCGCGACCATGTAGACGCGGCTCTGGTCGATATCGCCCTGCTCATGCGCGGGCCCGGTGGTGACCCCGCCATGGGTGATAACATTGCCGCCTTCCGCGCCGACGAGCACATTGATGTCAAAGAGGCCGTTGTTGATGCGGATATCGGCCTGCTCGGCTGCGACATAGGCGGTCGACCCGTCGGTGGTAACGGTGCCGTTCTGGACGATGCGCGGCGCGACGAGCGCGACATAGCTCCCGCCTGGATTTGCCCCGAAGACCCCGCTGCCCGGATAGGCGGCATTCACGTTCGCCCCCGAGGCGATCTCGACCGTCGAGGTGCTGGCGGACGCTCCGCGGAACCGGATCTCCCCGCTCGAGCCGAACAATCCCCCGGTGGTGTCGATGTCGTTGCTCGTGAGGAGCAGGCTGCCGACATTGATCGCGGCGCCGCCGCCGATGAGGATACCGCCCGCATTATAGAACCAGATGTTTCCCCCTTGCGCGTTGCCGCCAGAGGCAAAGGGCGAGCCGATATAGCTGTTGACCGTGCCGTTGAGCGCGACCTGCCGGTTGATCGACCCGCCCCCCGCGTCGACGAAGCGGTTCAGTACCGTATATTGGTCCGTTCCGTAGAATTCGAGCGTATTGCCCGCCGGAAGGAAATCGATGGCGCCTCCCGTTGGGACGCTGTCGGTGGGGGTCCAGTTGATGATCGTCTGGGGCCCCGCCACCTCTACCTGCGTCGTGTTGGGCGGGGCGGTCGGGCCGAGCGGGTCGATCGTCCCGCTGCCGCTGACGATTTGCCCCGTACCCGCAACCTGCGCCTCTGCGGGGCCTCCGAGTGCAAGCGCGGCGAGCCCGGCCGCAATGGCGCAGCTGCCCAGCAGGCGCCGCCGGCCCTGGCGAAGCGGCGAGAGGGTGGAGGTGGCGCGCATGGCAATTGTCCTCGATACGAAAGTCATGGATCAGCGCGCCCGCACACCGAACTGGGTGGTCAGCGTGACGAGCAGGCGGGGGTCGGGCCGCTTGGCCAGCAGGGCGGGCCGATTGAGCGGTGCAGCGAGTGTGAGGTCGAGACGGCCGAGGTCGCCATAGGTGACCCGCACTCCGCCTCCTGCCGAATAGAGCTTCTGCGGGTTCAAGCCGTTAAAGGCGCTATCCTTGTTCCACACCCATGCAGCGTCGAAAAAGGCGAAGGGCTGGAGCGCGAACTTTCTGGTGTTTGCAGGGACCAGGGACCCCAAACGCGCCTCGAGCGACACCGCGGCGCCGCTGTCGCCGATCACCGCACCGGGGTCGAAACCGCGCCCGATAGTGAAATTCCCGCCTGAAAATTCCTCATAGGCAAGCAGCGGGTCGCTCGCCCATTGCGCGCGCGGGGCGGCTGCGAGGGTGAATTCCTTGACTGGCCGCCACTCGGCGACGGCATTGGCTCGCATCAGGAAGGCATCGGGCTTGCCCTCGATGCGCGACAGTGGGACCTTGCCGGGCAGGAAGCAGGCCGAGCCGGCGGGGCCGCAATCGTCGCTAGCGCCGAGAAAGTTGACCCCCTGACGCGCTTC
The DNA here is from genome assembly GCA_044508875.1 of Sphingomonadales bacterium. Taxonomy (GTDB): domain Bacteria; phylum Pseudomonadota; class Alphaproteobacteria; order Sphingomonadales; family Sphingomonadaceae; genus Sphingopyxis; species Sphingopyxis flava_A. The sequence continues at coordinate 70,437 of JBIQHE010000010.1, read as the reverse complement.
GAGGGACGCGCCGAAGGCCCAGCGCGGCTCCGAGGGATTATAGCCGCCGCGCCCGGCGATCGACGCGGGGTCGATCCAGTTTGCATCGGCGCGCAGGTTGAAGACGCGCAGGCGGTCGCGATTGAGCGGGACGGCCCCTAGGCCGATGTCCTGGTCGATAAAATCGAGCCCGCCGCCAAGCGTCAGCCGGTGCGCCTGCGTCAGGGTGACGGGATAGGAGGCGAAAAGGCTGACAAGCTGCGTCTTGGACTTGATCGCAAGTCCGGGAAGGTCCGGGCGGGTCCAGGCGTAAGTGTAGCTGCCCCCCAGCCGCAGCCCCTCGCCGCCGACGCGGAATTCGTGCGCCAGCTGGACCACTTGCTGTTCGTCGAGATCGGCGGTCGAATAGATGCTGGCGGTCGTGAGATCGCCCATGCCGGTCAGTCCTGCAAAACGCGCGCGGGCGATGCCGCCCCAGCGGCCCACGTCGTGAGAGCCGAAATTCTGAATGCTGGCATCGAAGATCATCGGCGTGCGCACGACGGTGACTTCGCCGACAACTTCGCCGGGCTCGGTGCCGGGACGCAGCGTCAGACGCGCGTCGAAGCCGGGAATATCGCGCGCGAGCAGCAAATAGCGTTCCGCATCGAGAATGTTGAACACGGGTTCGTCGTCGAGCCGGGCGAGATAGCGCTGGAGCAGCGCTTCATTGGCACCGGCATCGCCGCGGACCTCGACCCGCGCCATGCGGGCCGCGAGAATGTCGAGCCGGACGATACCGGCGTCGATTGTTTGCGGCGGGACGCGGACGGCGGCGAGATAGCCCTTCGATCGTAATATCGTCGCGGCACGGTCGCGAACGTCGCACACGACTGCTATCGGCAGATCCTCTCCGACCCGGTCCGCCCAGGCGGGCTCGAGCATCGCGGGGTCGATCCCCTCGACACGCGAAAACTGCACTTGCCGCAGCGCAATGCGAACATTTCCATATTGGGGATCCGCGAGCGGGCAGGGCGCGCGCTCAATGCTGTCATCAGCCGCCACGATCCTCTCGGGCGGGGGCACGGCGGGCGGAAGGGCAGGCCCCTGGATTTCCTCGCGCGTCGGAATCTGCGGGGTCGCCTGCGCCCAGGCAGTCGCGGGCAGGGCGGCGGCGATCAGTCCCGCGCATCCGATCAGCCGGGAGTATTTCCAGCGTCGTGCGGGAGGCGCCGATTTTTCGATTTTCCCATGCCCCACGTCGCCCATGACCACCCCTTGCGTACAGGCAAGGCTGCACCCGCAGCCTTGCATCCATTCATCCGTTGCGGCGGAAACCCCGCCGATCCGAAATTTTTCGACCCAAGGAAAGGAAGGACCGCTCGAGTGGCAGTTTCTTTCCTTGTTATCAGATGGATCGGGCCGATTCAACGGCCACCGATCCCCTTAGCCTCCGGCCGCTTCTGATTCAGCCATCGCATCCACGAGCCGGTCGAGCTGCGGCTGGCAGCCCTTGGCAACCAGCGTCGTCGCGGCCCCGTCAGCGTTCTCGGGCATCGTCTCAAGCGATGCGAAACGGATCGTCACGGGAGCGGGGAGCCCCGCGCCCGACAGCCGGTAATCGACCCCATATTGCACCGGGATCGTCTCGGTAGGCCACTTGCGGAAATTGGCACCCGCAACAAAGGCCACCGTCTCGCTTCGATCGCCCTGTTCGATCTTGAGCAGTTCGTCGCTGCCCATATGCGGGCGCCAGAGCAGGAGCGTCGCGGGATCGGCGACACAGAAGGTTCCATTGTCGCGATAGTCGAGCAGCCACAAATTGGGAGCGCGAACTTCGGCGAGCGGCGCCCCGGCGGTATCGCCGCGGGTAAAGCCTCCGCGTGCACGGCCTTGCGGGCCCGATGCGAGCATCCGCGCCACGGTGGCGCCGGTCGACTGGCTTGCCTGCACCGTGCCGCCCGCGTTGAAGCTCCCGGGTCCCGCCAGGGTTCGCGTCTTGCCTCCCTGAATGAGGACGACGCGGTCGCCGGCGACCAGCGTCAGCTTGTCACTGGCCTTGAGCTTCGTGCCGGTTGGATATTTACTCGCCGAAGGGCCCGTCGAACGTACGACCATCGACTGGGCTGCGGCAGTTCCGGCGACGGTGACAGCCATCACAGCGGCGGCGGCCAACCCGAGGCGGCGCAACCGGGCGTCAGGACAGAACATAGCTTTCTCCTCTTTCGGTCTCATTTAGACGTTCGATCAGAAACATGATGGCGGCATCTTGCGCATGCTCCGCCGCCACCGCTGTGGCGGCGGTCACATAGGTGCCTTTTTCTCCGGTCTCGTGCGCGGCCAGCATCGCCGCGATCTGCGCGCGCTGCTCGGGGGTGAGGTCGGGGCGGGGGGTGAAGACGTCGACCGCGCGTGCCCGCCCGCGCAGCGTGACCCGGCCCATGGGAACGAGGTCGGTGCGTCCCGACCGCTCGGCTGCCTCGGCGGAAATCAGTACGCCGGTCTTGAGGCTCTTGTTCGCCGATTCGAGGCGCGAGGCCGTGTTCATGCTGTCGCCAAGCGCAGTGTACTGGATGCGCCCTTCGCCGCCGAAATTGCCCACGATTGCATCGCCGACGTGGAGCCCGACCCGCGTCATCCCGAGCGGCGGAACACCTTCAGCCATGTCGACGCGAAAGGCTTCGCCCGCCTCGTACATGGCGACCGCGGCCGCTGCTGCGCGTTCGCCATCGTCGGGCCGGCTGAGCGGCGCCCCCCAGAAAGCGACAACCGCGTCGCCGACGAATTTGTCGATCGTCCCGCCGTGGTCGAGGACGATGTCCGACAAGCGATCGAGATATTCGTTGAGAAGCCGCGCGACCGTTTCGGGGGTGACGGCGTGGCTCAATTTGGTGAAGCCTTCAAGGTCGGTGAAGACGCAATAGATGTTGCGCCGTTCGCCGTGCAGCGAAAGCTGGTCCGGGTCGCGCATGATCTGGGCGGCGACGTCCGCGGGGAGATATTTGCCGAGTGCCGACTGGGCAAAGGCGCGCTGACGCGATCCGATCGTGCGCGCCGCGGTGCCCACGGCCGCGTAGCCGAAAAGCCAGCCTACCGCCCAGCCGAACGCAGGTAGCGTCGTCGTGTCGACGCCGCGGCCCTGCACCCAGAACGGGAAAGCGACGAAGAAGACCATCTGGGCGAGAAAGGCGAGCGCGACCCAGCGTGCGCGCAGGTCAATCAGGCTTGTAAGGCCGCCCGCGGCAACGACGAGCAGCGCGATCACCCAGAGCGCCGAACCAGGGATCGGCTTCAGCCAGGCCCGGTCGAGCTGCTGCGCGAGCATATGCGCGTGGACCTCGAGCCCGACCATCGTTTCGTTGCGTCCGGTCACCGCATCGGGAAAGCGGCTGAGCGGGGTGTTGAAGCGGTCGACGTCGATGATGTCGCCGCCGATGAGGACATAACGCCCCTTCACCATTTCGGCGAAACCTGCGCGCGTCTCGTCATCCATCGGCAGCGCAAAAGCGTCGATGGGAAGGTTGGCGAACACCGGTTCTTCCTGGCCAGCCTCCGCGCGTGCGGGGAGGAGGAAGCGGATCGCGCCCTGGTAATCGGCGTGGGCAGCGTCAACCGGCGCCAACGCATTTGCCATCAGCGGAGGCAATCCCGCGGGCCGGACGGGCCAGTTGCGGATGACGCCGTCGTCATCGGTGTGAAAGAGCACACTCGCGGGCCGCGTCTTCTCCGTCGTTACGTTGGCGATGAAGGATTGCAGGAATTTCTGCTGCTCATAGAAGATCGTGTCGGGATTGCTCGCCTGCTCGACATAGGCGAGCCATGTCGGCGTCCGCATTGCACGGAGCTGTTCTTCAAGCAGCGCGTCGTCGGGCCGCGGCGAGTCGAAGCCGATGTCGATGCCTATCGCCTTGGCTCCCATACGGTCGATATTGGCAAGCGCGCGGGCGAGAAGCGTGCGGTCGAGCGGTGAACGGATGCCGGTGTTGAACAGCGTTTCGTCATTATAGGTGATCATGACGATGCGCTTGTCCTGTCCGACGTGCGGCGCCATCACGGTGGCGCGCGCGTCGTAGAGCGCGCGCTCGGCATCGCGTGCGAGCGGCAACTGCCAGCAGAGGCGGGCAATCAGCACGGCAAGACCGAGAAACAGGATCGTCGCCGCGAGGCGCGGCGGGCCGAGCTGGGTGACGAGCCGCCGAATGCGCTTGCGCAGCGGAACGGCGGGGGGACGATCCGCTACCGATGCCGGATCGGGCCTCGCCGCGATATCGTCCCCTCGCGCCATCGTTCAGCCGGCGTGTCCCGCCGCCTCCCCCTCTTGCGAGGCGGCAGCGGTCGCCGCCGGGGCCTGGAGGAGCGCCTGTCCGCCGTCGCCGATGATCGCAAAGCCCGACCAATAATAGGGGTGCGAGGTTTGCTTGTCGTCCATCAGCTTCGTCTGCGTTGCCCACAGCGCGTCGGCGACGCTTTCACCCTTCGGCGCCGCGAATAATCCGCCGATCAGCCGCTTGGTTGCGTCGAAATCGTCGGGGGCGGGCCAGTGACTTGCAATGACCGAACGCCCCCCGGCGCCGATGAAGGCGCGGACCAACCCGTCGAGTGCGTTACCGCCCCCGCTCGACACGCCTGCCTCGCGGGTCGCCGCGACCGAGGCTGCTCCCGCCGTGTCGCAAGCCGACAGGATGACGAGATCGGCGTCGAGCTTGAGATCATAAATCTCCTGGAAGCTGAGCAGCCCGTCCGAATCTCCGTCACCGAATGACGTGACGAGCACCGGGCGAGCGGGGCACGACGGGCGCGGTGCGGTGACGAGACCGTGGGTCGCGAAATGGATGATGCGATATTGGTCGAGGTCGGCGCGGGTCTTGACCGCCGTGTCGGTGAAGGCGCTGCCGGTCAGCAGGGTTGCAGCGTCGCGTCCCATCGCATTGCGCGCGGTGACGAGCTCGTCGGCCGAGATCGGGCGGCTCCACTGCGAAATGTCCCACTGGCAGTCGCCGTCGACGCCTGAGGCTTCGCCTCCGCGCGTCCCGCTGGAGGGCAGGGCGCCGCTGACGGGCTGGTTCTGCCCGAGCCCGAAATATTCGTTGGAAGCCCGCGACGGCGCAGCCTGGCGCGCATTTCGAAAGGCGAGCGCGGAGACCGAGGTGCTCGGCCGTACCGTCCGCCCCAGCCAGGCGATCTGCCGCATGTCGAACGCGTCGGCGTCGGGGTCGGCGAGGCGCTGCTCATAATCGGCAAGCCCCTGGTCCGAGGTAATGAGCAAATTGATCGGAAGCCGCAGCATTGCCCCATCGGGTTCGAAGATCAGGTGCGCAACCGCCGGAAGCCGGTCGGTGACGGGGCCAAACAATTGCGTGTAGAGTTTGCGCGCCGTCCTGGCATCGAAGGGATAGGTCACGCGGCGCCCGTTCTCGACGATCGAGATGGTCGAGCGGATCGCGTCGACGGCATTTTCCAGCCCCGAGGCGCTGATGTCCGAGCGCCACAGCTTTGCATCATCATGCCCGATCAGCATCGCGTAAACGGCATCGCCGACGACGAGCATCTTCAGATAGGCTTCGTCGCCCCGCAGAACCTGCTGCAGGTCGGAAAGGTCGAGCTTGCCGGGTTCGACCACGCGATACTGCGGGTAGGCTGAAAGCTGCGCGATGGTTTCGGCCTGCTGGAAGCCCAGATTGTCGAGCCGCGTCTTGAGGTCGGCGCGCAGGGCCTCGATTTCAGGGGTTCCGGGAAGCTGCGCGAGCCGCGCATCTTCGATCCTTGCGCGTTCGATGTCGCGGTTGAGGTTGGTCACCTGGCGGAAAAGCCGCGCGCCTTCGCCATTGCCGCCCGACAACTCGCGCGCGAGTACGGCTTGGGTATCGGCAACGCCGGGCCGGATTTGCAGCTGGCTCGCGACGAAGAAGTCGCCGATGGCTGCAGGGTCGGTGGCCGCGCGCGCGGCAAGCAACCGGTAATAAGGCGCCATCATATTCGCCATGCCCGTCGTCGAGCGCTGCGAGTTTGCAAGCGCCGTCACCACTTCATGATAAATGCCGAGCGCCTGCTCATCCTGCCCGTGGCGCGCGAGGAAAGCCGCATAACGCGCGCGCGCCGATGCGAGCGCGTTGGTTTCGGGATATTCCACCGCGAGGGCTGCAACCGACTCGCGAAAGCGTGCGTCCGCGGCGCCATTGTTTCCGAGCGCCTCTTCGGAGAGGGCGAGTTCGCCCAGCATTTGCGAGCGCAGCCGGACGATCGACGTCACGCGTCCCTCGCGGACCGCGAGCGCATCGGCGAGCCCCTTGATCTGTGCCTTCTTCGCGGCGGCGGCATCGCCGCGCAGCCGCTCGACTGTCCCGAGAAGATGCGTTGCCTGCGCGTCGATGATCATTGCCCGCTCGGCCGGGGTCAGGCGCTCACGATCCGAGATTTGCTGCACGGCGCGCGCCGCCGCACCGCCATTGACCCCGGCGGCGATTTCGGGGGTCAGCGTCACCCTGTTGCTCTCTACCCTCACGCCGCTGACGACCGGCGGGATGGGTGTCGCCAGGACCGCCGCTGCGCCATCATAATCGCGCTGGTTCAGCGCGTGGATCGCGCGGAAATTGCGGCGCAGGCGCTGCTGCACCGGATCGCCGGTTGGAATGGCCTCGACCTCGGCGAACAATCTTTCAGCCTCGGCGAATTCGCCGAGATTTGATCTCTGGAGAGCGCGGTTGAGCGTGAATTCGGTCGGATCGATCCCGGCCGACTGTTGCTCGCCCGGGGCGCGGCGGGACAGCGCCTCGAAAAATTCTGCGGCGTCGGCGTAGTCGCCGCTGTGATTGCGACGATATCCCTCGGCGAGCGCCTTATCGACGTCGATCGTCCCGGCGAGGGTGCGGGCAAAGCCATCGGCACCGCCCACCGACGTGGTCGCGACCTTGATTACCCCCGGCACCATTGTCCGGCGGCGGATCGTTTCGAGCGCGAGGTCGAGCGCATCGCCGTATGCAGCAAAGCCTTCGACGGCATAACTCGTCTCACCATCGGCCTCGATCCGGGTACGCCAGGCGACACTGCTGCCCTTGACCGTGCAGTCGTCCGCGCTGCTGCACGCGATCGTGCCTTGGCGCCCGCGCTCGATTCGCGCCATGGCTTCGGCAGGGCTCGCGCGAAGCATGCGAACATAACCCACCGGTTGGCTCGCGTCGCGGCACAGGACGATCCACGCGCGGTCGAACATTCCCTCGACAACATTGTCGCGAACCGTCGCCTGCACCTCGCAGAGCGAGCCCCCCTGGCTGCCGATCGCGAAGCTGTCACGCAGCGTCGGGTCGTCGCCCTGCGCCCGCACGCCGCCGCTCGCGCTGAGGGCGATGGCCGCCAGAATAACAGGAAAGCCATATCGAGCGGTCATCGTCGCAATTCCCCCATAGCCATACGCCATTCGACCCTGCGGCAATGTGCGGCAAGGCGCGATTCTATATTGGTGCGGTACGACCCATCCCGTTGATAGAAACCCTAAACCCATTGTTCACAAAAGGGAAGTGATCTGCGGCACAGGCTCCTTGCGTCGGGCCCGGACCCAACCTATCTGCAGTTGAGATCAAGATTCACCAAAAGAGGATGAGATGAGCGCATTCGACGACCGCGGCCGGGCCCAGGAAGCAAAGTTCGCCCGCGACCAGGACGTGCTGTTCCGCATTACCGCGCGGCGCAACCGCCTGCTGGGCGAGTGGGCGGCAGCACGCATGGGCCTGACTCCCGAGGAAACCGATGCTTATGCCAAGGCGGTGGTGCAGGCCGATTTCGAAGAGGCGGGCGACGAGGATGTAATCCGCAAGCTTGCGGGGGACCTGACGGCCGCCAACATCGAAATCAGTGACGCGGAAATTCGCGCCGCGCTCAACGAAAAGACCGCCGAAGCCCGCCGTCAGTTCATCGACGACGAGAATTGAGGGAGCCGGTCCGGTGGCGATGCGCGAGGAGGACCTGCGGGCGATGATCGTCGCCGCCTTTCCCGATGCGGCGGTCACGATTACCGACCTTGCGGGCGACGGCGACCATTATGCCGCGCATGTCGTCAGCGCCGCCTTCCGAGGCATGACCCGCGTCGCTCAGCACAAGGCGGTCTATGCAGCGCTCGGTGGGCGCATGGGCGGCGAACTTCATGCCTTGCAATTGACCACCGGCGTTCCTTCATAGGAAGCCCATGTTTTTGCGGCGTCCGATCGGGCGCCCGATCGGAGACAACAGATGACCGACCCCGCCACCCACGACCGCATCGCCAAGCTGGTTGGCGACCATCCGGTACTGCTGTTCATGAAGGGCACGCCGCTTTTCCCCCAATGTGGCTTTTCCTCGCGCGCGATCGCGATGCTCGACCGGCTCGGGGTCGAATATGAGACGGTCGACGTGCTGCAGGACATGGAGATCCGACAAGGAATCAAGGAGTTTTCCGACTGGCCGACGATCCCGCAGCTTTACGTCAAGGGCGAGTTTATCGGCGGGAGCGACATCATGATGGAGATGTGGGAAGCCGGCGAGCTCCACACGCTGATGGACGGAATTCCCACGCGGGCTCAATAGCCCCCTCGCGGGAATCAGCCCGCCCTGGTTTCTTGAAACGCGATGCGAGACCCGTAGGGCCGGCCCCAGGTCTGCGCCATGTCTATGGCGGCCGGATCGGGCACGAAAAGGCTGAAAGGTCTCGCTGGGGCGCGGAAGGGACTTTCTACCGTTTGCGAACAAATTCGGCGCGCAGCACCAATCCCTTGATGCCGTCATGGCGGCAGTCGATTTCCTGGTCGTCACCGGTGAGGCGGATCGACTTGATCACCGTGCCCACTTTGAGCGTCTGCCCCGCGCCTTTGACGTGGAGATCCTTGACGAGTACCACCGAGTCGCCGTCGGCGAGCAGATTGCCGACCGCATCGCGGACCTCGGGGCCCGCCGCCGCCGCCTCGGCGCGTGCCCTGGCCTCGCTTGCGGGCAGCCACTCGCCGCTCGCCTCATCATAAACATAATCGTCGTCGTCGGTCATTGTCTCACTCGGGTTTGCGGAACCGCAGCGCGAACTGATCGGTCTTGCCGCGGATGGAAGGGTCGAAGACATTGGCCGTACGCGGATCGTCTGGCTGCGCATAGAGGTTGCTTTCCGCCTCAAGCGAGAAACCCGCCTTGGTCAGCGCCGAGACGACCGCCGCCTTGTCGATGCGGTGGAGGCTGTCCGACTGGCTCGTCCCGCTCCCGTCGGCCGCGCTGTGATCGACAACGACCAGCGTCCCGCCGGGCTTCAGGGCCGCGAACAGTGCTGCGCTCGCCTTGTCGCCGGTGCCATCGGGGAAAGGCTTGAGATAAAGATCGTGGAAATTCTGCACCGTGACGATCGTGTCGAGCGGGGCCGGGAAGGGCGGCGCCGCAAAGGGACCGCTCACCGCGTCGACATTGGCATAGGCCGCGTCAACCGCAGCCTGATCGTCGCCATATTGCTTCTGGAAGGCGATGAACTCGGCGGGCTGAAATGCATAGACACGCCCTTCGGGTCCGACCGCGGCGGCGAGGAGGCGGGTGACATAGCCTCCGCCCATTACGAAATCGCCCACCGCCTCACCGGGAGCGACCTCGGCAAAGGCAAGCAGGTCGGCGGGCTTGCGGGCCGCGTCGCGTTCGCGGTCTGAGGCGGGCCGGGCGGGGTCAGCGAGCGCCGGAGCGTAATCGGAAGCGGCGGACGCCGCTGCGAGCGGCGCGGTGGCGGCGGCAAGGAGGAGGGCAAGGCTAAGCGAACGCATCATGTCAGCGACTCCGAGTGGCTCCATGGAACCCATCATAGCCTCTCGTCGCGGCGCCGGCGCGATTATTTGCACATGCCGAATTTGGTGATAGGTTTCTTCCTGAAACCAAAATCGGGAGAGTCGGGATGTACGATCTGGTAATTCGAGGCGGCACGGTCGTCGATGGCACGGGCGGCGCGCCTTACGTAGCCGATGTTGCGATCGACGGCGACCGGATCGCCGCGGTAGGCGCCAACCTCGCCGCAGGCCGCGAGGAGATTGATGCAAGCGGCAAGATCGTCACTCCGGGATTCGTCGATGTTCACACCCATTATGACGGGCAGGCGACCTGGGACGCCGAGATGGCGCCATCGAGCTGGCACGGCGTTACCACCGTCGTCATGGGCAATTGCGGGGTCGGCTTCGCCCCCGCGCGCCCCGACCGGCACGAATGGCTGATCAGCCTGATGGAAGGCGTTGAGGATATTCCCGGCACCGCGCTCGCCGAAGGGATGCGCTGGGACTGGGAGACCTTCCCGGAATATATGGACGCGCTCGAAAGGCTGCCGCGCACGGTCGACGTCGCGTGTCATGTCCCCCATGGTGCGGTGCGCGCCTATGTGCTCGGTGACCGTGAAAAACCCGGCGCGATCCCCACCGATGAGGATATCGCCGAAATGTCGCGTATCGTGGAGGAAGGCGTGCGCGCGGGCGCGCTCGGATTTTCGACCAGCCGCACCGTGCTTCACAAGTCTGTCGATGGCGAGCTCGTCCCGGGCACCACCGCGACCGCCGAGGAATTGATCGCGATCGGACGTGCGATGGGCCGGGTCGGTTACGGGGTGTTCGAGATGGCGAGCGACCTCAAGCGCGAGTGGAACGAGTTCCAGTGGATGGGGGATCTCAGCCGCGAGACCGGTTTGCCGGTGACCTTCGCGGCGCTCCAGTCGATCGCGAAAGAGCTGCCGCTCGAGGAGCAGATTTCGGAAATGCGCAGGCAGAATGCGAGCGGGGCGAACATCGTCGCGCAGATCGCTTTGCGCGGCAATGGCGTGATCATGGCGTGGCAGGGCACCGTTCACCCCTTCCGGTTCAAACCGGCGTGGAACGAGATCGAAGGGCTGGCATGGGATGAGCAGCTTGCGCATTTGAAGGACCCCGCGTTCCGCGCGCGCATGACGCAGGAACCCAATGTCTATCCGGAGAGCGACATCCTCGACTTCCTGCACGCGGTCGCCGAGGGGTGGGCCGTCCATTTCGAGATGGACCCCGACTTCAACTATGAGCCCCGGATGGACGAGAGCATTGCCGCGCGCGCGGCGGCCGCCGGGGTGACCCCCGCGGAATATGCCTATGACCTCCTGATGAAGGACGACGGCAAGGGCTTCATCTATTTCCCGATCCTCAATTACCGCGACGGGAATCTCGATTTCCTCGAGGATCTGCAGGCTGCCGGCGACACGGTGAACAGCCTGTCGGACGGCGGCGCGCACTGCGGGACGATCTGCGACGCCGCCTCGCCGACCTTCATGCTGCAGCACTGGGTGCGCGATCGCAAAGGCCATCGCATCGCGCTCGAACATGCGATCAAGCGCCAGTGCCGCGACACGGCGATCCTTTACGGGCTCGACGATCGCGGCCTGCTCGCGCCGGACTATCTTGCCGACCTCAACGTGATCGACATGCGCGCGCTGAAACTCGGAAAGCCGTGGCTGGCATTCGACCTGCCCGCCGGCGGCAAGCGGTTGCTGCAAAAGGCCGAGGGCTATGTGGCGACAATCAAATCGGGCGTCGTCACCTTCCGGAATGGCGAGATGCAGGGCCCCACGCCCGGCGGCGTGATCCGCGGTCCGCAGCGCGTCGAAATGGCAATGGCAGCCGAGTGATCGGCGAGCGCGCGGGCCGGATCAAGGCGCCTCAAGGTCGGCTGGAAGCGTTGGTTCGCTGAGGATCAGCATCATCCGCCGCCAGCTTTCGTCGCGATCGGGATTGCCGCGCTCGACATGGGCGCGGACCATCTCCTCGCCGATCCCATAGTTGATCACATAGCTGCGATACTGATCGGTGAAGGCGACGGACTGTTCAGCGCGCTGCGGCGAGACGAGCAGAAATTTCTGCGTCAGCGCCACCGCGGTCGGCCGGTCGATTGCGCCGTCGAGATACTGCTGCGCGATGGTCAGGCGCGCGCCCTGGAGCGTTTTCAGGGCGTCGGTGAGCTTCCAATAGTGATCATCGCCCGGCGGCGTGATGCCAGCGAGCGGCATCAGCACGTCGCGCTCGGTATCGGGCCGGCTGCTGTCCGGGAAGGCAAGGTCGATACCGTAGTTTGCGCTTCCCTCCGCGATCAGGCTTTGCGGGCTGTAAAGTGGATAGACGCTGAACTCGGTCCAGCCCCGAGCCTTCACGAGCTGTTCTTCGAGCTTCATGTTGAGGAGATGATGACCAGGATAACCCTCGTGACAGCCGAGGTCGAGCGCGCGCGACAAGCGGATCGGAAGGTCGGTATTGACCTGGATGATGCTGTGATAGCCCCCCTGGTAATAATTATAGCCGCTCCAGCTCTTGCCCGTCACGAACTGGAGATCAAAGCTCTCGTCCTGCGGCATCGCCACATGTGCAGCGGTGCGGCCACGGCAACGCGCAATCGCGGCATCGAACACGGGTTTGAGCTTGTTCTTGGGAATGGTGAAGCGATCAAGATAGGCCTCGACCCGCGCTGCGAGCGGACCCTCACCCGGAGCGAGCGTCTCGATCTGGGCGAGCTGGGCGTCAAAGCTCGCGAGCGGTTTCAGCTCGGGCCGCACGCCGAAGAGCCGTTCGGCCTCCTCGGCGAAGGGAAAGCGCGTCCCCTCCATCATCATGAGCCGCGTTTCAGCGGCGCGAAGCTGGGCGCGGAGAAAAGCGGCGCGGCGGCGCTCGATCGGGTCGGAAAGGTCGGGCGTCGCAGCGTCGAGCTTGGCCATCAGCTGCCGCGCGGCCGCGAGCAGGCTTGGCTTGTCGCGCGGCGCCTTGGTCGCGGCTTCGAGCAGGCTCGGCGGCCCATAATAAGCGTCGATATAACCCCGCTCGTGGGTACCGATTTCCAGGGTCAAGAGCACATAGGCTGACGCGATCGCATCGACCGCCTGCGCGGCGTACATCGCCGCGGTCGGATCGGCGGGGGCGCTCGGTGCCGGCCAGATTTTCGCGTCGCCGCTGACGGCGGCCGGACCAGGCGCAGGGGCGCTAGGCGGGGGCAGGTCGGCCACGCCTGATACCACCTCCATCCGGCCGATCGAGGGTATGTCGACGCTCAACCTGCCGGGGGCGCTCGGCTGCTCGGGGGCTGCGGCGGGGGCCGACGCCGGCGGGCGCGGGGACTGACCCTCTGCCTTTCGCTCTGCGACCGCTCGTTTCATTTCGGGGTCGAGCGCGTAGCAGCCCGTCAGGGCGGAAGCCGCGGTCAGCAGCAGAATGATTGGCGGGGTGCGCATCAGATGGGCTCGGCTCCCTTCGTTTCCGACGTGTCGCGGACATCGCCGTCGGTGTCGATCTCGGCTTCGCTGTCGGCCTCGATTGCGGCATGATCGGGGTGCAGAGGCGCGAAGCGGAGGACCGCAAAACCGGCGAACGCAGCGACGAGCGACCCCATGAGGATACCGATCTTTGCTTCCTCTATCAAAAGAGCGTTGCCCGGGAAAGCGAGGCCGCCAATGAAAAGGCTCATCGTGAAGCCAATCCCGCATAGAAGCGCGACGCCGTAAACCTGCAGCCAGGTCGCCCCGCGCAGGCGCCCGGCGATCCCGAAGCGGACCGAGAGCCATACGCTCCCGAAGATGCCGACCTGTTTGCCCAGGAACAGTCCGGCGGCGATGCCGAGCGGGAGCGGCGCGAGAATCTGGTCGGTGCCAAGTCCCCTGATATCGACCCCGGCATTGGCGAAACCGAACAGCGGCACGATCCCGAAAGCCACCCAGGGATGGAGCGCATGCTCGAGCCGGTGGAGCGGCGACGTCGCGCTGTCGGGCGCACCTGGCGTCCGCTCGAAGGGGATTGCCATCGCTGCGAGCACGCCCGCGATCGTCGCGTGAACGCCCGACAGGAGCATCGCGTACCAGAGCAAGAGGAAGAGCAGCAGATAAAGGCTCAGCCGTTTCACCCCCGCGCGGCTCAGCGCGAACATGACCGCGAGCAGGACCACCGCGGCCGCCAGCGCGGCAAGGTCGATCTTGGCGGTGTAAAAAAGGGCAATGATCGCGACCGCCCCCATGTCATCGACGATGGCGACGGTCACGAGGAAGAGCTTGAGCGACGTCGGCGCGCGCTTGCCGAGCAAGGCGAGGACGCCAATCGCAAAGGCAATGTCGGTCGCGGCTGGGATCGCCCAGCCCTGTGCGAGCCCCGGCTCGCGGCCCGCGAAGAGCATGTAGAGGGTCGCGGGTACCGCCATACCTGCTGCCGCGGCGATCATCGGTAGGCGTCGCCGATCCCAGCTTGCGAGCCGGCCATCGACGAACTCGCGCTTGATCTCGAGGCCGACGAGCAGGAAGAAAATCGCCATCAACCCGTCGTTTATCCACAGATGCACCGTCATCGGGCCAAGCTTCTCGGTGAGGGTGGGCCCTGTCACCGCATGGATTGCATCGTGATAAACCGAGCCGAGCGGGGAATTGGCAATGATCATCGCGGCGGCCGCCGCCAGTATCAGGAGGATTCCTCCCGCGCTTTCGCTTTCAAGAAAGGCGCGCAGCGCGGAGCGATGGGCAGGGCGGGGAGCCATGAAGCGGATGTTCCTACCAAGAATAGAGGTTTTCGAGGCGTAGTAACGGCCGTTTCATCGTTCGTCACCCTCGACAGGCGGCCACGGGGTTGTCGGGTGCGGGGGGCGATGAGCGGACCCGACCTGCAGCGGGTTTTCCGGCGAGGCAAATATCGGCTTCCCCGCCCTGGCTGCCCCCCCGCGCCAGTTTCTCGGCGGCACCTCCCACACAGCCGATTCCCCGGCTCTCAAAAATCGTCTAGGGTTCGCGGAATCGGCGCCGTCCGGGCGCCCGTCTCACGCTTCGGGGCCTGTCCTTGGATCTCTATCTTCCTGTTGCCAACCTGTCGGTCAATGCGCTGGTCATCATCCTGCTCGGCGGCGGGGTCGGCTTCTTGTCGGGCATGTTCGGTGTCGGCGGCGGCTTTCTGACGACGCCGCTCTTGATCTTCTACGGCATACCTCCGACGGTCGCCGCAGCGTCCGCGGCGACGCAGGTGACAGGCGCCAGCGTATCGGGAACGCTCGCCTATCTCGAGCGCGACGGCGTTGACCTGCGCATGGGGGCGGTGCTCGTTACAGGCGGCCTCATCGGATCGCTGATCGGCGCGGGCCTCTTCGAACTGCTGACCGCCTGGGGGCAGATCGATACCGTCATTTCGATTCTCTACGTTGTCCTCCTGGGATCGGTCGGCACCATCATGGGGCGCGAGGCGTGGGGTTCGCTACGCGCCATGAAGGCCGGCATGCCCGCGCCGCCCAGGAAGCGCCGTCATCACCCCATGGTTGCGAACCTGCCGCTTCGCTGGCGCTTCTATCGCTCGGGGCTCTATATCTCGCCCCTCGCGCCGCTGCTGCTGGGAATGGGGGTCGGCATACTCACGATGCTGCTCGGTGTCGGCGGCGGTTTCATCATGGTTCCCGCGATGGTTTATCTGCTGGGCATGGGGACGCAGGTCGTCGTCGGGACCTCGCTGTTCCAGATTCTGTTCGTCACGATCGCCACGACGATGGTGCACGCGATGACCACCGGAGCGGTCGACATCGTGCTTGCAGGGCTCCTGTTGCTGGGGAGCGTTACCGGGGCCCAGGTCGGCGCGCGCTTCGCCCAGTCTGTGCGCCCGGAGTATCTGCGGCTGTTGCTGGCAGGGATCGTGCTCCTCGTTGCGCTCCGCATGGGGGTCGACCTCTTCATCCGCCCCGAAGAAATATATACCG
Organism: Sphingomonadales bacterium; assembly: GCA_044508875.1. Classification (GTDB taxonomy): domain Bacteria; phylum Pseudomonadota; class Alphaproteobacteria; order Sphingomonadales; family Sphingomonadaceae; genus Sphingopyxis; species Sphingopyxis flava_A. The sequence continues at coordinate 54,783 of JBIQHE010000010.1, read as the reverse complement.
TGCAATGATGCGCCCGTTCGCCATCCTGCTTTGGCTTGCCACGGCGCTGCTTCCCTTCGCCGGCGCGCATGCGGCCGACCCACGGCTGGTGCCCGACGTTTCCAATAGCGCGATCAACATCCAGTACAGCTTTACCGGGGAGGAGCTTCTGCTGTTCGGGGCGATCCTTTATCCCGGTCAGCGCCTGCCCGACGACCGCGCCGACATCGTGGTCGTGCTGAAGGGACCAGTCCGCCCGATCGTCCTGCGCGAAAAACAGCGCGTTGCCGGCATCTGGGTGAACGCCAGCAGCATCCGCCTGCGCACCTCGCCCGGCTTTTATGCGATAGGATCCTCGCGGCCGATCGAGAAGCTGGTCGACGAGCGGACCGCCGCGATCTTCGAGCTTGGGCTCAGCAACCTGTCGATGTCGCCCACGGGCTTTTCGGAAGCGAAGAAGCTCGAGCGATTCGAAAGTGGCCTTATCGACCTCTACCGCCGGCTCGGGCTCTTCTACGAAAATCCTCGCGCGGTGGAGATCCGGGAAGGGGTGCTCTATCGCGCCCGAATTCCCGTGCCCGCCCGCGTGCCGGTCGGGAATTACCGCGCCGAGACCTATTTGATCAGCAAGGGCCGCGTCATCGCGGTCGCCTCGCGCGACGTCGAGATCCGCAAGGCCGGATTCGAACGCTTCGTCGCTCTCGCAGCCGAACGTCACGGCTTTCTCTACGGGCTGACTGCGGTCTTCCTCTCCTTGATTCTCGGTTACGGCGCATCGGCAATTTTCCGGCGGCGCTGATCCTTAGGAGCATAAGCGCTTTCTTTACCAACAGGTGCGATACCGTTCCCCCGGAACTGACGAGAGGCGGGGCACCAAATGGATATGCAGAGCGGCGCGTTCGGCGCCAGCGATCAGACGGCTGCGCAGACGGTACGCCTTGCCGGCGGGGGGGTTGCCGCGCCTGTCTCCGCCGTGGCGGCCCATCACCGCGATGAACTGCTCATCGGTGAAGTCATCGAGATCGCGGGTTCGGCCTCGCGCATCCTCCTCGACGCTGAAGCGCTTGGCCGACTCACCGGATCGGGGGATCCGGCGGTAGCGATGGCGGGTCAGGTCGGCGCACAGGTCAAGGTGCGCGTAGGCAATGTGTGGCTTCTCGCCAGCATTCGCGACCAGCATCTTCACGAAGCGGAGAGGGGCGTCATTATCGCCTCGGTCGACTTCCTTGGCGAAGGCGACGAGGAGAAACTCACCGGGCGCATCCACAATTTCCGCCGCGGCGTTACCCGCTACCCGGTGCCTGGGAGCGAGGTCTATGCCGCGACGAGCGCCGACCTCAAGCAGATCTACGCCGCCGACGAGCGCGCGCACGTCGAGATCGGGACCGTCTATCCCACGAGGGATATCCGCGGATCGCTCTATGTCGACGCGATGCTCGGCAAGCATTTCGCGCTTCTTGGTTCGACGGGTACCGGCAAGTCGACGAGCGCAGCGCTGATTCTCCACCGGATCTGCGAGCTTGCGCCGCAGGGCCATATCGTGATGATCGACCCGCACGGCGAATATTCAGCGGCCTTCAAGGGCACGGGCGCGCTTTTCGACGTCGACAATCTCGCAATGCCTTATTGGCTGATGAACTTCGAGGAGCATTGCGAAGTCTTCATCACCAGCGAGGGGCGCGAGCGGCAGGGAGACTGCGACGTGCTCGCCAAGTGCCTCCTCCAGGCGCGGCAGAAAAACCGGCTCGCCGAGGGCATGACCAAGCTCACGGTCGACTCGCCGATTCCCTATCTCCTCTCGGACCTGCTCAACATTCTGCAAAATGAGATGGGCAAGCTCGACAAGGCGACCTCGACCGCGCCCTTCATGCGAATCAAGGGCAAGATCGAGGAAATGCGCGCCGATCCGCGCTATAATTTCATGTTTTCGGGCATGCTCGTCGCGGACACCATGGCGGCGTTCATCGGCAAGATCTTCCGTCTGCCATCGGATGGCCGGCCCATCTCGATCATCGACGTGTCGGGGGTGCCTTCGGACATTACCAGTGTCGTCGTCGCGGTTCTGTCGCGCCTGACCTTCGACTATGCGATCTGGTCGCGCGGCGAGCCGCAGCGGCCGATCCTGCTCGTTTGCGAAGAAGCGCACCGCTATATCCCGGCGAAAGACGTCGGCCAGGGGCAGGCGGTCCGCAAGATCCTCGAACGGATAGCCAAGGAAGGACGTAAATATGGCGTGTCGCTGGGCCTTATCACCCAGCGCCCGTCGGATCTTGCCGAGGGCGTATTATCGCAGTGCGGCACGATCATCTCGATGCGCCTCAACAACGAACGCGACCAGCAATTCGTCAAGGCAGCGATGCCCGAAGGCGCCCGCGGTTTCATCGACTCGATTCCGGCGCTTCGCAACCGCGAATGCATTGTCTGCGGCGAGGGCGTATCGATCCCGATCCGCGTCTATCTCGACACGCTAGAGGAAGACAAAAGGCCGGCGTCGAGCGACCCGCTCTTCTCGAAATTGTGGCGCGACACAGGCGGCGAGCTCGAAATCCTCGACCGCGTGGTCCGGCGCTGGCGTAGCCAGGGGCGCTGATTTCCCTCGCAAGCCTCCGCCGCTCGTCGCGCAGGATCAGCCCCGCGCCGGTTCCCACAGCTCGATCGGATTGCCCTCCGGATCGTGCACCCGGGCAAAGCGGCCGATCGCGGGGTCCTCCCATTCATCCTTGGTGATGATCTCCTCGCCCGCGGCGCGGAACGGCTCCAGAACCGCGTCGAGGTCGTCGACGCGAAAATTGATCATATATTGTCGGTCGGCTGGAAAATAATCGCTGTCGGCGCTGAAGGGTTCGAAGACGAGCGGGCCAGCCGCGACGTTCCAGACCCATTCGTTGGGGGCTGCGCTGTCGTCGGCGCTGCAGCCGCCGCCGACGCCGAGCCGCTGCTGATACCAGCTCTTGAGTGCGCCAGGGTCGCGTGACCTGAAGAAGAGACCGCCGATAGCTTTGACATGACCCATAAAAGCCTCCCTTGCCGTCCGGAAGGAAGCCTAGGCCGATTGTCTCAGCGAATCCACTCTCCGCTGCCCTTGAATTCCTCGCGGATCTCGCCCGACTGGTTGAGACGGGGATCGGCGTAGCTTGGCGGCGGCAGTGCGGACTGCCGAAGGGCGGCAACGGGCGTGCCCGTGTCCCGCGCTTGCTCGATCAACGCGCCCGGTTTGGGGGCGGGGGCCGCGCCCGGTAGCTGTGCGCCAGCGGTCTCGGCTGGCAGCGCGGCCGGGAGGAGGCCTTCAGCGCGCGCCTCAAGCTGTTCGGTGACCGGCAGATAGGGGCCCGGTGCGGGCTCGCGGCCGAGATAGGGAGCGCGAAACGCGTCGGGCATCCCCCAGCGGCCGCGCCAGCGGTGGAAGATATGCGCCCCGACAACATTGGTCATGACCAGGCTCTGGCCCCAGCGCGGCCAGATCGCCTGCGTGTGATAATGGGTCGCGAGCCCGACGCCGGGAAACACGCTGCCGCCGAGCGCCGCTGAGGCCACGCGGCTCGCGCGCAGCCAGCCCGCGCGGCTGGGCGCGCGCGCAATCGCGCCGTCGCAGGCGAAGGTGAACTGGCAGACGCCCGGACGCTGCGACCCCTGGAAGACCACGCCGCAGACAGTGTTGGGAAAGCTCGGGTGACGAACCCGATTGAGAACGACCTGCGCCACTCCGCGCATTCCATCGTCGCTTTCGGACGCCGCTTCGTAATAGATGGCGGCGGTCAGGCAATAATGCGCGCGCTCGCGATCAATCGCGGTGACGCCGCGAAAGACATAGGGTTTGGCGGGCGGGCCAACGAAGGCTTCCTCGCGCAGCGCTGCAGGATCGGCGGGCGGCTGCCCGGCCGCGTTCGCGTATCCGACACTGTCCGGGTCGGGAAGCGTCGGGTCGATCTTCAGGGCGTCGGCGTAACTGCCCGCGTTCATGATCGCCCAGCGCTCGGGATCAGAAGGTTTGAAATCGAGGCCAACGCTGACGCTGTAAGGGGCAAACCGCGGGGTGTAGGCGCGTAGCTGGCCGCTGCCCAGGGCCATCGCCAGCGAGGCGACAATCACGGCGGCGATCAATCCCGCCCAGAAATTGCGTCCCGGTCCGGCCGGCGGCGCGGCCAGCGGATCGACCCAGGCAGCGCCCGGCGTGAGATGCATTTCGGGTCTCATGTGCGCGTCGGAATCCCGTGCCGCCCCCCGCAACCGATTCGCGGGGGACCCACGCTGCTTCTCTTATGCGGTGAGGTACGAACAAAAAGTTGCGCTTGAGGCCAATGTCTCGCGGCGGGACAGGCGCTGGGCGTCCGATCAGCCCCTGATGTCGGCGCGGTACCAACCGCCGCGGCGCGTCACTTCGACGGGGATGCCAAAAAGCTCGGTGAGCCTGTCGCTCGTCAGGAGCTCCGTCTTCGGTCCGTCGTGGAAGAGGCGGCCACCCCGCAGCATCACGATGCGGGAGACTTCGGGCAATATCTCCTCGATGTGATGAGTGATGAGCAGCATCGTCGTGCCGCCCCGCGCGATGCTGCGCAGCATATCGAGAAAATGGTGCCGCGCGGCGGGGTCGAGCCCGGCGCAGGGTTCGTCGAGCAGCAGGGCACGAGGACGGTGGGCGAGAGCGCGGGCAATCAACACGCGGCGCGCTTCGCCGGTAGAAAGGCTAGCCATGCTGCGCCCGACCAGGCGGCTTGCGCCGACCTCTTCGAGTGCGGCGCGCGAGGCGTCGATCATCGCCTGCGAATGGTGCTGATGCTTCCAGAGGCCGCGCGAGGCGAAGAAGCCCGAGACGACGCAGTCGAGCACCTCGAGCGGCGGCTCGGCGTCAAAGTCGAGCTGCTCTCTCGAGGAAATGATCCCGAGGCGTTTGCGAAGCTCGAACACGTTCCAGCTATCCTGCCCGAAGATGCGAACGCTGGCGCCCCAGACGGGATAAAGCTCGCGCGTCACGAGCTTGACGAGCGTCGACTTGCCCGAGCCGTTCGCGCCCAGGATCGCGCAACTCTCCCCCGCACCTATTGTCAGCGCGGGCAAGTCGAGAATCGCGGCTTCGTCCGCCATGACGCGGACACCGGCGAGGGCAAGGAGAGGAGGATCGTCGGACATCGCGGGCGCGTTGAGCATGGCGCGGCTCTGAAGGGCAAGGGGAAAGTGCGGCCCCCAATCATGCGGCCCGCTCGAGTTATATGCTGCTTTTCCAGCCGCTACGCTTCGGCGGTGACCCGACTCCTCATCCTGCTCGCTCTGCTTGCCTCGTCCGCGCCGGTCCGCGCCCAGTCCGACCTCGCCGATGGATTCGCTGGCGCGCTTCGCGGATGCGAGACGTGGGTCCTCGACCCCGCCAGCTGGTCGCAGGGCCCGGGCCCTTTCGTTGCAGCGGTGCGTCTGGGCGACAAGATGGGGCTGGTCGACCGCGTCGACGAGGTGACCCTCCCGCCCAAGGAATTGCGGCAGGCAAATCATGATTGGCGGATCAACGCGACGGAACAGTCCGGCTATGTGCTGGTTGTATCGGACCGGTTGCCGATGTGCCATATTACGGGTTACGGGCGGCGGCGCCGAGGACCTGGAGCCCGACGTCGAGGCGGTGATCGCCTCAGCCGATTTTCAGCAGCGCTGGGAGGCAGACGGCGAGGCCGGAAACGGCGAGATGGTATGAAGCCGCTACCACAGCCTCGATGACCCTGCGCGCTCCATCATTATCAGCCGCGCCCGCTCACCCGGGCAGCGGCTGGACCGTGTCCAGCTCGTGGCGACCGCCATTTACGAGCCGAAACGCTGAAGCCTCGGGGCGGGGCCTTCTCGTCGCCGGTCCATTCCCCCTTGCCGATGCCTTGCAACGCGCCTATATGCAGCCCACTTCTTGACATGGTTAGCCAGTTGGGACGTCGGGGCCGCGGGCCGCGGCGGCTATACCCACATGCTTTCCGGTCATCCAAATGGGAATGATGAATTTGGTCGATTTCGACGCCCTCAATGCGATCATCGCGCCCGAAGCAGAGGCGATGGGCCTTGCGCTGGTGCGCGTCGCTTTTTTCGGCGGCGAGAGCGACCCGACGCTGCAGGTGATGGCCGAACGGCCCGATACGCGCCAGCTGACGATCGATGATTGCGCCGAACTGTCGCGCCGTATTTCGGACCGGCTCGATGCGCTGGAAGAAGCCGGCGATGACCCGATCGAGGGCGCTTACCGACTTGAAGTTTCATCGCCGGGTATCGATCGGCCGTTGACGCGACGCGCCGACTTCGCCGACTGGGCGGGGCACGAGGCGAAGGTGGCGCTCAAGGAAAAGCTGGACGGGCGCCAGCGCTTTAATGGCACGCTGGTCGGGATCGACGGCGATGTCGTGACGATTTTGGACAAGGAAGAGGTCGAGCATAAGCTGCCGTTCGATGCGATCGAGACTGCAAAGCTGGTGCTCACCGACAAATTGATTGCCGCAACCGTCCCGCTCTCGCCCGAGGGTGCCGACGAAATGGAAGAAGAAGGACAGGACTGATGGCCACAGCCATTTCCGCCAACAAGGCTGAGCTGCTCGCGATCGCCAATTCGGTCGCCAGCGAGAAGATGATCGACAAGGCGATCGTCATCGAGGCAATCGAGGAAGCTATTCAGCGCGCCGCGCGCGCGCGCTACGGTGCCGAGAACGACATTCGTGCAAAGCTTGATCCCCAGACGGGCGACCTGCGCCTGTGGCGCGTCGTCGAGGTCGTCGAGCAGGTCGACGATTATTTCAAGCAGGTCGACCTTGCTGCGGCGCAGAAGCTGCAGAAGGACGCCAAGATCGGCGACTTCATCGTCGACCCGCTGCCCGCGGTCGACCTTGGACGCATCGACGCGCAGTCGGCAAAGCAGGTCATCTTCCAGAAGGTTCGCGAAGCGGACCGCGAGCGCCAGTATCAGGAGTTCAAGGACCGCGCGGGCGAGATCATCACCGGCGTCGTGAAATCGGTCGAGTTCGGCCACATCGTCGTCAACCTCGGCCGCGCCGAGGGCGTGATTCGCCGTGACCAGCAGATCCCGCGCGAACTGATGCGTGTCGGCGACCGCGTGCGCGCCCTGATCCTCTCGGTGCGCAGCGAAACCCGCGGGCCCCAGATTTTCCTCAGCCGCGCGCACCCCGACTTCATGAAGAAACTCTTCGCGCAGGAAGTTCCGGAAATCTACGATGGCATCATCGAGATCAAGGCGGCCGCCCGCGATCCGGGTTCGCGCGCCAAGATCGGCGTGATCAGCTATGACGGCTCGATCGACCCCGTCGGTGCCTGCGTCGGCATGAAAGGTAGCCGCGTCCAGGCCGTCGTCCAGGAGATGCAGGGCGAAAAGATCGACATCATCCCCTGGTCGGAAGACACGGCGACCTTCGTCGTGAACGCGCTTCAGCCTGCGACGGTGCAGCGCGTCGTGATCGACGAGGACGATGGGCGCATCGAAGTTGTTGTTCCCGACGATCAGCTGAGCCTTGCCATCGGTCGCCGCGGCCAGAATGTCCGTCTCGCGAGCCAGCTCACGGGCAGCCAGATCGATATCATGACCGAGGCCGACGCGAGCGAGAAGCGCCAGCGCGAATTCGTCGAACGGTCAACGATGTTCCAGGAGGAGCTCGACGTCGATGAGACGCTCGCGCAGCTGCTCGTCGCTGAAGGCTTCGGCGAGCTGGAAGAAGTCGCCTATGTGCCGCTCGACGAGCTGGCGGGCATCGAAGGCTTTGACGAGGAACTGGCGCAGGAGCTCCAGAGCCGCGCGACCGAAGCGCTCGACCGCCGCGAGGAAGCCGCGCGCGCCGAGCGCCGTGAACTGGGTGTCGAGGACGCTTTGGCCGAGATTCCCCACCTTACCGAAGCGATGCTGGTCACGCTCGGAAAGGCTGGAATCAAGACCCTCGACGACCTCGCGGACCTCGCGACCGACGAACTCATTGCCAAGAAGCGGCAGGACAATCGTCGCGGTCCTTCGCGCGATCGCGGTGAGCGGGCCGAGGACAAGGGCGGCGTTCTCGGCGAATATGGCCTGACCGAAGAGCAGGGCAACGAGATCATCATGGCGGCGCGCGCGCACTGGTTCGAGGACGAACCAGAGGCGGCGGTGGCAGCCGAGGCGGGATCCGCGGCCGAGCCGCAGAACGGGGAGGCCGCCGATGCGGACCCCGCGCAATGATCAGCTGACCGAAACCGACCGCGCAAAGGGGCGCGGCACCCATGTGCCCGAGCGGCGCTGCGTTGTGACCGGCGAGGTTGCGCGGTCCGACCGGCTCGTGCGCCTTGCGCTGGGACCCGACGGCCGGATTGCGCCCGACGTCCACGCCAAGGCGCCGGGGCGCGGGGCGTGGATCGGCGTACCGCGCGCCGAGCTTGAAGCCGCACAGGCGAAGGGCAAGCTCAAGGGCGGACTTGCGCGGGCGCTGCACACGGGCGACATCCTTATCCCCGATGACCTTGGCGCGCGGATCGCAGCGCAGCTGGCGCGCGCCACGCTCGACCGGCTGGGCCTTGAATCGCGCGCTGGCACGCTTATCAGCGGGAACGACAAGATCGAGCAGGCGGCGCGCCGCGGGCAGGTGCGCCTGCTCCTTCATGCCAGCGATGCGGGCGAGGACGGGCGCAAAAAGCTGGCGCAGGCATGGCGCGTCGGCGAGGACGACGAAGGCTCGGGCCGTGAAGGGATGGTCTTGCCCGTAGACCGAAACACCCTATCTATGGCATTGGGGCGTGAGAATGCGGTGCACTTGGCGATTACCGACGCCCGCGCTGCTGACCGGGTGCTGGCGCATTTGAGCCGCTGGCAGTTTTTTACCGGATGGAGTAGGGACGCGGCCAACCGCGTTTCGCCGGAGGATTCCCGCGCGGCGGGAGACGAGGCTGTGTCCACGGATTCCGGGGCTTCGGACGCGTTTTTGAAGGAATGATGGTTTTCGATGAGTGACGAACAGGACAAGCCGACCCTTACCCGCAAGCCGTTGGGGCTGAAGCGGACGGTCGAGGCCGGACAGGTGCAGCAGCAATTCAGCCATGGCCGCCGCAACACGGTGGTGGTCGAGGTGAAGCGCCGCCGCGTGATCGGCCGTCCGGGCGAGGCCGCCCCCACGCCCGAGGTCGAAGAGGTCCAGCCCGCGCCCGCGCCGAAGCCTGCGCCCGCTCCCGCTCCGAAGCCAGCTCCGCCGCGTGCGAGTGAATCGGAAAGCCTGATGTCGCGCCAGGAGCGCCAGGCGCAGCTCCTGCGCGAGGCCGAAGAAGCCCGCATGGCCGCGCTCGAGGAAACGCGCCGCCGCGAAGAGGCCGCACGAGCACGCGCCGCCGAGGAGGAAAGGCAGCGCGCGGCAGCCCGCGAGGAACAGGCAGCCGCCAAGGCGGACGAGCCTGCACCGGCGCCCGAGCCGGCACCTGCTGCAAGCGAGCCCGAAACGGCACAGGCCCCTGCCGCCGAAGCCCCGCGCCCGGCGCCGACGCCGCGTCCCGCTGCGACCGCGACCCCTGCGCCGCGCCGTTTCACCCCGGTCGAGGCGCCCAAGCGGCCCGAACCCAAGCGTCCCGAGCCCAAGGCAAACCGCGGCGCTGACAACCGCCGCCAGTCGGGCAAGCTCACCGTCGCCCGCGCCCTTAACGAGGATGAGGGCGCCCGGGCGCGTAGCCTCGCGGCCCTGAAGCGCGCTCGCGAAAAGGAACGGCGTTCGCATATCACCTCGTCGGGTCCGCGTGAAAAGCAGGTCCGCGAAGTCGTCGTGCCGGACACGATCACGGTGCAGGAACTTGCCAACCGCATGGCCGAAAAGGGTGCGGACCTGGTGAAGGCGCTGTTCAAGATGGGCATGCCGGTCACCGTCAACCAGACGATCGACCAGGATACGGCCGAACTGCTCGTCACCGAATTCGGGCACGAGATCAAGCGCGTCAGCGAGGCCGACGTCGACATCCGCCACGACGAGGACGTCGACGACCCGGCGGCGCTGAAGCCGCGCGCGCCGGTGGTGACGATCATGGGCCACGTCGACCATGGCAAGACGAGCCTGCTCGACGCGCTACGCGGCGCGAATGTGCAGGCGGGCGAAGCCGGCGGCATCACCCAGCATATCGGCGCCTATCAGGTGAAGACCCCCGACGGGTCGCTCGTCACCTTCCTCGATACGCCGGGTCACGAAGCCTTTACCGAGATGCGCGCGCGCGGTGCCAATGTCACCGACATCGTCATCCTGGTGGTTGCGGCCGACGATGGCCTGAAGCCGCAGTCGATCGAGGCGATCCACCACGCCAAGGCGGCGGGGGTTCCCATCATCGTTGCGATCAACAAGGTCGACAAGGAGGGCGCGAACCCGCAGCGCGTGCGCGAACGCCTGCTCGAGCATGAGGTGATCGTCGAGGAAATGGGCGGCGACGTCCAGAATGTCGAAGTGTCGGCGCTCAAGAAAACGGGTCTCGACAAGCTGCTCGACGCGATCGCGCTGCAGGCCGAGATCATGGAGCTGAAGGCGAACCCCGACCGCGCCGCCGAAGGCACGGTGGTCGAGGCGAAGCTCGACAAGGGCCGCGGTCCGGTCGCGACCATCCTGATCCGGCGCGGGACGCTGAAGGTCGGCGACATCTTCGTCTGCGGCGCGGAAAGCGGCCGCGTTCGCGCGCTGGTCGACGATCATGGCAAGCAGATCAAGCAGGCGGGCCCGTCGATGCCGGTCGAGGTCCTTGGTCTCGGCGGTGTGCCGATGGCGGGCGATACGCTGACCGTCGTCGAGAATGAGGCGCGCGCCCGCGAGGTCGCGGCCTATCGCCAGGAACAGGCGCTGAAGAAGCGGACGGCGCAGGCGCCGGTCAGCCTCGAAGGCATGTTCTCCGCGCTCGCCGACAAGGCCAATGTCATCGAATATCCGGTGGTCATCAAGGCCGACGTGCAGGGCAGCGTCGAGGCGATCGTCAACGCGCTCAACAAGCTGTCGACCGACGAAATCCGCGTTCGCGTCCTCCACTCTGGCGCGGGTGCGATCACCGAGAGCGACGTGACGCTCGCCGCGTCCACCAAGGCGCCGATCATTGGCTTCAACGTCCGTCCGAACGCCAAGGCGCGCGAGATCGCCAACCGCGAGAAGGTGCGTTTCCTCTATTATGATGTCATCTATCATCTGACCGAAGAGGTCGCCAAGGAGATGGCGGGCGAGCTCGGGCCCGAACGCGTCGAAACCGTGGTCGGCCGCGCCGAAGTCAAAGAGGTCTTCCCTGCCGGCAAGCGCGACAAGGCCGCAGGTCTGCTCGTGCTCGAAGGCTCGATCCGCAAGGGGCTCCATGCGCGCCTCACGCGCGACGATGTCATCGTGTCGGCGACGACCATCGCCTCGCTTCGCCGCTTCAAGGACGACGTCGCCGAGGTGCGCGCGGGTCTCGAGTGCGGCGTCGTGCTCGCGGACACGAACGACATCAAGCCGGGCGATCACCTCGAAGTCTTCGAGGTCGAGGAACGCGAACGCACGTTGTAAGTGGACATCCCTGCACCTCCGCCGGCGCGGGGGTGCAGGAGGAATTGATCGATGCGTCATAATGAGACCCCGTCCGGCCCCTCGGTCCGCGTGCTGCGCGTGGGCGAGCAGGTGCGGCATGTGCTGAGCGAAATTCTCCAGCGCGGCGATGTCCACGACGATGTGCTGGCGACGCACCCCGTGAGCGTAACCGAGGTTCGCATGTCGCCCGACCTGAGGCACGCGACTGTATTCGTAAAGCCGCTCCTCGGCCGGGACGAGGAGGCGGTGATCAAGGCGCTGAGGACCAATACCGCCTATCTCCAGCGCGAGGTCGCACACCGCATCCGCATGAAATATGCGGCAAAGCTCAAATTCCTGCCCGATGAAAGCTTCGATGAGGCGAGCCATATCGAAGCGCTGCTGCGCGACCCGAAGGTGGCACGCGATCTTGAGGGCGGCGGCGAGGAATGAGGCGGCTGGCGCCGATTTTCATCGCAACATTGATAGCTGTCGCCGCGGCGCTGACCCCGGCTTTCCTTTCCCCTTCCTTTGTCCGTCCGAGCCGAGCCGAGGCGCTCGAAATCATCGCGGCGGCCGCAGACTATGAGCTGGAGGTCAGGAAGGCGGCCTCGGGCGGTATATCCGCTCCGCTGATGGGCTATGCGGCGAAGGTCTCGCATATTCGCCTGATCGATACCGCGCCTTGCGGCGACACGTCAGAGCCGTTCGAATGCAGCCCCATAGAAATTTCGTGGGACACGGAAATGGGCCGCCTCCTGGTCGGCTCCTGGTGGGATGCGGCGGCCAATCTTGAACGCTACCGCGCGGCAGATCGCGAAAGTCCGCCGAATATTATCGTTATCAATAGGCTTGCCTCGCCATCTGGGAAAAAACTGCTGCGGTTGCAGGCGGCGGCATCCCGGTACCGGGGCGATGCCATTCTTCCCTCGGGATTGAACGAGGCCGAAATTCGCGAACATATCGCGCTGCGCTCGGACCTGCCGGACGGTTTCGTGATGTCCTACTCTGCCCCATGGCTATCGGGGGATACGGCCTTTCTGACGATCGGCTCGTGGACCAGAGAGGGGGAGGGGCAGGGGAAGAGCTATGTCCGCTTAACTCCGGCCGCTGTTTCCAGTTCGACCAGCGCGTCCTCCAGATAGTCGATCATCCGCTGGGCGTGCGGAACGCTGCGGCGGCACGCCGTGATGCCGAAGTCGATATTCTTGTTGTTGGAAACCTGCGTGATGTTCATCGCCATGCCGTCGACGGGGATGCTCGCAGGATACATGCCGTCAAGCCTTGCGCCGTTCCAGTACATCTGCTCGCGCGGGCCGGGCACGTTCGAGATGGTGGCTGAATAGGCAGGGAATTTGTCGGCGGTGCGGGTCAGCGCAGTCAGCATCTGCGGGACGCTGGTGATCGCTGTATAAAGTTGGATCTGCTGCGCTGTCATTGCCCGAAGCTGCGCCTTCGCCGCGTTCATCGACGCCTGAATCGCCGCCATCCGCTCGGCGGGGTCATCAATATTGGTCGCGAGATTGGCGGTCACCGAGGCTACCGAATTGCCCGAGTCGACATCGTCCTTGGGGCGGATCGAGACCGGGGCCATGGCCTTGAGGGGCTTGTCGGGCAATTCATTGAGGGACTGGAGATATTTGCGCATCGCGCCCGCGCACATGCCGAGCACCGCGTCATTGATCGTCCCGTCATAGGCTTTTCCCACGGCACGAACGCGTTCGAGCGACCAGCTTTGCGCGACGAAGCGGCGCGCGCCGGTTATGTTGCGATTGAAGCTGGTACGCGGGACGCCGGTGAAGGGGGTGGCAAGGCCCTCGCCGCCGAGGCCGAACATCGCGGCGGCATATTGGTTAAGCGCCTTCGTCACGCCGACGCTATTTCCCCACTGCTCCTTCAGGAACGCACCAATTGCGCCAATGTCGGTGAGGCTCGGGCGCGGCGGCTTTCTGGGCGAAGGGAAGCGGCGCTTATAGGCTTCATAGGCTTCGACCGAGAGCGGGGAAGCTGCGCGGCGCTCCGCGGGATCTGCAGATAGCATCGAATTGTAAAAATGAATGCTTGCTGCGCCGTCCATCAGTGCGTGGTGGATCTTCTTGAAGGTCGCGACCTGCCGGTTCGGCAACCCCGAGATGAGCGTGATCTCCCACAAGGGCCGGGTGCGGTCGAGCAGCCCCGAGTGGAGGCGCGAGGCGAGCTCGAACATCTCGCGGTAGCGTCCGGGCTTCGGCAGCGCCGCGGCGCGCACATGATAGTGCATGTCGATGTCGCGGTCGGGCTCGAGCCGGATCGGGCCATATTGACCGAGCGGGGTCAATTTCAGGACCTCGCTGAACGGGCGCCGCAGCCCTTCGGGCTGACGGAGCAATGCAAGCTGTTCGTTCAGCCATTCGGTCTCGTCGACATCCTCGGGAAGGGTGTAGAGGTTGATGCCGCCGATGTGCATCGGCATTTCGCGGCTTTCCCCCCACAGGAACATCGCGTCGGTCACCGGCATAAGCCGCATCGGCGGTTCACTCCCCTCAACGCATCCTCGGCGCAGCATGACAGCGGGCAGCGACGTGTCAAGCAAGGGGGGGATCGAAATGTGACCGCGCCTGGCAGTCAGGCAGCCTGGGGTGCGCTGGGTGCGCAGAAGGCGATCTCGATCGTCACCGCTCCCCTTCGTTCCAGGTGATGCGGGACGCATGGCGGAATCAACATGGTTTCGCCGGTCTTCAACAGGCGCGATCCGCCCTTTTCGTCATCCCAGTGGAAGAGGATCGAGCCTGCCACGAGGGTGAGCAGCCCCCATGCCCCTTTTTTGAGTTCGTGACGGCGGAGCAGGCCCGCCGGGATCTCTTCCGCGCCAAAGGGGCCAATTCGCCGATAGGCGCGCGCGCCGGAGGGGAGGGCGGGCCCGCGTTCGGCAATCGGCGCCGCCATGGTCAGAAGCCCGATGCCGCGCGAACGACGAAGAAGGTGGCGCCGAGAAAGGCGAAACCAGCAGGCACCGCGAGAATTTGCGCTGCGACGCTGCGCCGGTCCATCGGCCCCGTCCAGGTCTCGAGCAAGCCGTCGCTGCGATCGAGCGGCGAATCATGTTCGGCTCCTTTTTGCGCGTTGAGGAGGCGGGCTGTCCCGAAGAACATGAGCATGTAGAGCCCGGAAATGACAAGCATCATCACGGTCGCGGCATCGCGCCCGGTTGCGGCGAAGATGCCGAGGAAAAAGATCGCGTAGCAGGCGAACATGGCCTGCCAGGCCGAGCGCGGGAGCTGGAAGCCGGCCTGCGCTCCGCTTGTTTCATAAGGATCGTTCGAGCGATAGGCCGGCGGGGGCAGGGTGGGTCGGTCAGACATCGGGCAACTCCACTTTCTTCTCAAGAGGATCGCTGCGGTCGCGGTGGACCCAGATGCCGGTGAGCAGGCTTTCGGCTATCATCCGCGCCTTGGCACCGACGTGGCGGACCGCCTCTGGCGTGGGGGCGATATCGTCGAGCGTTCGGTAGAAGAGCCGCAGCCACTGCTGGAAATGTTCCTGCCCGATCGTCGGGATCGCGAGGTGTTTCATCATCGGGTTGCCGGTGAAATTGCCCGCGCTCAAAAGAATCGTCTGCCAGAAGCGGTTCATCTGGCCGAGATGCTTCGGCCAGTCATCGATACGCTCATTGAAGATCGGGCCGAGCATCGCGTCCTCGCGCACCAATGCGTAGAAGCGATCGACGAGCTCGGCGATGAACGCTTCGTTGATCCCCATCGCATAGGCCTCGGCGCGCCGCTCCTCGCGGGCGGCGATTGCGTGGGGGTGTGCCTGGACCGTTCGTGCCGTCATCTGCCTGTCGACTCTATATTGGGTATCTCGAATACCTGTTTAAGACAGTTGCCGATAAAAGCAATATCTAATATGCATATTTTATGAAGCTCAGTCTCCACAGCGATTACGCCCTGCGCATCCTGATGGCATTGTCCGCAACCGGACGGCAGATGTCGGTCGACGAGATTGCGGGGCAGTATGGCATTTCGCGCAATCATCTTGCGAAGGTCGCGCAGCGACTGCAGGCGCTCGGCTATGTCAGCGCGCAGCGCGGACGCGGCGGCGGCCTGACGCTCGCGCGGGATCCCAAGACCGTGATCGTGGGTACGGTCGTTCGGGACTTCGAAAATCTGGAAGGGCTGGTCGAGTGCATGGTCGCCGCGACCTCGCGCTGCCCCGTGTGTGGCAGCTGCGGGCTGCAAGGGGCCTTGAGCGGGGCTCTCGCGGCGTTTCTGAAGCACCTCGACGGCTACCGGCTCACCGACCTCGTCCCCCAGCCGGATCGCTTTCGCGCGCTCCTCGGCGCCGCCTGATTTTCAAGTTGCGCGCCCGCCTCAAGTCGGTATCGCATCGCCCATGGCGAAGCTCTATTTCTATTATGCCAGCATGAATGCGGGCAAGTCGACGACGCTGCTCCAGGCAGATTTCAACTATCGCGAGCGCGGGATGGAGACGATGCTGTGGACCGCCGCGCTCGACGACCGATATGGCGCGGGGCAGATCACCAGCCGCATCGGCCTGCTCGCCGAAGCGCACAAGTTCGATCCCGACAGCAATTTATGGCAAGCGGTAGCGGCTGAAAATGCCGAGCGTCCGCTCGCCTGCGTCCTCGTTGATGAAGCGCAGTTCCTCTCGCGCTCGCAGGTACTGGACCTCGCCCGGCTTGCCGACGAGGCCAATATTCCAGTGCTCTGCTATGGCCTGCGCACCGACTTTGCGGCCAATCTCTTTCCCGGCTCGGCCGCCCTCCTGGGCCTTGCTGACGCGCTCGTCGAACTGAAGGCGGTGTGCGAATGCGGGCGCAAGGCGACGATGAACCTGCGCGTCGATGAAGCTGGCCGTGCGGTGGTCGAGGGCGCGCAGACCGAGATTGGCGGCAACGACCGCTACGTCGCGATGTGCCGGCGCCATTTCATGGAAAAGCGCCGGCAGGCGGCTGAAGTGCTCGCCGATGCTTGACCGCCTGTACGCCGAGCTGACCGATGGCGACACCAGGCTCGTCAAGCTTGCCGAAGAGCATCGGGAGGCGCTGCGCGCTGCGTGCGCTGCCGATCCCGAGATCTGGCGCATCTACGCCTCGAGTTACGATCCTCAGCATTTTGACGCAGCCTTCACCGGGCTGCTCGCGAAGCCTGGCTGGATGCCCTACGCGGTGTTCGCCGGCGCGCGGCTCGTCGGCATGACGGCCTGGCTGAGGGCGGACGTTCCCGCGCAAACGGTCGAGATCGGAGGCAGCTATATTCAACCCGACGTGCGCGGCACCGGGTTCAATGGGCGTGTGAAGCGGCTGATGCTGGGCCACGCCTTCGCGGTCGGGTTCCGCCGCGTTGAATTTCGCATCGACGAGCGCAACCAGCGCAGCCAGGCCGCGGTTGCAAAGCTTGGCGCGACGAAGGAAGGCGTGCTGCGTGCCGAACGCAGCACCTGGACCGGCCATGTTCGCGATACGGGGCTTTGGTCGGTGCTCGCCGCGGAATGGGACGACGGCTGAGCCTTTCGCAAAGTCTAAGAAAAAATGGTCAGCGCCCGTTCAGCCGCGCCGTGCTAGATGCCGTCCATGAGACCGAAACTCGCACTCTCCCTGGCCGCCATGCTGCTTTCCCTTTCGGCAGCGGCGGCCGACGAGCCTGAAAAAGCGCCGCGCGAGATCGGCGCAGAGGCCAGCATCGCCTTTCCGGGCGACACGACGATCCGCAACTGGCGCGCCGACCGCGAGCGCGGCATCTGGGTGCAGGATCGCCGCGGGGATTGGTATTATGGGCTCTTTGCCGGCATCTGCCGTGACGTGGACTTCGCCCAGGCCATCGGTTTCGATACGCGCGGCCAAGCGCGACTTGATCGCTTCGCGACCCTGATCGTGCGCGGCGAACGCTGCCCGCTCGTCTCTTTCGTGAATTCGGAGGCGCCGCCGTCGAAGGCCAAACGCGACAAGGCGAAGGACGCAGCCAAGGCGGAGGCCGCGCCCCAAAATTGACAAGCCGCGGGGCAACCGCTTAGCCGCGGCGGATGAACGGCTGGATCATTCTCGATAAACCCGTGGGGCTCGGGTCCACGCAGGCGGTGGGCGCGGTCAAGCGCGTGTGCCGCGAGGCGGGGCTCGGGAAGGTCAAGGTGGGGCACGGCGGCACGCTCGATCCCTTGGCGTCGGGAGTGCTTCCGATCGCGCTCGGCGAAGCGACCAAGCTTACGGGGCGGATGCTCGATGCGAGCAAGGTTTATGACTTCGCCATTGCCTTCGGGACCGAGACCGCGGGTCTCGATGCCGAGGGCGAAGTGGTTGCGGCGAGCGAGGTGCGGCCGACCCTTTCGGAGATCGCGGCAGTGCTGCCGCGCTTCGCCGGCGACATCGAGCAGGTGCCCCCCGCCTTTTCGGCGATCAAGGTCGATGGCGAACGCGCTTATGACCGCGCGCGCAAGGGTGAAATCCTTGAAATGAAGGCGCGGCGCGTGACGATTTACGACCTTTATCTCCATGATGGGAGAGCGCCGGGTGACGAGCGGGTTCGCGAAGTGACGCTCACCGCCCATGTCTCGAAGGGCACCTATATCCGCAGCCTCGCCCGCGACATTGCGCGTGCTGTCGGGAGCGTGGGTCATGTCGCCATGCTCCGCCGCACCAAAGCGGGCCCCTTTACGCTGGACGACGCGATTTCGCTGGACAAATTGAACGCTTTCGGCCAAGGGGCCGCGCAATCAGAGATTATTCTGCCGCTCGAGGCAGGGCTGGTCGACATCCCGGCTCTGGACCTTTCCCCGGAAGCGGCAGGGGCGATCCGCCAGGGTCGCGTCTGGACCGGGGTAAGCACGCAAGACGGGCTCTATTGGGGACGGGACGGCGAATTTCGTCCGATCGCCCTGGTAGAGGTTTCGGCGGGAACGCTGAAGGTCGTGCGGGGCTTCAATCTTTAAGCGAGGATGTTCGAGGAAAGTCACTATGTCGATTACCGCTGAGCGTAAAGCCGAAGTCATCAAGGACAATGCCCGCGCGAAGGGGGACACCGGTTCGCCGGAAGTCCAGGTCGCGATCCTGACCGATCGCATCAACACGTTGACCGAGCATTTCAAGGCGCACCACAAGGACAATCACAGCCGCCGCGGGCTGCTGATGATGGTCAACAAGCGTCGCAGCCTGCTCGACTATCTCCGCAAGAAGGATGAGGGTCGCTATCAGGCACTGATCGCAAAGCTCGGTCTTCGTAAGTAAGATTTCGAAGGCGGCCCCGGGCTCCGGGGCCGCTTTCATTTTATCCGTTCGAGCGAACGGTTTTGGAGGAACGGTCGCAATCCGGCGATTGTTTCGCAAGCAAGGGGCCAAGAAACGCCCCGTACCGCCCCGGGCCGGACTGCCCGGACACAGAGGCCCCGCCCGGCATAGGGCCCGGCGGGCGAAGGAAAATCCATGTTTGACGTGAAAAAAGTATCGATCGAGTGGGGCGGTGAAACGCTGACCCTCGAAACGGGCAAGGTTGCCCGCCAGGCCGACGGCGCCGTGATGGCGACGCTGGGCGAAACGGTCGTCCTGTGCGCCGTGACCGCCGCGAAGTCGGTCAAGGAAGGGCAGGATTTCTTCCCGCTCACCGTCCATTATCAGGAAAAATACTCGGCCGCAGGGCGCATCCCCGGCGGCTTCTTCAAGCGCGAACGCGGCGCGACCGAAAAGGAAACGCTCGTCAGCCGTCTGATCGACCGTCCGATCCGCCCGCTGTTCCCTGAAGGCTTCTATAATGAGATCAACGCCATCGCCCAGGTTCTGAGCTATGACGGTCACAATGAGCCCGACATCCTCGCGATGGTCGCGGCGTCGGCTGCGCTCACCATTTCGGGGGTACCCTTCATGGGTCCGATCGGCGCTGCCCGCGTCGGTTACCTCAATGGCGAATATATTCTGAACCCGACCGACGAACAGGTTGCCGAGGGCGATCTCGACCTCGTCGTTGCCGCGACGCACGACGCGGTGATGATGGTCGAATCCGAAGCCAATGAACTTTCCGAAGAAGTCATGCTCGGCGCGGTGATGTTTGCGCACGACGCGTGCAGGGAGGTCGTGAAGGCGATCATCAACCTTGCTGAACAGGCCGCCAAGGATCCTTGGGAGATCGCGTCGTCGGACGACAATGCCGCGCTCAAGGACAAGCTGAAGAAGCTGATCGGCAAGGACATTGCCGCGGCGTACAAGCTCACCGACAAATCGGCGCGCTCCAATGCATTGAACGAAGCGCGCGCGAAGGCCAAGGAGCAGTTCGTCGCAGACGGGCTCGACCCACAGGCGGTGATGGCCGGCATCAAGCTGGTCAAGAAGCTCGAAGCTGAGATCGTTCGCACCGCCATCCTCAAGGAGGGCAAGCGCATCGACGGCCGCACCACGACGCAGATCCGTCCGATCGTTGCCGAGACGCACTTCCTGCCGCGCGCGCACGGTTCAGCGCTCTTCACCCGCGGTGAGACGCAGACCATCGCGACCTGCACGCTCGGTACCAAGGAAAGCGAGCAGATGGTCGATGGCCTGAACGGCCTCAGCTACCAGAATTTCATGCTCCACTATAACTTCCCGCCTTATTCGGTCGGTGAAGTGGGCCGCTTCGGTGCGCCAGGCCGCCGTGAAGTCGGTCATGGCAAGCTCGCGTGGCGCGCGCTGCATCCGGTTCTGCCGTCGAAGGACGACTTCCCCTACACGATCCGCCTGACCAGCGACATCACCGAGTCGAACGGCTCGTCGTCGATGGCGACGGTGTGCGGAGGTTCGCTGTCGCTGATGGACGCGGGGGTGCCGATCAAGCGGCCGGTCTCGGGCATCGCGATGGGCCTGATCCTTGAGGGCAAGGATTATGCGATTCTTTCGGACATCCTGGGCGACGAGGACCACCTCGGCGACATGGATTTCAAGGTCGCCGGCACGTCCGAGGGCATCACCACGATGCAGATGGACATCAAGATCGCGGGGATCACGAAGGAAATCTTCGAAGCAGCGCTGGCGCAGGCCAAGGAAGGTCGCGCGCACATCCTCGGCGAGATGAACAAGGCGCTCGGCGAAACCCGCGGCGAATTGTCGGCGCACGCGCCGCGGATCGAGACGATGCAGATCGACAAGGCGAAGATCCGCGACGTCATCGGCACCGGCGGCAAGGTGATCCGCGAGATCGTCGCGACGACCGGCGCCAAGGTCGATATCGACGATGAAGGCCTGATCAAGATCTCGTCGAGCGACCTCGATCAGATCGAGGCTGCGCGCAAGTGGATCAGCGGCATCGTCGAGGAGCCCGAGGTCGGCAAGATCTACGACGGCAAGGTGGTCAATCTCGTCGATTTCGGAGCGTTCGTGAATTTCATGGGCGGCAAGGACGGTCTCGTCCACGTCAGCGAAATCAAGAATGAGCGCGTCGAGAAGGTCGCCGACGTCCTGAGCGAAGGCCAGGAGGTCAAGGTCAAGGTCCTCGAGATCGATCCGCGCGGCAAGGTTCGCCTGTCGATGCGCGTTGTCGATCAGGAAAGCGGCGAAGAGCTGGAAGACACCCGTCCGCCGCGCGAGCCCCGCGAGCGTGGTGATCGCGGTGACCGCGGTCCGCGCCGCGAGGGTGACCGGGGCCGGGGCGGCCGCGATCGCGGTCCGCGCCGGGACGGCGAAGGCCGCGGCCCGCGCCGCGAACGCAGCGACAATGTGCCCGAAGATGAAGGCCATGTGCCCGACTTTCTGAAGGATTGATCGCCTCCAGAGGCGAGAAACGGAAAAAGGGGCTGCGAGAGCGGCCCCTTTTTTCGTGAAGCTAAAGGCTCGTACGCTATCGCCGAGGGATAGGAACCTGGAGGGATGGGACCGCCCCTTTCCCTCGGACCGGAGCAAGGCCTGAAGCCGCGCCGATGGACCCGCCGCGCCTCGGCCTGCTTCATGCAGGGGCTCGCCAAGAGCGCTGGCTTTGGGTTATGCCTTGGGCATGCTCATGATCTTTCTTCCGCTTCTCACGCTTGCCGCTCAGTCCACCGAATTGACGCCGACGCCCCCGTCCCCGGCCGCAGCGACGACGAGTGTGGGGGTCCCCGCGGCGCCTGATACGCGGCCCTATGTCGCGCTCGCGACGGACCTTGGCACCATCACGGTGCGCCTCGAGGACAAGCGCGCGCCCGTCACGGCGGCGAATTTTCTGCGCTATGTCGACACGAAGCGAATGGACGGCTTCAAATTTTATCGCGCGACGCGGACCTGGGGACCGGATAATCGTCTGATCCAGGCCGGGAACCGGGGCAATGCCGCGACCAATTTCCTACCAATCAAACACGAACCGACCACCGCGACGGGGCTCACAAACTGCGATGGGGCGCTGTCGATGGCGCGGCTCAATCCCGGCGACGCGACGACCGACTTCTTCCTCCTCTTGTCCGACATCAAGGGCTTTGACGCCGATGCCGTGGGCGGCGACGGCGCAGGCTTCGCGGTGTTCGGCGAGATTGTCGGTGGCCGCGAAGTTGCCGAGAAGATTTTTGACGCGCCGCTCTCGCCCACCGCGGGTGACGGCGCGATGAAGGGCCAGATTCTGGAGCCGATGGTGACGATCAGGACCGCGCGCCGCGTACCGGCTCCTGCGAATGCGCCTGAGGGCTGCATCGTCAAGAAAAGGGCGAGCGAGGCAGCGACCGGCGCATCGGCCCAATAGCGGGGCAAAGCGGCGCGCAGCACGATCATTTATTTTGCGTTCATCCGCGCTGTGGCTATACCGCGCGCATGACTCAGCCCGTTTCCTCGCGCGCCGCCGTGCGCCTGCTCGCCGCCGCTCTTGTGATGACGCCCCTGTTGGCGGCCTGCGCCGGGGGAGGCGGGGTCAAGAAGGACACCCGCTATGTCGCGCGCGACGTCAGCACGCTCTATAGGGCAGCGCAGGACCGGCTCGACCGCAATCAGTTCAAGCTCGCCGCCGCGCTTTTCGACGAGGTCGAGCGCCAGCACCCCTATTCGCCCTGGGCCCGCCGCGCGCAGCTGATGAGCGCCTTTTCCTATTATATGGACCGCGAATATACCCCCTCGATCGAAGCGGCGCAGCGATTCCTCGCGATCCATCCCGGCAACAAGGACGCGCCCTATGCTTATTATCTGATCGCGCTCAGCTATTATGAGCAGATCAGCGACGTCACCCGCGATCAGAAGATTACCGAGAAGGCGCAGAACGCGCTGGGCGAGGTGATCCGCCGCTATCCCGACACCCGCTATGCCGCCGATGCGCGGATCAAGATGGATCTCGTGCGCGACCATCTTGCGGGCAAGGAGATGGAGATCGGCCGCTTCTATCAGCGAAGCTCGAACTGGCTTGCCGCTTCGCTGCGGTTCCGCGAGGTGACCGAGAAGTTCCAGACCACGAGCCACGCGCCCGAGGCACTTTATCGCCTGACCGAATGCTACCTCGCGCTCGGCATTCCCTCGGAGGCCAAGAAGGCGGCGGCGGTTCTGGGTGCCAACTATCCGGGAAGCAAATGGTACAAGCGCGCCTTCGACCTGATGCAACGACACGCCCCGCAGGCCTGACGCATCACGCGATAGATTCGCATTTTGTTCTGCGATAAGAGCAGGTCATGCTGACCGGGCTCTCCATCGCCAATATCGTGCTGATCGAGAGGCTTGACCTCGATTTCGAGGCCGGGCTGGGCGTGCTGACGGGCGAGACGGGGGCGGGCAAGTCAATTCTGCTCGACGCGCTCGGCCTTGCGCTCGGAATGCGCGCCGACACCGGGCTGGTGCGGCAGGGCGCCGACAAGGCGCAGGTGACGGCGAGCTTCGCGCCGCCCCTGCCCGGTACGCCGCTCGCGAGGCTGCTGGCCGATAATGATATTGCGATCGAGCCCGGCGAATCGTTGCTGATCCGCCGGACGCTGAAGGCCGATGGGGGCAGCCGGGCCTTCCTCAACGACCAGCCCTGTTCAGCAGCGCTGCTGCGCGAGGTCGGCACACATCTTGTCGAGATTCACGGTCAACATGACGATCGGGGCTTGCTCGCCCCCGGAGGGCATCGAGCGCTGCTCGACGCCTATGCGCGCGCTGACACAGGCGCGGTGGCGGAGCGCTACACCGCATGGCGCGCGGCCGAAGCGAAGCTTGCCGCGGCGCAGGCGGCGGTGAGCGAGGCCGAGCGAGATCGCGAATGGCTCGAACATTGCGTGGCCGAGCTCGCGGCGCTTTCCCCGCAGCCCGGCGAGGAAGCCGAACTCGCCGAGGCGCGCGCCGCGATGCAAAAGGGCGAGAAGATCGCGGGCGACCTTCAGACCATATTCGAAGCTTTCGACGGGAGCGCGGGTGGCCCCGCGCTGCTGCGCGGTGCGGCGCGGCGTCTCGATCGGCTCGCGGGCGACCATCCCCTCCTCGCCGAAGCGCTTGCCAGCCTCGATCGCGCGATCATCGACGCGGACGAGGCGGAAGCGAAGCTCCACGAGGCAGCTCGCGCGATGGAATATGACCCCGAGCGCCTCGAGGCCACCGAGACGCGCCTCTTCGAACTGCGTGCAATGGCGCGCAAGCACGGTGTCCAGCCCGGCGAGCTGCCCCGGCTTGCGGGCGATCTCGCCGCGCGCCTCGACGCGATAGAGGGCGGGAGCGCAGGGCTCGCGAAGCTCGAAGCGGCGGTCGCTGAGGCAGCGGCCGCTTATACCCACGCCGCGACCCTGCTTTCTGACCAGCGCGCGAAGGCAGCCGCTCGTCTTGATGCTGCGGTGGCGGGCGAACTCGCGCCGCTGAAGCTCGATGCTGCGCGCTTTCAGACACGCGTCGAAAGGCTTCCCGCCGAGCGCTGGAGCGCGGACGGGATCGACCGCGTCGAATTTCTCATCTCGACCAATCCAGGTGCACCATTCGCGCCGCTCGCGAAGATCGCGAGCGGCGGCGAACTTTCGCGCTTCATCCTCGCATTGAAGGTCGCGCTCGCCGCGGAGGGCGGCGCGGACACGATCATCTTCGACGAGATCGACCGAGGCGTCGGCGGTGCTGTCGCGAGTGCGATCGGTGAACGGCTGGCACGGCTCGCGGCGGCGGGCAAGCAATTGCTCGCCGTGACCCACAGCCCTCAGGTCGCCGCCAAGGGCGCCGCGCATTTCGTGATCGCCAAATCGAGCGAGGGCACGGTCACCCGCACCGGTGTCCGCGCGCTCGACGCGGACGGCCGCCGCGAGGAAATCGCCCGCATGCTGTCGGGCGCCGAGGTGACAGCCGAGGCGCGCGCGCAGGCTGAACGCTTGCTGGAGGCGGTCTGATGGCCGAACCGACGATCACCCCCTGGCGTCCGGTCGGTCCCGGGGAACGCGCGCTGATCCGAAAGAGCGAAATGCGCGCCTTACCGCCGCGACTCCCCGAGCAGCCGATTTTCTATCCGGTGACGAGCGATGATTATGCAATAAAGATTGCGCGCGACTGGAATGTCCGCGCGAGCGGCAGCGGCTATGTGAGCCGCTGCTCGGTGCGGAAATCCTGTCTCGACCGCCACAGGGTCGAGACCGCGGGTGGCCGGGCGCAACAGAAATATGGGATTTCAGCGGAGGGTCCCGAGAATGTGAGCGCTGCGATCGTGGGAGAAATCGGGATCACGCGCGAATATCGCGCCGAAGGCGAAATATGACCGCTTCGCATCCCCTCGACCGCCCTGTGTGGAGCATGCTCACCGGGCGGCAGGCACATCTTGCCGAGGGCGACGCGCGCGCGGTGCGGCTCGACCGCGGCTATGGGCCTTTTGGTGCGGCAGTGGACGCCGGCGCCGAGGCGCAGGCGGCGCTCGCGGCATTGGTGCCCCGGGAGGGAGAGATGTGGATCGTCGAGAGCGAGCCCTGGCCGGTCCCGCCCGGCACGCGCGAGGTAAGGCGCGCGGTGCTGGCGCAAATGGTCACCGAGGGCGCGCCTCCGGAGCCGCGCCCCGACGACCCATCGATCCTCTCGCTATCCGAAGCCGATGCCCCTGACATGGCAGCGCTGGCATTTCATGCACAGCCTGGCCCCTGGGGGCCGGCAACGCATCGCTACGGCCCCTTTTTCGGAGTCCGTGATCAACGCCGCCTGCTCGCGATGGCGGGGCAGCGCATGCTGATGCCGGGAATGGCTGAGGTCAGCGGGGTCGCGACCTGGAAGGAC
Organism: Sphingomonadales bacterium; assembly: GCA_044508875.1. GTDB lineage: Bacteria > Pseudomonadota > Alphaproteobacteria > Sphingomonadales > Sphingomonadaceae > Sphingopyxis > Sphingopyxis flava_A. Next base: position 29,217 of record JBIQHE010000010.1, on the reverse strand, counting down.
TGCCGCGGGCGCGGGCTGGCCCGCGCGCTGATCGGCCATGTCATGCGCGCAATGGCCGCGCGCGGTGAGCAGCCCTTCCTCCACAGCTATGCGGATAATGCCGGCGCAATCGCGCTCTATGAATCGCTCGGCTTTCGCATCCGGCGGCAGGTGCACGCGCTGGTGATCGCGCGGTGATCGACCGGCGTAGCCATCTCGCCGCCCTGGCGGCCTTTGCCGCTGCAATCCTGCCCGCGCGGCCGGTGCGAGCCCTGGAGATGATCATGGACGAAGAACATCCGCAATATGGACTGATTGGCCAGATGATTGCCCAGCCCGGCCAGCGCGCCGCGCTTGCCGCCATCCTGGCCGAAGGAACAGGCACGATGCCCGGCAATTTTGCCTATATTGTCGGCGAGGACGGGGAAAACCCCGACGCGCTGTGGATCGTTGAACTCTGGGCCGACAAGGCGTCCCACGCAGCGTCGCTGCAGCTGCCCGCGGTGAAGGCGGCGATAGCGAAAGGGCGGCCGCTCATTGCGGGATTTGGGTCTCGCGCCGAGTTCACGCCGGTGGCAAAAGCGGGCGCATGACCACCGTGGAATCGCTGACCGAGGCCGAGGCCGCCAATGAGCTTATGCGGCTCGCCAAGGCGATTGCCTACCATAATAAGCTCTATCACGCCGAGGATTCGCCGGAGATCAGCGACGCGGAATATGACGCGCTCGTCCGGCGCAACAATGCGATCGAGGAGGCCTTCCCGCACCTTATCCGCGCCGACAGCCCGAACCGTCTCGTGGGCGCCGCGGTCGAGGCATCGCCGCTTGCCAAGGTCGCGCACAGGGCCCGGATGATGAGCCTCGACAACGCCTTTGCGGCCGAGGATGTCGAGGAATTCGTCGCGCGCGTGCGGCGCTTTCTGAATCTCGGGGAGGGCGAGGCTGTTGCCCTGACGGCCGAGGACAAGATCGACGGCCTTTCCTGCTCGCTTCGTTACGAGAAGGGCGAGCTTGTCCAGGCCGCGACGCGCGGCGACGGGACGGTGGGGGAGGATGTGACGCCGAACGTACGGACGATCGCGGACATTCCGCAGAAGCTGAAAGGTGCGGCGCCCGAGCTTTTCGAGATCCGGGGCGAGGTCTATATGGCGAAGGCCGATTTCGCCGCGCTCAACGAGCGGCTCCTCATGGAAGCGGACGACCCGGAAAAGGCCCGCCAGTTTGCCAATCCGCGCAACGCCGCCGCGGGTTCGCTGCGCCAGAAGGACGCAGGCGTCACCGCCGCGCGCCCGCTTCGCTTTCTGGCCCATGGGTGGGGGGAGACGAGCGAGCTTCCCGAGACGACGCAGCTGGCCATGATGAAGCGCATCGCGAGCTGGGGCGTCCCGGTGTCACCGCTCCTCGCGCGGTTCGAGAGTCTCGAGGCGGTGCTCGAACATTATCGCAAGATCGAGGCCGAACGCGCGGACATGCCCTATGACATCGACGGAGTCGTCTACAAGGTCGACCGACTCGACTGGCAGGCGCGGCTCGGCTTCGTCGCCAAGGCGCCAAGATGGGCAATCGCGCATAAATTCCCCGCCGAGCGCGCACAGACGACGCTCGAGGCCATCGATATCCAGGTCGGCCGCACTGGCAAGCTCACTCCTGTCGGCCGGCTCACGCCGGTCACGGTCGGCGGCGTCGTCGTGTCGAATGTCACTCTCCACAACCGCGACGAGATCGGCCGCCTGGGCGTGCGGCCGGGTGACCGTGTCGTCGTCCAGCGCGCGGGCGACGTGATCCCGCAGCTTGTGGAAAATCTGACCCGCGACAAGGTGCGTCCGGCTTATGTCTTCCCCGATCATTGCCCGGTGTGCGGCAGCGAGGCGGTGGCCGAGGAAGGCGAGGTCGATGTTCGCTGTACGGGCGGCCTCATCTGCAACGCGCAGAAATTCGAGCGTCTTCGTCATTTCGTGAGCCGCGGCGCGCTCGATATCGAAGGACTGGGCGAGAAGAGCATCGCGGAGTTTCTCGAACTGGGCTGGCTCGACAAGGGGCCGGCCGATATCTTCCGGCTGAAAGATCACCGCGGCGAGTTGCTCGGGCGCGAAGGGTGGAAGGAGAAGTCGGTCGACAATCTGCTCGCCGCAATCGAGGCGAAGCGCAAGCCCGACGCCGCGCGGCTTCTTTTCGGCCTCGGCATTCGCCATGTCGGCGCGGTGACGGCGCGCGACCTCATGAAGGGGCTGGGTGAGCTCTCGCGCCTTCCCCAAAAGGCGGCCGAGATCCGTAATTATCTTGCGAGCAACCCGCAGGCCGAGGGCGAATCCGACGGCAAATATCTCGCGCGCAAGGTCGATGCGATCAAGTCGATCCTCGAGGTGCGCGCCGACGGCATCGGGGTCGCGGTCGGTGAAGCGCTGGGCGATTTTTTCCACGAGCCGCACAACCGCGCGCTTTGGGACGATCTTCTTTCGGAAGTCGCACCGCCGCCCTATGTGGTCGAGACGCGCGACAGCGAGGTATCGGGCAAGACGGTCGTTTTCACCGGCAAGCTGGAGACGATGAGCCGCGACGAGGCGAAGGCGCAGGCCGAGAAGCTCGGCGCCAAGGCCGCGGGGTCGGTGAGCGCGAAAACCGACCTCGTGGTGGCAGGCCCGGGCGCGGGGTCGAAGCTCAAGCAGGCAGCGGCACTCGGAATCCGGGTCATCGATGAAGCCGAGTGGGCGGCCATCGTGGAGGCGGCCGGCTAGGCGGGGCACGGCGAAAGGGTTGGACGTGCGCACCGTCACAGACGGCGCGAGCGAAAATTGGGAAGGGGGGCGGCATGACCAAGCGTGATTATCTCAAGACCCTCATGCGCGACCTTGAATCGCATACCGAGGTGCGGCGGCTCGGTAGCGGCTGGCTATCGGGCTTTTTCGGCCTGCTCTTTGCGATCACCGGCCTCTTCATGGTGGTCGCGCTGCGCTTTCCGGACTGGTTTGCGACACCTGAACTTGAAGTCATCAGGAATTGGACGGGCTTTCGCGGCTTGGTTCACCTGACCCTGGTCGCCAGCTACGGCCTCGCGCTCCTCAGCCTGTTGCTACGCCCGCGCAAGGTACTCGGTCTCACCGCGCTGATGATCGGTCTTGCCGCGGCGCTCCTCGGCGGCGCCAATGTCCAGCCGGCTGAAACGCGCGACTGGGGCATATTCTTCGGCCTCGACTTCTTCATCGTCAATCTTCTCGTCACCGGCTTCATGTTCGCGCCGCTCGAGCGCGCCTTTCCCCATCGCCGGACGCAGCGGCTGTTTCGCACCGAATGGCGCGAGGATCTTTTTTATTACCTCGTCAGCACGATGTTCGTGCAGGTACTCAGTTTCCTGGCGCTCGCACCGCAGGCTTTCGTCAACGACCATACGTCAAACTGGGACGCGTTCCGGGCGGGTGTCGCATCGCTCCCCTGGATCGTGCAGTTTGCGATCGTCCTCGTCGCGTCCGATTTTGCGCAATATTGGTATCACCGCCTCTTCCATAAGATCCCTTTCCTGTGGGGCTTCCACGCAATCCACCACAGCGCGAAATCGATGGATTGGCTGGCAGGGTCGCGGATGCACTTCATCGAGATCATCCTCTTGCGCTCGATCACCTCGCTGCCGCTGTTTACGCTCGGCTTCGCGCCGTCGGTAATGCAGGCCTATATCGGCTTCGTTTATTTGTGGTCCTCGCTGCTTCACGCCAATGTGGGCGGTAATTTCAATCGCCTCGGCCACTGGCTCGCGACGCCGCGCTTTCACCACTGGCATCATGGGCTTGAGCGCGAGGCCTTCGATGTGAATTTCGCGATCCATTTCCCCTGGCTCGACAAGCTTTTCGGAACCTTCCACCTGCCCAAGGATCGCTGGCCCCAGGAATATGGCATCCCCGAGGACGTCCCCAGGGCCTATTGGGGCCAATTCCTCTATCCCTGGACGCGCACGGGCAAGAAGACCGACAAGGCGGCCGCCGAATAAGGGCATGGACATCATGTCCGCTTGCACAGCGGCGCCGTGCACCATAAGGCCCCCAGCCGTGGGTCTCCTCGCCGCCTTTCGCCGTCCCGGCCTTTTTCTGCTGCTGCCTCTATTGCTGGCGCTCGCAGCGCGCGTGCTTGTCGCGCCGGGGTGGATGATCGAAACCGGCAGCGGCGGATCGATCACCGTGCGGGTCTGCTCGGACCCGGCCAATCCGGGGGCGACGCTTACGATCCCGATTGAAACGACGGGAGACCATGAGGCGGCGCAAGGTGATCCTTGCCCGTGGGGGACGCTTGCGGTCGCGCCCCTCCTTCCCGCGACTCCCGCGCTGGCCGAGACGCTGGCCGGGCTAGAGCCGCCTCCAAGCGCGCCCGCGATGCTTGGGTTTGCTCCCGGCATTGCCTCGCCGCTTCCGCCCAGCACCGGACCGCCCGCCTTCGTCTGAATCAGCCTGAACCGCCCGATGCGCGCATGCGCGCGACGGCGCCTGCCTGTATTCCCGCGAAGGATTATCCATGCAAAGCCTTGTTGCCCGCGCGGCGCCCTTGATGGCGCTCGCCGCTACCTGTCTTCCCAACCTCGTCTGCGCCGAAACGGCCGAGGCCGACCAGACCATCATCGTGACCGCCCGCGCGGACACCAACGCTGCGGAGGATCGTGCCGCAAAGACCCCCGGCGGCGCCGATGTGGTCCGCCACGAAGATTATGCCGACAAGTCGATCGTCAGCTTGCGCGACACGCTGGCCTTCTCGCCGGGCGTATATCTCCAGCCGCGTTTCGGTCAGGAAGTGCGGATCTCGGTTCGCGGCTCGGGTCTGTCGCGCGGTTATCACATGCGCGGGCTGACGCTGCTCCAGGACGGAGTGCCGATCAATCTTGCCGACGACAATGGCGATTTCCAGGAGCTCGAGCCGATATTCTTCGATCATCTCGAGGTTTACCGCGGCGCCAACGCCCTCCGCTTCGGCTCGGGCACGCTCGGGGGGGCGATCAATGGAGTGACGCCAAATGGGCGTAGTGCTGAAGGTCTGTATCTGCGCGGCGACGCCGGAAGCTTCGACAGTTTTCGCAGCCTTGTCTCGGGGGGCGCCGCGGGCGAACGGGTCGACGCATGGGGCGCGGTGAGCGCTGACAGTTCGGACGGCGACCGCCTCCATGCGCGGCGGCGAAGCCTGCGCTTCCATGGCAACGCGGGACTCGCGCTCGGAAGCAGCGGCACGACGCGTCTCTACGCAAGCTACAACAATATCAGCCAGCAATTGCCCGGCGCGCTGACCCGCGAGGAAGCGCTGACCACCCCGCGCATGGCCAATGCCGCGAGCATTGCCGGGGACCAGGCGCGCGATATAGAATCGCTCCGCCTGCAGAACCGCACCAGCGTCGATTTCGGTGCTGCCAGGTTCGATTTCGGGGTCTTCCTTAACGCAAAGACGCTGCACCACCCCATCTATCAGCTCGTCGACCAGAAGAGCGTCGACCGCGGCGGCTTTTTCCGCCTCGACTATGAAAAGGGACCGATCGAGGCGACCATCGGCGGTGAATTGCGCGTCGGTGACGTCCATTCGCGGCGCTTCGTCAACATTGCGGGGAGGCGGGGCGAGAAGACCTTCGACGCCGAGCAGGACGCGCGCACCACGACGCTCTACGGCGAGGTGCGGCTGAAGCCCGCCGAAAGCCTGTCGCTGATCGCTGGCGGTATCTATGCCCGCGGCATGCGGCGCCAGCGCGAGATGTTCAACAACGGCCCGGTGAAGAATCTGGGTCGCGCCGATTTCGACGCCTTCTCCCCCAAGTTCGGGATGCTTTTCGAACCCGGGCCGGGGGTGCAGTTTTACGGCAATTACAGCCGCTCGGTCGAGTTTCCGGGCTTCATCGAACTGGCGCAGGTCTCCGCCTTCGTCCCGCTCGATCCGCAACGCGCGTGGACAGCGGAAATCGGGACGCGCGGGACGCGCGGGCCGTTCCACTGGGACGTCTCGCTCTACCGCGCTGATCTCAAGGGGGAACTTCTTCAGTATAGCGTGGGCGGCGACATTCCTGCAGCGACCTTCAACGCCCGCAATACGCGTCACGAAGGGATTGAAGCGGCGCTCGAACTGGCCCTTTCCGACTGGCTGCGGCTCAGGCAGGTCTATGCTTACAGCAACTTTCGCTTTCGCAGCGATGCCGTCTACGGTGACAACCGTCTTCCGGTCGTCCCGCGTCACGTCTACCGCGCTGAACTACGTCTCGGTAGCGACGCGCTGCACATCGCGCCGACGGTCGAATGGGTTCCCGAGGGGCCCTTTGCCGATTATCGCGGGCGCGTTCGCACCCCGGCCTACGCGCTCGTCGGCTTCACCGCCGGCGTGCGCGCAGCGGAGGGGATCGATGCATTTCTCGATGTCCGGAATCTGACAGGCAAGAAGGCGATCGGCGACATCAGCGCCGCGATCGACGCGGCCGCCGCCTCGGCGATCTATTATCCGGTCGAGCGCCGCGCGGTCTCTGCGGGGTTGCGGGCGCGCTTTTGACGATATGGCGCCGCGGTCGCTTCTGGGCATTTTGATGCGCTGCAACATCTTGCCTTCCCGCGCCGCGGTGCTAGCATCGCAGCGGCTGCTTGACCGGCGGCCCTGGGGTGGAAGGGACCGGCTTCATTCGCTTCTTCGACGAAATGACGGACCAGGAAGGCGGGATGCGGCCGCCCTATCGTGAATATTGTCACTGGTTCGACGGCGAGGATGCGGCGCGGATCGCGCAAAAGGCCAAGCAGGCCGAGGCCTTTTTTCGAATGATCGGCATTACCTTCAATGTCTATGGCGCCGATGGCGGCGACGAACGACTGATTCCCTTCGACGTGGTGCCGCGGATCATTGCCGCGGGCGAATGGCGGCGCCTGTCGCGCGGCATCGAACAGCGGGTCCGCGCGCTCAACGCCTTTCTCCATGACATTTATCACCGGCAGGAGATCCTGCGCGCCGGGCGCCTACCCACCGAGATTATCGCGCGCAACGACGCTTTCCTGCCGATGATGATGGGCATGGACCCGCCGGGGGGCGTCTATACGCACATCAGCGGCATCGACATCGTGCGCACCGGACCGGACGAATTCTACGTACTTGAGGATAATGCCCGCACCCCCTCGGGCGTCTCCTATATGCTCGAAAATCGCGAGACGATGCTTCAGATGTTCCCTGAGCTCTTCGCGAAAGTCGCGGTGCGCGAGGTCGGGGACTATCCGATCAACCTCTTGAAATCGCTGTCGGCCTGCGCGCCGCCGATGTGCGGCGGGACGCCGACGGTGGCGGTGCTGACGCCGGGCATCCACAACAGCGCCTATTTCGAGCACAGCTTTCTCGCCGACCAGATGGGTGCCGAACTCGTCGAAGGTCACGATCTGCGCGTCGTCGGGGGGCGCATCGCGATGCGGACCACGCGGGGATATCGCCCGATCGATGTCCTTTACCGCCGCGTCGATGACGATTTTCTCGACCCGCTGAACTTTCGTCCCGATTCGCTTCTCGGTGTGCCGGGCATCTGGGACGCCTATCGCGCGGGGGGCATCACGATCGCCAATGCGCCGGGAACCGGCATCGCCGATGACAAGGCGCTTTACAGCTATATGCCCGACATCATCGAATTTTACACCGGCGAGAAGGCGCTCCTGCCCAACGTGCCGACCTGGCGCTGTAGCGAGCCCGAACATCTGCGCGAGGTTCTCGACCGGCTGCCCGAGCTCGTGGTCAAGGAGGTGCACGGATCGGGCGGCTACGGCATGCTCGTGGGCCCGGCGGCGAGCAAGAAGGAGATCGCGGCCTTTCGCGCCAAGCTCGAGGCCAATCCTGGCAAATATATCGCGCAGCCGACGCTGTCGCTGTCGACCGTGCCGATCTTCACCAGGAAGGGGCTCGCGCCGCGCCATGTCGACCTTCGCCCCTTCGTGCTGATGTCACCGCAGGGCATCACGATCACCCCCGGCGGCCTGACCCGCGTCGCGATGACCAAGGGCTCGCTGGTGGTCAATTCGAGCCAGGGTGGCGGGACCAAGGACACGTGGGTTCTGGAGGATTGATGAGCGCCTTTACCCTCTTCCCTGCCTCCCCGGGCGGATCACGATGCTAGGTAAGACGGCCGGCAGTCTCTTCTGGATGGCGCGTTATCTCGAGCGCAGCGAGAATAATTCGCGCCTGATCGACGCCGGGTTTCGCATCGCGCTCACCCGGTCGGCAACCGCGCCCGCGGAGTGGAAGTCGGTTCTCGAAACTGCTGGGGTCGTGCACGCGTACAGGGCGACCCATTCCGAGTTCACCTCGGCGCGGGTGGTCGACTATCTCCTCCGCGATCCCGCCAATCCCTCGAGCATCCTGTCGATCGTCAAGCAGGCGCGCGACAATGCGCGCACCGCGCGGACCCACCTTACCCGAGAGGTGTGGGAGGCGGTGAACACGGGGTGGATGACGCTCGTCGCGCTCCTGAAGCGCCCCGTGCGCGAGGACGATCTGCCCGATGTCCTGGCGACGATACGGCGGCAGAACGGGCAGGTGCGCGGCGCGCTGACGGGAACGATGCTGCGCAACGACGGGTTCGACTTCGCAGAGCTCGGAACTTTCCTGGAGCGGGCAGACAACACGGCACGAATTCTCGACGTCAAATATTATCTGCTGCTGCCCTCGGTCGCGCATATCGGCTCGTCGATCGACAATGTGCAATGGGAGACGATCCTGCGCTCGGTCTCGGCACTGCGCGCCTATCGCTGGCTCTACGGGGCGGAGATCAGCGCGCTCAAGATCGCCGAATTCCTGATCCTCTATGCGCAGATGCCGCGGAGCCTCGCCTTTTGCTGCGAACGCATGGCGGAGCATCTCGGCCGGATCCAGCAGCTCTATGGCGAGGAAACCGAGGCGGGGCGGATGGCGACCGCGCTCTGCCGCGACCGGCTTGCAGGCCCGATCCAGACGATCTTCGATGGAGGCCTGCACGAATATCTTCGCGGCTTCCTCGCCGCCAACGCGGCGCTCGCGCGGCAGGTCGAGCTAGATTACCGGTTCGTGGAGTGAGCAGCAGCATGCGCCTTTCGGTCGAGCACGTCACCCGCTACCATTATGACGCGCCCGTTCGCTACGCCCTTCAGCAGGCGCGGCTGACCGCCAAGGAGCGGCCGGGACAGCAGCGTGTCGACCATTGGACTGTCGAGGTCGAGGGCGGCGAGACCCAGCTTCACTATACCGACCATCATGGCAACGGCGTCGATCTGATCGCGGTGGACAGCGGTGCAAGCGAGCTCGTCATCCGGTGCTGCGGCGAGGTGGAGCTCCTCACCTATGACGGGATCATTGGCGCCCATCGCGGCACGATGCCGCTCTGGACCTTTCTGCGGCCCACCTCGCTGACGCGCGCGGGGCGGCAGGTCCGGGCACTGACATCGGCGCTGGGGCGCGATTTTGAGTCCGAGATCGAGCGCGCGCACGCACTCTCCGCGCTGATCCTCGAGCGGCTTCCCTACAAGATCGGCGTCACCAACGCCGAGACGAGCGCCGAACAGGCGCTGGCGGGCGATGGCGGCGTCTGCCAGGATCACACGCATATTTTTATCGCTGCCATGCGCCACCTCGGGCACCCGGCGCGCTATGTCTCGGGCTATCTGATGATGAACGACAGGACGCAGCAGGACGCCACCCACGCCTGGGCCGAGGCCCATTTCGACCATATCGGATGGATCGGTTTCGACGTCAGCAACGGCCATTCGCCCGACCAGCGCTATATCCGCATTGCGACCGGGTTCGACTATCAGGATGCCGCCCCGGTTCGTGGCATGCGCTATGGTGCAGCGCAGGAAAATCTGGTTGTTCAATTGCAGGTCCAGCAATAAGCGGGGACCGGAGCGCGATCCAACAGGGGCCGGGGAAGAAGGAATCGATGACCTATTGCGTCGGAATGCGGCTCAACAAGGGGCTGGTGTTCATGTCGGACACCCGCACCAACGCGGGGGTCGACGACATCTCGCAGGTCCGCAAGATGCGCAGCTGGCACGTACCGGGCGAGCGCGTGATCACTTTGATGTCGGCAGGCAATCTTGCGACAACACAGGCGGTGGTCAGCCTGCTCGATGAGCGTCAAAAAGCCCCTGAAGACCGCCACCCTTCGATCCTCTCCGCGCCGTCGATGTTTGCGGTGGCAATGACAATCGGGGAAACACTACGCAGTATCGTCACGCGTTATCGCACCGAAGGGCCGGTGGCCGAATCCATCTTCCGCGCTTCGCTCATCGTCGGCGGGCAGATCAAGGGATCCGAGCCGCGCCTCTTCATGATCTACCCCGAGGGAAATTTCATCGAGGCGGGCGAGGACAATCCCTTTTTCCAGATTGGCGAGACGAAATACGGCCGTCCGATGATCGTGCGCTCCTATGATCCCGCCATGTCGTTCGAGGACGCGGTGAAGCTGCTTTGCGTCTCCTTCGATTCAACGATCCAGGCCAACGCCGGGGTCGACCTGCCAATCGACCTCAAGGCCCATGTCCGCGATGACTTCACCACCGTGCGCGAGCGTCGCTTCGAGCGCGACGACCCTTATTATCAGAGCGTCTCGAACGGCTGGGCGGAAGCGCTGGGGATAGCGCTCGCCGAGTTGCCTGACTTTCATTTCTGACGCCGCACCACCGCGAAAAGGGGGCCCGGAAGGTCGATGACCTTCCGGGCCTGTTGTTCCGGCCGTGAGGGAGGGGGATGGGGCCGGAACCGGGGGGCCTTCCCTCTATGGCCCCGGCCTCCTTCGCGCTCAATCATACCAAAGCATGAAGCGCCCTGTGCGCGCGCGTAGCGCGCCCCCATGTCAGCGGTTCTTGCGTCCCTCGATGAGTCCGTCGACCAGGCTCGGATCGGCGAGCGTCGACGTGTCACCCAGGGACCTGAAGTCATTCTCGGCAATCTTGCGCAGGATACGGCGCATGATCTTGCCCGACCGCGTCTTGGGCAGCGCGGGGGTCAGGTGGATGTGGTCGGGGGTCGCGATCGGCCCGATCTCGGTGCGAACCTGCTGTTTCAAGGCCGCGGCGACTTCGTCGGTCGGCTCGACCCCGGCATTGAGCGTGACATAGGCGTAGATGCCCTGACCCTTGATGTCGTGGGGGAAGCCGACGACCGCGGCCTCTGCGACGAGATCGTGGAGGACGAGCGCGCTCTCGACCTCGGCGGTACCCATGCGGTGTCCCGATACATTGATCACGTCATCGACCCGTCCGGTGATGCGCCAATAGCCGTCGGCGTCGCGGCGGCAGCCGTCGCCGGTGAAATATTTGCCCCTGTAGGTCGAGAAATAGGTCTGAACAAAGCGGTCGTGGTCACCGTAGAGACTGCGCGCCTGTCCGGGCCAGCTGTGCGTGATGCACAGATTGCCCTCCGCCGCTCCGCCTGTCTGTTCGTCGACGAGAACGCCGCCCTCGGCGTCGACAAGCTGCGGGCGGATCCCGAAGAAGGGACGCCCTGCGCTCCCGGGCTGCATTGCATGTGCGCCGGGCAGGGTGGTGATCATGATCCCGCCCGTTTCGGTCTGCCACCAGGTGTCGACGACGGGAACGCGGCCCTTGCCTACCGTGTCGTGATACCAGCGCCAGGCTTCAGGGTTGATCGGTTCGCCGACGCTGCCGAGCAGGCGGATCGAAGTAAGGTCATGGCGCGTCACATAATGATCGCCTTCGCGCATCAGCGCGCGGATCGCGGTCGGCGCGGTATAGAGGATATTGACCTTGTGCTTGTCGACGACGCGCCAGAAGCGGTCGTGATCGGGATAGTTGGGAATGCCCTCGAACATCAGCGTCGTCGCGCCATTCTGCAAGGGGCCATAAACGACATAGCTGTGTCCGGTGACCCAGCCGATATCGGCGGTGCACCAGAAAATCTCGCCCGCCCGATAATCGAAGCCATAATGAAAGGTCGATGCAGTCCACACCGAATAGCCGCCAACCGTGTGGAGAACGCCCTTGGGCTTGCCGGTCGAGCCCGACGTGTAGAGGATGAACAGCGGGTCTTCGGCGCCCATCGGCTCGCAAGGGCAGTCGGGGCCGACATCCGCCGACAGCGCGTCGTACCAATGATCGCGGCCCTCGGTCATCGCGATGTCACCGCCGGTGTGCGCGATCACGAGCACCGCCTTCACCGACACTTTTTCGAGCGCCTTGTCGACATTGGCCTTCAAGGGAATGGTGCGGCCTCCGCGCAGACCTTCGTCGGCGCAAATGACCCAGTCGCTCGCGCAATCCTCGATGCGTCCCGCGATCGCGTCGGGCGAAAAGCCGCCGAAGATCACGCTGTGCACCGCACCGATGCGCGCGCAGGCGAGCATCGCGATCGCCCCTTCGGGGATCATCGGCATGTAGATCGTGACGCGGTCACCCCGCTCGACGCCCATCTTCTTCAGCGTATTGGCAAAGCGGATCACGTCGGCGAGGAGCGCGGCATAGCTGATATGGCGCGTCTCGCCGTCGGGCGCGTCGGGCTCGAAAATGATCGCGGTTCGATCGCCAAGTCCCGCGGCGACATGGCGATCGAGCGCATTGTGGCAGAGGTTGAGAACCCCGTCCTCGAACCATTTGATGCTTACCGGGTCGTAGGACCAGTTCGCGATCTTTGTCGGCGGGGTCACCCATTCGATCCGCTGGGCCTCGGCGGCCCAGAATGCGTCGGGATCGGCGATGCTCGCCGCATAGAGCCGATCATAATCCTCTGCCGTGCAATGGGTGTTCGCGGCGGCGTCAGAGGGGACCGGAACGAAGGGCTCGGAGGGGGGCAGGTCGGACATGGGATTCTCCCGCTTTCGATTTGCTTTGTTCGTCCCCTGCGATACTCCCCGAGCCACAAGTTGCAAGGGCAGGCCGCCCTATACGAAAGGCAGATGCGATGACCGCGATCGACAAGGAAGCGGGCCGACTGCTCGATGCGCTGGGGGTCGACCGGGCGCGGTGGGCCGAAGGATCGATGCCCGCCGTCACGCCCCTGACCGGTGAACAGATCGCGATGGTTGGGGCTCCCGGCGCCGCTGACATCGAAGCGGTGCTGGCTACGGCGGTCGCGGCCTTTCGTGCGTGGCGCGCGGTTCCGGCGCCGCGCCGGGGCGAGCTCGTTCGCTTGTTCGGCGAGGAACTGCGCGCCGCGAAAGAGGAGCTCGCGCGGCTCGTGACGATCGAGGCGGGCAAGATTCCATCCGAAGGCGCAGGCGAAGTGCAGGAGATGATCGATATCTGCGACTTTGCGGTGGGTCTCTCGCGCCAGCTTTACGGCCTGACCATCGCTACCGAACGGCCGGGGCACCGGATGATGGAGGTCTGGCATCCGCTCGGCGTCGTCGGCGTGATCTCGGCGTTCAACTTCCCCGTCGCTGTGTGGGCATGGAATGCGGCGCTCGCGCTGGTCTGCGGCAACAGCGTCGTGTGGAAGCCATCCGAAAAGACGCCGTTGACCGCGCTTGCGACCCAGGCGATTTTCGCGCGCGCGGCGACGCGCTTTGGTGATGCGCCCGAGGGTTTGTGCGGTCTCGTGATGGGAGGGCGCGAGGCGGGCGCTGCGCTCGTCGACGATGCGCGCGTTGCGCTCGTGTCGGCGACGGGATCGACGCGCATGGGTCGTGCGGTTGCGCCGCGGCTTGCCCGGCGCTTTGCCCGCGCGATTCTCGAGCTCGGCGGCAATAATGGGGTGATCGTCGCCCCCTCGGCCGACCTCGAACTCGCGCTCCGCGGGGTTGCGTTCGGGGCGATGGGGACGGCGGGGCAGCGCTGCACGACAACGCGGCGCCTGTTCCTCCACGACAGCATCTATGAGGATTTCGTCGCGCGGCTGAAGGCTGTCTATGGACGCGTCGCGGTCGGCAATCCGCTGGAGGAAGACGTGCTCGTTGGACCGTTGATCGACCGCACCGCCTTTGAGGCGATGGCGGCGGCGCTCGCCGCAGCGCGCGCCGCAGGGGGGATGGTCCACGGCGGCGAGCGGGTCGGAGAGGGCGCGAGCTACTATGTGCGCCCGGCACTCGTCGAAATGCCGGCTCAGCTGGGGCCAGTGCTCGAGGAAACCTTTGCGCCGATCCTCTACGTGATGCGCTATGACGATCTCGATGCCGCGATCCGGCTGCACAATGGCGTTGCGGCGGGGCTGTCGTCGGCGATCTTCACGACCGATATGCGCGAGGCCGAGCGTTTCCTCGCCGCGAGCGACTGCGGCATAGCGAACGTCAACCTCGGGACGAGCGGGGCCGAGATCGGGGGAGCCTTCGGCGGCGAGAAGGACACGGGAGGCGGCCGCGAGAGCGGGTCCGACAACTGGAAAGCCTATATGCGGCGCGCCACCAATACGGTGAATTATTCGGAGGCGTTGCCGCTGGCGCAAGGGGTGTCCTTCGACATCTGATGTCCCCTTGCGCGTGCGGAAGGAAAGCGCCTCAGACCCGCCAGCCGAAGCCGTCCTCCAGCGCGACGACCTGCCCGCTCGTGCCCACCGGCTCCTGCACCCCGTCGGTCAGAAACGCCAGCATCCCGGTGTCGTCCACATCGACATGTGCGAGCGTACGGGCGCCTTCGGGGGTACGCGCGACCACCACGCCCGCCCGCGGCGCGCCATCGCGGTCATAGAAGATTGTATAGGTTTCGATCGTCGCTGGACCCGCATAGCTCTCGACAAGCTCAGGCACCGCGCCCCGCCTGGCCTCGGCTTCGGCCTGATAGTCGAAGTCCTGCGGAAAGCGCGCCGCGGCAATCGGCTGGCGGCCCAATATGATGCAATGATTGTCGGTCGCAAAGCCGCCATTGGCGAAGAGGAAGCCATATCGGCCCTCGCGGCGAAGCCTCTCGACCATCGAGACGATCGCATGGCTCATATAGTTGGCGATCGGCCCGCCCCCGAAGGTGAGGCCGCCGAAAACACTGGCGGGGCGATCCCACGGCCAGCCGAGAATGCGGCGCGCCATCTTGGGGACGCAGGGAAAGCAGCTGTAGAGTTCGACGCAGTCGAAATCCTCGACGGTCATGGCGTTGAGCTTGAGCGTTCGGGTGATCGACGTCTCCATGCTGACACTATGGTCATAACGATCGCGCGCAAGGATGCTCGCGGGCTCCTTCGCCGCAGCGCCCATGCCGACGTAGATGAGGCGGTCCTCGGCGATGCCCCGGCGGCGCGCTTCGGCGAGGCTCGCGACGAGAAAACCGGCTCCCTGGTTCACCGAGCTATTTGCGACCATCAGCTTTGAATAGGGAAAGGCGATAGGACGGTTGCGCTCGTTGACCTCCAATATGTCGGCAGGAGTCGCCGCTTTGCGAATCCATGCCCCTTCGTTCGCGGCTGCGACCTCCGAGAAACGCGACCAGATTTCAGCGCTTTCGGCCTGCGCCTTGGCGAGGCTTTCGCCCCACGCCGCGCGCGTCGCATTTTCATAGAGAGGGTAGACGTCCACGGGTGCCGATAGCCCATGTTTCTGCGCATAGTTGGGCTCGCGGCGTGTTGCGACCTGGCGCACCGCATTATAGCTCTTGTCCTCGCCGCTCGCGGCCTTCGCCGCGCGGCCCGCCGCGGTGCGCAGCGCCTCGCCGCCAACGACTGCTGCCAGTTTTATTTCGCCTGCGCCGATGCGGTTCGCGGCCTCGTTGAGCAGGCGCACCGGCGTGTCGCCGTGGGGGGCTGCGGATTGATAGTTGATCCGGGGGGTCGCTCCGATGGCGGCGGCGAGCGGCTCCGAAAGCTTGCCGAGATGGTGAAAGCTGATCTGATCGACGATGGCAAGGCTGTCGATATCCGCGAGCGGAACCCCGGCATCCTCAGCCGCGACCGTCAGCGCCGCGACCATCAATCCCAGCGAGTCGAGCCCCTGATCGGGATCTTCAGGCCGGTCGTTGACCTGGCCGACGCCAATGATGACCGGAACGCGTTCTGGGTCGACCGCGCCCATCCTAGCGCGCTTTCCACTCGGGTTTGCGCTTTTGCGCGAAAGCAAGGGGGCCTTCACGGGCGTCCTCGCTACGCATGAGGGCGGCACGCTCGCGGCTATTATGCTCCCAATATGGCGCGTCTGCGGCGATCCGGCCATCCTGGATCCCGAGCGCGACGCGCTTTGAGGCCTGCACCGAGAGCGGCGCATTCGCTGCGATCTTCTCGGCGAGCGCGATGGCGGTGGGCATCAATTCGGCGATGGGGACGACGCGGTTGACGAGCCCGAATTCGGCGGCGCGCGCCGCGGGAATCGGGTCGCCGGTCAGCATATATTCCATCGCGAGCTTGCGCGGCAGTTGCTGCGCAAGGCGAAAGGCGCCGCCCGCCGCGGCGAACAAGCCGACCTTCACCTCGGGCAGCGCGAACTGCGCCGTGTCGGCGGCGACGACAAGGTCGCACATCAGCGCAAGTTCGCAGCCACCTCCGAATGCGAAGCCGTTGACGGCGCCGATGACCGGCTTCGATATTGGATGCGCGGCAAAGCCGCCAAAGCCCCAGGTCTGCTGCTCCGCGTCGTCGGGCGCGAGGCTTTCGCCGCGCGACAAGGCAACGAGATCGGCCCCGGCGCAAAAGCTCTTGTCGCCCGCACCGGTGATGATGACGACGCGGATTTCCGGATCGCTTTCAGCCTCCTCAAGCGCGGTGCCGATGCCGGTATGGACCGCGGCGTTGACGGCGTTGCGCGCTTCGGGCCGGTTGATCGTGACGGTCAGGATATGCCCCTGGCGTTCAGTGAGGACGGCGGCGTCAGTCATGCGAATCTCCCTTTCAGGAGAGTATCGCGGGGAGTTGACGTTTACGTCAACTGCTAAGGTGCCCATGCCGGGGCGGCGTGCGCCCTCGAAGCCGGACGCCGCCCCTATGCCCGGGGAAAATCAGATCGACTGGCCCGTCTTGGCCCAGTCGGCGAGAAAACCTTCGATGCCCTTCTCGGTGAGGACATGCTTGAACAGGCCCTTGATGACCGACGGCGGCGCCGTCATCACGTCGGCGCCAATCTTGGCGGCCTCGAGCACATGGATCCCGTGACGGACGCTCGCGACGAGAATCTTGGTGGCGAAGTCATAATTGTCGTAAATCAGCCGAATATCGGCGATCAGCTGCATGCCATCGAAGCCATTGTCGTCGTGACGGCCGACAAAGGGGGAGACGAAGGTCGCGCCCGCCTTTGCCGCCAGCAGCGCCTGCGCCGCCGAGAAGCAGAGCGTGACATTGACCATCGTGCCGTCGCTGGTCAGCGCCTTGCAGGTTTTGAGCCCGTCGATCGTCAACGGCACCTTGATGCAGACATTGTCGGCGATCTTGCGGAGGATTTCGGCCTCTTTCATCATCGTTTCATGGTCGAGCGCGACGACTTCGGCCGAAACGGGCCCGTCGACGAGGGCGCAGATCTCCTTCGTCACTTCCTTGAAATCGCGACCCGACTTCGCGATCAGCGACGGATTGGTGGTCACGCCGTCAAGCAGGCCGGTCGCGGCGAGCTCCTGGATGGCGTCGATTTCGGCGGTGTCGGCGAAGAATTTCATGGCGCGCTTGTTCCTGCTGAAGGGTGATTCGCTGGTTGCGTCCGCCCTAGAGCAACGCGTGCGAAAACTGAACTGCCGCTGTCGTCGTCGCTAGCCGCCTCCCCGCCGAGGCGAGCGATCGCCGAAAAGATCTGGAGTTCCTTGTTTGTTCCGGTTAAGCGCCGAGCATGGCCAAAGCGAAGCGCCAATATGTCTGCCAGAACTGCGGGGGGGTATCGTACCGCTGGCAGGGACAGTGCGCCGATTGCGGCGAGTGGAACACGCTCGTCGAGGAAGCCGCCGAGACTGTCTTTTCCGCAAAGCATGATCTCACAAAGGGTGGCCGCGCGCTCGCGCTCGAAACATTGGATGCGCACAGCCCCGTGCCCGAGCGAATGCTCTGCGGGATCGCCGAGTTCGACCGCGCGCTAGGGGGCGGCTTCGTCGCGGGGTCTGCGACCTTGATCGGAGGCGACCCGGGGATCGGCAAATCGACCCTGCTGCTCCAAGCTGCCGGAAGGCTCGCCAAGGCGGGGCGAAAGGTTGTTTATATCAGCGGCGAGGAGGCTGCAGCGCAGGTACGGCTGCGCGCGAGGCGACTGGGGCTCGGAGATGCACCCGTGGCGCTCGCGAGCGCAACCTCGGTGCGCGACATTCTCGCGACGCTCGACCAGCAGACCGCCGATTTTGTCGTCATCGACTCCATCCAGACAATGCACAGCGACCTCATCGACAGCGCGCCGGGGACCGTGAGCCAGGTGCGGGCAAGCGCACAGGAGCTGATCCGATATGCGAAGGACAGCGGGGCAGCGATCGTGCTCGTGGGACACGTGACGAAGGACGGAACGATCGCGGGTCCACGCGTTCTGGAACATATGGTTGATACGGTGCTCTCCTTCGAAGGGGAGCGCAGCCACCTTTATCGTATCCTCCGGGCGGTCAAGAACCGCTTTGGCGGTACCGACGAGATAGGGGTCTTCGCGATGGGCGAAGAGGGGCTGGGTGAAGTCGCCAACCCCTCGAGCCTTTTCCTGACCGACCGCAGCCGCGACGTGCCGGGATCGGTGGTATTCCCCGCACTTGAAGGGACGCGCCCGGTTCTGGTCGAAGTGCAGGCGCTGACCGTGCGGCTCGCAAGCGGGGCAACGCCGCGCCGCGCCGTGGTCGGGTGGGACAGCGGGCGCCTGGCGATGGTGCTCGCGGTGCTCGAGGCGCGCTGCGGGCTTCAGATGGGGAGCGCGGAAGTCTATCTTAACATAGCGGGCGGCTACCGCCTGACCGACCCCGCGGCCGATCTCGCGGTGGCAGCCGCGCTCATCTCGGCCTTCAGCGAGCGCCCGGTGCCCGCCGATGCGATCGTCTTCGGCGAACTTTCGCTGTCGGGTGAGGTGCGCCCCGTCGCCCACGACGCGCTCCGGCTTCGGGAGGCGGCGAAGCTTGGGTTTTCGCGCGGCTGGGGGCCCAAGGGGATGAAAGGCGTTGGCGGCATTTCGGTGACCGGTTTCGCGCGCCTCGGCGAACTCGTTGACCTGATGCTCGGGCGCGACTAGCCACCGGCGAATGGGAAATCTGACCGCGCTCGATATCGTCGTGCTTGTTCTTGTCCTCGGCGGGGCCGTGCTCGGCTTCGCGCGGGGCCTGGTGCAGGAAGTCACGTCGCTGCTGGCCTGGGTCCTCGCGATCCTCGCGGTGCGCTTCTTCCATGCGACGCTGACCGGCCTCGTCGCTGATTATGTCGGGACGCCCGGCGGTGCTGCCATGCTCGCGTTCGTGCTGCTTTTCGGCGGCGTATTCGCCATCGCCAAATGGGGTTCGCGCGCGATGGGGCAACGCAGCCGCGCATCGATCGTCGGGGGTTTCGACCGGGGGCTTGGCGCGGGATTTGGGGCGGTGAAGGGCCTTGCACTCGCGACGGTGCTGTTCATGGGCGTGACGCTGCTTTACGATATCGGCTATGGCAATGCACAGCGTCCGGCCTGGATGAGCGGCAGCCGCACCTATCCCGCGCTGAGTGCGACGAGCGCAGCGCTGAGCAAGGTCATTGCCGATCGCCGCGCGGAGGCGCAGACGGCAGCCGCGCAAAGGGACGCCGCGGACGGCGAGCAATGAGCGCGCCCCTTTACAATCGCGATATCCTGGCGCTCGCGGTGGCAACCGCGGACTATCCATTGCCGGAAAAGGCCCGCCGCCGCGCATCGCTGCGCGCGCCGCTTTGCGGCAGCCGGATCATCGTCGACCTCGATGCTGACCGGGAAGGCCAGGTGACCGCCGTCGGCCTCCATGTCGAGGCGTGTGCCCTCGGGCAGGCTTCTGCCGCGCTCCTCGCCCGCCACGCGCCGGGCCGGAGCGTCGCTGAAATTCGTAGTACGCGCGAGGCAATCGCACGTTGGTTCGCGGGTGAGGGCGGTGCGCCCGACTGGCCCGGTTTCGACCTTCTCGCGCCGGCGCGCGATTATCCGGCGCGGCACGGCGCCATTCTGCTTCCCTTCGACGCCGCCGTCGCGGCGCTTGAGGGAGCGGCCCTCGGCGCATGAGGCTCACGATCCTCACGGCGGGTCCGGCGGTGACCGAAAGGGTCGCCGAAACGCCGACCGATACACTGCTTTTCGAGGGCGCGATTTTGCTCGGCGTCGCGACCCTGTTCGTGATGATCTTTCGCCGTCTCGGGCTCGGCGCGGTGCTGGGCTACCTGATCGCAGGCGCCCTTGTCGGACCGCATGGGCTCGGATTGGTAGGCGGCGGCGAATCGAAACTCGCGATCGCCGAGCTTGGCATTGCCTTTCTGCTCTTTCTCGTGGGGCTTGAACTCCACCCGCGGCGACTTTGGCAGCTCCGGAAGGCCATTTTCGGGCTGGGGCTTCTTCAGGTCGTCCTCACCGGGCTCGCTCTCACCGGCCTCATCCTCGCGACCCAGGGGTTCAGCTGGCAGGCAGCGCTTGTCCTGGGGCTGCCGCTTGCGCTCTCCTCGACCGCGCAGGTGTTGCCGAGCCTCAAAAGCTCGGGCCGGATCAACTCCCCCTTCGGGGAAAAGGCCTTCTCGATCCTGCTTTTCCAGGATCTCGCGATCGTCCCGATGATTACCATCGTCGCGGCGCTGTCGCGGGCCCCGGCCGATCCCTCGGCCCCACCCGGGGGCGTGCTTGCGCTCTATACCGTCGCGGCGATCGCGGGGCTCGTGCTCGCCGGGCGCTTCCTCGTCAATCCGCTGCTCCGTCTCGTAGGCCGTTATGGCGAACGCGAGCTTTTCGTGGTCGTCGGGCTGCTCGTGGTGCTGGCGAGCGCGGCGTTGATGCACAGTCTCCACCTCTCGACCGCGCTCGGCGCCTTCATCGCGGGGGTGATGCTTGCCGATTCACCCTATCGGCACGAAATCGAAGCAGACGTCGAACCCTTCCGCCTCATCCTCCTTGGGCTCTTTTTCCTCGCGATCGGGATGATCCTGGATTTGAACGTGGTTTTCGCCGATCCGCTGCGTGTCCTGGGGCTCGCAGCGGGACTGGTCGCGACCAAAGTGGCCGTCCTCACGCTCCTTGTACGGGGGTCCGGCAAACCGTGGAAGACCGCTCTCGGTCTCGCGCTCCTGCTCAGCCAGGGCGGCGAATTCGGTTTCCTGCTCTTCACACAGGCACAGCAGGCGATGCTGATCGCGCCCGAGGCCGCAAGTCTCTTCAGCGCCGTGGTCACGCTGTCGATGGTCTCGACCCCCTTCCTGATGCTCTTTGCCCGCGACCTCGAATTCGAGCCCGATCGCGATAACGGGGGGCTTGTGGGGCCGGAGGATGCACCGCGCGGTTCGGCGCTCGTGATTGGCTATGGTCGCTTCGGCCAGATTGTCGCCCAGATGCTTCACGCCGTCGATTGCTCGGTGACGCTGATCGACAAGAAGCCAAGCCAGATCGAGCTCTCGGGCCGCTATGACACCAAGGTCTATTATGGTGACGGCCTGCGACTGGACTTGCTCCGCCGTGCAGGCGCCGACGAGGCGCGGCTCATCATCTATTGTATCGACGATCCTTCGGTCGATGCCGAAGCGCTGCGGCCGGTGATCGAGGCTTTCCCGCAGGCCAAGGTGCTGGTGCGCGTGTTCGACCGGCGCCAGTTGATGGCAATCGAGGGCGCGGGAGCATCGGGCGCGGTGCGCGAGCTATTTGAAAGTTCGATTGCGCTTGGGTTGATGGCGCTCCAACAGCTCGGCGTCGACCCACGCCAGATGGAGGATGTAGAGATGGCACTCCGCCAGCTCGACGCGACGCGCCTGGCGGTGCAAATGGGCGAGGGCGACCTGTCGGCGGGAAGCGAGCACCGCTTCAAACCGGGCGGCGGACGCGAGGCCGCGAGCGTGCTCGAGACGCTGCGCCAGCGCCGGCTCGCGGCGAAAGCCGCGCGCGACGAGGAAGCCGCGCGCGCCGCTGATCCGGAGGCGGCATAGGTTGTCGCCGCGCTACAAGATAAGCAATTACGCCCCGTCGAGAAATTCTGCCACGGCATCGAGCCCATAGTCTTCGGTCACGAAGCTTAGTCCAATGCCGCGGGTCAGGATCAACGGCAGCTTTCCGCCGCGCACCTTCTTGTCGTGCGCCATATGTGCGGCCAGCGCGGCGCCGCCGCTGTTGATCCCGGCGCTTGCCAGGCTGTGCGGCAGGCCAAGGCTTGAAAGATGGTCGCGAACGCGTGCCGCATCTTCGGCGGGGCAGAGGCCCTTGGCGGCGGAAAACTGGTGTGCGAGGACCATGCCGGCAGCGACCGCCTCGCCATGGAGAAGGCGGTCCGAATAGCCCGTTTCGGCCTCTAGTGCATGACCGAAGCTGTGGCCGAGATTGAGGAGCGCGCGCACATCCTGCGTCTCGCGCTCGTCGGCGGCGACGATGCGCGCCTTGGCCGCCACGCTGTGGGCAATTGCCTTGTGCCGGGCATCGCTATCGCCTTTCAGCAAAGCGGCGCCATGCCGCTCACACCAGGCGAAGAAACTGGCGTCGTCGATGAGCCCATATTTGACCACCTCGGCATAGCCGGCCCCGAGTTCGCGCGGCGGCAGGGTTGCAAGCGTCGTGGGATCGATGACGACGAGTGCGGGCTGGTGAAAGGCGCCGATCAGATTTTTGCCCGCCGCGACATTGATCGCGGTTTTGCCGCCCACGCTGCTGTCGACCTGCGCGAGAAGAGTGGTGGGAACCTGGATGAACGAACAGCCTCGCTTGACGATGCTGCAGGCGAAACCGACGAGATCGCCGATGACGCCGCCGCCGAGCGCGATCACGTGGTCGCTGCGCTCGACCCCTTCACTGATCAACCATTCGGTGAGCCGCGCGAGGCCGTCCCAGCTTTTCGTGCCTTCGCCTGCGGGAAGCACGAAGGAGGAAAAGGAGATGCCTTCGGCGCCGAGCGCCATGCCGAGGCGCGCGAGATAGGGTTCTGCGACATTTGTATCGGTGACGATCATCGTGCGCGGCCGCTTGAGAAGCGGCGCGACGTGGCGGCCGATGCCGGCCAGGAGGCCGTCGCCGATGAGGATCGGGTAGCTGCGGGGGCCAAGGTCGACGGTCAGGCTTTCCATGTCGCAAGCGCCTCCAGTATCGCGCGCACCGTTTGTTCGTGCGGATTGCTTGCCGAGCTGACGCGCAGATGCGCCTCGGCATAGATGGGATTGCGGACTGCTGCGAGTTCGCGCAGCACCTCGCCCGGGTCCCGGTCCTTGAGAAGGGGGCGGTGGCTACGGCGTCCGACGCGCTCGACGAGGGTTGGAATATCGGCATCGAGCCAGATGCAAAGACTGTCCTTGAGGATGAGCGCGCGCGTCTCGTCATTGATGAACGCGCCGCCGCCGGTGGCGAGGACCAGCGGGCGGCCCGCAAGCAGCCGCGCGATTACCCGCCGTTCGCCGTCGCGGAAATGCGCCTCGCCGAAGCGGGCAAAAATGTCGGAAATGGTCATGCCGGCCGCGCGCTCAATCTCGTCGTCAGCGTCGGCGAAGGGCATTCCAAGCCGCTGCGCCAGTCGGCGACCGATCGTCGACTTGCCCGAGCCCATCAGCCCGACGAGCACGATCGATCGCTCGCGGATCGACGGCGCGATGGCGGGGTCAGGGCTTTTCGGGTTTCGCGTCATCGTGGGCGCGGCTATACCGAAGGGCCTGCGCGGAACAATGGTTTTTGGCGCGAACGATGAACCGAGGGTCACGAGGCATATTGCGCGCGAGGAGCAGATCGGGAAAAGGCCGGTGGATCGGGCGATTGGTCGTGCTGGTCTTGCTGCTCCTTGCCTTCTGGCTATTGCTATTATTCCTGGGCCGGCCAACCGAGCCAAAGATGATTGAGGTGGATGTGACCGACGTGATTGGAGCTGCAGCGCCGAGCGGGAACCCGGGCCGATGAGGAACCGCCTGCTCGCCGTGACGCTAGGTCTCTCGGGCAGCGCGCTCGCCGCGGCGCTGGTCTTGCCGGTGGTTGCGCAGGAGTCGCTTCTGCCCGAGGGCTTCGGCACGCCCGCTCCGTCTCCTGCTCCGGGCCCCGCACCGGCCCCCGCGCCGTCGTCAACCGCCGCGACGGCGCCAAAGGCCGCATCGCCCGCGGTCCCGAAGGGGGCGGCGCCCCTCGCGCCGCCGGTCACCGCGACGCTGCCCGCCGATGATGGCACAGACGCGGAGTCCGATGCGAGTGACATCGAGGAAGGCACCTCGGGTCAGCTCAAATATGACCTGCCCCCGGGCGCTCGTCGTCTCTTGACGCGTATCGGTCCGCTCACGCCCGAAACCGGGGGGATGGCCCCCGACGCGTTCGGGGTCCGCGGCCAATATGCCGCGGCGATCATGCGCAATACAAATGGCCGGCTCGCTTCGCGATGGGGGCAGATCCTGCTGCGCCGCGCACTCGTTTCGGCCATCGACACCCCGCCGACGATCAACGGCGCCGATCTCGCCGCGGACCGCGCGGCGCTGCTCTTGCGAATGGGCGAATCGACCGCGGCGCGCCGGATCGTGCAGTCGGTCGACTATGACCGCGCGAGCAAACGCCTCGTTGCAGTTGCGCAGCAGGCTTATCTCGCCACGGCGGATCCGGCCGGTATGTGCCCCTATGTCCCTGCAGGCCTGGCGCACGGCGATGAGCAGACATGGCGCCTGTCGGCAGCGATCTGCGCTGGCCTGTCGGGCGACGCCGGTCCCGCCGGCTGGGCCATCGGCCGGGTTCGGTCGAGCGGCAGGATCGCCAACTTCGACATATTGCTCGCCGAACGCGTGCTCGGCGCGACCGGCGCCGGCCGCCGCTCGACGACGATCGAGTGGGATAATATCGACCGGTTGACGAACTGGCGCTTTGGGATGGCGACCGCGACGGCGATCCCGGTTCCCGCCGAGCTTCGCGCATCCCAGCCCTCCTATATGCGCGGCTGGACGGTGCTCGCCCCGATGACCGAAATGACCGATCGCATCGCGGCCGCGCCCGACGCGGCGTCGCGGGGCATCTTGTCGAGCGCTGCCTATGTTTCGCTTCTCAGCACTGCGGCAAGCGAGGCTGAACCCCCGGCCGCCCTCGCGGCACAGACGGAGACGCTGCGCCGCGCCTTTCGCGCAGCAGAAGCCGCCGATCGCTACAGCGCGATGGCAAGCTTGTGGAATGGGGCAGGCAGCGGCGTGCAACGTTATGCGGCGTTGATCGCCACCGCCCGCGCCGCTGCCGCGCTGCCGACCGAGACCGACGTTGGCAAGGATCCCTGGCAATTGATCGGCTCGATGCTCGCAGGCGGCTATGATCAGAACGCGATGGCGTGGGTGCCGAAGGTGAATGTCGGCACGCGCGCCTGGGGCGTGCTCGCTGTCGGATCGCCGCGCTCGCTCAATGGAACCACTGCGGGCAGCATCGCGCGCTTTGCTGGCAATGACGACAGCGCCGACCAGCTTCGCTCGAAGCTGTTCCTCGCGGCTCTCGCCGGTCTCGGGCGCATCGAGCCCGGTGACGCGTCCTCGGCGGCGAGCGACCTCGGCGTCGATCTCGCGCGCCAGACCCGCTGGACCCGCGCGATCGATCAGGCGGCCGAGCGGCGCGAGCCGGGCATGGTGGCGCTGCTCGCCGCGACAGGCATGCAAGGCGATTGGGCGAAGATGCCGCCCTATCATCTCTACCGCATTGTCCGCGCTCTGCGGGACGTGGGTCTCGAGGCAGAGGCACGCATGATCGCCGCGGAAGCGCTGGTTCGGGTCTGATCGCGCGCAGTCGATGGACACGGCCGACGGCGCGCTGATCGAACGCTTCCTGGAGATGATGGCGGCTGAGCGCGGTGCTGCGCGCAATACACTTGCCGCCTATCGCCACGACCTTGACCAGGCGTCGGCGCTTGCGAATGGTCGCCTGGCCCGGGCGACGACGGCGGTTCTGCGCAAGATAATGGCGGATTACAGCGCTCTTGCCGCGAGCACCGCCGCACGCAAGCTCTCGGCCCTGCGTCAATTTTTCGCTTTCCTGCTTGATGAAGGCGAGCGGCAAGACAATCCCGCGCTCGATGTTGCACGTCCGGCGACGCGGCGACCCCTGCCGCGTATCTTGACCCACGCGGACGTTGAAAAGCTTTTCGCGCAGGCGGGGGCCGAAGCGGACGGCGAGACACCGCCTGCTTCGGCGGTTCGCCTGCTGCTGCTGCTCGAGCTGCTTTACGGTTCAGGGCTTCGTGCAAGCGAGCTTGTCTCGCTTCCGCGGCGCGCGATTGCTGGCGAGCGCGCGTTCCTCATCGTGCGCGGCAAGGGCGACAAGGAACGGCTGGTGCCGCTGTCGGCGCGCGCCCGCGGCGCGCTCGAACGCTGGTTGCCGCTGCTTCCCGAGGGCGCCCACTGGCTCTTTCCATCGGGCAAGGGACATGTTTCGCGGGTGCGCCTTTTTCAGATGCTGCGCGCGCTTGCCGGACGCGCCGGGCTCGATCCGCAGGCGGTGAGCCCGCATGTTCTGCGCCACGCCTTTGCCACTCATCTCCTCGAGGGCGGCGCCGATCTGCGCGCACTCCAGCTGATGCTCGGCCATGCCGATATCGCGACGACCGAGATCTACACCCATGTCGACAGCCGCCGCCTCGTAGAGCTGGTCAACAATCGGCACCCGCTTGCGCGAATGGGGATTGGAGAGGACGTTGACCTGAAGCCGCCGACCGCTTAGCGCTCTGCCGATGACAGCCTATCTGGACTTCGAAAAACAGGTCGCCGCCCTCGATCGGCAGATCGCCGAACTGCGCGAAATGGGGGATGACCCCACGCTCAACATCGAGAATGATATCGCACGGCTCGAGGCCAAGTCTTCGAAAATGCTGCGCGAAATCTATGGCAAGCTGACACCTTGGCAGAAGACGCAGGTCGCGCGTCATCCCGACCGGCCGCATTTCAAACATTATGTCGCAGGCCTCTTCGACGACTGGATGCCGCTCGCAGGTGACCGCAACTTTGGCGACGACCAGGCGATCCTCGGCGGTCTTGCCCGCTTCCGCGGTCGCCGCGTGATGGTGATCGGGCACGAAAAGGGCGACGATATTCCCTCGCGCATGAAGCATAATTTCGGCATGGCGAAGCCCGAGGGCTACCGCAAGGCGATCCGCCTGATGCAACTTGCCGACCGCTTCGGCCTTCCGGTGGTAACGCTGGTCGACACCTCGGGGGCGTTTCCTGGCATCCAGGCCGAGGAACGCGGGCAGGCCGAGGCGATTGCGCGCTCCACCGAACAATGTCTCGCGCTCAGCGTGCCCATGGTTGCCGCGATCGTAGGCGAGGGCGGGTCGGGCGGCGCGATTGCGCTCGCGGCGGCCAATCGCGTGCTGATGTTCGAACATGCCGTCTATTCGGTGATTTCGCCCGAAGGCTGCGCTTCGATCCTCTGGCGCACCTCGGACAAGGCACCCGAGGCCGCGGCAGCGATGAAGATGGCGGCGGAGGATCTCCTGGCGCTCGGGGTGATCGACCGCATCGTTCCTGAACCCGTGGGCGGTGCGCACCGCGCACCCGAGATCGCAATCCAGGCGCTCGGAGATGCGATCGCGGGTGAACTTGACGCCCTGGCGGGCCAGCCGCGCGAGGCGCTGCTTTTGGCCCGCGAGGAAAAATTCCTTGCCATGGGACGCGCGTAAGAGGGGAACCGGTCGCGCTTGCTGGCGTTTTCCGTCACGCCTTCGCGAAGAGGGCGAGCTTTCAACGCAAGAAAATGGAGGTGCACCAATGGTCCGCATGACGACAACGATAGCGTTGGCGATGGTGCTGGCGGGATGCGCGGCAGCCGGCGGCGGCGTGAGCGGGCCCGCTGATGCCAAGACAAAGGCTATAAAGACCGCGACGAGCATCACCGCTTCGGAACGCCAGCAGGGAGCCGAGGCGCATCCCCAGCTTCTGCAGGAATTCGGGGGCACCTATTCGGGCCCCCAGGCAGCTTATGTTACCCGGGTCGGGCAGAATATTGCCGTCCAGTCGGGGATGTCGAACGCGCGAGGTGACTTCACGGTCACCCTCCTGAATTCGCCTGTCAACAACGCGTTCGCGATTCCGGGCGGCTATATATATGTCACCCGCCAGCTGATGGCCTTGATGAACGACGAGGCCGAACTGGCCGGGGTCCTCGGACACGAGGTCGGGCATGTAGCGGCGCAGCATAGCAAGAAGCGTCAGTCGGCGGCGACGCGCAACACCATCCTCGGCGTCCTTGGTGCGGTGCTCGGCGGCGCGATCGGCGATAGTGGCGGTCTCCTCGGATCGCTTGGCGGCCTCCTCCAGAATAATGCGATGCAGGTCGCCCAGCTTGCGACGCTCGGTTTCTCTCGCAGCCAGGAGCTCGAAGCCGACCAGCTCGGGGTACAGTATCTGAAGAGTGCGGGTTACGACCCGCTGGCGCTTTCAACCGTTCTTGCGAGCCTTGCCAACCAGACCAATCTCGAAGCCCGTCTCGCGGGCGGCGATGCCCGCTCGATCCCTGAATGGGCGAGCACTCACCCTGATCCTGCATCGCGGGTGCGCAATGCGGAGACGCTTGCGAGCCGAGCGGGCGCCGGCGGTGTTCGAAACGCCGACGCCTTCATGTCTTCGGTCAACGGCGTCCTGTACGGCGATGATCCGGCGCAAGGCGTGGTCGAGGGACGCCAGTTCCTCCATCCCGACCTTCGTCTCGCCTTCACCATTCCCAATGGCTACGGGATGCAGAATGGGACGAGCGCGGTGAGCGTCAGCGGCAACGGCGGACAGGCGCAGTTTTCCACCGCTTCTTATAATGGCGACATGAACGCCTATATCGCCGCGGTCTTCAAGGCGGTGGGGGGAGACGCCAACCTGGCGCCCTCGAGCATCCAGCGAACGACGGTGAACGGGATCCCGGCTTATTATTCAACCGTCCGGGCGAACGCGCAGTCGGGGCAGGTCGATGTCACGGTCTTTGCCTATGAATTCGCGCGCGACAGTGCTTTTCACTTCGTCACGCTGACCAAGGCGGGGGGTGCGGGAACCTTCAATTCGATGTTTACCAGCCTGCGGCGCCTCAACGCGAGTGAGGCGGCGGCGATCAAGCCGCGCCGCGTCGATGTGGTGACGGTAAAGAGCGGCGATACGGTCGCAAGCCTCGCGCGCCGCATGGCCTATAGCGACAATCAGGCCGAGCGGTTCCAGGTGCTCAACCGCGTCGCCGCCAACAGCCGCCTGACGCCGGGGCAGAAGGTCAAGCTCGTCGTCTACGCGAGCCGCTAACCCCTCGCTCGCAAGATTCCGATTAGGAGACAGAAAAAGGGGCGGTGTATGCCACCGCCCCTCAGACTGCTGACAAAGCCCTGGCGCGAGCCGGGGCTTTGTGATTCTATGG